>NZ_FMAC01000003.1 GCF_900094555.1 Martinezella hainanensis
CGTCGATCATGATGCGCTCGGGCCTTGGCCCTTCACCGGAAAGCGCCGCGAAAATGCGATCGAACACACCAAGACGGCTCCAACGGATGAAGCGGTTATAGAGTGTTTTGTGCGGCCCGTACTCCTTTGGCGCATCCTTCCATTGCAGCCCATGCTTGATGACGTAGACAATGCCGCTGATGACACGGCGATCATCGACACGTGGAACACCATGGGCCAAGGGAAAATACGGCTCGATCCGAGACATCTGGCGCTCGCTCAGCAGAAACAAATCACTCATCACGGTCTCCTTCTGGAAACCGTGAGAATCACATCTCAATCCAATTTAATAGGTCCTGACCCTAGGCCCGGCGACGACGCAGCTGATCGAAATAAACAATGACGATGATCAGGACACCAGTGATGATGCGCTGCCAGAAGGAATTGAGGTTCAGCAGGTTGGCGCCGTTGTTGATGGTCGCCAGGATGAAGGCTCCGATCAGCGGGCCGTAGACCGTACCGACCGCGCCGAACAGGCTGGTTCCGCCGATCACCGACGAGGCGATCGCCTGCAGCTCCCAGCCATCGGCCTGCGTGGCATTGCCGATGGCGATGCGCGAGGCAAGCAGAACGCCGACGAAGGCCGCGCAGGTTCCCGACAGGATATAGGCGAGATAGATCATCCAGTTGACGTTGACGCCGGACAAGCGCGCAGCCTCGCGGTTTGAGCCGACAGCGAAGAGGTAGCGCCCCCAACGGCTCAGATGCAGGAAGATCACGGCCGGGATCGCCACCAGGATCACCATCCAGAACAAGCTCGGTATCCCCAGGAAATCCGAAACGGCGAAATTGGTGAAATCGTCATTGACGATATTGATCGTCGAGCCGTTGGTAATCAGGAGACCGATGCCGCGAAGCGACGTCAGTGTCGCGAGCGTGATGATGAAGGGCGGCAGGCCCATGCGCACGATGCCGAAGCCGTGAAACGCGCCGATCAAAACCCCGAATAGCAAGGTGATGAGGATGGCCGCCCAGACCGGAAACCCGGCCTGAAGCAGCCAGGCGATAATGACGGTGCAAAAGCCGACGATCGCGCCGACGGAAAGGTCGATACCCGCGGTGATGATGACGAAGGTCTGGCCCAGCGCGAGAATGGCCGTCATCGACCCCTGACGCATGAGGTTGGTGATGTTGAGCGGCGTCCAGAACTTGTCGGTCCAGAAGCCCAGGACAACCCACAGCGCCAGCAGCAGTAGGATCAGCGTCAAGCTGAAGAGGATGTTCATCTTGCGCCGCGGCGCAACGGTCGGGCCTTCTGTCGTATTCGCGGCCATTTTTGTTCTCCCTCTTTAGACTTGTTTATTGTTCAAACGCCGATTGCCTCGCCCAGGACTTCCTCATGCGTTGCCGCATGGAAATCATGGCTGGCGACCAGCTGGCCGTGGCGGAAGACGTGCAGACGATCGGCGAGCTCGTAAACCTCAGGCAGATAGGAAGAGATGACAATGATGCCGGCGCCATCGCGCAGCAGCTTGGCAAACAGTCTATAAATCTCGGCCTTCGTGCCGACATCGACGCCGACGGTCGGCTCATCGAAGATAAAGAGCTTGGCACCGTGGCTCAGCCACTTGCCGATGACCACTTTCTGCTGATTTCCGCCGGACATGGCGGAAACCAGAACCCGCCGGCTCGGCGTCTTGATGCTGAGATCGCGGATCTGCTTGTCGGCATTGGCCGCTTCGCCCTTATTGTTGATGACCGGGCCGCGGCTCAGCCGCTTGAACACGGGCAGATTGATGTTGAGCCCGATCGGCAGATTGAGGCAGAGCCCCTGATCGCGGCGGCTTTCCGGCGCCAGCGCAATGCCGAGATCCATCGCATCGCGCTCGTTGCGGATGTCGACCTTGCGCCCCTGCCAGTAGATTTCGCCTGCGGAGAGCGGTTGGCGACCGTAAAGACCCAACGCGAATTCGCTGCGGCCGGCACCGATGAGCCCGTAAAGACCGACAATCTCGCCGGCACGAACGCTGAGCGAAACATTCTCGAAACCAGGGCCGGAAAGACCTCGCGCCTCGAGAATGGTGTCGCCGATCGGAATCTCTTCCTTGTGGTAGATCTGCTCGATGGAGCGATTGATCATCAGCTTGATCAGTTCGTCCTCATTGGTTTCCGCGATCGTGCGGGTGCCGACATGCGTGCCGTCGCGTAAGACGGAAACCCGATCAGCGAGCTCGAACACTTCTTCCATGCGGTGGCTGATATAGACGATCGTCACGCCCTCGCCCTGCAGGCGGCGGATCAGCTTGAACAGCTGCGCCGATTCCTGGCGGGTAAGATAGGCGGTCGGCTCGTCGAAAATCAGAAATTGCGTGCCGCGCATCGCTGCCCTCGCGGTCGCGACCAGCTGCTGCTGGCCGATCGTGAGTGAGCTCAGGAGCTCGCCGGCGGGCAGACCGAAGCCGAGATCGTCGAGCACGGTCTGCGCCATCGCCACCATCTGCTTCTTGCGCATCAGGCCGAAACGATTGACTTCATCGCCAAGGAAAAGATTGGCCGCGACCGTCAGATGCGGGCAAAGCACCACTTCCTGATGCACGGCATTGATACCGCGAGCGATCGCCTCATTCGGCGTTGCGAGCGCCACAGGATGACCGCACCAGAAGATTTCGCCGGACGTTCTTGTGATGACACCCGTCAGGAGCTTGATGAGGGTCGATTTACCCGCGCCGTTCTCGCCAACGATCGCATGGATCTCGCCGGCCAGAAACGTAACCGTCGCCGGCTTCAGCGCCTCGACGAAGCCATAGCGCTTCTGCAGACCTTTAAGCTCGAGGATGGGCGAGCCGGCTGGAATGCGGTTTGCTTCAGTCTTGACGGTGTCGTCGTGCCGATGGCTGATTTCTTCAAGGCTCGTCATGAGGTCTCCTCCCTCTCGCATCGCCGCGCAACCGCCTTGAGAAGGCGGCCAGACGAAAAGGCCGCGCCCGATCGCACGGGCGCGGCCTCAAGCCTTACTTGACCTTCGGGTTCAACAGGGCATCGATCTTCGGATCGCTCATGTTCGCCTTGGTGACGAGGTTGGCGCCGGTGTCGACATTGGCCTCGACCTTTTCCTTCTTGGAAGCGGCGAGCGCCGTCTTGATGCCGTCATAACCCATGCGATACGGGTCCTGCACCACGAGGCCGGCAAGAACGCCCGACTTCAGGAAGCCGACGGTCTTGTCGTCATTGTCGAAGCCGATGACCTTGATCTTGTCACCGAGCTTGTTTTCGGCAATCGCCTGGCCGACACCCTGGGCCATGATCAGGTTGGAGGCGAAGACGCCGACGAGCTTCGGATTGGCCGTGATCAAGTCGGTCATGATGTTGAGCCCGGTCGTGGCCTGACCGTCCGCATATTTATCAGCAACGACCTTGAGGCCCGGATACTTGCTCTTGACCTCTTCCAGGAAGCCCAGACGGCGCTGGTCGAGCGAACCGACGCCCGGCAGGCTGGTGATGATGGCGATTTCACCCTCTTCCTTGCCGGTCATGCCCTTGATGGCAGCGGCTAGGCCGTCGGCGGCAATGCGTCCGCCTTGCGTGTTGTCCGTCGTCAGGAACGACACGAAGGATTTGGAATCAGCGGCCGAGTCGATGCCGACGACCGGCACGGACTTGGCGGCTTCATCCACGGGCTTGCCGAGCGCCTTGAATTCGGTCGGCGAAATGACGACAGCCGCCGGCTTGCCGGCAACGGCGTTTTCGAGAATGCTGATCTGGCCGTTGATATCGGATTCCGACTGTGCGCCGAGTTCCGGCACCTTCACACCGAGATCCTTGCCCGCCTGGCGGGCGCCGGCAAGCACGATCTGCCAGTAGAAGGATGTCGTATCCTTGACGATGATCGGAATGGTCACGTCGGCCGCGAAGGACTGCACTGGCATCGCCATGGCGATGATGGCAGCGCCGGCAAGGCCGGTAAAGCTGCGGCGGGACAGAAGTGACTTGGCAATTTTCATCTGCTTCTCCTCTCAACGCGCTCTCTCTCCTGCACACCCGCCGCTGAACGCTTACGGCTCGGTATCGCAACACCTTGCGGCATCACGCATCGCGCGGCGGAAGGCCACCGACGCCAAAACAGGCTTTCCTCCTCTTCGAAGCCGTCTCTCCCGACGGCTCGATAGCTCCCAATCTGTTGGAGCGGTTTAGGAATCGCAAAACCGCTCCATCTGCTATTTCAACGCAATTCCGGACGGAAAACCGCTGCGCACTTTTCCTGGAATTGCTAGACTCTGACCGCCTCGTCTCCCAACGGAGGCGCGACCACAGTCAAACCTTCGAACTCCGCATAGAGGCTGTCGGGAAGCCTTGGCTCCACC
Organism: Martinezella hainanensis; assembly: GCF_900094555.1. GTDB lineage: Bacteria > Pseudomonadota > Alphaproteobacteria > Rhizobiales > Rhizobiaceae > Rhizobium > Rhizobium hainanense. The sequence continues at coordinate 4,341 of NZ_FMAC01000003.1, forward strand.
AGCTGCATGTTGCGGACAAGACTTTCCGGCTTTGCCGTGCCGATCAGTACCGAAGCCACGCAAGGGCTGTGCAGCGGAAACTGAAGCGCCGGCTGAGCAAGCGGCAGGCCATGTTTGCGGGCGATCTCCTCCATCGCCCCCACCTTGGCCAAAATATCCGGCGTCGCCGGCAGATAGTCAAAATGCGCGCCGGGCACAGGGCCAGTCGCCAGAATGCCGGAATTGAAGACGCCGCCCACGATCAGCGACGTTCCCTTCTTCTCGCAAAGCGGCAGCAATTCGGCGACCGCCGAACGATCCAGCAACGTATAGCGGCCTGCGAGCAGGATGCAGTCGATATCGGCCGCGTTCATCACATCCAGGCAGACCGGCACCTCGTTGACGCCGAGGCCATAGGCCTTGATCGCTCCCGATGATTTCAGCTCCTCCAGAGCCTTAAATCCAGACCCTAGAAGCTGAGCCAGATAGTGCTCATTGAGCGCCTTGCCATGGGTGTAGCCGCCGATGTCGTGAACATAGAGAATATCGATGCGATTGAGCCCGAGACGGGCGTAGCTGAACTCGACCGAGCGCATGATACCGTCATAGGAATAGTCATAATCGGCATCGAAGGGCAGAGGGTCGACATAGCCGTAATTCGGCACCTTGTCAGTCGGCACCGGGCGCATAAGACGACCGACCTTGGTCGACAGCACATAGCTGTCCTCGGGCTGGTCGCGAAGGAAATCGCCGACGCGGCGTTCGCCAAGGCCGAAACCATACCAGGGTGCGACGTCGAAATAACGGATACCGCTATCCCAGGCCGCCTGCAGGGTCGCCATCGCCTGGTCGCGAGGGCAGGCACGATAGAGGCCGCCCAGCGCTGCGGCGCCGAAGCTGATCTCCGTGACCTCAAGGCCCGTCCTGCCGATTGTTCTTCTTCGCATCACCTCTCCCTTGTGATGGCCTTTATTTCATTTCCGCCGATCTCAGATCCGCTTCGGAGTGACCTCAAACCGGTCGCTCCATCTCCTCTTCTCTATTGGCGACGGTCAGCTCCCGATAGTCCATCCGCCAATTGATTTTGTTTTTTATCTACAATAAACATTTTGGTGTCAACGAGCAAATCGCGTCATGCCTGGGAGGAAGGTGGCTGGTGCGGTTCCGTCAACACTCCTGCAATTGACTGCCATTCGATCATGGTTCAGACAGCGCCGCCGGTAAAGAGCGGCGACGATACGCGAGGGGGAAATGGCAAGGCAAAACACGCTCTTCAAGGAGGCGTACAATCGCTATGCGGCGCGCCTGAAGCCCGATACAGAGCTACCGAGCGAGCCGGAGATCGCTGCCGAACTCGGCGTCAGCCGCAGCACGGCGCGCGCGATCCTTATGCGTCTAAGTGACGCTGGCATCATTCTCTGGAATAAGCGGCAGAAGACCGTGCTGCGCCTGCCGACACAGTCAGATTTCTTCCCCAAGGAAGAAACCGATTCACTGCACGATATCATCGAGCGCAGCTTCATGATACGCATCATGTCCGACGAAGCCCAGCCGGGCATGCAGATCAACGAGCTGGAACTCGCCCGTGAAATCGGCACCGGCACATCGGTCGTGCGTGAATTCCTGATCCGTTTCAGCCGTTTCGGCCTGATCGAGAAGCGGCCGAACAGCCATTGGATACTCAAGGGTTTCACCAGTGAATTTGCGCTCGAGCTTGCCGATGTGCGCGAGATGTTCGAGTTGCATTCAGCCGCCGAGTTCGGCCGCCTGCCTGCCAATCATCACGCCTGGGAGGATCTCAAGGCGATTGAGCAGGAGCACCACGAGCTGCTCAGAGATTTCGACGCGCATTACCGGGACTTCTCGCGCCTCGACGAAAAGTTTCACCTTCTCATCCATCGTGCCTCGAAGAACCGGTTCATCACCGAGTTCTACGACGTCATCGCCATCATTTTTCACTATCACTACCAGTGGAACAAAGCTTTCGCACGCGACCGTAATGCGCGCGCCGTAGCGGAGCATCTCGACTATATCGAAGCGCTGCAATCGCGCGACCAGCAAAGGATCGATGCTGCCTGCCGCCGGCATCTCGCTTCGGCACGGCAAACGCTGTTACAGTCGATCCCGCAGGGTGCAGGCGAAGTTGCCGGCTCGGCCGCCTGACGGCAAGAGCCGGCTGTTCGCTCACTTTGCAGTGAAGCTCAAGCTTTGGCTGGCAAAGCGTGGGGACGAGACGTCGAGCTTGATCGCCCCGGCCTTACCCGTCGCCTGCAACCAGAAGCCCGTGGTTCCACCCTGGAATGCCACCGTCTGCGGCCCAATGAGCTTGGCCGGACCATCGACCTTGATCGTGATGGCTTCGTTGAGGAAAGCCAGACGCGAGCCGGCCTGATCGAGTGCGCGCACGATGACGCGCACCGTATCGCGCTCGCCTGCCCGTAATGTATCGACATCGGCCTCGACCTGAAGCGACGTCGGCAGCGGATTGGCGACCATATGCTGCTCCACCACCGGCTTGCCGCCGATATAGCCGGTGAAATGCACGTCTTCCCACTCCATACCCCACACACCGAGCTCATCCGGGGTGAAGGAACGGTGATCGAAGACGACGGGCGCATGTGGCAGATGCGGGAACGTCTCCCGGTCCGGGCCGAGACGCTTGGTCAGCGAACCATAACGCAGCTCGACCTCGTCGCAATTGGTGAGCACGATCAGTGGCAGGGCACCGCCGATATTGCGCTCGCCGCGCGCCCAGATCGTTACCGGCTTCATGACGATTTCTTCGGAAGGTTCGCACTGGCTGGCATAGACATAGGCAGCGAACTTCGGCTCGCGGAACATGTCCATCACGCCGTGGTAGCAGATGCGGTCGCCGGAGCCGAAATCGCTGTGGGTGTTGTAGTCGAACATGCACCAGCCGATGGCGCCTGATATCGACGGATCGCCATAGGCGGCATTCAGAACTTCCAGATGCCGGCGCACATGCTCGGCCTGGCGCTGCTCCTGGTCGTAGATTTTCGTCGGATACATATGGCCGCCGAATTCGGTGATCAGATAGGGCACATCCTTGGAAAGGCCGGTGTTTTCCTGCTGCGGCCTCAGCGGCGTGCGCGGCCGGTTGGCGCCCGGCAGCTCCTCGTTGCCGAGGATGAAATCATTCATCGTGTAGACGTCCTCGAGCATCTCGCTCTCGGTGATATAACGCACGCCGCCGGTCTGACGCGTCGGGTCGAGCTCGCGTGCCAGCCGGTTCGTCTCGGCGTAAAAATCGTGGGAATCCTGGGATTCGTTGATGCGCACGCCCCAGATGACGATCGAGGAATGGTTCCAGTCGCGCTCGATCATGCGGCGGACGTTACGGATCGATTCCTGCTGCCATTCTTCATCGCCGATATGCTGCCAGCCGGGGATTTCCTCGAAGACCAGCAGGCCGATGCGGTCGCAATGGTCGAGAAACCACTTCGACTGCGGATAGTGCGAGGTGCGCACGATATTGCATTTCAGCGTGCGCTTCATGATCTCGGCATCGCGCTCCTGCGCCGAGCGCCCCATGGCATAGCCGACATAGGGGAAGGCCTGATGGCGGTTGAGGCCGCGCAGCTTCAGCTTCTTGCCGTTCAGCAGAAAACCTTCGGCTGTAAAGCTCGCCGTGCGGAAACCAAAAGTCGCGACAAGTCGATCCATCCCGTAATCGCTCGTAAGCTCCACCTCGGCCGAATAGAGAACGGGATCGTCGAGCTCCCAGAGCGAAAGGCCTGCAAGGCCACTGAAGCTGAGTGTCACGCTCTCGTCGGATGTGTCGGCCTGACTAGAAGCGATGACCGCGCCGTCGCTGGACCGCAGGGTAACTTTCACGTTGCCCTTGAAAGCGAGCTTTTGCGGATTGGCGATGTCGCAGCGTACCGTCACGGATTTGCTGTCGGAAAGGACATCCGTCGTTTCAACCTTGATGTTGGCGATCGAGACGGGAGCGGCAACCTTCAACCAGACATCGCGATAGATGCCTGCATAGGTGAGATAATCGATCCGGCCACCGAAAGGCGGGATCTCGGGATTCTCGCTGCCATCGATCTTGACGGTGATCAGGTTCTGGCCCTCGCGCAGCCGGCCGGTCAGACGCGCCTCGAACGGCGTATAACCATCCTTGTGCACGACGATCTCCTCGCCGTTCAGATAGACGACCGCGTCGGCCATCGCCGCATCGAAGATCAGCGATACTTCGCGCCCGGTGAAGGTCTCATCCCAATTGATGATCTTCTGATAGGTGAAGGCGCGCTGGTAGGATTTCTCGTCGAAATAGTTGAAAGGCAGTTCGACGGCGGTATGCGGGAGCGTAACGCTCTGTCCTTCCTGCGAGCGACCGACATTCTCAGGCGAAAATCCTTCATGAAACGTCCAGGATTCGTTTAAGGCGACAACAGAACGCATATTCAATCCTATCGATTAAGCCCGTCGCATCGGGTGACGAACAGATGTTGCTGGGGAGTCAGGCGCGCGGCGAGGCAGGCGGGACGCCGCGGGGCGATATCTATACAGGCTCGCCGCCGTTGCGCAATGCGACCGGTTGGCGGATTTCGATTTTCAGGACAAGCAAGCGATTGAAAAAGCGGTTTCCTCACGAGCGGCTCCGTCCGCTCCTCGCCTCCTCGACCGGGCTGCGCACCGCGGCATACATGCCAGTCGTGCGGAACTCGGTTGGATTGATGCCATAGATGCGGCGAAATACCTTTGAGAAATAGTTGGCATCGTCGAAGCCTGACATGATCGCTACTTCCTTGACCGGAATGAAGGCTGCCTTGGTCAGCAGCTTCGCGGCGCGTTGCATGCGCTGCTGCAGCACGAATTCCGCCGGCGGCACACCTTCGCTCTCGGCAAAGACGCGTGAGAAATGTGCACGGCTGAGGCCGCTCACCTTTGCAAGCTCATCGACCGGCAGGGGTTTGTCGAGATTGGCGTTGATATGGTCGATGACAATCTGCATGACGGAGCGGTCGGCGGCAAAGGCATGCGAGCCGAAGACGTCGTCATAAAGCGCCATGGCTGCCTCATAAGCGATAGCCGAAGCCGAAGCAGGTGTCTTGGCACCCTTGACCAGCCGCAGGCTGCAATCGGCCAGATGATCGATGGTTGCCTGCTGCAGCTTCAAGACGGGACCGGCCGCGGCGAGGATCAGGCGATGGATGCGCAATGCCTCCTCGCCATTCATGGAGATCCAGAAATACTCCCAGCGCTCCCCTTTCTCCAGCCAGTAGCGATGATTGTGCGGCACGAGCACCAGGAGCGTATCGCCTGAATCCACGCGATAGCTGCGATTTTCGTAGCGCAATCGCCCGGTACCGCTGATCGTGTGCTGCAGCACGGTGAACGGCGTCTGGCCGCGCCGCCGCCCGTCCCAGTCATAGGGCTCGTCGTGCCTGACTTCATAGCCAGCGCTGGTCGGCATGGCATGCAGGCGGTGGCGTCCGCGCGGCAGCGAAACCGTCCGCATGACCTGTCCGTTGTCGATCAATTCCTGCAGCACAAAATTACCCCTAAAAGCATAATAGTTCTCTGTTCGCTTCGGTTATTATAGGCATAATCCCGCCAGAAAACAGCGCTTGACCGCCGTAGAGGACCGGCGATTGGAGGAAAACCCACGATTTCGGCCCGTCTCGCAACCGGTGTGATCATGGGGCGAAAATGCTGCTGTCTCCCCTGCCGCTGCTCGTTCGACCGACTTGAAGGTGAGGATCATGAGTTTCAAAATCGCTATTATCGGCGCTGGCAGCGTCGGCTTCACGAAAAAGCTGTTCACCGACATTCTCTGCGTGCCGGAATTCCGCGATGTCGAATTCGCGCTGACCGACATGAGTGAGCACAATCTGACGATGATCAAGGCGATCCTTGACCGGATCGTCGAAGCCAACAAGCTGCCGACGCGCGTCACCGCCACCACGGATCGCCGCAAAGCACTGGAAGGCGCGCGCTATATCATCAGCTGCGTGCGGGTCGGCGGATTGGAGGCTTACGCCGAAGATATCCGCATTCCGCTGAAATACGGCATCGACCAGTGCGTCGGCGATACCATCTGCGCCGGCGGCATTCTCTATGGCCAGCGCAACATTCCGGTCATCCTCGATTTCTGCAAGGATATCCGCGAGGTCGCCGAAAGCGGCGCCAAATTCCTGAACTATGCCAACCCGATGGCGATGAACACCTGGGCGGCGATCGAATATGGCAAGGTCGACACGATCGGCCTTTGCCACGGCGTCCAGCACGGCGCTGAACAGATCGCCGAAGTGCTCGGCGCCAAGGACAAGAACGAACTCGACTATATCTGCTCGGGCATCAACCATCAGACCTGGTTCGTCGATCTGCGCCTCAACGGCCGCAAGATCGGCAAGGACGAGTTGATCGCCGCCTTCGAAGCGCATCCGGTCTTCTCGCAGCAGGAAAAGCTGCGCATCGATGTGTTGAAGCGCTTCGGCGTCTATTCGACCGAGAGCAATGGTCACCTGTCCGAATACCTGCCCTGGTATCGCAAGCGTCCCGACGAGATCAACAAATGGATCGACATGTCGGACTGGATTCATGGCGAAACCGGCGGCTATCTGCGCCACTCCACCGAGACGCGCAACTGGTTCGAGACGGAATTCCCGCAGATCCTCGACAGCGCCTCGCAGCCGATCGATCCCGCGCGCCGCTCCAACGAACATGCGAGCCACATTCTCGAAGCGCTGGAAACCAATCGCATCTATCGCGGCCATTTCAACGTCAAGAACAATGGTGTCATCACCAATTTGCCAAGCGATGCCATCATCGAGTCGCCCGGCTTCGTCGATCGCTTCGGCATCAACATGGTGGCAGGCATTACGCTGCCTGAGGCATGCGCTGCGACATGCATCTCTTCGATCAACGTTCAGCGCATGTCGGTCCATGCCGCCATCAGCGGCGATATCGATCTCTTGAAGCTCGCCGTCCTGCACGACCCGCTGGTCGGCGCCGTCGCCACGCCGGAGGAGGTCTGGCAGATGGTCGATGAAATGGTCGTCGTGGAAGCGCGCTGGCTGCCGCAATACGCCCACGCCGTGGATGATGCGAAGGATCGCCTGTCGCGCGGCAAGGTCAAGACGCGCGACTGGAAGGGTGCAGCGAGCCGCAACGTTCGCTCGATCGAGGAGTTGCGCGCGGAGAAAGCCGCCTTGAAACAGGCGGGCTGACGAGCAAGCAGGCCGGAAGATGGAGGTTGAGGCGGGATCTTAAGGGGATAGCCCGCTTCAACCAGCCATCTTTCGTTTCAAAGGAGGAACGCGAGGCCTCGAACGGAGCGCTCGCGATTTTGGGAGAGAGAACAAGATGAGACATTTTCGACCGATCGGCCTTCTGGCCGCGTTGACGATTGCCACATCCGCAATCGCCATGACCGCTTATGCGGCCGAGCCGACTGCGCCACCCGTTCCACCGGTCTTTCCGGCGGAAGGCAAGATCAAATATGTCGAGCGCAGCTCCATTCTGGAGTTCAAGGCGCTGCCCGAATATCACGAACCCGCCTGGGTCACCGATAATTTCGTCAAGACCGGCAAGCTCCCGCCCGTCAAGGATCGCCTGCCGAAGGAGCCGCTGGTCTATAAGACCGGCAACATGCCTGACGGCATCGGCGTCTATGGCGACACGCTGCGCCATGTCATCGGCGGGCGGCCGGAAGGCTGGAATTACGGCGCTGGTCAGACGCAGGGCTGGGGCGGCATCGACATCGGATTGTCCGAGTGCCTGACGCGTACCGCACCGCTCTTCCAGGTCGAGGCCAAGGACACCGAACCGCTGCCGAACCTTGCCAAAGGCTGGGAATGGTCGGCGGACGGCCACAAGCTCACCATGCACCTCATCGAGGGCGCGAAATGGTCCGACGGAGTGCCCTTCAACGCCGACGACATCATGTTCTACTGGGAAGACGAGGTCATCGACCCGAACGTGTCGCCACTCGGCGGCGGCGCATCGCCGGAAGCCTTCGGCGAGGGAACGACGCTGAAGAAGATCGACGACTACACGATCGAATGGACCTTCAAGGACGCCTTCCCGAAGCAATATCTCTACACGATGGCCTATCCGAACTTCTGCCCGGGTCCATCGCATATCCTGAAGCCGCAGCATCCGAAATATTCCAAGAATACCTACGACCAGTTCAAGAACGCCTTCCCGCCAGAATATATGAACATTCCGGTCATGGGCGCCTGGGTGCCGGTCGAGTATCGCTCCGACGATATCATCGTCATGCGCCGCAACCCCTACTACTGGAAGGTCGACGAGAAGGGCAACCAGCTGCCCTACCTCAACGAGCTGCACTACAAGCTCTCCACCTGGGCCGATCGTGACGTCCAGGCCGTCGCCGGCTCCGCCGACCTGTCGAACCTCGAGCAGCCGGAAAACTTCGTCGCTTCGCTGAAGCGCGCAGCACAGCCCGATGCGCCTGCGCGTCTGGCCTTCGGTCCACGCCTCATCGGCTATAATCTGCAGATGAATTTCTCCGCCAACGGTTGGGGCAATCCGGACGAGCGTGCGCAGGCTGTGCGCGAACTGAACCGCAACGAGGATTTCCGCAAGGCCGTTACCATGGCGCTCGATCGCAAGGCCCTCGGGGAATCGCTGGTCAAGGGACCCTTCACCGCGATCTATCCCGGCGGCCTGTCTTCGGGCAGCAGCTTCTATGATCGCAATTCCACGGTCTATTATCCGTTCGATCTCGTAGCGGCAAAGGCCGAGCTCGCAAAAGCCGGCCTGAAGGACACCGATGGCGACGGCATCGTCAATTTCCCGGCCGGCGTCAACGGCGGCAAGGATGTGGAAATCACCCTTCTGGTCAGCAGCGATTACACCACCGACAAGAGCCTTGCCGAGGGCGTCGTCAGCCAGATGGAAAAGCTTGGACTTCGGGTGATCATCAATTCGCTCGTCGGTCCGAAACGCGACGATGCCAACTACAGCGGCCGCTTCGACTGGATGGTCCGCCGCAACAGCACGGAACTTGCGTCGGTGGTCCAGAATACCGAGCAGCTTGCTCCCGTCGGCCCGCGCACCAGCTGGAACCACCGCGCCCCGGAAAGCGGTCAGCTTGACCTGATGCCCTTCGAAAAGGACATGGTCGACATCGTCAACAAGTTCACGACGTCGAAGGATAATGACGAGCGCGTGGCCCTGATGAAGCAGTTCCAGAAGATCTCGACCGGCAATCTCTACAATATCGGCCTTACCGAATATCCGGGCGCGCTCATAATCAACAAGCGCTTCTCCAATGTTCCCTCAGGCACGCCGATCTTCCTGTTCAACTGGGCGGAAGACTCGATCATCCGCGAGCGACTGTGGGTGGCTGCCGACAAGCAAGGCAAGTACGAGCTGTTCCCCAATGAGCTTCCCGGCGCTCCGGGCAGTGCCGGTCCGATCAAGTAAGATCGCATGAAACACCCCATGGCAGCCGTCATGACGCCGGTTGCCATGGGACCTGAAACATCCAGCGATCAGCTATCGCCGGGTAAAATGAAGCGCTGGCGCATCTCGTTCCCAGAGAGGGAGACTGCCGACAGCATCAAGAGAAGCGAACCGTCCGATGTTACGATTCCTGCTCGTTCGCATAGCCTCGGCGATCCCCGTGCTCTTCATCCTGAGCGTGGTGACGTTTGCCATCATCCAGGCACCGCCGGGTGACTATGCCGATTACATCCGCTCGCAGCTGATGAACCAGGGCGGCGCGTCCTTCGAACAGGCTGACGCTCAGGCGCAAGCCTATCGCAAGGAACATGGCCTCGATAAGCCGATGATCGTCCAGTATTTCAACTGGGTTGGCGGCATCGTCACCAAGGGTGATTTCGGCTACAGTATGGTCTACAACAAGCCGGTGGCCGATGTCGTCGGCGAGCGCCTGCCGCGCACGCTGGCTTTGGCGCTGGTATGCCACATCCTGGCATCCATTCTCGGCATTGGTTTCGGCATATGGGCGGCGACGCGGCAATATAGCTGGATCGACAATCTGCTTGCCGGCATCTCCTTCCTCGGCATGACGGTGCCGCGCTTCCTGATGGCGCTGATCATCGTCTATATCCTCGTCTTCCAGCTCAACGTCTCGGAAATCGGCAGCTTCTTCTCGCCGCAATATGGTGGCGCACCGTGGTCCTGGGGTAAATTCGTCGATCTCGTCAAACACGTCTGGCCGGTCGTTGCGATCGCCACCTTCGGCGGCCTCGCCTACAACATGCGCATCATGCGCGGCAATCTGCTCGACACGCTGAATGCCCAGTACGTGGAGACAGCACGCGCGAAGGGTCTTTCGGGCGGCGCCGTTGTCATGCGCCATGCCGTGCCGAACGCGCTGCATCCGCTCATCATGTATCAGGGCGTCGTCCTGCCCTACATGCTGACCGGCGAAATCGAAACCGCGATCATCTTCACGCTGCCAACCGTCGGGCCGGCGATCGTCGGCTCCATGGCGGTCGGCGACGTCTATGTCACGGCAACTTTCATGATGGTGCTTTCGGCGACCCTGATCATTGGCAACATCATCGCGGACGTATTGCTCGCCCTGCTCGATCCACGTGTGCGTCAACAGGGAGGGATCCACTGATGCTCGCCTTCAGCAATTCCCCGCCGCCGCCGGAAGAAAAAATCAAGCACAAGAGTGGCAACGAGAGCTATATCGCGCTGGTATGGCGCCGCCTCAAGCGCTCCTGGACCGGCATGGGCGGCCTTACCCTCGTCATTCTGCTGCTGTTGATGGCGATCTTCGCCGAATTCGTCGCGCCGCTCGATCCGAAGGCGACCGATACCGGCTTTGCGCCGCCGCAGGTCGCAAGCTTCCGGGACAAGGACGGCGGTTTCGCCTTCCAGCCACGGGTCTATGCGCTCGTTGAAACCACCGATCTCGACCCGGTCACGTTCCAGCCGATCGTCGGACCGGACTACGACCATCCGCGCCTCCTCGGCTTCTTCGTCAAGGGCGATCCCTATTATCTCTTCGGCCTGATCCCCGGCGACCGGCATCTGTTCGGCACGACCGACGGCGGCCCGGTTCATTTCCTCGGCACCGACAAGTTCGGCCGGGACGTGCTGTCGCGCGCCATCTACGGCTCGCGCATCTCGCTGATGATCGCGCTGACAGTCGTTGCCATCGTCACCATCGTCGGCACCACAGTCGGTATGATATCGGGCTATTTCGGCGGCACGCTCGACGCCTGGATCCAGCGTTTCGTCGAAGTGGTTCTGGCCTTCCCGCAGCTGCCGCTCTATCTGGCGCTGACCTCGCTGATCCCGGTGACGGCGCCCACCAACGTCTTCCTTGCCTTCGTCATCATCGTCATGTCGGCGCTCGGCTGGGCGCAGATGTCCCGCGAGGTTCGCGGCAAGACGCTGGCACTGGCAAGGATCGATTATGTTCGGGCCGCCATGGCGGTGGGCGCCACCGACCGGCGCATCATTCTCCAGCATATCTTCCCGAACGTCATGAGCCACGTCATCGTTACGGTGACGCTGGCAATCCCCAGCGTCGTTCTCCTGGAATCCTTCCTTGGTTTCCTGGGCTTTGCGGTGAAGCCGCCGCTGATCTCCTGGGGGCTGATGCTGCAGGATACGTCGACCTATTCGGTCATCGGCTCCTATCCCTGGATTCTCTCGCCCGTCGCCTTCGTTCTCGTCACCGTCTTCGCCTTCAATGCGCTCGGCGACGGACTGCGCGACGCGATCGATCCCTATTGAGAGGAGAAGGACCATGGCTCTCGCACTCGTCAATCCCTTCGCCCCCGATGTCAGGCACGATGCCGGCGAAAAGACGACCTCGCCCGTCATCGACGCCCGCAACATCGCCGTCAAATTCAAGGTCGAGGACGGCATCGTCGATGCCGTCAAGGACATCACATTCCAGCTCTATCGTGGCGAAACCATCGCGATTGTCGGCGAATCCGGCTCGGGAAAATCGGTGACGGCCCGCACGGTGATGGGCCTCCTGACCAAGCGTGCCGTCGTTTCCGACAAATCCGCTGTTCACTACGACGGCAAGAACGTGCTGAAATTTTCGGAGAGAGCTCGCCGGCAACTGCGCGGCGACCGCATCTCGATGATCTTCCAGGAGCCGATGAGTTCGCTCAATCCGATCTACACCATCGGCAGCCAGATCGTTGAAGCGATAAGGGTCCATCGCAAGGTCAGCCGTCGCGATGCCGAGAAGCGGGCGCTCGACCTGCTCAAGCAGGTGCAGATCCCTGACCCAGAGGCGCGCCTGAAGCAATATCCCCATCAGCTCTCCGGCGGGCAGCGTCAGCGCGTGATGATCGCCATGGCACTTGCCAACGATCCCGATGTACTGATCGCCGACGAGCCCACGACAGCGCTCGACGTCACCGTGCAGGCGCAGATCCTGAACCTCATCCGCAATCTGCAGAAGCAGCTCGGCATGGCGGTGATCCTGATTACCCATGATCTGACGGTCGTGCGGCAATTCTCCGACTATGTGTATGTGATGCAACACGGCGAGATGCGCGAACACAATACGACCGACGCACTGTTCGCCAATCCGCAGCATCCCTACACACAACATCTGCTGACCTCGGAGCCGCGCGGGCAGGCAAAGCCGCTGCCGCCGAACTGCGATACGGTGCTCGAAGGCAAGTCCGTGAAAGTGGCGTTCATGCTGCGCCATGGCAGTTTCTTCAAGCCTGACATGCGCGAGCTGGTCGCTGTCGATAGCCTGAATATCGAGCTGCGTCGTCACGAAACGCTCGGCCTCGTCGGCGAATCCGGCTCCGGCAAAACCACCTTCGGCCAGGCGCTATTGCGCCTGATCGATGCCGATAGCGGCGAGATCTTTTTCGACGGGCAACCTATTCATGGCCGGTCTCGCGCCGAGATGCGGCCGCTGCGCTCGCGCATGCAGATCGTCTTTCAGGACCCCTTCTCGTCGCTGAACCCACGCATGACCATTGGCCAGATCATTTCCGAGGGACTGGTGGTCAACAATCTCGGCGCCAACAGGGCCGAGCGGCTGGAGCGCGTCAAGGAAGCGCTCGTCAGTGCCGGCATGCCGACCAATATCCTCTCGCGCTTCCCGCACGAGTTTTCCGGCGGCCAGCGCCAGCGCATCGCGATCGCCCGCGCCATCGCGCTCGAGCCGGAATTCATTCTGCTCGACGAGCCGACCTCCGCACTCGACCTTTCCGTCCAGGCCCAGATCATCGATCTCCTGCGCAAGCTGCAGGACGAAAAAGGTCTGAGCTACCTTTTCATCTCACACGACCTCAAGGTCGTCCGCGCCCTTTGCCATCGTGTCATCGTCATGCAGCATGGCAAGATCATGGAGGAAGGGCCGGTCGAAGAGGTTCTATCGCATCCCAAGACGGCCTACACCGAACGCCTTGTCAGAGCGGCGTTCGAGGTGGCTTCATAGCATCCAGGAGATTTTGAAATGACAGCAACTCCCAAGATCACCTTCATCGGCGCCGGCTCGACCGTCTTCATGAAGAATATCATCGGCGACGTCTTGCAGCGCCCTGCCCTAGCAGGCGCCAGGATCGCGCTGATGGACATCAACCAGCAGCGGCTCGACGAAAGCGCCATCGTCGCTCGCAAGCTGGCCTCGACGCTCGGCGCCTCGGCCACGGTCGAGACTTTTACCGATCAGCGCAAGGCGCTTGACGGCGCGCACTTTGTCGTCGTCGCTTTCCAGATCGGCGGCTACGAGCCCTGCACCGTCACCGATTTCGAAGTGCCGAAGAAATACGGCCTGCGCCAGACGATCGCCGACACGCTCGGCGTCGGCGGCATCATGCGCGGCCTGCGCACGGTCCCGCATCTCTGGAAGATCTGCGAGGATATGCTCGCGGTCTGCCCGAATGCGATCATGCTGCAATATGTGAACCCGATGGCGATCAACACTTGGGCGATCGGCGAGAAGTACCCAACGATCAAGCAGGTCGGCCTTTGCCATTCGGTCCAGGGTACGGCCATGGAATTGGCGCACGATCTCGACATTCCCTATGACGAGATCCGCTACCGTTCGGCCGGCATCAACCACATGGCCTTCTATCTCGAATTCGAGCATCGCCAGGCCGACGGTTCCTATCGCAATCTCTATCCGGATCTCGTGCGCGCCTATCGCGAGGGACGCGCGCCGAAGCCCGGCTGGAACCCGCGTTGCCCGAATAAAGTACGCTACGAAATGCTGACCCGCCTTGGCTATTTCGTCACCGAAAGCTCGGAGCACTTCGCCGAATACACGCCCTACTTCATCAAGGAAGGCCGCGAGGACCTGATCGAGAAGTTCAGCATTCCGCTTGACGAATATCCGAAGCGCTGCATCGAGCAAGTGGCACGCTGGAAGAACCAGGCAGAGGAATATCGCACCGCCGAGAAGATCGAGGTCAAGCAATCGAAGGAATATGCCTCCTCGATCATCAATTCGGTCTGGACCGGCGAACCCTCCGTCATCTACGGCAATGTCCGCAACAATGGCTGCATCACCTCGCTGCCGTTCAATTGCGCGGCCGAAGTCGCCTGCCTCGTCGACGCCTCCGGCATCCAGCCGACCTATGTCGGCGACCTGCCGCCGCAGCTGACGGCTCTGATCCGCACCAACATCAACGTGCAGGAGCTGACAGTAAAGGCGCTCATGACCGAGAATCGCGAGCACATCTATCATGCCGCGATGATGGACCCGCATACGGCGGCCGAACTGGATCTCGACCAGATCTGGTCGCTGGTCGACGAACTGCTCGTCGCCCACGGCGACTGGCTGCCGGAATGGGCGCGCGGCAATCGCAAGGTTCAGGCCGCCTGAAGCCATTCTCTCCCGGCTTGCGGCCCAAAGGCCTCGCGGTGCTGCCGCGGGGCCTTACATTTTTACCGTGCCGGAGAAAATGAAAATCCAAAACGCGGGCGAATGTCGCATCGATAACCGATGGCAAAGCGCATTCGCCTGGGTTAGAAAACACTCGCAGTTTGGAGGAGACAAACGACATGGCCAGCTCGGAAACATTCACCACCGGAACATTCGTCGGCCGCATCTGGCGCCCGGATGTTGATGGCCCTGCCCTCGTCATCGTCCGCGACGGTATGCTCTATGACATCACGTCGAAGGAAACGCCGACCATGCGCGACCTTCTGGAAAAGGACGATCCGGTTGTTTTCGTTCGCGCGCAAAAGGGCGAAGCCGTTGCCAGGCTCGACGATTTGCTCGCCGGCAAGGCTGATCGCTCGGCTCTCCATCTCCTCGCACCCATCGATCTGCAGGCGATCAAGGCCTGTGGCGTCACTTTTGCCCGCTCAATGCTGGAGCGTGTCATCGAGGAGCGCGCCGCCGGCAATCCCGATCTTGCTGAAGCGATCCGCGGCAAGGTGACTGCACTGATTGGCGATAGCCTGCGCAACCTCAAGGCCGGCTCGCCCGAAGCAGCCAAGGTCAAGGCGGCGCTGATTGAGGAAGGTGTCTGGTCGCAGTATCTCGAAGTCGGCATCGGGCCGGACGCCGAAGTCTTTTCGAAGTCGCAGGTCATGTCTTCGGTCGGGCCAGGCGCGGATGTCGGTCTGCATCCGATCTCCAAATGGAACAATCCCGAGCCGGAAATCGTGCTTGCCGTCGACAGCCAGGGCCGGGTCAAGGGCGCAACGCTTGGCAACGACGTCAACCTGCGCGACGTCGAAGGCCGTTCGGCCCTGTTGCTCGGCAAGGCCAAGGACAACAACGCTTCCTGCTCGATCGGGCCGTTCATCCGTCTGTTCGACGAGACTTACGCTCTGGATGACGTGCGCAATGCCGATCTCGATTTGAAGGTCGAAGGCGAGGACGGCTATGTGCTGCACGGCCGCTCGTCGATGAAGGAAATCAGCCGCGATCCTCTCGATCTCGTCTCGCAGACCATCGGCCGACATCATCAATATCCCGACGGCTTCGTGCTGTTCATGGGAACGCTTTTTGCGCCTGTCGAGGATCGCGACACACCCGGCCAAGGCTTCACCCACAAGATCGGCGACATCGTCACCATCTCCAACGACAAGCTGGGATCACTCAAAAACCGTGTGCTGCTGTCGACCGATTGCCCCCCCTGGACGTTCGGCGCGTCGCATCTGATGCGCAATCTCGCTCGGCGCGGTTTAATTTAAGGCGTCGGCCGGCGAACGCAAGACTGGAGGGATGACAGTTTTGTCGTCAATTGCGCGGCATCGATCAAGGCAAGATTGCCGCCGGCGAAAAATGCATCGTTGGAAACATCGCGCCCGACCCATGGCGGCGGCATGATTGCGTCCAGCACGGCGGCCGACTCCGCTTCGATCTCGCATAGAACCAAGCCGTCAAGCTGACCTTCGAAAACATCGAGGCAGAGCGTGGACAAGGCGATATTGTACCGCCTCTTGCGAACGCCTTTGCCGCTCAGTGCTGAAAGGAGATCATATTCCTGCGATGTCAGGTAGATATTGACGATTGCGAGGGGATCGGCACTCGGACCGGGGTACTTCTTACAGAGCTTGTATTGCTCGTTTCCATCCTCGCAGATAATCTTGCGCAGGCGCAGCCTGGTGCCGTCGAGATAAAGATCTTCAATCAGCCGGGATGCTATTCCGGAAAGATCTGGAATGTCGCTGAGAAGAAAACGGCGTTCATATTCGGGCCGGGCATATTTCGGAATTGAGTTCGCCATATTGAAATGGGGCGCCCGCCTCTCAAAAGCACGGGCACCTGCCCCCTCAATCTCAATGGGTGGACATCGACTGTGGCTGGTTGAGGCGGCTGCGGACGGCGGTCAGTTCCGAGGTCGTGTGGTTGAGGCGGTCTGCCAGCACGCGCATGATCTCGACGGCCATTTCCGGGAAATCGCTGAGCAGCTTCAGGAAATGCTCCTTGCTGATCTTCAGGGCTTCCAGCCTGGAAGTCGCTTTCACCGTGGCTGTACGGGAGACATCGCAGAGGATGGCAATTTCGCCCACGATGGAATTGAGATCGACTTCGGCAACCTTGATCTCGCCGGCTGGGCTATCGACGAGAATATCAGCAGTTCCTGAAAGAACAACATAGGCCGCATCACCTTGATCGCCCTGATGAAACAGGATTTGGCCAGCATTGTAGCTGACCCGATCGGACGTAAACGCCAAGAGTTTCAATTTTGCGGGTGCAATGCGCGAAAAAATCGGCACCCGCTTCAGCATTTCAACTTCGTCCTTCAGAAGCATGAGCTTCGGTACCCCCAGTGTTCGGCCCCAGACGCCACTGTTGAGATAGGATATTACGATAACAGTTCTTTGAACATACCGTTTTTCTCTAAAAGATCGGTAGTGGAGCCACTTTCGACAAGACTGCCGTGGTCGAAGACCAGAACACGGTCGAATAGTTCGGCAAAGCTGGGATTGGACAGGACCCAGATGATCGCCGGCGCATAGCCGTCGCTGTCGAACTCGCCGAGAATAGCCCTCGCAATCTGATCCTGAACGCGGTGGTCGAGCGCCGGCAGCGGGCGATTGCAGATGATATAGTCGGCACGTTTCAAAAGGGCGCGACCGAGATTGAGTTTCTGGCGCTGCACGTTTGTCAGGCGCTTGCCACCCGAGCCGACATCGAAATCCAGGCCGATCGACAGAACGCCGTCATGCATGCCGAGACGCCCGAACACATCATACATGATCTGGTGGATACGTTCCGGCGCATTTGCCTGTTGATGAGCGATACGGCCGAACAGCACGTTATCCATCAAGGTGGCGGAGGCGGTAAAGCGCTCCGGATCGTAGCGCTCGATGACCTTGGCGAGATCGGCTGGAATATTCTCATAGAATTTCGCGCGCGCCTGCACGATCTTTTCCATGAGTACCTGTGTCAGAAGGCCGAAGCGGTGACGTGGTTCAATATAGGAGAAGCTCAGGCGGATGATGGCGGCTCGCTCGTCGTCGGTGGCCGCCTCATAGCCCTTGCCATTGAGCTTCTGCAACAGCGCCTCGTAGGTCGGGATGTCTTCCGCCGTCATGAAGGTCAGCTGCTGGAAGAACGGATGGTCCGGCGGCAGGTCGGTAAAGAGCTCGACCGCGTTCTCGGCGATCTCGAGACCCATATCGTACAAGTCGGACACCAGGCCCGTCTCGGCAAATATCTGCCGGAAGTAGGGGTGTGCCGCCAGCTTGCGATTGGTCATCTGCGGCCGCTTCAGCGTGCCGAACAGCAGATTTTCACCAACAGTCGCCTGCAGATTGTAAGCATCAAACTCGAAGGGAACCACGAGATCCTCGAGTTTTTCCTCTTCAAGTCGCAACCGCAATGCCTGCCGCAGCTCGACGATGCGCGACGTCAGATCCTGATGCGCGGCAGCGTCCACATTCGAACGCAATGCCATGTCGAAAATATCCTGCGACATGGTAACGGCATCGAGAACCGGACGGATGGCGGAATAGATATCATCCGGCCCCGTTGCGCCGGCGGCGGCATAATCCACCCAATCGCTATTGAGATCGAATTCCGGATTGGCCGCGCGCCGGGCCTCGGCCACGCTCCACTTGGCCTTTGTAGCCTCATCCTCGCTGTAAACCGGGGCAACGAGCGGCGCATGCTTGAGACCATAGAGCAGGTTGCTGCGCAAGGTGCCGTGGAAGAAGAACGTCTCGGAAGAAGCATAGGCAATGCGTCGCCCGGTAAGCGATTCCGGTAGTTCGAGGATATCGCGCCCGTCGATCGAGACGCGGCCGCTATCTGGCCAGATCAGGCGCCCGAATGCCTCGGCGAGATATTCACCACCCGCACCACTATCGCCGACGATCGCCACCCTTTCACCTGGCTGAATCTCGACTGAGACGTGATCCAGCACGCGCGCGCCGCTATCGTCGACGACAGTCAGATTAGTCGCAACGAGGGCATGAGTGATGCGGCCCGCCGGCGCATGCGAGACGACCTGGATTTTCGGGTCGATCAGATTGTCGACGCTGAACTGCTCGACCACCTGATTGTACTTCACCTGAACGTCCTGTCGCGACTGGTCCCAGTCGATCAGCTCCTTCAACGGTCCCGGCAGATCCTTGTACGCATTGATGACGGCAACAAGCTGACCGATGTCCAGGCGACCCTGCAACGCCAGGAAGCCGCCGATCAGGTAGAACAGGAATGGCGTCACCTGAGCGAGGAAGTTATTGATGAATTTCACCAGAAACTTCCACTGGTAGAGGTCGTAGCGGATCGAGAAGATCAATCCGAGCCGGTGAGCAATGTCGGCACGCTCCAGGTTCGTGGTATCGTTGGCGTGGATGGTGCCGATACCATCGACAATCTCGCCGACGCGGCCGGAAAGCTCGCGCGCCGTCAACTGTCGCTGACGACCGAGTTCCAGGAGCCGCTTGCGCATGCGGGGAATGACGATCGCCTGCACGGCGACGATGGCGGCGGCGATCATGCCGAGCCAGAAATTCTGCATGATGATGAAGATGAGCGCGGTGACCGCCTGACCGCCGAGAAGGGCGGGTTGTACGAAGGCGTCGCCCGTGAAGCCGCCCATCGGCTCCACCTCGTCCTTGATCATGGTGGCGATTTCGGCGGGCTTTACCCGCTTGAAATGCACTGGAGGAAACCGCAGCACGCGATCGATCAGCTCGAAGCGAATGCGGCGAAGCATACGCTCGCCCAGCCGTCCCTTATAGGTGTTGATATAGAGCTTGAAGAGACCGTTGAGGACGACAAGCGCCAGAAACACCATGCTCAGCGCAACGAGCATCCACATGCGCGTCAGCTGCACGCCCTGAAAAATCTCGACATGACCGAGGAGCGGCATATCGAAGGCGATATGCATGAAGGTCTGCGTATCGCCGGGATGTTCGAAACCCTTGCCCTGTATAGGCCCGTTGACGATCTGCTTCGGCAAGT
Source organism: Martinezella hainanensis (assembly GCF_900094555.1). Lineage (GTDB taxonomy): Bacteria > Pseudomonadota > Alphaproteobacteria > Rhizobiales > Rhizobiaceae > Rhizobium > Rhizobium hainanense. The sequence continues at coordinate 24,160 of NZ_FMAC01000003.1, forward strand.
CGAAGGACAGGAAGTACGGGATCATCGAGGCCGCGACGACAAGCAGTATCCAGATCTGCTCCAGCCGGGTATTCGACCAAATGTAGCGCGCTAGGCTTTTTTCCATTGCTTACTGCAGGCTTTCAAATTCAACGCCCAGCGCCAGCGCGACGCCGGCACCGATGTTGCAGAGATGCGGGAAGGTTTCGTTACGGATGCGTGGCCCCATATCTGAAAGGGGACGCCGCCCGGTCTTTCGTCCACGCTCCTCCCGATTCATCGATTTTTCGATTTATATCACAAGATTGCGGGAATCCAGGAGGATAAAACGACAGGATGTCTCCGATAGCCGGCGCACACGTTCCTACCTGACCTCACGCAGAATGGCGGATGTTCTGGCGGCGCCGCCGAGATCGATATCCGGGTTGCCTGGCTTGGGTCGGGACAGTGCCGTCTTCACGGCCTCGACCAGCATATCCGCCGTCAATCCCGCCTCCGGCAGGGCCAATGCCAACCCCAATCTCTCCAGCCGCTCGGCCCTGACGGACTGCTCCGTCTCGCCGCCAGCGGTGAAAGGAACCAGAATGGCGCGGCAGCCGGCCACGAGAAGATCGCCGACCGTATTGTAGCCGGCCTGCGAGATCGACAGCTCGGCGCCACGCAGAAGAGAGGGAAAATCCTTGCGGAAGCGAACGAGCTCGACATTGTCAGGCGCGTCCACGGCGAGATCGGCATAATCCTGGTCGGGCAGGTTCGGTCCGGCGATCAATAGCCAGCGACGATCGGTCGCCACGCGGCTTGCCGCCTCGAGCGAGGCGCGGATGAGATCGCGCCCGACAGCGCCGCCGCCAGCCGAAACAACGATATCGAAGGTTTCGACGGGTTCCGGCGGCGGAGCGGGTGCGACAAGACCCGTATAGACGATCTTGGCAGCGATCGCCTCGGTCAAGGGAAAGGTCTCTTCCAGCCGGACGAAATGCGGATCGCCGTGAACGAGCACGCCATCGAAGTGATCGCGCAGGAGGCCCACCGTCTCTTCGTCACGCCCCGGTTTCTTCTGCTGCTGCAGAATATCGCGCACCGAGGTATAGAGCCTCGGCTTCGGATCGGCTTCCGAAATGGCATCGAGCAGCGGCAGAAGCTCGAAGCGCATCTGTCTGCGACCGAAGGGAAAGGCCTCGATGATGACGACATCGGGTGCCGCTTGTCGGAATGCCTCCAGCAGCAAGTCGCGACGCCGAGACAGGAACTCCTCGTCGGCGGCATTGCCAGACTGATCGGCAAGGCCGGAGAAGCCGGCACTGCTGGCAACCACGGCCGGCAATGTGACGGAGGTGACATCTGCCCCCGGAAAGCCGTTCACCGGCACGCCGCCGGTGACCACCGTCACCCGGCAACCGTCTTTCGCCAGCGCGCTGGCAATGCGGCTCGCCCGCGCCAGATGGCCGATGCCAAGCAGGTGCTGAACGTAGAAAAAGACCCGCAAGGGGGAATTACGCAAGGCCGTCATGCGGATTTCCGCCATTGATCTTCTTTCCGCCATTGCTCCTCGAACAGCCCAGTCAGTTGCCGGATGCTGGCGTGATAGTCGAAATGCTCGCGCACTCGCCTTTCGGCCGCCTCGCCCAGCCTATGGCGCAGTGCCGGATTGCGAATGGCAGATTCCAGCGCCACGGCAAGCGCCTGCGGGTCCTCCGGGGCAACAACAAGACCGTTCGTACCATCTTCGAGCAGTTCGGGAACGCCGGAGACATCGGTGGAGACGCAGACAAGACGCTGGCTCGAGGCTTCGACAAGCACGTTCGGGAGCCCGTCACGGTCGCCGTCGGCGGCTACCCGGCAGGCGAGCGCGAAGATATCGGCCTGGCGATAATGGGCAAGCACATCCTCCTGCGCCAACGCACCCTTCCAGGTGATGCGATCGGCAATGCCGAGCGCATCTGCCAATGCCTTCAATTTCGAAAGGCCGTCGCCGCCGCCGATATGGGTGAAACGCCAGCTGAGATCACCGGGAAGCAACGCCAGCGCCTTCAATAGCACATCGTATCCCTTTTTCTCGACAGCGCGGCCGACGCTGAGAATGAAGGCGGGATCGGAAGCGTCCTTGCCATCACGGCTAGAATGTTCGCCTGTGAACGGGCCGAAGCGATCGAGGTCCAGACCGTGATAGCTCAGATGAACCTTGTCATCTGCCCCGATCAGATCGCGCATGTGCTCGAAGCCGGTGCGCGTGCACGTCACGGTCCAGCGGGCGCGGGCGAGCTTTTCCGAAAGTTCCCAATCCGGCGACGTCCAGATGTCCTTGGCATGGGCAGAGCAGGTCCAGGGAATGCCGGTCATGATGCTGGCATAGGACGTTACCGAAGCCGGCGTGTGGATGAAATGCGCATGAAGCCACTCGCCGCCATCGGGCCACTCATGCGCCAATACGAGCGCCTGACCGAAGCGTCGCACACGGTTTGGGGTGATATCACGTTTAAGATCGGCGAGAAATTGCTTCAGGAGCGGCTTGAACCCAGGCCTGCCGATGCCGGCCAAGAAGGCGCGAAGCACCCTCAGCGGTTCGTTGTGCAGATATTCGGGCAGATAGAGGACGCGCGCCCTGATCTCGTCATGGACGGGATGGCGCTTCTTGTCCGTGGGCTTGCGCATGGAAATCAGCGTCAGGTCGAAGCCGGCCTTCTCCAGGCCGAGCAGCTCTTGCGCAATGAAGGTTTCCGACAGGCGGGGATAGCCTTTCAGGACCACCAGTATTTTCTTCCGCATCGACAGGTTCCGGTGATCTACTCGGCAACGATCGATAGCGGCGTATAGCGCTCGCGGTCATCGAACCATTCGCCGACGGTGCGCGAAATATGCACGAGCCCTTCCAGGCGCATGTTGCTGGCGCTCGCCGAGGGCGGCGCCCGGTTCGGCAGGCGTTTCAGGGCAGCGGCAAGTTGCTTCGGATCGGCCGATTCTTCCGGCAGCAGCATATCGACGAGACCGAGCTCGCTTGCCCGCTGCGCGCGGATGAGCTGCTCCTCGCGTGGCCGCGTGCGGGGGATGATCAGCGCTGGCTTGTCGAAAGACAGGATCTCGCAATAGGTATTGTAGCCCCCCATCGCGACGACGGCCTTGGCGCCGGCAATCAGCTCTTCCATCTTGTTGTCGAACTCGATGACCTGCAGACAGCCGATCTTGCTGGCGCGCTCCAGCAACTGGCTGCGCTCCTTGGCCGGCATATAGGGGCCAAGCACGATCAGCGTCTTCTGCGTGAGAGAACTGTCATCTTCGAAAGCGGCAATGACATCGCTGACAAGATCGGCACCGTCGCCACCGCCGCCTGTTGTCACCAGGATATAATCTTCATCCGGCACATGTTCGGACTTCGTGCCCAGAGTGGAGACGCTACGCTGCAGGAAGCCGACGAACTCCATCTTGCGACGCACGCCAGGGGGAACATCAAGGCCAACGAGCGGATCGTGAAAATCCGGCGGCCCATAGACCCAGACGCGATCATAGAATTGATCGATCTTCTGCAGGACATTGTTCCTCTTCCACTCGGCCTCCAGCAGGTGCGGCGCATCCATGACGTCGCGCATGCCAAGAACAAGCGTCGTGCCGCGCGCCTTGAGATAGGTCAGCGTCTCCTCGACTTCGCCTTTCAGCCCCATCGGCTCCTTATCTACGATGAAGACGTCGGGCTGGAAGGTTTCGGCCGTATGGCGAATGATCGATTGCCGCATCTTCAACGTTTCCTGCAGCGCGACATGGCTCGCCATAGACGTGTATTCGCCGTCGCGCAGCTTGATGACGCTCGGCACTTTGACGAAATCGACACGAGCACGATAATCGAATGCCCCTGCGATCGTCGCGCCGGAAATGATCAGCACGTTCAAACCGCGATAGTCCTCAACAAGCGCATGGGCAATCGTTCTGCACCGCCTCAAATGGCCGAGACCGAACGTGTCGTGGCTATACATGAGGATTCGAGCATCTTCTAAGCGCCGCTTCATAGGCAAAAACCTCTGGGGGTGAAAGTTGTACGCGGTGTGTCGGCAAACGACATCCGCGGGCCGCTTCTCGAATTGCAATCCTGTCTTCGCCGTTCATCCTGCTATTTGTAGGGATCGGCGGCATCGCGCAAGCCGTCTCCTAAAAAGTTGAACGCCAGAATGACCAAAATCACCGGGATCATAGGGAAAAGGAGCCATGGATAGAAGGCGATGACGCTGACACTCCTTGCCTCGGTCAGCAAAATGCCCCAGCTCGTGATGGGCGGGCGAAGCCCCAGTCCGAGGAAGCTAAGCGCGGTTTCGCCGAGAATCATGCTTGGAACAGAGATCGTCGCCGTGGCGATCAGATGCGACATGAAGCCGGGAACGAGATGGCGGCCGATGATACGCGGCGTGCTTGCGCCCATCAATTGCGCAGCGAGCACGTAATCCTCCTCACGCAGCGACAAAAGCTTCGAGCGCACGGCGCGTGCAAGGCCGGTCCAGTCGAGGATGCCGAGAATGATGGTGATACCGAAATAGACGATGATCGGACTCCAGCTCACGGGCATGATCGCCGCCAGCGCCATCCACAATGGCAAGCTTGGCAGCGACTGCAGTACCTCGATCACGCGCTGAACGAGGAGATCGAAAAGACCGCCGTGATAACCTGCCAGACCGCCGATGACAACGCCGAGCACGAAGCTGATCGCTATGCCGATCAACCCGATCGTCAAGGATATGCGTGCGCCGTAGATGATGCGCGACAGCACGTCCCGGCCCAGGCGATCGGTTCCAAGCAGGTACATTTGGCCGCCGACGGAAGGGCAGACCAGATGAAGGTTCGAATCCACCAGGCCCCAGAAACGATAGGCGTCGCCGCGGCAAAAGAAGCGGATCGGCTGCACGTCCGAAGGATTGTCGGCATAGATCCGGCGCAGCGTATCGATATCGAGCGTCATTTTCCGGCCATAGACGAATGGCCCGACGAACTCGCCCTTGTCGAAGAAATGGACCATCTGTGGCGGCGAGTGGATATAGTCGACATTACGGCTGTGCAGCCCGTAAGGCGCCAGGAATTCGGCAATCAGGATCATGCCGTAGGCCAGCAACAAAAAGATGCCGGAGGCGAGCGCAAGCTTGTGCTTCCTGAACTTCCACCACATCAGCTTCTTCTGCGAGGCCATGTAGTAGCGCTGCTGGCTAGCGGACGTGGCTTCGAACTGATCCGGATCGAAATCCGCGTTCGAGACATAATGCTCAAGGGGGGCACCGGGTTTTGGCAGGGATACGCTCACTTTGTACTCCTGCCTTGCAAGCGGATGCGGGGATCGAGAAAGCCGAGCGCGATATCCGAGATCAGCACACCGATAACATTGAGGAAGGCGAGAAACATCAGAAATGAACCGGCAAGATACATGTCCTGGCTTTGCAAGGCCCGGATCAGCATCGGACCGGTCGTCTCCAGCGACAGCACGATCGCGGTAATCTCGGCGCCCGAAATGATCGACGGCAGGATGGAACCGATATCGGCGACGAAGAAGTTCAATGCCATGCGCAACGGATATTTCACCAGAGCCTTCAGCGGATGCAGCCCCTTGGCTCGCGCGGTGATGACATATTGCTTCTGCATCTCGTCGAGCAGATTGGCGCGAAGGCGGCGGATCATGCCCGCCGTCCCGGCCGTGCCGACGATGATGACCGGAATCCACAGATGCGACAGAATTGAGCGTGCCTTGTCCCAGCTCATCGGCTGCGAGAGATATTGCTGATCCATCAAGTGGCCGATCGACACGCCGAACCAGACATTGGCGAAATACATCAGGATCAGCGCCAGCATGAAATTCGGGATTGCAATGCCGAGCAGGCCGAGGAAGGTCAGGCCGTAGTCGCCCCAGCTATACTGATGGGTGGCGGAATAGATGCCGATCGGGAAGGCGATCAGCCAGGTCACGAGGATCGTCGTCATCGATACGAGAATGGTCAGCCACAAGCGGTCGCCGACGACATCCGAAACCGGCAGCTGATATTCAAAGGAATAGCCGAAATCGCCATGCAGCATTCCGGCAACCCAGTGGACATATTGAAGCGGCATGGGCTGATCGAGGCCGTATTCGTGACGAAGATTCTCGATCTCCTGAAGATTCGCCGTCTCGCCCTGGGCGCGCAGCTCGGCGATCTGGCTTTCGAAGAAGTCGCCGGGCGGAAGCTGGATGATCGTGAAGACCAGCATCGAAATGACGATCAGGGTCGGGATCATCACGGCGATGCGCCAAAGGATATATCTAAGCATTCCGGCGATCCTCCTTCATCCAGAAGGTATCCGGCATGTAGACACCGAGAAAGCAGGTTGGATCGAAGCCGTAAAGCGCTTTTTCCGGCACGTTCTGCATGCGCGCCGAATGCACGATCGGCTGCAGCGTGGCGTTGATGAGGCCGATGGAGAAAACCTGGTCCGTATAGATCGACAGCATTTCGTGCCAGATCTCGGCGCGCTCGAAGGAGGATGCCGCGGCTTCCCACTCACGAAGCAGCTTGACGAGTTTGGCGGCCTCCGGAACATCAGGCGCAACACCCTGCGTCTCACGCGAAAGATAGTACATGCCCCAAAGCGGCCATTGCATTTGGTCGTCAGTTGTCGGCGCCAGCTCCGCCGGGTTCATGTCCGCCGTCGGCACGCCGTTGTCCAGACCATACCACAAGGACATCAGGATACGCCCGCCCATGGCGCGACTGCGGAAAATGTCGCGTTGCGACACACGCGTAAACAGTGCGATACCGACCTTGCGCCAGTGATCGGTGACCAGCTCCAGGACGTCCGCATCCAACGGGCTTTCGCCCGGTGTTTCCACCGTGATTTCCATGCGCCGCCCGTCCGGCAGCAGGCGAATGCCATCTTCATCGCGCTTGGCAAGACCGGCGGCGTCGAGCAAAGCATTGGCCTGATCGGGATCGTGCGCAATCCAGGCCGACGCATATTCCGGCTTGTAGAGCGGGCTGTCCGGCAGGACGGTATTGGCGCTCTCGGTGCCGAGGCCGTAGAAGACGGCCATATTGACCTCATGGCGGTCAATCGCCAGCGACAGGGCTCGCCGTACGCGCACATCGCGCAGAACGTCTCGCCATACGGCATCGGCGCTGTTCAGATTGGGAAATAGCGCGACCCGCGACCCACGTGCCGCTTTCCAGAGATTGACCTTGATCGGGTGGATCTTCTCCGCTTCCTTGAGGAAGGTATAGTCGTTGAAGTCTATGCCGTTTGCCTGCAGATCACTTTCTCCCGCGCCGGTCTTAGCGGCGATGATTGCGGAAGAGCTGATGCTCAGGATCATCCGATCGATATAGGGCAACTGCCGGCCATTTTCGTCGACGCGGTGGAAATAGGGATTGCGCTCGAAGACGAATTGCTCGGCCGGCGGCGCGGTCGTGTTGCGCCAGGGATCGAGCACCGGCAGATTAGGATTTTCAGGCCGGTAGGAACGGGCCATCTTGATGTGAAGATCCTGCCATTTCTTAGCGCGGTTTTCCTTCATCAGCGAAGAAAGGCGAATGCTGTCCTGGTATTTCTTGTGGAACTGTTTCAGATAATGCGCAGGCCCAGCAATGACGAGCGGCTGCGGCGCGGCCAGAATTGGCAGGAAATCGGGATTTGGATCATCCCAGGAATAGCGCACCGTCAGCTCATCGAGCAACTCGAAGCGCGGCAGGCTGCCATGCGGGCGCAACTCCAAGGCGCCACCACCCGGTGTCAGTTCCTTATTGAGGATGACGTCTTCCCACCAATAGCGGAAGTCATAGGCGGTGAAAGGATGCCCATCCGACCATTTATGCCCGTCGCGCAGCTTGAAGGTGAAAACCATGTCGTTGACGGAGGTGAATGACTCCAGAATATCAGGCTGCAACGACAGGGTACGGTCATAGCCGACGAGACGGGAATAGCCGTATATCGTCATGAAGCGGATGTCGTTCTGGCTGCCCACAATGGTGCGCACCGAGCCGCCATAATGGCCCGGCGTGCGCCCCATGGCCGCGACATTGACGATGCGCGGGAACTTCGGCAGACGCTTGGCGAGATGCGGCATCTGGCCGGCCCTTAGCCAATCGGCAAAATATTCCGGCTCGTTGTCGACATCCGCGGCAAGAACGGGCTGAGGCAAAACGGTGGTGGCCAGCAGGCCGAGAAAGGTGCGCCGATTAATCATTTGCGCAGCTCCTGGGCACCGAGACCCCGGCGGGCGCGCACGAAATGTCCTCCACCCAAATCGGCATAGGCCAGATCTCCATCCGCTCCCTCAGAGAATTGCGGCCCCCATTTCTGCCTGGCTGCAGGGCCTTCGCTGTTCAGGGCGGAGAAATCCAGCGGCCGGTCGAGATCGGGGAACGGAACGGCTGCAAGCAGCGAGCGCGTGTAGGGATGAACGGGATCGCGAAGGATGATCTCGCGCGGTGCGATTTCGACGATGCGTCCCCGTGCCATCACGGCAATCCGATCGGCCATATAGTCGACCACGGCGAGATTGTGCGAAATGAACAGGTAGGTCAGGCCGAGCTCTTTCTGCAGATCCTTGAGAAGGTTCAGAATTTGCGCCTGTACGGACACGTCGAGCGCCGAGACGGGCTCGTCAAGGATCAGAAGCTTCGGCCCCAGCGCCAAAGCGCGCGCAATTCCGATGCGCTGGCGCTGGCCGCCGGAGAAGCTGTGCGGATAACGGCTCAGATAGTGCTTGTCGAGGCCGATCGCCTGCATCAGCGCCTTGACCTTCTCCGTGCGCTCGGCGCTGTCACCATGCCTATGGATTTCCAGGGGCTCACTCAGGATGTTGCGGATGGTCATGCGTGGAGAAAGCGAAGAGACCGGGTCCTGGAAGACCATCTGGATCTTCGTGCGCAGATCCATCAACTCGTCGCCCTTGACAGCGAGCACATCGATCTTGCCGCTGCCATCATCGAAGCTGACGGAACCACCGTCAGCGGTGACACCCCGCATCAGGATCTTGCTCACCGTCGTCTTGCCGCAGCCACTTTCCCCAACGAGGCCAAGACATTCGCCGCGGCGAATATCGAAACTGACATCATCGACCGCCCGGAACTTCGTGCCATCCCGCCGCCCGAACAGCCCGCCAGCCTTCGACGTATAAGTCTTGGTCAGGTTGCGCACACTGAGCAGAACATCGGGTGTCGTGCCCACCGCCGGCACGCCATTGCCGACGAGCTTCTTCTTGCCGGAGAAGGTGCCGAGATTGACCGGGACATCCCGCAAGGATTTCAATCGCTCTCCCGGCTTCATATCGAAATGCGGCACCGCCGACATCAGCGCCTTCAGATAGCGATGCTGCGGCTGACGAAAGATCGTGTCGACCGGGCCTGCTTCCATGATCTCGCCGTGATAGATGACCACGACCTCATCGGCCATGTTCGCAACGACGCCGAGATCGTGGGTAATCAGCAGCATCGCCATGTTGAACGTCTGCTGGAGATTGCGCAGCAGGCCGAGGATCTGCGCCTGGATAGTGACATCCAACGCCGTCGTCGGCTCGTCGGCAATCAGCAGCGCCGGATTGCAGATCAGCGCCATGGCGATCATCGCACGCTGGCGCATGCCTCCGGAAAGCTCGAAAGGATACATGTCGAAAGTGCGAACCGGGTCCTGAAAGCCGACAAGGTTCAGCATCTCTTCCGTCTTTTCGCGCTGCTCGGCTCTGCTGGTGCCGGCGCTGTGAATGCGCAACGCTTCGCTGATCTGGTTGCCGACCGTATGCAGTGGCGACAGCGAGGTCATCGGCTCCTGGAAGATCTTCGCCATGCGTGCGCCGCGCAGCCGGCGGATTGCTGCGCCGTCGCGCGGCAGCTGAAGAATATCGGTCGTCTGACCGTCAAGCGGATCGGTAAACAGAATCCGGCCGGTCGCCTTCGCCGCCGTCGGAAGGATGCCCATGATCGATTGGCTGATGATCGATTTGCCGGAACCGGATTCGCCGACCAGCGCCGTAACCTTGCCCGGAAGCACTCTCAAGCCGGCATTCTTGACGACGCGCAGACTATCTCCATAAAGGGAGAACGAGACGTCGAGGTTCTCAATACGCAGTAGATCAGTCCCTGACGCCATACATATTACTTCCCGCTCACATGACCTTTGTGGCCTTATAAGGCACACTAACGTAGGCCATAACGGGTGTCTAGCTCGTCAAAGCAATGCCGCGACTGTAAAAAAACTGTCGTCTTTCCAGTGATATATCGGCTTATGCTGAAGCGGGACGCATCTGCGGTTACGGAGTGAGGTTTTCAACTTGAAGACGGCCCTCGAACTTCTTGGCATCCCTGTGCAAGAGAATAACCTGCTCGGCCTCGGAAAGGCTGTCAGGCGCTGTTTCCTGGAAGATCTCGAGCGCGCCATTGGCTGACGTCGCTGCTTTCGGAGAGACAACGGTAAAGCGCTGGCGTACGCCGCGCAGCTTCTCTTCTCCAAGTTTTCCCCATTCACAATCGGTGTAGCTGGAGAAAGCCTGGCTCGCGACGACTTCGGTCGCATATTTCTTGGTCAGCGACTGTAGCCGCTCAACCTCGTTGACCGCCGCACCGAAGGCGGAAAACGTCAACCGATCCTTCAATCCGACATTGCCGAACATGACGTTGCCGACATGCAGCCCGATTCCATAGCGCACTTCGCTCAAATTGCGCGACTGGCGATCAGTGTTAAGCGCCGTGACCCGGCGTTGCGCCTCGAAAACGGCCGAAAGCGCCGCCTCACACGCAACCTTGGATGGGTCCTTGTGCCTGCCGCATGGATAGACCGCGAGAAATCCGTCGCCAAGGAAGCTCAGAATCTCGCCGCCATTGCGATTGAACGGCGCTGCGATCGCATCGAAGAACTCGTTCAGCGTATCGATATAGGCTTGGCGTCCTTCCTTTTCGGCATAAACCGTGGATTGCCGCATGTCGCCCATGACGAGCGCCGCACGGATCGTCTCGCCGTCGCCGCGGCGGATCTGGCCGTTCAGCACGCGCTTTCCGGCGTCGCCGCCGAGATAGGTGGTCAGCATATTGTTGGCAAGCTTGCCGAGAACCGCCATCTTGGCAGCCATGGCCAGATGGTTCTGCATGCGCATCAGCGCGCCGATCATCTCTTCGCTGAAACCACCGATGCTGTCGGTCGACCAGGAGCCCATCATGCCCTGCACCGAGCCCGCGCCGAAAGTCTGCACGAAGGCCATATAGTCGGTGACCTTCTCTTTTCGCAGGTCCTCGAAGATCGGAAACTCGACCGTGCCGTCGACATCGATCCTGCGACGCAGGTGCTGAAGATTGTTGGACAGGAGATAATAATAGGGGCTCTGCACAAAGCGTTCCGGCTTTTCGTTTCCATGCCGGTAGCCCTCGATCATCAAACCGCCGGCGCGTCGCCAGGTAAAGCCAAGCGCATCATAGAGCGGGTGAAGCATGGAAAAGGTCAGATGCACGCGATTGAGCGGCATTCCTGTCGCAGCCATGCGTTCGCAAAAGCCGCGAACGATGGTCTCCAGGTTTTCGCCCGTCAGCGCCGCCTGCGTCAGCCATTCAGCAACTTTATCGAGAAGAAGATCAGAAACACTCGAATGAATAGTCATTGTCCCCGCGGCCTATCTTAACAATGCCCGATGTTTCGCCGGTTATGGACGCCGTCACTTTCGCCGACCGCCATCTCCGGAATTTCCGGCCTATCGTCCAAGGCTGGATGAAACAATCATTCAACAGCGCCGGCGCGTTCCCTTGCTACCCCTGGATCGCGCAAGCACCAGAAAATCGACTGCATTTCTCACGAACCCCGCACCAGAAATGCAGCAAAAGGATAGCTGTCGCAACCGGCGACTCTCGTTTTGTTCTCCTTCAGATAAGGCGCATATTCAGCGGAAACAATGGCGTAAACCGAAATGGATCGATAAAAATCACAACTGCGACCGGAGCGGCTGCGTGTGGCATCCGAAAGTCACTCGCCCGCGGCAAGCTCGGGCGGCCGCTTTTCCCGCAACGCCATGGCGGCCATCGCATAACCGCCACTCGCCCCATCGATAAAGTGCATATGGTCGCGCATGAGCGGGGTCGGCACGAAGCAGGTCATCAACGCGCTATCCTGGCGATGCAGACCGAAGCGGCAGACGCCCTCCGCCTCCGCCTGGCGCAAGCGCGCCTCGATGCGTTCAAGATGCGTGGCGTCGACGTCGATGGTCATTTTCAGGCCATCGTCGAATTTACGGAAATCGGAATTCGCCGCGAGATCACGCCGGTAGATCTTGGCATCGAAGGTTGCGGTCCTTACCCCGAACTTGTCGAGAACCCAGACAAGGACGATCTGGGCATCGATGACAAGTTTGCGCCACCAGCGATTGGCCGGAGCGGCCAAAGCCCGCGCTTCGATATCGGCACCACCGAAGCTCAATGCCGGCGTCGGACCTTCAACAGGGACGGGGTGGCTGTCGCGGTTCTGCTCTGCAGATATGGCAATGATATCGGCAACCAGTTGCTGAAATTTCGGACCACTTCCAGCGTCGCCGGGTATGGCGATGATCGAGACGATCTCGCCATTCTGCGCCTCGATCGGATTCCATCGGCACGAAAGACCCGTCAGATCAGGCTCCACCCCTGTCGGCATCGCCTCGACGATGAAGCGGCCCGCCTTCATCTGCCGCTCCGCCCAGCTCGTACCGCCGCCGGAAAACATGGCATAGGAAACATAGTCGCTTGGACTGAAACGAGCGACCCGCACGTCGAACCCCTCGCCGCGAATCGCATCCATCGGCACCAGAGCCGTGCGCAGATCGAGCTGCAGCTCTTCCTTCACCCAGCCCCGCACGGCCGCAAGCGCCTGCCGCGCCCGCTCCCCACCGGAGGGCGGTACGGCCACCAATGCGCCATCCCCGCCAAAGGCGAAGGGATAGTCGCCTCGGTCCAAGGCGTTGAGCACGGCGGAAATCACGCTGGCGCCTGCCATATTGACCGATTTGTAGTGGCCGGCGGCAATCGCCTTTGTCGAGCTGACGATGTCGGCGATCGCAATCAGCCAGTCACCCGGGAGGGGCTGATAATTGGCGCTGTCGGTCACACCTTCGAAACGCGTGAAACCCGCAAGCTTATGGAAGAAATCATCATTGGATGGCTCGCCCATGATGTCCCCCTTCATTGAGCGCCGCGACAATCTATCCCTACAGCAAATGCATCGAAAAGCCAGCGGGCGGTCGACGCCGCGATATCCGCCGTGCTACGCCCACTGCGGGAGAGGCACAAGACGCCAAGGATATTTCAAATACGATGAGCCGCCTGGATAGTTTCATTCGCCGCCTCAGCGCACAGCGCGACATCCTCAATGCCGTTGCCGACGAGGTGAGAATGCTTGATGGCCCCGTGCTGGAGCTCGGCCTCGGCAACGGTCGCACCTTCGATCATCTGCGCGAACTCTTCCCCGATCGCCGCATCATTGCCTTCGACCGGGCGGTCAATGCCTACGGTCCTTCCATGCCGTCCGCCGACAATCTCGTTCTCGGCGAGATCAAGGACACGACGAAAACCTTCATCGGCACCAACGCCTCGCTCGCCCATGCCGATATCGGCACCGGCTACGAAGACAAGGATGCGATAACATTGACCTGGCTGCCCCGGATCATGGCTGGTGTGCTGGCATCGGGCGGGTTTGCGGTCAGCGGCCTTCCCCTCGATCATCCCGATCTCGAGGCACTGCCCCTGCCCTCGACCGTCAAGGACGGGCGCTATTTCATCTATCGGCGCAAATAGGCTCAGCGTAGAAACAGAACGTCGAACTGTTCGCCCTCGACGGGCAATTCGACCACCTTCATGACCTGCTCGCCGTCTTCGAAGAAGGCGAGACATTCGCTGTAGTGTCCGGCAAGATCGGCAATGAAGTCTTTCGTCTGATCCTTGCCGTAGAAGGCCGGCGTGAATTCCATATAGAGCGGCACCCTGCGGGCCATCAGCGCGCTCATCGAACGGCAGGCAATCGGCTCGTAGCCTTCAATATCCATCCAGATCAGCCCGATATTGGCGGGATCGACGCCTGCCTGCAGGAGAATATCGCTAACGGGCCGGACAGGTACCGAGATCTTCTCGTCGGTTTCGCTCTGCCGCAATGCGCTGCTTTTGCCATGATTCTTGTGGTTGAGATAGAAATCGAGCTGGCCTTCGCGATCGCCGGCAGCGCAATTGACCGCGGTCACCATCGCCTGCAGGTCGTTATCGGCAACATTGGCCGCCAGCAGACGAAAATTGCGTGGGTCCGGCTCGACGGTGACGATATGGTCATAGGCGCCGCTGAGGGCAAAATAGCAGGTCTGCGTGCCGATATTGCCGCCGAGTTCCAGAAGCGCCGATCCCTTGCGCAGCAGCCCGCGCTCGCGCAATACGCTCAGCAGGCGGTCGACATGGTCGCGCTCGAAATGCCCTTTGCGAAAAACCTTGCGGCCGATGTAGTCGGCCGGCGAGAAACTGAGGACGTGATCGTCGCAGTCGACCGTCATCGTCTTCACCCGGGAGCCGATCGCGCTGATGAGGATATCCCGGCCGAGCCTGGTGTCGAACAGGCGCGTTGCGATCGCATCCCGTTTGCGGCGAAACGCTCGTTTCCAGTATTTTCTCGTGAGGATCTTGCGGTCGAACATGAGCGCCATCCCTACACCAGCGCCGTTCCGTTGCAAACGGCGAAGATCGGCAACGCGAGCCTCGGAAAATCAGGCAAAGTGGCCGCTCGCCTCTTTCGAAACGATATAGACCCGCAAGGGCTCGCCCCGGCCCCGAACGGCGATCTCGCGGCTTTCGGTGCCTGCTATATCTGCTTCCGAAAGCTGTGCCACCGGTTCCGAAAAGACGAGCGCAGTGTTGAATTCCTTGGCGACGCTTTCAAGACGGCTGGCGACATTGACCGTATCGCCGATCGCCGTCACGTTCTTGACGGTGCCATACCCCATCGAGCCCACCACAGCGAGGCCTGTATGGATGCCGATGGCGATCTCAAGCGGTGCCGCCAGCTCGTCGGCCAACTCGTCGCTGAGCTTGTCGATCTCCTTGATGATCGCGGCGGCGGCCTTCAATGCCTGGCGATTGGCCTCCTTCGGGGTCGTGCGAAGGCCGAATAGCGCCATGGCACCATCACCGATGAATTTGTCCATTCGGCCGCCATTCTCCTCGATGATGCGGCCGACGATGGCGAAATAGCGATTAAGGAGAAAGACGATATCGAAGGGCAGTCGCGATTCCGTCAACGACGTGAAATGGCGAAGATCGCAGAAGAAGACGACAATCTCACGCTCACGGCCGGGGCTGGCGGCTTGGGTATAGACGGGAACCGTCGCCTCGGCCATCGGCGTCAGCAGCGGCACAACGCTGACATTGCCGGTCGGACGCAGCTGGCAGGCAAGTCTGACATCCGGCGTGGCGCCGATACGGTTCAAGGTCTTCTGCTCCAGCGCCTCGGGCGGTGGCAGGTTTTCGGCCCCCTCAATGATCTGCACACGGCAGGTGGAACATTGCCCCTTGCCGCCACAGACCGAGTAATGCGGGATACCGCCGAGACGGCTTGCTTCGAGCACGCTGAAGCCACGTGGCGCGTGCACGACTTCCCCGCCTGCGTAACGGATGGCGACCTGATATTGCCGCTCTCTTAGTCTGCGATGCGCCCGGAACGCGAAAAGGGCGGCGATCGACAGGCTGAAGGCACCATAGAACCCCGCACGATACGGCCATAAGGCTCCCGCCATTTTACTGCCCGGCACCGAACCCGACTCGCCGAAGCTTCGCATGTCGCTGTAGTAGCCGCCGGGATAGCCACGCTCATCTTCCTGGGCGACTTCATACGCCACGGTCTTGCCCATTGCGGCAAAACCGAGCAAAGCGAGAACCGGCAGAACGATGGCAAGCGACAGTATAACGGGCGCGATCGCCGTATACCACGGGCGGTAGCGCAGCCAGAAATGAACGCCGATACATCCATGAAGCCAAACGATCAGGAGTACGAACGACTGGCGCAGGCCGTTGAGTGGCGCGGTCACCCACAGGCTGCGCACGATCGCCTTGTAAGTATCGTGATAGCCGTAGACTTCATGGACGATGCGCGTGGAAACGATGTGATCGATCAGCAGCAGGGGTACCAATAGACCGGTTACGATCTGAAAAGCTTCGCCGGCAGGCATGACAAGCGTTCTGCGCCTGTAGAGCATTCGCAGCACGAGCAGGATATGGAGAATCAGCGCTCCATAGAGAAGCACGGTTCCGACTGGATTGCGCCACACGGCCATGAACCAATGTTGCGCATGTTCAGCCATGCCGAGCGAGATCAGCCCGAGGGAATGGTTGGCCAGATGCATGATCACGAAGGCAAAAACGATCAGACCGGAGCCGAGACGGAGCTTTCGCACGAGGCGATCGGTAATGATTGGCTTTCTTGCCTCGGTGGTCATCAAACCCAATGTATATTGCCCGTTCACAACAGATCGGAAAACGGCTATCGCCTATTCATCTAGCCGCAACGCCGCATGCTGTCGAGGATGCGGCTTTTTGAAGCAGGGACCTTATTGTCACGCAACCGGTCGGAATTCGGGCAATCCTCTCACAATTCGGGTTCCTGTCATCACTTAATCGTCAACTGTGCGACGACGCCATGAAGATCGCCTTTTACGCCCCCTTGAAGTCCCCCGCCCATCCGGTTCCATCCGGCGACCGGCTGATGGCGCGCCAGATCATCGCGGTATTGAAGATGGCAGGACATCAGGTCGAGGTCGCTTCCGAACTGCGCAGTTTCACGCCGGGTCCTGAAGCTGAACCACGCAAGGCGATCGCGAGACAAGCGCAAGCCGAAGTAGCGCGTCTGCTCGAGCGTTTGCAGAGCGGAACGGTACCCGATCTATGGTTTACCTATCATCCCTATTACAAGACACCCGATCTCATCGGCCCACCCATCGCCAGGAGGTTGGGCATCCCCTATGTGACGGCCGAGGCTTCCTACTCCCGCCGTCATGATGAGAAAGGCTGGAGCGAGAACCAGCGCCTTATTGCCGACGCGGTAAGGCTTGCCGCCGTCAATCTGTGCTTTACCGCGCGGGACCGGATCGGGTTGCTCGACGCGATCCCCGACGGTCGCTATGAGCGCTTCTTGCCCTTCATCGACGCCACGCCATTTGCATGCTCTTCCCCAGATCCGCGACGACTGATTGCCGTGGCGATGCTGCGGAAGGGCGACAAGTTTGACAGCTACACCATGCTGGCGAGCGCGCTCGATCTTATCCGCGATCAGGATTGGAGCTTGACTATCATCGGCGATGGGCCGATGCGGGCCGAAGTCAGGTCGATGTTTTCCACATTCGACGAAAGCCGCATCCTCTGGCGCGGAGAGTGTTCCACCGCAGAGATCGCGCAAGAGCTGGCGACCGCCGGCCTTTACGTCTGGCCCGGCTGCAACGAAGCCTATGGCCTCGCCTATCTGGAGGCACAGGCGGCGGGACTGCCCGTCGTCGCGCAGGCAACGGCCGGCGTGCCGGAAGTGGTGATGGCGGACAAGACCGGACTTTTGACGCCGGAAGGCAATATCGAGGCCTATGCCGGCGCCATCGCCCAGCTTTTGAACGATCCGAGCCGGCGACAGGCCATGGCAGATGCAGCCTATGACTTCGTTCATCACGAGCGCTCGCTGACCGCCGCGTCAAAACGTTTGGAAACCATTCTTCGAAACTATCTGGGAGACACCTATTATGAGCGATAGAGCCGATTGGCAGCCCCTGCGCGACGAACTGCGGCGATGGGGCGAGGCCAGACGAAAGGTGAAACTCTGGTTCCGCGACGACGATGCCATCGAGCCGACCCCTGCTCTCGACCGGCTTCTCTCGCTTGCCAATCGTTTCGACGTGCCGATGGCTCTTGCGATCATTCCGGGACCGACGGGCGAGGCACTCGCCGAGCGCCTGGCGCGCGAAAACCGCGTCACCGCCACGGTGCATGGCTGGACGCATCAGAACTATGCGCCTGACGACACCAAGAAGCAGGAACTCGGCCTGCACCGGCCGCAGGAGATCGTGCTCGACGAACTGCATCGCGGCTTCGACAAGCTCAAGGCCCTCTATCCACGGCAGTTCGTGCCGCTGCTGGTGCCGCCGTGGAACAGGATCGATGATGCGCTGCTGCCGCATCTCGCGCCCTTCGGCTATCGCGCCGTCTCCGTCTTCGGATTGGCAAAGCGAGCCCCTGTCGGCCTGATCAACACGCATATCGACATCATGAGATGGCATGGGGTGCGTGGCGGTTTACCACATGCCGAAGTGATCGGACGTCTCGTGGAAGAACTCCAGATTCGTTTCGATGGCCATGACGAACCGATCGGGGTGATGACGCACCATCTCGTCCATGACGATCTCGCCTGGAATTTCGTCGAGACCCTGTTCGAGGAGACGGCCGGCCATGCCGCCATCGAATGGCGGCCGGTCGGCAACTTCGTGCACTAGTCGTCGTATTGCGCTCAGCCGAGTTCTTGGGCAAGTCCGATGAGAAGCCCTTCAGGCCCACGGATATAGCAGAGCCGATATGCGTTACCATACTGGACGACTTCGCCGACGAGCTGCGCGCCGCGTGTGCTGAGCCTTTCAAGCGTGTCGTCCATGTCGTCGACGGCAAACATGACACGGAGATAGCCTAGGGCGTTGACCGGGGCATCCCGATGATCCGCAATGACAGGCGGCGCAAGAAAACGGGAGAGCTCGAGCCGGCTGTGTCCATCCGGGGTACGCATCATGGCAATTTCGACGCGCTGATCGCCCAGTCCTGTGATACGCCCGGCCCACTCTCCTTCGATCGTGGCCTGTCCTTCGAGCTCAAGGCCAAGTTCGCGAAAGAAATCAATCGCCCTTCCGAGGTCTTCGACGACAATTCCTACATTATCCATCCGTTTGACGGCCATTTCCGCAATCTCCGGGGTATCGTTTCAGTCTACAAGGTGCCCCTTGGCCCGATAACGGACGCCTGAGGCACCCCGTCTCCAAACGGCATTTCAGAGCTGCAGCGACTGTCCGTCAAAGGCGAAGAACGCTTCGGGGAAGCTCTTCTGCGCATCGCGCTGCATGTCATCCAGTTCGCGGTCCGTGCGGCCGGGCGCGTGATGGAACATGGCAAGCCGCTTGGCGCCGGCCTTCTTGGCGAGCTTGATGCCCTCCTGCCATGTTGAATGGCCGAAGCCCAGATATTTCGGCATCTCCGCTTCCAGATAGGTCGCATCATAGATGGCGAGGTCGGCATCGGCCATCAGCGCAAGCGCGGCTTCATCCAGCCGCCCCGTCACATGCTCGGTATCATAGACCATGGCGATCACCCGGCCCGCCCATTCGATGCGATAGCCGATGCAGCCGCCGGGGTGGTTCAGCCTCGTCGTATGGATGACAATGCCCGGATGCGGCTTCAACGTATCGCCGGCAGCGAAATCACGGAAATTCATCGTCGCGCGACAGATATCGGGTTCAACGGGAAACCATGGCGGCCGCATGAACTGGCCGATCAACTGTCGCGTCGTCGTCTTGCCCGCCAGATGGCCCGACCAGAGATCGACGCTGACGCGCGGATCATAGATCGCGTTGAAGAAAGGCAGACCGATGATGTGGTCGTAGTGTGAGTGGGTGAAGAAGAGATCGATATTGCGAACCCCTTCCTTGGCAAGGGAGGCGGCTGCTTCGCGCAGACCGGTCCCGGCGTCGAATAGGATATGCCTGCCGTCATGCCGTAACTCAATGCACGACGTATTACCGCCGTACCGCTCAAATTCCGGTCCCGATACAGGAATGCTCCCCCGTACGCCCCAAAATTTCAGCTCGAAACTATCGTTGTTCATGGAAGTTTTTACACCATTCCCCTTTCGGTCAAAAAAAGCACACTTTTGCTATCGTGCGAAGCCAGCAATTTCTAAAAGTCGTGCTGTGGTAAAAACTGGATCTCATCGGTCAACCGACACAGATCGTCGGACGGGTTGCCGCCAACGGATCGCACAGACCTAATATAGGTATGAAATGGCAGAATAGATAAGGGGCGGGGATTTGCAGGCAAGCCCGAGTTATATTAGCTCGCAATGAAGGACGAATCTTGAGAGGTACCAAGAAGATTTGGGGAAACTTGCGCTCCCCTTGTCCTACAGCGTCGCGGCCGACCGTGCGGCTTGTTCGTAATAGCCGGACAACGCCCTGAGATGTGAGGCAATATCGGAGAGGCCGTCCTGCGAGAGACCGGATACTTTCGTCGCCTCGACGAGCAGCCGCTCGCGAATTTCAGTATAACGCTTCAGCGCATCCAGGCCCTTGTCTGTAACGCTGATCGTCTTTTCCTTGCCCGCCTTGCCGCTTTTGACGAGGCCCCCCGCCTCCAGCTTCTTGATGGCGTAATTGGCCACATGCGTATCTTCGATATCGAGGACGAGGCAGAGATCGGCAAGCGTCTTCGGCCTGTCGCGATGCCGCACCGAATGAATGATCAGGATCTCGATCGGCGAAAGGCCAGGCACGCCGGCCGCCGCCATGCAGCGCACAAGCCATCGATTGAACGCGTGGGAAAAGAGGATCGATCCGTATTCCAGCTCCGACAGGGCCGGCGAGCTGCCACCGGCAAGATGGGCTGACGAAACGATCAATTCTCGACGTTTGCTCTTTTCCTCGGACGTCACCTGAAAACTCCTTCGAACCGGATCAAGGCCCTGCAGATTCGACAGGCCGAGCAGGCAATACCGCTCGGCTCCGGCTTTACGTTCCTATTCGTCCCGCTTTCCATAGCCGCCGCCCGTGGGGGTGACGACCGTGAAGGCTTCGCCCGCCTCAAGCACGGTGTGCGCCGAACCGATCAGCTCTTCGATCTTGCCATCGTTGCGGCGGACGTAATTGCGGCCAGTCTGTCCGGCTTCGCCGCCCTTGACGCCGAAGGGCGCTACGCGCCGATGGCCGGACAGGACCGCGAATTCCAGCTTTTCGCGGGTGCGGATCGTACGCTGCGTGCCGTTGCCCGAATTCCACTTGCCGCGGCCGCCGGAGTTCGGGCGAATGTGGAAATCCTCCAGAACGACCGGGAATCGTGTCTCGAGAATTTCGGGATCGGTCAGGCGCGAGTTGGTCATATGCGTGTGGACCGCATCGGCGCCATTGAAGCCCGGTCCTGCCGGCGCACCGGAGCAGATCGTCTCGTAATATTGATAGGCATCGTTGCCGAAGGTCAGGTTGTTCATCGTGCCTTGGGCAGCTGCGAGCGCCTCGACCGCGCCGAACAGGCAGTTGGTCACCGCCTGGCTGACTTCGACATTGCCGGCAACGACGGCAGCCGGATATTTCGGTGTCAGCATCGTGCCTTCGGGAATGATGATACGGATCGGCCTGAGGCAACCAGCATTCATGGGAATATCCGCCTCAACGAGCACGCGGAAGACGTAGAGTACTGCGGCGCGCGTGACCGGCTGCGGTGCGTTGAAGTTATCCGGGCGCTGCGCGGACGTGCCGGTGAAATCGACCGTCGCCTCGCGTTTGTCCCTATCGATCGCAATCTTGACAACGATCTTGCAGCCCTGGTCCATCTCATAGCTGAATTCGCCATCCGACAGACGGTCGAGGACGCGGCGCACGCTTTCCGCCGCATTGTCCTGAACATGCCCCATATAGGCATCGACGACATCTTCGCCGAAGTGCACGATCATCTTCTTCAGCTCGGCGACGCCCTTTTCGTTGGCGGCGACCTGGGCCTTGAGATCGTTGATGTTCTGCGCGAGCGTCCGCACCGGATAGCGCGCACCCGTCAGCAGCTTGGTAAGTTCTGCCTCACAGAACCGGCCGCGATCGAGCAGTTTGAAATTGTCGATATAGACGCCTTCCTCCTCGATATGCGTGGCGAGCGGCGACATCGATCCCGGCGAGATACCGCCGATATCGGCATGATGGCCGCGGCTCGCGACCCAGAAGCGGATCTTCTTACCGGCATCGTCGAAGACCGGCGTACAGACGGTGAGATCGGGCAGATGCGTGCCGCCATTATAGGGCGCGTTGATGAGGAAGACGTCGCCCGGATGAATGACGGCGTTTTCACGGATCGCGGTTGCGACGGACGCATCCATCGATCCCAAATGAACCGGCATATGCGGCGCGTTGGCGACCAGATTGCCTTCGGCGTCGAAGACGGCGCAGGAGAAATCCAGCCGCTCCTTGATATTGACCGAATAGGCGGTGTTCTGCAGCGTCATGCCCATCTGCTCGGCGATCGACATGAAGAGATTGTTGAATATCTCCAGCATGACGGGATCGGCCTTGGTGCCGATGGCATTGCGTTCTGGCAGAGCCTTGACACGCTTGAGGACGATGTGATCCTTGACCGTCAGCTGCGCCTGCCAGCCATCTTCGATGACGATCGTCTGATTCGGCTCAATGATGATAGCCGGACCTGTAACGGTCTGGCCGGGCTTGATCGCCTCGCGCAAGACAACAGCCGCTTCGTGGCTCTCGCCGTTCGAGTAGAAGGCGGTGCGCTTTGCAGCTTGCGCCTCACCTTCGGCCTCGGCTTCGAGCTCGACCGCGATATCGGCAGCCGCGCCGCCGATGGTTTCGATCTCGACAGCTTCCACGACGAGCGGCTTATCTTCGGCAACAAAGCCGAAGCGGCGCTTGTGCAGCGTCTCGAATTGGCTACGCAACCGTGCCGGATCGTCGATTTCCGGGAAGGTCGTCTCGACGGCCAACAGCGTATCGGTGCCGGCATAGCGGATATGGGCACGCTGAACCGTCTTGATCTCAGCCGTTGCGACGCCCTGCGCTTCCAGTTCGGGCACGCATTCGCAGCGCAATTCGGTGCCGAGTGCTGCGATGGCCGCCGGTGCTTCATCATCGAGGGAAACGCCGAGCGCCTTCTGGCGCGTTGCCCTGATATCGGCAAGCCCCATGCCATAGGCGGACAGAAGGCCGGACATTGGGTGCAGAAGGATGCTCTTCATGCCGAGCGCGTCGGCAACCAGGCAGGCATGTTGGCCGCCAGCTCCACCGAAGCAGTTAAGCGCATAGCGCGTTACGTCATAGCCGCGCTGAACGGAAATCTTCTTGATCGCCTCGACCATGTTGGCAACTGCGATGCGGATGAAACCATCGGCGACGTCTTCCGGGCTGCGGCCATCGCCAATCTCGGCCGCGAGTAATGCGAACTTGGTCCGCACGGTCTCGACATCGAGCGGCTGGTCCTGGTTGGGTCCGAAGATGGAGGGGAAGAATTCCGGTAGCAGCTTGCCGGCCATGACATTGGCGTCGGTCACAGCCAGCGGGCCGCCATTGCGATAGCAGGCTGGACCCGGAAAGGCACCGGCTGAATCCGGGCCGACGCGAAAACGGTCGCCATCGAAATGCAGGATCGAGCCGCCGCCTGCGGCCACGGTATGGATCAGCATCATCGGTGCACGCACACGAACGCCGGCCACTTCCGTCTCGAAGGCACGCTCATATTCGCCGTCGAAATGCGCCACGTCCGTCGACGTGCCACCCATGTCGAAGCCGATGACATTGGCAAAGCCGGCCTGTTCGCCGGTCTTTGCAAGGCCGACCACGCCGCCGGCCGGGCCGGAGAGGATGGCATCCTTGCCTTGGAACATATCGGCGGCCGTCAATCCGCCGGAGGACATCATGAACATGACGCGCGCACCGGTACGCTCGACATCGAGTTCGTCGCAGACCTGGCGGATATAGCGGCCGAGCACCGGCGAAAGATAGGCGTCGATGACGGCCGTATCCCCGCGGCCGACGAGCTTGATCAGAGGCGAAACCTCATGGCTGACGGAGACCTGCTCGAAGCCGAGGGATCTCGCAATCCTCGCGACGGCAGCCTCGTGCGCCGGGAATTTATAGGCGTGCATGAACACGACGGCGACCGAGCGATAGCCCTTGGCAAGGAGGTCGCGCAGTGCCGCTTCTGCTGCCTTCTCATCCAGAGCCAGCTCGACGGTGCCGTCGGCGAGCACGCGCTCCTCGATCTCGACGACCTCTTCATAGAGCGCTTCCGGCTTGACGATCTCGGTCGCGAAGATCTTCTTGCGCTCCTGATAACCGATGCGCAGCGCGTCCCTGAAACCCTTCGTCGTCACCAGCGCAAGCCGTTCGCCCTTGCGCTCGAGCAGCGCATTGGTGGCGACAGTCGTACCCATGCGGACCTCGCCGATCGCTCCTTCGGGAACCGGCTCGCCCTTGCCGAGACCAAGATGGAGGCGGATGCCGTGAACGGCCGCATCGCGGTAAGCATCGGGATTTTCCGAGAGAACCTTGCGGGCATGGAGAGCGCCAGACGGATCGCGTCCGACCACATCGGTAAAGGTACCGCCGCGATCGATCCAGAAATCCCAACGACCCGAAATGTTCTCCGACAAACCCGCCTCCAGCAGAACGACGCCAACAATGATAATATATCGATAAATCGTCAACGTTTTGTCGTCAACATGAATTGGTGAGTTCGATCATTGTTGACAGTTTTTGTCCGCATCACTCCTGGTGAAGCACGATCTATTCCTCGAAGCGGCTGGCTCCCTCGCGATCTCCGTCGTATCGTCTGGCGAGCGGAAACGGCGGCAACCAGGATTCGCGGCGAACGGTCCAGAGCTCGTAGGTCGGCTTCAACTGATCAGGGGCATCGAAAGACCCGAGATTCACTTCAATTTCGTCCGCGCTCCTTGAGAAAACGGATGAGCCGCAGTGAGGGCAGAAAAACCGGCCGGCGTAGCTGCGTGTTTCACCGTCAATCGTCACCGCATCCTCGGGAAAAATTGCGGAAGCATGGAAAAGCGCTCCGTGATGCTTGCGGCAATCAAGACAATGGCAAATCCCGACCCGATAAGGGCACCCCGACGCCGCTATTCGTACCTTGCCGCACAGGCAGCCGCCGGTGAAACGGTTCATGCCACACCTCCTCCATAAGCAAGCAGGCGGAAAGTTTACGACAAACAGAACAGTCGCCGCAATTGCGCATCGCGGCATCGCTCTATCGCAAAGACGTGTTGTTATTGGCTCAGCCGAAAAAGGCGGGTGCGCTAATGCAATCCGCCAACGCCGAGCAGGCGCTCGACCGCGTGATGATCCTGAGCGAGCGCCTCGGGCGTCCCCTTCCAGGCCAGCCGGCCGCGCTCCAGAATGATGACGTCGCTTGCAAAATCCAGTGCGCTCTGAATGCGCTGCTCGACGAGCAAGATGGTCATATCGCCCGACTTGGCGAGCTTGGCGAAGGCGGCCATCAGCTCCTCGCAAATGACAGGGGCAAGTCCTTCCAACGGCTCGTCCAGAAGCAGGACGGAAGGACGGCCAAGGATGGTGCGAGCGGTCGACAGCATCTGCTGCTCGCCACCGGAAAGCTGGCTGCCGAGATTGCGGCGACGCTCCTTCAGGCGCGGGAACATGTCATAGGCCTCCTGCAGGGCGCTCCTCGGCCGCGCCTTCAGCCCAACGGAGAGATTTTCCTCCACCGTTAGCGTCGAAAAGACGTCACGTGTCTGCGGCACATAGCCGAGGCCCTGATGAGCGCGTCTGGCACTTGGCAGACCGGCAATATCGGCCGAACCCAGCCGGATGCGGCCATCATAGCGCCGGGTCTGACCGGCGAGCGTGGCAAGCAGCGTGCTCTTGCCCATGCCGTTGCGGCCGAGCACGGCAAGCCTGCCGCCGGCCGGTACGGAAAAGGAAACTCCTTCCAGCACCCGTGTCGGCCCATAGCCGGCCGACAGATTTTCGACTTCAAGCGGCGTGGCCGGCATTAGCGTAGCTCCCCAGATAGGCTTCGCGCACACGCGCATCCTGCGTCACGTCCTTTGGCGAACCATCGAAGATGATCGTGCCGGCGGCCAGCACCACCACGCGCTTGGCGAAGCGGAAGACGAGATCCATGTCGTGCTCGATCATCAGCACGGCGAGATCTGTGGGCAGATCGGCCAGCGCCTGCTCGATGCGGCCCGTATCGCTCTGTGGCACGCCGGCGGCGGGTTCATCCAGCAACAGCACTTTCGGCTTCAGGGCCATGGCAACGGCAATTTCCAACAACCGCTGCTGGCCATAGGCGATCTCGCTGACCTTGCGATGCGCAAGCGCCGCGAGGCCGAGCGTGCCGAGCAGTTCCTCGGTCTCGGCCATGACATCGGCCATGGAGAGGAAATTGCCGAACATGCGGCCGGAACGGCCCGTCCGCTGCAGCACCGCCATTCCGACATGCTCGGCCGGCGTCATGTCCTGAAACAGCCGCGTCACCTGGAAGGAGCGCACCAGGCCGCGACGGACCCGGCCGATGGCATCGATCCTATTGACGTTCTGCCCGGCGATGCGGACCTCGCCGGAATCGGCAGGCAGATTGCCTGTGACGAGGTTGACGAAGCTGGTCTTGCCGGCACCGTTCGGGCCGATTAGAGCGACGCGGTCTCCCGGCGCCATCGACAGGCTGACATTGTTGGTCACCGTCAGGCCGCCGAACGCCTTTTTCAGATTGCTGACCTCGAAAATCGCGCTCATACCCGCGCCTCCCTGCGACGGGCGACATAGGCGGCGGCGGTACCGTAGATGCCCTTGGGCGCGAAAAGCACAACGAGGATCAAGAGCGCCCCGACGATCGTCAGCCAATGGAAGGGATTGGCGGCGGAGACGTAATCCTCGAAGAGCATGAAGATCAGCGTACCGACAAGCGCCCCGAACAGCGAACCTGTGCCGCCGAGCACAAGCATGACCAGCGCCTCGGCCGATTGCGTGAAGGACAGGCTGTCGAGGCCGACGACCTGCGTCGAGATGGCATTCAGCGCACCGCCGACGCCGGCAACGGCGCCGGAAATCATATACATCTTGATCAGCGTCATCTTCGGCGAAGCGCCCATCGCGCGGATACGCAGAGGATCCTGCCGGATGCCGCGGCAGAGCATGCCGAAGGGCGAGCGAACCAGAAAGCGCAGCAGCACGAGCACGATCAACAGCAGCGCAACGCCATAGAAATAGGCCGTATGCCCGTAAAGATCGAATTCGAAAACACCAAACAGCGGATCGGCAGAAATGCCCGACAATCCATCGCTGCCGCCCGTCCAGCTCGATGCCTTGTTGGCGAATTCATGAAAGAGATAGACCAGCGCGATCGACAGCACGAGTTGCGGCAGTCCGTGTGCTCTCAGGATGACGACGCCACAGATCAGCCCGGCGACGGCTCCGGCGACGATACCGGCAAGCGTCATCAACAAGGGATCATTAATGCCATAATGGGCTGACGCGATGCCAGCCGCATAGGCGCCGGCACCGAACAGCGCGGCATGACCGAGAGTTGCCACACCGCAATAACCAGTGACGAGATCGAGTGACAAGACGAGAAGCGCGATCGCGATCAGGCGGGTCAAAAGCGCAAGATTATCCGGAAACAGCAGATAGCCGGCCGCAGCCACGACGATAATGACTGCAACAGCGATCAGATCCTGCCCCAATGTACGATGTCTGCTCACGATCGGTGTGGCCTCTCTTTCAAGGGTCAGAGCCATGTTACTTCATTCTCCCGGCAAAGCCGCGCGGGAAGACGCAGACGATGGCAATGACGGCCAGATAGAAGAAGAATTCCCCATATTCCGGCATGAGGTAACGGCCAGTCGTATCGATGCAGCCAAGGATGAGGCAGGCGAGCAGCGCGCCCGAGATCGAGCCGGCGCCGCCAACGGAAACGACGACGAGGAAGGTCACCATGTAGCGCAGGGCATAATAGGGTTCGACCGGCAGAAGCTCCGCACCTACGACGCCGCCGAAGGCGGCCAGTCCGACGGCAATCGCGAAGCTGACTGCGTAGACGATTTCCGTCCTGACGCCGAGAGCGGCCGCCATCGCGGCGTTATCGACGGAGGCTCTGAGCTTCACGCCGAAGGAGGTCTTCTCGATCGTGTACCAAAGGGCCAGGGCGACGATGAGGCCGCAGACGATCGCGAAGATGCGATGCGTGCCGATGGTGCGGAAGCCGAGATCGACGGAGCTTTGCAGGCTGCCCGGCAGGGGAATGGTCTTCAAGGTCGGGCCGAAGACGTAGTTGGCGATACCGATGATGCAGAAGGTGATGCCGATCGTCATCAACACCTGCGTCAACTCCGGCGCGCCATAGATACGGCGGTAAAGCAGCCGCTCGATCGGGATGGAGATGACCACCGTGCCGACCACCGCCAGCAATACGGCAGCTGCATAACCAAGACCAAGGTCGTGCGCGGCATAAGAGGCGATATAGCCACCGATCATGGCAAAGGCGCCATGGGCCAGATTGACGACACGCATCAGCCCCATGGTGACAGAGAGCCCGATGGAGATGACAAACAGCACCATGCCATAAGCGAGGGCATCGACTGCTATGCTGAGCACGGTTTGCATTGATATCGCTGGTCCGGTTGTTGTAGCGCGGCGGCTGCAATCACACGCCCGAACGGAGATGTCCGCCCAGGCGCATGACATTCAGCAGCCCTTACTTCGCAGCGGCAAGGCCGGGATCGCCCTGCTTCTCGAAGGTCTGGATTTCCTTGTTGTAGTATTTGCCGTCTGCGCCCTTGGCGACTTCGCGCAGATAGATGTTCTGCGTGATATGCCGGCTTTCCGGATCAATGCTCACCGGACCGCGCGGACTGACCCAGGACAGACCCTTCACGGCATCGACTGCCTTCTGCGCATCCTGCTTGCCGCCGGTCGCCTCGATCATCTTGTAGATGACATGCATGCCATCGAAGGCGCCGACGGCCGGGAAGGTCAGTTCGGCGGGATTGCCGATCGCCTTGCCGGCAGCAGCAACGAAGGCCTTGTTTTCGGGCGAGTCATGCGAGATCGCGTAGTGGAAGGTCGTCTGCATGCCAAGCGCCGCATCGCCAAGCGCCGGCAGATCGGATTCCTGCGTCAGGTCGCCAGGCGCGAACAGCTTGATGCCCGCCGTCTTCAGACCGTTCTCGTTATAGGCCTTGACGAAGCCAAGCGTCGTCGGGCCTGACGGCAGGAAGGCGAAGACACCCTGCGCGCCGGAATCCTTGATGCGCTGCATGATCGGGCTGAAATCGTTGGTCGACAGCGGCATGCGGATCGCCTGGACCACTTGACCTCCCTGCTTCTCGAAACCCGCCTTGAAGGCATTTTCTGCATCGACGCCGGGACCGTAATCGCTGACGACGGAGATGACCTTCTTCACGCCGGCGTCATAGGCAACCTTGGCGATCGGCGTCGAGGTCTGCCAGGTGGTGAAGGACGTGCGCACCACGAACGGGCTCTTGGTGACGATCGCCGAGGTCGCGGCATTGAAGATCACCATCGGCACGTTGGCCTGCTTGAGGATCGGCGTCACCGCCATGGCATCTGGCGTGAAGTAGAAGCCGGCGAGATACTGGACCTTCTCCTTGACGACAAGCTCCTGGGCGAGCGACTTCGATTGGGCCGGATCGGCGGCAGGCAAATCGCGATAGATCACCTCCACCTCGTCGTTGCCGACCTTCTTCCCATTCATGGCCATATAGGCGTCGATGCCGGCCTTGAAATTCTTGCCCTGCAGCGCGAACGGGCCGGAAAACGGACCGATGACACCGACCTTGATGGTGTCGGCATAGGCAGCGCCGCCAAGAGCAACGGCCGCGATGGCGGCCAAGACAAACCGTTTCATTTTTTCTCCTCCCGGCGGCCATTTCTTGGGCCGCCCTTGATCATCTAAAATGCTGATCACCGCCAATTTCTCATAGGAAATGGTGATGTAAAATGAAATAAATGCTTCCATCCATGCTTATCTGGTTATGAATAGCGACGAATATCCTAGTCAATTATCGTTCCCAGGCGCTTGATCATGCCGATCAGCTGCAGTGCGTGGCGCAGCGACGCCGCCGTCGCCACCACCATCGGCGGCAAAAGCAGCCATTCCAATGCCCAGGCAGCACCCGAACGTTCCTGCTCGTGCACGAGCGATTGATGAATGCCCGAAAGCTGCACCGCATTGAAGCGGGCAAGCGTGACCAGCGTTTCAGCCGCGACCGGGTTTTGTTTGTGCGGCATCGCCGACGAGCCACCGCCGCCGGCAAGCTCGATCTCGTCGCCCGCCTGCGCCAGAAGTGCGACATCCTGGCCGACCTTGCCGAGACTGCCCGAGATCATGGATAAGAGCCCGGCAAGCTCGGCAATGCGCGCCCTTTGGCTCTGCCATTGTGGCTCGTCCGTCAGGCCGAGCGCCTGTGCCAGCGAGCTCCTGATTTCGGCCGCTTGCGGCCCGAATTTTTCAAGCGTACCGGCCGCACCGCCGAACTGCAGTGGGAAGGTCTCCTGCGTCAGCCGGTCCCGGTACTGATCGAGCGGATGCTGCCATGCCCGCAGCCGATCGGACACCGTGATCGCAATCGCCGCCTGCATCCGGGTGCGGCCCATGAGCCTGTTCGATCCGAAACGCTCATCCAGTTTGGCAAGCGCGGAGGATACGGCGAAGAGACGTCCACTCAGGATGAAAGCCGCCGCCTTCAGCCGCATCATCAGGCTGGTGTCTATCACGTCCTGGCTGGTGGCGCCGAAATGGACATATTTGCCTGCATCTTCGCCGGCCGCCTTGCGCAGCTGCCGAACAAGATCCGGCGCGACGACACCATCCGACGCCGTTGCCGTCTTCAAGCTCTGCAGATCGGGCTCAAACCCGTTGCAGACCTCGGCGATATGCGCAGCCGCGTCCTGCGGGATCATCCCATGCTGCGCCTCGACCTCGGCAAGGGCCGCTTCGAAGGCAAGCATGGCGCGAATATCCGCCTTGGCGGAGAAATATCCGGCAATCTCCTCGTCACCGAGGAGGCCAGACAGGAACGGATGGTCGAAGGGAGAAACGCTCATGGCCTATATATCGAGGAAAACCGTTTCTTTGTCGCCCTGCAAATGGACATCGAAGGTGTAGACGGAGTCTTCTTTGTGGGCGATCAGCGTTGCCAAACGTTCCTTGTGTTCGATGCGCGCAAGCAAGGGGTCTTCGGCGTTCGCTGCAGTCTCTTCGGGGAAATAGATGCGTGTGTGCAGGCCGATATTGATGCCGCGTGCCACGATCCAGACGGTAATGTGCGGCGCCATCTTGCGGCCATCCTTGAAGGGAACGCGGCCGGGCTTGATGGTCTCGAAACGGAAAACGCCGTCGGCCGAATTGGTAGGACAACGTCCCCAGCCGGTAAAATTCGGATCCGCAGCACCGCGCAGTTCCGAGGGGCTGTTGTAAAGCCCCGCGCTGTCGGCCTGCCAGATCTCGAGGACGGCATCCTTGACCGGTGCTCCCGCACCGTCGAGGACCCTGCCCGTCACCGTGATGCGCTCGCCGAGCGTCTTGTCGTTGACCATGACGGAGCCCAGATCGGTCTCGTAGACGCCGCCGATTTCGCTGTAATTCGGCGTCAGGCCGATGTGGACGTAAGGACCTGCCGTCTGCGACGGCGTTTCCTTGAGGTAGCCGAGATCCTGTACCATCAATTGCCCTCCAGCCGGTTTTCGAACAGGGTCGAGCGGCGACCGCGCAGCACGATATCGAATTTATAGGCGCGGGCATCCATCGGGATCGTATTGCCCCAGTCGAGCGGCGCAATCAGCTGCTCGATCGCCTGCCTGTCGGGGATCGTGCCGACGATCGGACATTTCCAGATCATCGGGTCGCCCTCGAAATACATCTGCGTGATCAGCCGTTGCGCAAAACCATGGCCGAAGACGGAGAAGTGAATATGGGCCGGGCGCCAGTCGTTGACGCCGTTCGGCCAGGGATAAGCGCCGGGGCGGATGGTGCGGAAGGCGTAGCGCCCTTCGTCATCGGTGATGGCGCGGCCGCAGCCACCGAAATTCGGGTCGATGGCGGCGAGATAGGTTTCCTTCTTGTGGCGATAGCGACCGCCGGCATTGGCCTGCCAGAACTCGAGCAGGACGCCGGGCACTGGCCGGCCGCGCTCGTCGAGCACGCGGCCATGCACAATGATCCGCTCGCCGATGGCGCTTTCGCCGGGCCTGGCGAAATTATGGATGAGGTCGTTGTCCAATTCGTTCAATATGGAATGGCCGAAGACCGGCCCGGTGATTTCGGAGATGGTACCGTCGAGCGAAAGCAATGCGCGCTGCGGCGAGCGCAGCACGGAGGTCTTGTAGCCCGGCGAAAAGGCCGGCGGATGCCAGGCGCGATCCCGGGCAAAAAAGGCGCCCGTTTCGGGCTTGCTGTTGCTTCTATCGGACATGTCTGCCTCGCTTCATGCCGCCTGTTCGGCGTCCATCTGTTCAAAAACCTGCTTGGCGATCTTGATCGCATGGTTGGCGGCCGGCACGCCGGCATAGATCGCCACATGCAGAAGCGCCTCGCAGATATCGTCGCGCGTTGCGCCGGTGTTACGCGTGGCGCGCACATGCATGGCCACCTCATCATCCTGACCAAGTGCGGCCAGAAGCGCGATCGTGACGATCGAGCGTTCCCGCCGGCTGAGCGTCGGGCGCGACCAGACATGTCCCCACGCCGCTTCGGTAATCAGATCCTGAAAAGGCTGATCGAATTCCGTCACTCCCTGCTGGGCACGATCGACATGGCTGTCGCCGAGAACGGCGCGTCGGGTCGCCATGCCTTGCCGATAGCGCTCGGACGGCGCAGTGGGGTCATTCATCAGGCTTGTTCTCCATGCAAGACGACGTCAACGAAGGCACGGATGACTTCGGTCAACGCCTCGGGTTGTTCGACGCAGGGGATATGACCGGCGTCCTTGATCACTTCATAACGTGCATTCGGAATGAGCTTTGCCGTCGAAAGCACCAGCTCGGGCGGGGTCGAGCCATCCTGATCGCCGACGATGCAGATGGTGGGCACGGCGATCTTGGCCGCGGCTTCGGTTAAGTCGGCATCGCGAAGAGCCGCGCAGGTGGCGGCATAGCCCGCAACCGGCTGGCGGATCAACATGTTGCAATAGCCGGCAAACGCGATGTTTTCCGGGCGGCGGAAGGCGGGCGTGAACCAGCGCTCCATGATGGAATCGACGATCGATTCGATGCCGTCAGCCTCGACCTTGGCGATGCGAGCGTTCCAGCTTTCGGCCGTGCCGATCTTGTGAGCGGTGTCGCAGAGGATCAGCGCCTGCACCAGATCCGGGCGACGCTGATAGAGCGACTGCGCGATGAGCCCGCCGACCGACAGGCCGCAAATGATGGCATTCTTGACCGAGAGGAAGTCGAGCAGGCCGGCAAGGTCGGTGGAGTGATCCTCGATCGAATAGGGCATCTGGCCGACATCGGAGAGGCCATGGCCGCGCTTGTCGTAGAGCACGATGGCGAAATCGCCGGCCAGGCGCACGATCACATCCCGCCAGATCCGGAAATCGGTACCGAGCGAATTGGCAAAGACAAGAACCGGCTTGTCGGCGGGGCCACCAATGATCTGATAATGGATCGTGACGTCGTTGATGCGGGCAAACTGCACTGGAAATCTCCTCGGAGGCGAGATTGGATGTATAATCTGGTTAGGTAAAATGATATTTCTTTGCTCTACGATAACTCCAGGGTTATGAGTGAGTATGCTCGACGCACGCATCAAGTTCCGCCATCTGCAAACCTTTGTCGAGGTTGCGCGCCAGAAAAGCGTGATCAAGGCGGCGAGGCTGCTGAACATCAGCCAGCCGGCGGTGACGAAAACCATCCGCGAACTGGAAGAAGCGCTCGGCGTCGCCGTCTTCGAACGCGACGGGCGCGGCATTCGCATTACCCGCTACGGCGAAGTCTTTCTCCGCCATGCCGGCGCGGCGCTAACGGCACTCAGGCAGGGTCTCGATTCCGTCTCGCAGGAGCGCTCCGGCGAAGCACCACCGATCCGCGTCGGCGCGCTGCCGACGGTTTCGACACGGATCATGCCGCGGGCGATGGAATTGTTTCTCAAGGAGGAGGCCTGGAGCCGCATCAAGATCGTGACGGGCGAGAACGCGGTACTTCTGGAGCAGTTGCGCATCGGCGATCTGGATCTCGTCGTCGGCCGATTGGCGAGCCCCGACAAGATGACGGGCTTTTCCTTCGAGCATCTTTACTCCGAGCAAGTTGTCTTTGCCGTCAGGGCGGGCCACCCGTTGCTGTCCGACAGGCAATCGCTGTTTTCCGATCTCAACCGCTACACGATCCTGATGCCGACGCGCGGTTCGATTATCCGCCCTTTCGTCGAGAGCTTTCTGATCGCCAATGGCGCCGGCGGATTGCCCAACCAGATCGAAACCGTTTCGGACTCTTTCGGCCGAGCCTTCGTGCGCTCGAGCGACGCCATCTGGATCATCTCAGCCGGCGTCGTCGCCGGCGATGTCGATGACGGGCTGCTGGCGCTTTTGCCGATCGATACCAGCGAAACGAAGGGTCCCGTGGGATTGACCGTTCGTACCGACGCCATCCCCACCCTGCCCTTGTCGATCCTTATGCAGACCATCCGGGAAGCGGCCAGCGAGGTTGCTAGGAAGCTTTGAGGCCGACTCAGAAGGCCGGACAGTTGCATATGAAATAAAAGGTGCCCCTCACCCCAGCCCTCTCCCCGTTTTACGGGGCGAGGGAGCGGCCTCGCCAAACCCCTTCGCCCCGCGTGCGGGGAGAAGGTGGACTTGAACAGTCAAGCGAAGCGAACTGTGAGAGGACGGATGAGGGGCTTACCCCTATCCATATGCGATTGCCCTGCTTCAGAGCGGAAGGCCGACATAGTTTTCCGCAAGTGCGGTCGAGGCAGCGCGGGAATGGGTGAGATAGTCGAGCTCGGCTTCCTGGATCTTCTGGTCGAAATCGTTGGTATCGGGAAAGCGGTGCATCATCGTCGTCATCCACCAGGAGAAGCGCACTGCCTTCCAGACGCGGGCGAGCGCACGGGCGGAATAGGCATCCAGTCCGGCATTCGAGCGGTCCTGATAATGCTCGGCAAGACCCGAAAACAGGTAATGCACATCGCTGGCCGCCAGATTGAGTCCCTTGGCGCCGGTCGGCGGCACGATATGGGCGGCATCGCCGACAAGGAAGAGGCGACCGAAGCGCATGGGTTCGGCGACGAAGGAGCGCAGCGGCGCGATCGATTTTTCGAAGGATGGCGCTGTGACTAGAGCCGCCGCATGGTGGGCGGGCAGCCGGCGCCGCAGCTCGTCCCAGAAGCGGTCGTCGCTCCAGCCCTCGACCTTCTCGTCGAGCGGACACTGAATGTAATAACGGCTGCGCGTCATCGACCGCATCGAGCAGAGCGCAAAGCCGCGGGGATGATTGGCATAGATCAGCTCATGATTAACGGGGGCCACTTCGGCGAGCACGCCGAGCCAGCCGAAGGGATAGACCTTTTCGAAACTGCGGACCGCCTTTTGAGGAACCTGTTTGCGGCTGACGCCATGAAAGCCGTCGCAGCCGGCGATGAAATCGCAATCGATGCGATGGGAAGCCCCGTCCTTTTCATAGGTCAGATAGGGTGTGTCGCCATCGAAGCCGTGTGGCTGGACGTTGGCAGCGTCGTAGATGGTCGGAGCGCCGCTTTCCTCGCGACGAGCCATCAGATCCCGGGTCATTTCCGTCTGGCCGTAGATGACGACGCGCTTGCCACCCGTCAGCCCATGTAGGTCGATGCGATGGTCGCGGCCGTCGAAGGCGAGCGAGAAACCATCATGCGGCAAGCCCTCGGCATGCAAGCGCGCGGCGGATTTCGCCTGATCCAGCAGCCGGACGGTGCCTTCCTCGAGAACACCGGCACGCACGCGGCCGAGAATGTAATCCTTGCCGACACGATCGAGAATGACGTTGTCGATGCCGGCCTCCGTCAGCAGCTGGCCGAGCAGCAGCCCGGACGGCCCAGACCCGATAATGGCGACTTGAGTGCGCATCGTCTCCTCCCATGCGTATTTCTTGGCTCAAGTCTCCTCGGCGCGCGGCAGGTCCGCAATGGACATTTCAAGCAAGAAATTGCACTAATCGAACATGGCGAGGGAGAAGAGCCATGACGAAGACTGTTCCGATTTATGAGCTCTACGGCGAAAATACCGGCAGAAAGCCGGATTTCTGGCTGCATTGCGAGACGATCCCTTCCCGCAGCAGCCTTCATCACTGGGAGATCCGCCCCCACAGGCATGAGAGCTTCTTTCAGATTTTGTACATCGACGCCGGATCCGGCGACGCGATCTTCGACGGCATCGCGCATGCTTTTACGCCGCCTGCCGTCATCACAGTGCCGCCGCATCTCAATCACGGCTTCCGGTTTTCGCGCGATGTAGACGGCTTCGTCATCACGGTGCTGATCTCGCATCTGAAGGCATCTCCGGGTGATCGCAGCAGGCTCGGAGCTTGGCTTGCCGATCCGCATCTGACCTTGCTCGACGCCCGCGACGAAGACGCAGCCCACGTCGCCAGTACGCTGAGACGCCTCGGCGAAGAATTTGCCAGCCACCGCAACGGCCGCAACGATCTGCTCGACGCCTATCTGACCTCGGCATTGCTGCTGACAGCGCGCATCGCCCATAAGGCCGATGAAGAATCCAGCCCGGGTGACGAAAGCGAACGCCGGATGGAGATGCTGCAGGGTCTCATCCAGAGCCACTTCCGCTCGCACAAGCCTGCCGCCTTCTATGCCGAAAGCCTCGGCATCTCTCCTGCCCATCTCAGCCGCATTGTACGCAGCCGGACGGGGCACGGCGCGCATGAACTCATTGCACGCAAGCTGCTGGATGAGGCCAAGCGCGAACTGGTCTTCACTTTCGCGACCGTCCAGGAAATCAGCTACCGCCTCGGCTTTGCCGACCCCGCCTATTTCTCGCGCTTTTTCGTGAAGCAGGCAGGCCAGACACCTCGCGCCTGGCGTATCGAGGAGCGGGAGAGGCTCGGGATGTGAACAGCTATCTGAGCAGAAAACAATCGAGCAACCACCCGCCCTCGTGGTTCGAGACGGCCCTTTGGGCCTCCTTACCATGAGGGCTGATCCCCTCACTCCATTGCCAAGAAAGCGGAAGTGACATCAAAAGGCCGCTCGCTCCATCCTCATCCTGAGCTTGTCGAAGGACGAGGATGGCCTCGATGGTCCGAAAGTTAAGGCAGCACCAGCCGCAGCGCCTTCTGCGTCTCTTTGAGCAGCGGCAGAAAGCGCTCAGTCATGTCGGAGGCCGCGACATAGGCGGCGGGCGCGCCGATATTGATTGCGGCAACGGTCTGACCGCGATCGTTTTCCACCGGGACAGCAATGGAGCAAAGGCCGATTTCCAGCTCCTGGTCGATGACGGCATAGCCCTGCTCTCTCACCCGACGAAATTCGGCCATCAGCTCCTCCGGGTCGGTCTTGGTGTTCGGCGTATTCGCCTTGAGCTCGGTCCGTTCAAGCACCGAACGCGCCTCGCTTTCGGGCAGGGCCGCCAGCAAGACACGGCCCATCGAGGCACAGAAGGCCGGGAGACGGCTGCCCGGCGTCAGGTTGATCGACATCACCCGGCGCTGCGAGGCGCGGGCGATGTAGACGACTTCCGTTCCGTCGAGCACCGAAGCCGAAGCATTCTGCCCTGCGCGCTCGGCCAGCTGGTCGAGATGCGGCTGGATGATGATCGGCAGCGGCGTCGCGGCAAGATACGCGTGGCCGAGCCTGAGGATCTTCGGCGTCAGCGTGAAGAACTTCCCGTCATAGATGGCATAGCCGAGCTCGGAAAGCGTCAGCAACGAGCGGCGCACGGTGGCGCGGTCGAGCCCGGTCAGCTTCGACGCCTCGGCGATCGTCAGTCGCCGCTGAGTTTCGCCAAAGGCCTCGATGACTTTCAATCCCTTGGCAAAGCCGCTGACGAAATCCGTTTCGCGCATCTGATCCCGCACTTTTGTTGTGTCCATTACGCAGATTCTCAACACTGTCTTTCCTGCGAAATTCACAGTGCGCATCATTTTGCTTTGGTCACTTTGATCCAATTGATCCGTCAACATAAATCCGGCGCCGCGGATCTGTCGACGCCAGCTGGCCAAAAACTGTGTGAGTTGCAGCTACTGCCAAGCATTCTTCCTGCGCAGCGACAACCCGACGCTCTCCTCTTCAGGAATGCTGGGCTAGGCGTCCTGCGACGGCGTGCTCGCTACATATAGTAGGAAATCAGATCGGAAGCTGCTTTGCTCGACCAATCCGGACTTCCGGTGATATATCCGGCGATAATCGTGTCGGGCCTAATTAGAAACGTTATCGGCATCCCAAAGGCCGGCAAAAGCGCTTGGGTTCCTTCCGCGTGACCGCTAAGGACTCCGGCACGATCCAGAAATATAGGCAGGTCGCCAACCTGAAGCTCGTCGACGAAATCGCGCACCCTGTCGGCCTCGATCGTATCGACACTGACCGTCTGAACCGAAAGCCCGCGTCGTCGTTGTCGGGCAAGCTCTGCGAGTTGTTGCAGGTCATCCCTGCAGTTGACGCACCAGCTCGCCCATATGTTCAATAACAGGACTTCGCCAGCGCGGGCGGTAAGCAATCCGGGCTTGCCGTTCAGCAACGGCAGGCGCACATCAGGCATCTTTTGCGGGGGTGCCATCATGGTGAATTGGCTGCGAACGGTCTCCAACACCGGAGGGTTATCGAATGACCTGGAAACGGCGCTGGACGGCCTGGTGGCCAAAAGGAGAAGCAAAGACGCAAGTGCCGTCCGCCTGTCTATTTTGCCGAGGACCGCGTCTTTCTTGCTGTTAGGCATGAATATAGCTCCAGCCTTTCTCTTGAAGCTCGACGAGCCGAACAATACCGAAAGGGACAACCACGACACCGTCGATCAGCGGTAGCTCGTGTCCTTCCTTTTGCTCGGCAATCGTTTTTGAAGAGCCACACATCGAGAGGCTCAACGTCGGAATTGCTTTCCGCAGCATACTCAGCGTTTCACCGACAGGCGAGATATCGCTTCTAAACATGGCGATTCCGGCTGCATTGGCGACAATCTCAACGGCGTAGGGTTCGTTCAGCTGGTCGTAATTGCGCGAGATGTTGACCGCACCGCTGATTGCATGCTTCATCAACGTCTCGTCATTGCTGTCGACTTGGAAGACGACACGATGAATAGGAGAGATCGGCTTTTCTTTCGTATGGCCAGACGATGCTGTGAGGATCGCTACGCCTCCGACGAAGCCTTTCAGGAGCGAGCGACGAGGCCGAGGCATCGGTTTCAATTCGAAATGCATTTTCTGAAGCTCCGAGGGAGAATGTTTCGAAAGGCGTTTGCGTCACCAGACGCGGAGAACCGACATTAGGCGGGACACAGAACCGTCAGTGAGAGATGTGGACTTAGTCAGTTTCAGGCATTGCCGGCGGCTCGTGCTGAGTGCACATGCCCCTGTTCCCGTCACCAGAATATGCGTGCCGATGAAACAAATCTGGATCGCGGATCGGCCTTTGTTGATGACGAGCGCATATCCGCGGCGAGCTGTTTATAAAATCAAGCATCACATCCTCTGCGTACCAAACATCAGTTACGGCCGAAGGCTCCGGCGTGGTCAGTACGAAAGGCTATTGTCAATCAATGATTGATCAAGGTGCGTTTGGTTGATGCAACATCAACTCATAGTGAATGATCGAAAGGCAAGCTGGCCTTCTTCGTGCTGGCACCAGCATTTTTTGATCTCCCAGTTCGCAATCATTTTGTGCGATATATGAACAAATATCAAATATCGCACAAAATGATTGCCGCCTAGCCCATGCTGATCTATTCGAAAGGAAGAGGACGGGTCGTCTCAATCCGCCCGCAATGGCAAACGGGAGAATCCGCATGGACAAGACAATCGCGAGCACGGCGGCTGCCGTCTCGGACATCGGCGATGGCGCGACCGTCATGATCGGCGGTTTTGGTGGCTCTGGCGCGCCGATCGAGCTCATCCATGCGCTGATCGACAAAGGCCCGAAGAACCTGACCGTCATCAACAACAATGCCGGCAATGGTCGGATCGGCATCGCCGCCATGATCGATGCGGGCATGGTCAAAAAGATGATCTGCTCCTTCCCGCGCTCATCCGATCCACGCGCTTTCACCGACCGTTATCTGGCCGGAGAAATCGAGCTGGAGCTGGTGCCGCAGGGAACTCTTGCCGAACGCATCCGGGCCGGCGGCGCGGGCATTCCGGCTTTCTACACGCCGACCGCCTACGGCACCGAACTTGCCAACGGCAAGGTCATCGCGGAATTCGACGGCCGCCACTATGTTCAGGAACGCTGGCTCAAGGCCGATTTCGCCATCGTCAAGGCTGAAGTCGGCGATGTGCAGGGCAATCTCATCTACAACAAGGCAGGCCGCAACTTTAATCCGCTGATGTGCATGGCCGCGGCCAAGACGATCGCGCAGGTCTCGAAAATCGTCGCCGCTGGCGAGCTCGATCCCGAGCACATCGTAACCCCCGGCATCTTCGTCAACGGCGTCGTTGAGGTCGCCGATCCGCAGCAGGAAGAAAATCTCATTCGAGCCGGAGTGGCATACGTATGACCATCGACACACGCGAAGACATCAAACTCTCCAACGCCCAGATCGCCTGGCGCGCAGCTCAGGATATCCAGGATGGCGCTTATGTGAATCTCGGCATCGGCTTTCCGGAAATGGTCGCCCGCTACCAGCCTCCGGGTCGTCAGGCAATCTTCCACACCGAAAACGGCATCCTGAATTTCGGCGAGCCGCCGGCGGAAGGCGAGGAAGATTGGGATCTGATCAACGCCGGCAAGAAAGCCGTCACGCTGAAACCAGGCGCCTCCTTCTTCCATCACGCCGATAGCTTCGCAATGGTGCGTGGAGGCCATCTGGATGTCGCGATCCTTGGCGCCTATCAGGTGGCGCAGAATGGCGATCTCGCCAACTGGCGCGTTGGTTCCAAGGGCGTGCCCGCCGTCGGCGGGGCCATGGACCTTGTGCACGGTGCCAAGCAGGTTTTCGTCATCACCGAACATGTGACCAAGGACGGCAAGCCGAAACTGGTGGAGGCCTGCACCTTCCCACTGACCGGCGTCGGCTGCATCACGCGAATTTATACGAGCCACGCTGTCATCGACATCGCCAGGGAAGGTTTCGTCGTTCGCGAGAAACTCGCGGCCATGACGATGGACGAGCTGCAGGCAATGACCGGCGCGCCGCTCCATACCGACCGCCCCGTTGCCGACCTCGTCGTGCCGACGCTCTAAAGGGTATCGCGATCTTTCAGATCTGCCCGATATGCTTTAAGCTTATAATATTTCGCATGTCGTTATCGCACGCCGCCACACGTTTTTGTGCGACATGCAGTAGGGAGAAAGACCATGACCGACGCTTTCATCTGTGACTATATCCGCACCCCGATCGGCCGTTTTGGCGGATCGCTGTCCTCCGTTCGTGCCGACGACCTCGGCGCCGTACCGCTGAAGGCGCTGATCGAGCGCAACGGCTCCGTCGATTGGGAAGCGGTCGAGGACGTGATCTACGGATGCGCCAACCAGGCCGGCGAGGACAATCGCAACGTCGCGCGCATGGCGAGCCTGCTTGCCGGCCTGCCGATCTCAGTGCCCGGCACGACGATCAACCGTCTCTGCGGTTCGGGCATGGATGCCGTCATCGCAGCCGCCCGCGCCATCCGCGCCGGCGAAGCCGAATTGATGATTGCGGGCGGCGTCGAAAGCATGTCGCGCGCGCCCTTCGTTATTCCAAAGGCCGACAGTGCCTTTTCGCGCAATGCCGAGATCTATGACACCACCATCGGCTGGCGCTTCATCAATCCCGTCATGAAGAAGCAGTATGGCGTCGACTCCATGCCGGAGACCGGCGAAAACGTCGCCGAAGACTATAAGGTCAACCGCGAAGATCAGGACGCCTTCGCCGTCCGCTCGCAGGCGAAGGCCGCAGCAGCGCAGGAGAATGGCCGGCTTGCGAAGGAAATCACGTCGGTAACGATTCCGCAGCGCAAGGGTGATCCGATCGTCGTCGGCAAGGATGAACATCCCCGCGCAACCTCGATGGAAGCGCTAGCCAAGCTCGGCACGCCCTTCAAGAAGGAAGGTGGCACGGTAACGGCCGGCAATGCCTCCGGCGTCAATGACGGTGCCGCCGCGCTCATCATCGCCTCCGAAGCAGCAGCCAAAAAATACGGTCTAACGCCGATCGCCCGCATCCTCGGCGGCGCTGCCGCAGGCGTTCCGCCGCGCATCATGGGTATCGGCCCCGTTCCCGCCTCGCGCAAGCTCATGGCTCGTCTCGGCATGCGCCAAGAACAGTTCGACGTCATCGAACTCAACGAAGCCTTCGCCTCGCAAGGGCTTGCAGTGCTGCGCGAACTCGGCATTGCCGATGACGACGCCCGCGTCAATCGCAACGGCGGCGCAATCGCGCTTGGCCATCCCTTAGGCATGTCCGGCGCGCGCATAACCGGTACAGCAGCTCTCGAGTTGAAGGAAACCGGCGGACGCTATTCGTTGTCGACCATGTGCATCGGCGTCGGCCAGGGCATTGCCATCGCCCTCGAACGCGTCTGATCGGCACCATCAGCTGTCGTCCGCCGCCGCATGAGCGGCGGACCGTTGGCCTGAGCAAACCGGCAATTGTCGGCAATATCTGGAACGGCAAAGCCGCTGGCGCGTTTTCCTGCTGCTCAGTGGGATCAGTCCATGCCGTCACGCCAGAATTTTCTGAAATCATTTCCGTCAAGCGCCTCCATCATTCTCATTGCCGCCACCCTGTCGCTATCGATCGCGCAAACCGCTTTCGCGGCCGAGGGACAGAAGGCGAGCCACCCCTCGGAAGGGCTATTTCTGGTCCAGATCATTCTGCTTGTCGTATCGGGCAGGTTGCTCGGCGAATGGATGGTGCGCATCGGCCAACCGTCGATCATGGGTCAGATCATTGCCGGCATCATTCTCGGCCCCTCACTTTTGGGTCTCGTATTTCCCAGCGTGCAGGCAAGCATTTTCCCATCGGATGCAGCCCAGAAGAGCATGACAGATGCGGTTGGTCAGCTCGGTATCCTCTTCCTGCTGCTGCTCGCGGGCATGGAAACCGATCTGGGTCTCGCAAAGCGCCTGCGCAAATCGGCGGCCGGCGTCTCGCTGACGGGCATCGTCATTCCGTTTGCGGCAGGCTTTGCGCTCGGCGAGCTTATTCCGGACGCACTGCTTCCAGATCCCGAGAAGCGGCTGGTCACCTCTCTCTTTCTTGGAACGGCGCTTTCCATCTCTTCGGTGAAGATCGTCGCCTCCGTCGTCCGCGAAATGGACTTCATGCGCCGGAACGTCGGCCAACTGATCGTCGCTTCCGCCATCATCGACGATACTGTTGGATGGGTCATCATCGCTATAACCTTCGGGCTTGCGGAAAAAGGAACCGTCGATCTCACGACGCTGGCAACCAGCGTGATCGGGACGCTGACTTTCATGGCCGTGAGCTTCACTGTCGGACGGCGGATCGTGTTCGAAATCATCCGCTGGACCAACGACAATTTCCGCAGCGACCTGCCCGTGCTCAGCGCCATCGTTGCGATCATGGGCGGGATGGCGATTATCACCAATCTCATCGGCGTCCATACCGTGCTCGGCGCCTTCGTCGCCGGTATTCTCGTTGGAGAATCTCCAATCCTCACGCGCCAGATCGACGTGCAGCTTCGCGGCTTGACGACGGCGCTGTTCATGCCTGTCTTCTTCGGGCTGACCGGTCTGCAGACCGATCTGACCGTGCTTGCCGATCCCTCCATCTTGTTGCTGACGGCTGCCGTCGTTGTCATAGCCAGCATCGGCAAGTTCGGGGGCGCTTTTGCCGCCGCCAGGTTTGGCGGCTATTCGGCTTCCGAGGCCCTGGCGCTCGGTTGCGGCATGAATGCCAGAGGATCGACGGAAGTCATCGTCGCGACCATCGGCCTATCCATCGGTGTGCTGGACGAAAAACTCTTCTCCGTCATCGTCGCCATGGCGGTCATGACAACGATGGCGATGCCGCCCACACTTCGTTGGGCGCTTGCTCGCCTGCCATTGCGCGAAGAGGAACGTGACCGGCTCGAACGTGAAGAATTCGAAATCAAAAGCTTCCTCGGAAATTTCGAACGCATACTGCTGGCCGTCGACGGCTCGCAAAGCAGCCGCCTCGCAACCTGGATCGCCGCCTTCTTTACCGTGACCCGCAAGATGCCGGTTACGG
Source organism: Martinezella hainanensis (assembly GCF_900094555.1). Taxonomy (GTDB): domain Bacteria; phylum Pseudomonadota; class Alphaproteobacteria; order Rhizobiales; family Rhizobiaceae; genus Rhizobium; species Rhizobium hainanense. Next base: position 68,179 of record NZ_FMAC01000003.1, read on the forward strand.
TGCTGGATGCACGAGAAGCGGATGGAACCGCAAACGCGGCCGACGCTACGGGAACCGCGCCACCAGCGTCGCAAGCCAAGGCTATAGCCGAAGATCTGCGCCAATGCGCAACCGACCTGCTTGCCTCGGCCTCGCCCGAGCAGGATATGGCCAGCGAAGGCGATATCCATGTCACAGTCCGAGAAAGGAGCGACAAACTCGAAACCGTGGTCGAAGACGTCTCCGGCACCGGCCACGATCTTCTCCTGGCGGGCATAGAACCCACCATGGGAGAAGATGGCCGCTTCAGCCCGTCGCTGCAGGTCATGACATCGGCATTCCAGGGAACTCCTGCGATCATAACGGCACGCGGTTCGCTTCCGGAGCATCCCGGTGATCTGCGGATCCTGCTTCCCGTCAGTGGCACGGAGCGCTCCATCCGCGCCGCCGAATTCGGGATAGCAATTGCCAAGGCGGCAAATGTGCACTGCGCGCTTTTATTGATCGTCGAGCCGCGTCAGGCCAGCGCCATCCCGCGCATCAGCGATCGTGGCAACGACCATCGGGATATTCTGAACAAGGTCGGCACCATCGCAGATTATTATGGTGTGCAGGTCGAAAAAGTCGTGCAGCAGGGACCGTCCCCAGAGCTCTCGATCCTGCGCCATGCGCGCGGCGGCGGATATAACCTGATCGTGCTTGGCGTGAGCAAGCGGGCGAGCGGCAGCCTCTCCTATGGCAGCGTGGCCGACACGCTGCTGCAGACGGCCGACAGATCCTGTATTTTCATAGAAACCGACCTCGCCTCCTCTTCGCAGGCAATTCGTGAATAGGCCGACCCTCACCTTCGGCATGGATCAAGAGAATCAATGAAAGACATCAACGCTATTCATTTTTCCAATGCCGCCCCCTGGGCCATATTGGGCAACAGCATCATTTGACCGAGCGCACCGATGTCCGACCTTGCCCTTTCGCGTGACCATGAAGAAGCCGATACGCGGGAGGGATGGAAGGTCGTTGCCGCCACCCATGTGCTGACGGCCGTGACGTTTGGAGCCGCCTACTCCTTCTCCGCCACCTTGCCTGGGCTTGCCGCAGAGTTCAGCGCCTCTCGCGGCGAGATCGCCCTCGTCTTCTCCATTTCCGCGTTCCTCTTCTATTCCCTGGGCGCGATTGCCGGGCCGCTCGCCGACAGATGGTCGCCGCGCGGCCTGGTTCTTCTGGGGCTTGCCGCCATGATCCTCGGCTATATCGGCGCCAGTCGCGCCGAGTCCCTCTCGTCGCTCTACATCTGGTACGGCTTCGGCGTTGGCCTTGGGATCGGCCTCTCTTACGTTCCGGCTCTTGGCGCCGTGCAATCGTGGTTTGTCCGCAAACGGAGCCAGGCATCGGGCATCGCGACCGCCGGAATTGGCCTTGGCACCCTGATCCTGCCCTTTGCGATCGGTCAGGCTCTTCCATCGATCGGCTGGCGGGGCTGCTTTATCGCGCTGGCTTGCCTCTTTGCCGGGTTTGGACTGCCAGCCGCACTGGTCATCCGCAAGAGGCGCGACCATGCAAACCCGCTCTCGAACCGAGCGAGCAACTCTGCAAATGCTCCCGCTATATGGCGAGACAGCCGGTTCTATCTTTTCTATGTCGTGCTTATTCTGTCGTCGTTTTGCACCTTCATCCCCTATGTCCATATCGTTGCAGCAGCCCAGGACATGGGTCTTTCCATTCAAGACGGAACCACTCTTGTTGGTCTTATCGGCGTCGGCAATGTCGTCGGGCGCTTTTTCCTGGCCGGCCTCGGCGATCGCTTCGGACGACGCCGGCTGCTGGCCGCGCTGACATTCGCAGTCGCCGGGTCCTTTGCGCTATGGGCATCGGCGTCAGGCATGATCCAGCTCGCGTTGTTCGCGCTGACATTCGGCATGAGCTATGGCGGTTGCGTTGGCCTTTATCCCGCTGTGGCGGCCGATCTGTTCGGCACGCGCAATATCGGCGCCGTCATCGGATATCTCTATACGGCGGTGGGTATCGCAGCCTTGATTGGCCCCACGGCCGCAGGCTTCATTTTCGACCATACGGGCAGCTATTCCGGCCCGATTATCGCAAGCGGCCTTGCCGCGTTCGCAGCCGGTTTCATGGCGCTTCGCCTCAGACACAAATAGCGCGATTATCGGCGAGGATTATCAAAGCGGATAAGCATCCTCGGAGCAGCCGAGCTTTTCATGCAATTCCGGACGGAAAGCCGTTGCGCACTTTTCCTAGAATGGCCCTACAGCTGGGTCGCAATGGCCGCCTTGTCGATGATCGACCAGACGTTCCGGATTCGCCCGTCCAGAAACTCATAGAAGACATTCTCGGCAAATCGCACCCTTCTGCCGTTTACCGCCATACCGAACAGCATTCCCGTCGGCCTACAATCAAATTGCAGGCGGCTTGCGATGCGCGGCGGTTCGCTAATCAACAGAGCGATATCGAAATGAAGATCGGGAATGGCGCGAAAATCGCCTTCGAGCATTTGCCGATAGCCTGATAGCCCGACATGGCCGCCATTATAGTGCACGTCTTCATGGACAAATTTGCCCAGGCGTGACCAATCCTGCCCATTCAGACAGGCAATATAGCCTCTATAGATCTCGGACAGGTCGATGCTTGCCATTCCCATCGCCCTTGGCCTGGTGACCGTCAGCGTCTCAGGCAGATGCCTGCAGACGGCGGCGACCTGCATGCATCATTGTAATCGGATGCTTGAGCACCGGTGCCGGACGGCCGATATGATATCCCTGAACGGCATCGATGCCAAAGGATTTGACGAGATTGAGTTGCTCCTCGTCCTCCACGCCTTCGACCAGGATGCGATGACCGCGATTGCGCACCAGACCGATGATATCCTCGAGAAGGATCTTCGCACCGTCGTTGCTTGCCGCATCATGCAGGAAGGATTTGTCGATCTTGACGGTTTCGAACTCCATCAGGCGAAGCCATGACAGTCCGGCAAAACCTGTGCCGAAATCATCCAGCCAGAATTTGATACCGAGCTTCTTCAGATCCTGAATGCTGTCGAGGACATCGGGGCGTATCTCCATATCGACGCCCTCGGTAATCTCGAATGCCACCCGGTGACCGGAAACACCCGTTTCCGCCAGAATAGCGGCGACCTGCGCGGCGAAACCCGGAGCTCTCAGCTGGATCGGGGAGACGTTGATGCTGACAGTGTCGACGATGTCGCGGGTCAGCAAATCACAGCAGGCCCTTCTGATCGCCCAATAGCCGAGCTCCATGATCGCGCCGGTACGCTCCGCTATCGGGATAAAGACTGCCGGAGAAGCATTCGATCCATCGAGCAGCTGCAGGCGCATGAGAGCTTCATAGGCACCGATCTCTCCGGTCTGGAGATATTGGATCGGCTGATAGACCAGCGAAACGAGATTCTGCTGGATGGCGATCTTCAGAATGGCTGCGATATTCTCGCTCGCATCGCCGCCGGGCAACTCGTTCGGATCAAATATTCTTGCACAATTGCGGCCGCTCGCCTTTGCGGAATAGAGAGCACGGTCGGCTTCGTTGATCACGTTCTCCAGCTTCGTACCGGCGACATCTCTCGTAATGGTCGCTCCGACGCTCACCGTGACATGCCGGAAGCCGTCCAGACGCTGCGCATGGACGATATCGAGCGCTTCGATCCCCTGACAAATGGCGTCAGCCAGCGCCAGCGCATCCGAGCTGCTTTCCAGATCGAGGATAACGATGAATTCCTCGCCGCCGTAACGTCCGACCGTCGCCCCAAGGGGAGCGACGATGTTCGATAGTGCATTGGCAACCGTCACAAGGCAGTGATCGCCCTCCTGGTGGCCGTAATAGTCATTGTACTTCTTAAAGAAGTCGACATCGACCAGCAGGATGGCGAATGCTGCGCCCTTTTCGCGCCAGCGATCCCAAAACTGTTTCAGCCTTATATCGGCGGCTCTTCTGTTCTCCATTCCGGTCAGGGAATCGGTAATGGAAAGCCGCAGAAGCGCCTCGCCGCGTTCGGTCGCCTGGCGCTGCTGCAGCTCCGCTTCCCTGGCATTGAGAAAGACGTTGAAACGTTCCTTGTTCAGTTTCCAGTTCACATAGGAGGTGAACACGAAGCAGCACAGATAGAAGGTCGTGAAGGCCAGGCAATAGGCGGCACTGTAGTGAAATTCCGTCATCGACAGCAGGAAAAACGCAAAGATCAACCCGGACGAAACCAGTGCCAAGCCGAATTCAAGACTGAAGAAAAGGTTAACGCCCATCATGAAGATGGCGCCGAAGGCGGCATAATAAGAGAATGCCTCGGCATTGGTCGTCTGCAATGCCGGCAGCAGCCACACGACATATCCAAGAACGACAGCCGCAGCACATGTCGCCTCAAGCTCGCCGGCACGACGCTGCCGCGAAAACTGCATTTCCAGGATCAGAAGCGAAAAGCCACCGATCAGAAACCGCGCAGGGATCGTCACGTGCGAGACGTCGGGAATGAAGACCAGATCCGTGATCAGGAAGAGGACATAAACGGGCACGGCTAGCCACAGACCGCTGCGAGCCAAGGCACGCCGCGCATCGTTGCTATAGGCTTTGTAGAGCGCGCGCAGCTCATCGGGGCGGTTAGTCATGCGAGCTTCGCCCTGACCAAGATCCCTGCTTCCCGACAATCGACGCATGCTCATCATCACCCGAGTTAGCCGAGACTTCATGTCCACCGCGTTACCTTTGCGTCGCTCGAATGAACAAATCGCTCGCTTCACCACGGCGGCTAATTTGATCCGTTTGATAACGACAGCGTTGCCGTAGCGACATTAACAAAACCATAGCGCTCAATTTTTATATGAGATATGGTTTGCATAGTGTTCACGGAATGATTTAAAATTGAAACAATTTCAAACCGCTCTTGATGGCTTCAGCCTCGTTACCTCCCAGTCCATCTCGGAACATACGAGATCGTCCGGTAACAACCTCGCAACCGACCAAATTAAGGAGGGCGAGGCCGAACTCGCCCTCATTCTCTCCCTGACGCAGCAGGCGTTCGAAGCAAACGCACCCGTTCCAGGCACGATGAAGGCCTTGACCGAGCGTCTGCAGGCGCTGAAAAGCAAGACGACACCCCTGACCTGGACCCATTTGGCCTCGGTTGCGCAGGGTCATCCCGTGTCGTCCTTCCTGCTGCAGGACCCTTTGACGCGATGGTCCTTCGAAAAGCCGCGCGGCTATAGTGGGGATGCCTACCTGCTGGATTTCATTTACGAACATCCGGCCGTTGCCGCACAGGTGGCGGAGGCTTCGGCATTGGGCGCTGAAGTTTACGATTTCACCCGGCGTGCAGCATCCGCCGTTGCCGTGCGCGAAAGGCGCGAGATCTTGGCCACGCATGTCGATGCGGTGGCAGAAACGACGGATGGCGCCGAGATCCTGGCGATCGCAGCCGGCCATCTTCGCGAAGCGGAGCGCTCCCAAGCTCTGCAGAGCGGCAGGCTCAAACGCTGGGTCGCACTTGATCAGGATCCGGTCAGCGTCGGGACCGTGAGCTCGGCCTTCCATGGCAGCTGCATCGAAGCGATCAACGGTTCCGTTCGCACCATTTTGGGGCGCGCGCAGAAGCTCGGCACGTTCGACTTCATCTATGCAGCAGGTCTTTACGACTATCTGGCCGAAAGTGTAGCCGTGCGACTGACGGAGCGTTGCCTGCAGATGCTGAAGCCCGGTGGCAAGTTCCTGCTCGCAAACTTCGCCAAGGATATCGGTGTCGAAGGTTATATGGAAACCTTCATGAATTGGCCGTTGATCTGGCGAACGGACGAGGATGTCCAGTCGATCATCGACAAGGTCAAGCACCCGATCGCCGATGTTTCCGTTACGCGCGGCGAGAATGGCGGCGTCATATATGCCGTTCTGACTGTATAGTCGACGGCAAACGACTTGACCGGCTAGGCCGCGTTGCGGCTTGGCCGGCGAAGTCGGAACAGAGCAAATAGCGGAAGGTTAACCAAGACGATAGCTGCGACAGCCGCAGGTGCTGCCGTATCTGGTGCAATTATCTGCCTGCGCAGCAAGTAGCCCGATACCAGAAACGGTGTATTCCAAATCAATGCGCCGCAGAATGTTGCGATGGCGAAGCTTGGCGCCGGCATGGCAAGCACGCCCGCCGGAAATGCCATATAGGCCCTGATAACAGGCACGAGCTGGCCGAAGAACGCGACCTGTATCAGATTGCCACGACAACTGCGCTTCAGACGCAGATACCACTCTTCTTTAATATCCAGACGCCTAATCATCCTCAGTACGAAGACGTCGCCACGTGCAGGTCCCAGCCATCGGCCCATTCCATACCAGAACAACGAGCCTACCGTTGAGCCAGCGGCGGTAACGGCGATCACCATGGGAAGATCAGCGAAATGGGCGATACCCAGCATGCCCAGCATCAGGAACATGCCGGCGGACGGTATGATAGGAACAAGCTTCTCGACGGCAGAGCATAGCGCAAGGCCAAGCAGCCCCCATGCCGCCAGTTCGGGTAGAATATCCAACAAATAAGAAGAGCCGCTCATCTGATAAGGGCCTGATAATGAAGCGGCCTGCGCCGGGCGATCTTATAGACGCTGGCAGGAGGAAAGTTGCACAGTGCCTGGCCATGCAGCGTTGCCTTGAAGCCGAACCGGTCAAGCAGGCGATGGGGCACCGGACAGCGAACACCATAGGTGAACTGGTAGAGTGCACCGCCTTCACGCAGCAGCGACGAGACCCCGGTCAGAATGGCAATTACCGTCTTCGGCGACATATTCAGCAATGGTAGCCCGCTGATCGCGCAGCCAAACTGCACGCCTTCCGGCAAGTGATGACTGCGAAGCTGCGCGGCATCGGCGCAGACGACACGAGCATTGGGAAACCGTTGTCGCAGCAGGCTGGCAAAACCAGGAGCAGACTCAATCAGTGTGATGTCGCTTTCACATATGCCACGTGCGAGCAAAGCTTGTGTGAACACTCCCGTTCCAGGGCCAAGCTCCAGAACTGGGCCTGCATCTGGATCGACTTCGCTTGTAATCAAGTTGGCCAACATCGTACCGGAAGGAGCTATCGCTCCCACCATGCGCGGATTGGTCAACAGAGTTCGCAGAAATAATGAAGCGTTTGACATGTGTTCCCACCAGCAAGGCCGCAGGAGATTCGCCTGCGCGGCAGGCTTTTCCTACGGGGAGCCGATTGCGAGAACATTGCACCGGGGAACACGTGACAATTTATCCGGCCGTCGGGAAGCTCAATCTGAAGGCTGCACCACCGGCTGGTCCGTCGATAACGCAAACCTTTCCGCCGTGAAGCCTGGCAATTTCCTGAACGAGATTGAGCCCGAGACCGAACCCTTTGCCCTGTCCGGGGAGGCGATGAAACGGCTCGAAGATACGGTCCCGTTCCTCTTGCGGAATACCGCTTCCCTCATCGGTTACGGTGATGCCGGTGGCACGACCGACATGGACAATTATTCTGCCACTACGGCCGCCATGCTGGATAGCGTTCTGCACGAGATTGGCAACGGCTCGCTCGATAGCCACGCGATCGCCGAGAACTTCCACGGCCTCTTCGTCCTTGATGAAACAGGGCTCGTAGTTGGCAGCGATCGCGAGCGGTGCCAGCTCCGAAACGACGTGCTCGGCGATGTCTACGAGATTGACGGAAGCCGGTTCGAAGCGATGATTGAGACGCTGAAGGTCAAGGAACTGCTCGGCAAGGGTCGCAAGACGCACCGTATCCTCGAAGAGCCGTTCCTTCAAAGGACCTGCAGGCAGGCCGTCGAGACGCGCCTGCAGGATCGCAACCGGAGTCCGCCATTCATGGGCAAGATGGGAGAAGAGACGTTTCTGCCGTTCATAGCCTTCGTCCAGCCGGCTCAGCGCATCGTTGACGGCTTCGACAAGCGGCAGGATCTCACGCGGGACATCGTCGACCGGCAGTCGCGTACCCTGGCGATTGATGTCGATCTGCTCGGCACGGGCGACAGCGGAATCGAGCGAGGAAAAGGCGCGGCGAACCACAAGCGGCGCGGCGATCACCGTTGCGATGGCAGTGACAATCAGCAAAGGCAGAAGGGCGCTGAAGAACACAATACCCATCGCACCAAGGACGCGAAGCGGCGATACGCTGCCGTCCACGCCCGTCAGAACCTGCACCTCGCCGGCCGGAGACGATACCCATTGCAGCCGGGCGGCGGGCACGGCACTTCCACCGAGATTGCTGCCGAAACGGGCCTGTCCAATGCCGTCAAGCGCGCTGCCAATCGCCTCATAGGCAGGCGGCACGCTTCCGTCTTTGATCACGGCGCCGCTTCGATCCCGCACGGTGAACCAGAGGCCTGGCAAATTACCGCGCCGTGCCGCAAGTGCCGGCGTCTCCTTCAGCACAAGAGTGCCATTCTGGTCGCGCCCGACGGACTGGGAGATGGCATTGATGGTCTCGTCTTCCGGCTGAAGAGAAATAAAACTGCCAGTCGCCCAGAGCGCGGCGACGATGAGCACCGCAAGCAACGAGAGGAAGATTGCCTGCAGCAAAGACAGACGCGATACGAGGCGCCATCGTAAGGAAGGCTGGGCTCCGCTCATGATATCGGTCTCATCAGATAGCCGATGCCGCGGACGGGATGGATTTCAAGGCCAGCCTCCACGGAAGCGAGCTTGCGGCGAAGACGGGAGATATGCGCATCCAGCGTATTGGACTGGATATCGTCGGCAAAGCCGTAAACGGCCTCTTCCAGCGCATGGCGCGGCACTGTGCGGCCAAGCCGACGCACCAGCGCCTCGAAGACCAGCACTTCGCGACGCGGCAATTCAAGCCGTTCGCCTTCGATCAAAATATCATGGCAACCGAAGTCATAGGATAGCCTGCCGAAGTTCACAACCTCGGTCCGCACCTCGCCCGGGCGACGCAGGATGGCACGCAGTCGCGCCAGAAGCTCCTCCATGGCAAAGGGCTTGACGAGATAATCGTCGGCGCCGGTATCGAGGCCACCAATACGGTCATCGAGATCGCCGCGCGCCGTCAATATGATCACCGGCGTGCCGACACCGGCCACGCGCAGCTTCGGAACGATCGACAAGCCATCTCCGTCCGGAACCTGGCGGTCGAGAAGGATGACATCATAGGGGAGATTTATCGCAGCCTCTTCGGCATCGGCCAGCGTCGACACGTGATCGACGACGGCATCGCGAGCCTGCAATGCAGCGCCCAGCGCCGCAGCCATTTCCGGCTCGTCTTCAAGCAACAAGATTCGCAATGAACCACCCCCACAAATGGAACAGCTACATTGCATAGGCGGATTGCGGGAAGATTGCGACCCGCTCCGGGCGAGTTCGATCATCTATGGAAAGAACCGTGACGCAGGACATTTTTCGCGGAGCACCTGCTGCAAAGCGGTCGTCAGCAACAACGGCGTGACAGAGGAGAATACATTGCCTCCTCCCCTGCCACTTTCGCTTATGCGATGTTCATAGGTAAACATCGGCTCACGAGTTCGATGCGCCCCGATTCGTGGACAGCTTACCCTTCCCGTCTTTTCTCCCGCCGCAAAGCCATACCCGAGCCAAAGTGGAGCGAGAATGACATGCACCCGGGCATTCGCCTGCATCGCCCCCATTCAGCTGTAAGTGCGCAGATGCGGGGGCATGTAGCTGGGATGCCCAAGAGGGTCTTCCCGCTCGGGAAGGCCGATATCACGAAGCTGATAGTTCGATAGCTCAGATACCTGCTTGTAGGTCTGTCGCCGTCTCCAGGCGACAAACAGGAGGGCTCGCGCAGTCCTCCAGGCACCGAATTTCAGGCACAGTTCATCGACCGTCGCCGCTAAATTGTCAACAACTAAAAATTGTGAGTTCGTCATTGTTTTTCCTGGCGCAATGACGCAGCCAGGTCCTCTTGAAGCTCGACCGGCATCAGGAGTTGACGCATGAAACATGCGTCGGTTTATTCCATCAGCAAGTCACGATGTGTTTATGGGAAAAACGCCTAAGTGGCGGCATTCAAAGCTATTTCTGGCTTTAAATAGCTGCTCGTCGTGTAGCTGGCATGGCACATACCAAACCAGTAACGAGCATTCCGCTAGAGGCGTAGGTAAACATGTGTGTATGCTGCATATCACGCCCCCTGTGTTTGATTTGCGGATGAGCATATAATACGCAAGATCTCAGCTTCGGCAAGCCCACAATTTCGAATTGTAGATTTGCAGCCCTTATGTTGCTTCATGGCAACAGTCGATATCTCCCATTCTCGACGCAAGAGAACCTGTCGACAAAAGGGGGCGAATATCCGAACCGAGGTTCCGGGCCGCCAAATTGCATCAGAACGAATTGACGATGCCGCCGCCAGTGCGCATCTGCTGCACCATGATATGGGCGTGATAATGCATGGCGCACTTGATCGCGTAGATCTGCAGCACCACGGGGGATCGCCGATGCCGCAGGAGATTGAAAAGCCGCGCGCGATAGGTGGCACGCAAATCCGCCTCCTGCACCCGGCGCATCAACCGAACGAAAATCCCGACGGCCTCGAACGCCCATGTCGCGTTGAGCGCCAGCAAACGCAGCGGATGGCGGCGCAGGTGGCGTAAGCGGGTACTTTCCGGTTCGATGCGCGCATCGATGTAAAGCGCATCCAGCCGATCGAAATAAGCGGCCGGCTGATGCAGATCGCTCAAGACCGAAAGATATCCATCCCGCAGCGTTTCCCGCGAGAGGTTGAGCGGAATGACATTGGTGCCGTAGGCTGGTGGATCGTCATGATCGAGCCTGCCTTCCTTGGCGAGGCGCGTATAAAGCGGCGTCTTCGGGATCGCCGCCAGCATGCCGATCATGGCATTGACGATGCGCGCATCCTTGATGAAAACCCGCTGCGCATCGAAGATAGTCGCATCATCGCTGTCGAAGCCCAGGATCATGCCACACCAGACCTCCATACCGGTCTGCTGGATCGTGTGGATCTTCTCCAGCATGGTCCCGCCCTTGCGCAGGTTCTGCAGCTTCTTGGTTTCGCGCAGCGCTTCTTCATTCGGCGTTTCGATTCCGATGAAGACGGTGCGGATATTGGCGTCGACCATCAGCTGCATCAGCTCGGCATCGTCAGCCAGATCGATCGATGCCTCCGTCAGGAACGTCATCGGATAATGATGGCGCTCCTGCCAGGCAACGACATCGCGCAGGACTTCCTTGATCGCCTTCTTGTTGCCGATCAGGTTGTCGTCGACGATGAAGGCGGTATCCATTCCAGAGGCGAGCAGGGCCTCCATCTCGGCGATGACCTGGACGCTGGTCTTGATGCGCGGCTTGCGGCCGAAGACCACGATGATATCGCAGAAATCACAGGTGAAAGGACAGCCGCGCGAGAACTGGATGCTGCCGACCGCATATTCATCCATCTTCAAAAGATCGAAGCGCGGCACAGGGACTGTGCTCATATCCGTCCTGTCGGACTGTTCATAGCGCCGCGCATGGCGCCCCTCCTGCCATTCAACCAAGAATTTCGGCCAGGTTTCTTCCGCCTCGCCGATGAAGGAGACATCGACGAGATTGCCGAAATAATCCTCCTTGACCGTAACCCATGGTCCGCCAACGACGGTGAAGCAATTGCGCCGTTTGAGCTCGGTCAGGATTTCCGTCATCCTGAAGCGCTGGACGATCATGCCCGTCAGCGCAACGATGTCGGCCTTTTCGCACAGGCCGTAATCTATCGGCTCGATATTTTCATCGACCAGAGTAACGGTATGTTCCGCCGGCGTCAGCGCCGCCAGCAAGGGCAGGCAGGCCACCGGAAGGTTGGCCTTGACATCGAACAGCGGCAGAGCGTGCTCCATGCCCCAGTAAGAGGTTTCGAAACGCGGATTGATGATGACGATATGAGCCATATGAATATGCCGCTCCATGACATGAAGATCTGGTTCGGTATTGCTTTGAGCCTGTATGTCATTTGCAGCTGCTCACCCACCCTACGGCGGCGAAGCAGGGTCTTCCAGCATCGAGGCGGCTGTCTTAGCAGCCCTATATGAGCTCAATATTAAATTCCGGGCGGCGGAATGCCGGCTGCGACTGTGACGCGATGCCCATGGATCGACATCCGCATGTCTGTTGAATGCCACCGCGGTTTAACCGTACCATTGCGTCCCGGCTATCTTGTCGGCGGGCGTCTTATTAAACGCATCGCCCGCATTTAACGCATCGCCCGCGATGCCGATCAAAATTTTTCGGGTGGCAATGTCGAAATCACCGCGATGCAATCGTCTTTATTGCGAACACACCGCGAAAGACGACGATCCGATCTTTCGCGCCCTGGGCTAAACCGGATGAAGGGAGCTGCAAATGAGTTCGTCCTATCGTTGGGTGATTGTCGGCGCCGGCGCGCTGATGACCTGTGTTGCGCTCGGCGCGATGTTTTCCCTGGCGATCTTTCAGGTGCCGATCGCTGCCGAGACAGGCTGGTCGCATGCCGGCATCGCCGCCGCCATGACGCTGAATTTCCTGACCATGGGCCTCGGTGCTTTTGCCTGGGGTGCCGCGAGCGATCGTTTCGGCGTCCGCATCGTGGTGGTGATCGGTGCACTGCTGCTCGGGCTTGCGCTTGTCCTGGCAAGCCGGGCCGGCTCGCTTCTACAATTCCAGCTGACTTACGGCATTCTCGTCGGCCTTGCCGCCAGCGCCTTCTTCGCGCCGATGATCGCGGCGACGACGGCCTGGTTCGACGAAGGCAGAGGTCTTGCGGTCTCGCTGGTCTCAGCCGGCATGGGCGTTGCGCCGATGACGGTATCGCCTTTTGCCCGCTACCTGATTTCGGCCTATGACTGGCGCTTCGCCATGCTCGTTATCGGCATCATGGCCTGGGTCTTGCTGATACCGGCGGCACTGCTTGTGCGGCGAGCACCCGTTCTTGCCGAAGCCACCGGTTTGGGCGGACAGAGGGAGGAGCAGAGCCTGCCGCTTGGCCGGATCTTTCGCTCATCGCAATTCCTTGTCCTCGGCGCCACCTTCTTTGCCTGCTGCGCTGCCCATTCCGGGCCGATCTTCCACATGGTCAGCTACGCCACCGTCTGCGGCGTGGGGCCTATGGCCGCCGTCAGCATCTATAGCGTCGAGGGCCTTGCGGGTCTTGGAGGTCGTCTCCTCTACGGGACACTGGCCGATCGGCTCGGCGTCAAGCCGGTGCTGGTCGCTGGCCTGCTGGTGCAGGCGGCAGCACTTGCCACCTATCTGCTGGTCAGCGAACTCGGTGAGTTCTATGCGCTGGCAGTCATCTTCGGCAGTGCCTATGGCGGTGTCATGCCGCTTTACGCTGTGCTCGCACGCGAATATTTCGGGCCGCGCGTCATCGGCACCGTCTTCGGCGCGGCATCGATGCTCTCGAGCATCGGCATGGCCGCGGGACCTTTGATCGGCGGGTGGATATTCGATACCTTCGCCAATTATTCCTGGCTCTTCATCGGTTCGTCCATGGTGGGACTGGGGGCGGCCGCCATCGCGCTTGCCTTTCCGCCAATGCGGCGCCTGCAACTGCAGACGGCCTGAGACGGGCCGAAAAGGCCTGGAATCACATCTGCGAACCGTGCCGGATGCGTCATATTTCGCCGCGCCCGGCATGGCTTTTGTCGGCGACACGCCCCGGCCATTAGACGGGGCAATGACATATTCATATTTCTTGATACTTACACACAGATTTCCATAAGCGGCCGCGGTTGCAGCCATTGCAATTTTCAATTTTTAGCCAACACTCGCACATGCATCAGGTGCTTGATCTCCTGGGGGAGGAAATCAGGAGAGCATCCACTGGCGCGACTTTCCGCGCCCATCGGCACGAAAGTCCTGCGTAACGTCATTATGGGGGACATGACACGGGTCTTTTTGACCATGTCCCTGGTGCAATTGGGAGGATTGATTCATGGCAACCACGTCAGTGGCCGAGACGAACGGTCGAGGCATGACCAGGGAGGAGAAGAAGGTCATCTTCGCCTCTTCCCTCGGAACCGTGTTCGAATGGTACGATTTCTATCTTTATGGAGCGCTGGTTGCCTTTATCGGCACAGCCTTCTTCAGCGACTATCCGGAAGCAACCCGTAACATTTTTGCCTTGCTGGCCTTTGCGGCCGGCTTTCTCGTGCGGCCGTTCGGCGCCCTTGTCTTCGGGCGGATCGGCGACCTCGTGGGACGCAAATATACCTTCCTCGTCACGATCCTGATCATGGGCCTTTCGACCTTCCTGGTCGGCGTCCTTCCCGGCTCGGCGAGCTGGGGCATCATCGCACCGGTCATCCTCATCATCCTTCGCCTGTTGCAGGGTCTGGCGCTCGGTGGCGAATACGGTGGCGCTGCGACTTATGTCGCCGAGCATGCACCCGACAATAAGCGCGGCTACTACACGTCCTGGATACAGACGACGGCGACGCTTGGCCTGTTCCTGTCGCTGATCGTTGTCCTCGTCGTGCAGAACGCCGTCGGCAAGGATGCCTTTGCCGCCTGGGGCTGGCGCATCCCCTTCCTCTTGTCTTGCGTTCTGCTCGCCATCTCGGTCTGGATACGGCTTTCACTCAGTGAATCGCCGGCATTCAAGAAGATGAAGGAAGAAGGCAAAGGCTCCAAGGCTCCGCTCTCCGAGGCCTTCGGCCAGTGGAAGAATGCGAAGATTGCCCTGATCGCCTTGCTCGGCCTTACCGCTGGTCAGGCAGTCGTCTGGTATGCCGGCCAGTTCTACTCGTTATTCTTCCTGCAGAGCGTGCTGAAGGTCGACGGCCAGTCGGTCAACATCATGATCGCGATTGCGCTTCTGATCGGCAGCGGCTTCTTCGTCGTCTTCGGCTGGCTGTCCGACAAGATCGGTCGCAAGCCGATCATCATGGCGGGCCTTGCACTGGCGATCCTGACCTACTTCCCGCTGTTCAAGGCGCTGACCCATGCCGCAAATCCAGCGCTCGCCCAAGCCGAACAAACCATCCGGGCCACGGTGACGGCTGCGCCTGGCGATTGCACCTTCCAGTTCAATCCTGTGGGAACCGCCAAATTCAACAATTCGTGCGACATTGCGACGTCCTTCTTGTCGAAGTCGTCCGTGCCCTACACGATCGCCGAAGGCCCAGCCGGGCAGCCGGCAACCGTCAAAGTCGGCGATACGACCATAACGTCATATGATGCCACGGCGGCAGGTGCCGGTGCGGCGGCAAAGAGCGCGGTATTCACGCATGACATGAACCTCGCCCTGCAAAAGGCCGGTTTCCCGCTGGCACGCGACGCCGCCAAGGTGCCGGACGCCAAGCTGGATGCTTTCATCGCCGCCAACCCCGAACTCGGGCTCAACGCGGCAACCGTGCGGGCGGGTGACAAGACGGTCACACCGGTTGCGGACCTCGTCAAGGCGAAGCTGTTGACGGCGGATCAGGCTGGTGGCGCTACCGACATGCCGGTCTACACCATCGCCAATGGTGGTGCCTTCAAGATGGTTGCCGATCCCGCGGCGATCAACTGGCCTCTGACGATCGCTATCCTGACGATCCTCGTCATCTATGTGACGATGGTCTATGGGCCGATTGCCGCCATTCTCGTGGAAATGTTTCCGACCCGCATCCGCTATACCGGCATGTCGCTGCCCTATCATATCGGCAACGGTTGGTTCGGCGGCCTGCTGCCCGCAACGGTCTTCGCCATGAGCGCCGCCAAGGGCGATATCTATTATGGCCTCTGGTACCCGATCGCGATCGCTGCGATGACCCTTGTCATCGGCCTGATCTTCGTTCGCGAAACCAAGGGCGTCGATCTGAACAGCATCAAGTAAACACATAAGGCCCGGCGTTCAGATGCGGCACGCCGGGCCTTTCTTTGTCTCGTCTCGCCAACTCTTGATCCAAGCTCGAAGCCTCAGCTTCCGCAAAGCGCGTGCAGCAGCACCAAAAGGGAAAAGAGGACCATCAAGCCTGCCAGGAAATGCTGCAAGATCGACCAGATGCGCTTGGTCGCGGCAAGGCTTGGCCGAGTTGCGAGAGAAGCGAGGTAGAGCACTGTATCCATAAAAACTCCTGCCAAATGTTTCTACATGGGCGAAACGTACGCCGTCGCGATCACGGAAATTCTTGATATTCAAGCGTTTTATATTGTCTATAAAATTAGTAGATTAAAGGAAGAGTTTTTCGGCTCTCTCGAACTTTCGGACAAATTAAACTCCCGGTTAGCTGACCCGGACGGCGTTTGATCGACCTCGCCATCAACCCATCCGGCCCCCTGACAGAGGCGAACCAAAGCCCAGTAAAAATTTATTCTATAGATTAAGTGAACAAAGCAAGGCGCGCCCTTGTGATTGACGGTCGGCGGCTTACGAGTATCGCAAACGATCACCGAACCCTTGCTCATGACCTTGCTTGATGCCCAAAATCTCTCGCTTGCTTTCGGCTCGACACAGGCCCTGGCAGGAGCGTCCCTGATCGTCGATCGCGGCGAAATCGTCGCACTGATGGGAGCCAACGGCGCGGGCAAGTCGACACTGGTAAAAATCCTGTCCGGCATTCACCGAGCCGATTCAGGCAGGATCTATTGGAATGGCTCGGACTATCGCCCGGAAAGCCCAGCCGAGGCAACGGCGCGGGGCGTCGTCACCGTACATCAGTCGACCGACGTCGTCGGCGTGGCCGGCCTTTCGGTCGCAGACGCGCTGCTGCTCAATCAATTCGTCGACGGACGCCAGCCTTTCTTTCTGTCGAAACGTTCGGTGCGGAGAAAGGCGGAAGCCATCCTGGCCGAAGCCGGCTTCGATCTGCCGCTCGACCGGGATTTTGGCGATCTCGGCACGGCCGACCGGCAGATGGTCGCCATTGCCCGCGCCCTTGCCAACAAGGCGCAGCTGCTGATCCTGGACGAGCCCACCGCAAGCCTGTCTGCACGCGAGACGGCTGGACTCTATGACATCGTGCGCCGGCTGAAGGCGCGCGGTCTGGGCATTCTCTATATCTCGCATCGCACGGCCGATCTCGATGCGCTGGCCGATCGGGTGGTTGTCCTGCGGGGCGGCCGCAATGTCGGCGCTTTCTCGCAACCGATCGACTTCGATGCGGCCATCGAAACCATGATCGGCCGTTCGATGAAAGCGGCTCGCCCGCAGCGTCGGGGGCAGTTCGACCGAACCATACTGGAACTTCAGGGTGCGCAGCTGCTTGCCGACAGCCCACCGATCGATCTCAGGCTTCATGCTGGCGAGGTCGTCGCCATTACCGGCGTTCTCGGCGCCGGCAAGAGCCGGCTCCTATCAACCCTTTTTGGCCTCGACCGTTTTGCGGCGGGCACCGCACGTTTGGATGGCACCGCATTTCAACCAGCCTCGCCTGCCGATGCAATCGCACGAGGCGTCGTCATGGCTGCCGCCGACCGGCATCGCTCTTCGCTCATGCCGTCGGACTGGCCGGGGGAGAGCATTGCAGCGACGATCAGCCTGCCGCATCTGAAGCAATGGTATCCTTCGGGCTTTCTGTTTTCCGCGCGGGAGATCCGCGAGGGGGAAAAAGCCATCCGGCGCCTCGGCATCAAGGCCTCTGGCCCCGAGGCATCCGTCTGGTCGCTTTCCGGCGGCAATCAGCAAAAGGTCGTCCTCGCACGCTGGGAGGCCGAGCCGAGCCGACTGCTGCTGCTCGACGAGCCCTTCCAGGGGGTCGATGTCGGCGCCCGCCAGGACATTATCGCCGCCATACGCGCCCATACCGACCGCGCCACCCTGATCGCCACATCCGATCCGGAAGAGGCGCTCGAAGTCGCCGACCGAGTGCTGGTGATGGAACATCATGGCCTGAGAGAGATCGCCGATGTGACGGCCAGCGGCCTGCAGAACAAGGAATATGTCTGATGAGTGAAGGCACCGCCGAGATCCCCGAACAGATCAGGCAGGCGAACCATAGGATATCGCCGCAGGAATTGGTGCGGCGGGGAGCGGTATTTCTGCTCCTCCTTGCCCTCGTCATCGTCTTCAGCTTCGCGCAGCCGGCCTTCATCAACATCAACAATCTGATGAGCATCCTGCAGGCGGTTTCTGTCGTCGCCATCATCGGCGCCGGGGTGACCGTGACGCTCGCCATCGGCGGCTTCGATCTTTCCGTCGGCGCCGTGGCTGCCTCCAGCGTCATGGCCGCGAGCTATGCCATGATCGTATGGAACCTCAATGTCTATGAGACCGTGCCGCTGGTGCTTGCCTTCGGCGCGAGCGTCGGGCTCGCCAATGCCCTGTTGATCGTTCGACTGAGGGTGCCGGATCTGCTCGCGACACTCTCCACCATGTTCCTGCTCACCGGGCTGCAGCTGATCCCGACAGCGGGACGTTCGATCTCGGTGGGCTTGATCCTTCCCGATGGGACGAAGGCGACCGGCAAGGTCGATCCAGCCTTCCTGACAATCGGGCGATCGAGCCTGTTCGGCACGGTGCCCTTCCCTGTCATTCTGATGCTCGTCGTGGCGCTCGTGCTCTTTGTGCTGACCGAACGCACGCGCCTCGGGCGCCTTCTCTACGCCACCGGCGGCAATGAGGCCGCGACACGGCTGGCCGGCGCCAATATCACGCGCCTGAAGACCTTTGCCTACGTGCTTTCGGGTGTGCTTGCCTCCCTTGGCGGCATCATCGTCGCCGCTCGTGTCGGTCGCGGCGATGTCTCGTCCGGCGCCTCGCTGTTGATGGATTCGGTGGCAGCCTCGCTCATCGGCTTTGCCGTTCTTGGCCTGCGCCGTCCGAACGTCCTCGGCACGACGATCGGCGCAGTCTTCGTCGGCGTGCTTCTGAACGGCCTGACGATGCTGAACGCACCCTATTACACACAGGATTTCATCAAGGGCGCCGTTCTCGTCGGCGCGCTTGCGCTCACCTATGGGATTGGCCGGAGCAAGGCGTTCGGCTGAAGGCGCCGCAGGGCCGCATACTCTCCAGTTGTTATCGGGCTGCAGATCGATCTGCAGCATCTTGGCGCGTGCTGACCGTTGCCTTTTCGGCAATCGATAGTGCGCATAATTGTTCTTTATTAGAACACTGAATTCCCCCATCATCCCGGCATTGGTGGATAACGAGACGCAAAGTCCGATCGCCCAATCAACAGGGGAACTGTCAGAATGTCACAATTCATGATGAATCGCCGCCGCTTCCTGTCCAACGCTGCCTTAGTCGGAGGTCTTGCCGCAACGCAGACTTTCGTCGGCATTCGCGCCGGCAAGGCGGCCGATGTCGCCGAGGTTCGCATGCAGCTCGGCTGGCTCGCCTCGAATGGCCTGATCGGCGAGGTCGCAGCCCAGAAGAAGGGCTTTTTCACCGAGCAGGGCATCAATCTCACCATCGTCCCCGGCGGTCCGAATGTCGATGGCGTCGCCGGTGTGGCAGCCGGGCAATCCACCATCGGCCAGATTTCCTCAAGCCCGTCCGTGATGCTCGCGCGCTCGGCCGGCATGCCGGTCAAGGCGTTTCTTGCCGGATATCGCAAGCATCCCTTTACATATTTCTCGCTGAAGAAGGCGCCGATCCGCGAGCCGAAGGACATGATCGGCAAGACCATCGCCACGCAGCCGACGGCCTTCATTCTTCTGCGCGCGCTGCTCGCCAAAAACGGCATTCCGGAAGACAAGGTGAAGATGGTCAACATGGGTTCAGACATGAACCAGTTGATCACCGGCCAGGCCGATGCTGTCACCGGCTGGGTGACGAATACCAATGCACTGAAGGTGCTCGGCGACGAGCGCGTCGACATGATGCTCTGGGATGCGGGCTTGCAGCTCTACGCCAACGTCTACTACACCACCGACGAGCAGCTCGACAAACATTCCGATGTGCTGGTGCGCTTCACAACGGCGGCTGCCAAGGGCTGGGGCTATGTCCGCGACCATCCGGAAGAGGCGGTCGACATGCTGGTCGAGGCCTATCCCAATCTCGACAAGGCGAGCGAACTCGAGGCCGTCCACCCCGTCATCGATTTCTCCTTCGGTGACAGCACCAAGCAGACCGGCTGGGGCGCGATGAACAAGGACAATTGGGCAGCGCAGATCAAGGCCTATGCCGATCTCAAGCAGTTCACGGGGGCTACGCCGACGGTCGACGATGTCGCCACCATGGCGATCCTCGACGCGACGACAGAAATCCGTAAGCAGATCGGGTGAACGCCATGATGAGCGCCGCCACCATCAAGCAGCCGCAACCGCTACCGACAGTCGAAGCGGCAAGGCTTGCCGTTTCCATTCGCGATCTCGACATCCGCTTCGGCGACAAGGGCAATGAATTCACCGCCCTCTCCAATGTCTCCGTCGATATTCCGGAAGGGTCGTTCGTGACGATGCTAGGGCCGTCCGGCTGCGGCAAGTCGACCTTGCTGCGCTGTATTGCCGACCTTGTTGACATCAGCGCCGGTTCGGTCTCGGTTTTCGGCCGCCCGCCACGCGAGGCGCGCCAGGGGCGTGATTTCGCCTTCGTCTTCCAGGAAGCGACGCTTTTGCCGTGGCGAAGCGTCATTGACAACGTTCGCCTGCCGCTGGAAGTCGGCAGACATGACAAGAGTTCCTATGCCGATCCCATGGAGCTGCTGGCGCTTGTCGGCCTCAAGGGACGCGAGAAGGCCCTGCCGCACGAATTGTCGGGTGGCATGCGCCAGCGCGTCGCTATCGCCCGCGCCCTGGTGACCAAGCCGCGAATCCTGCTGATGGACGAGCCCTTCGGCGCGCTGGACGAGATCACCCGCGACAAGCTCAACGAGGAACTCCTGCGCATCTGGCGCGAAACGGGCACGACCATCGTTTTCGTCACCCATTCGATCCCGGAGGCGGTTTTCCTCGGTCAGCATGTGCTGATGCTACAAGCCCATCCCGGCAGGGTGAAGGAATTCATGAAGGTCGATCTTCCCTACCCCCGCTTGCTTGCGATGCGCGACACGGTCGACTTCATCAAGGCGACGGCGCATCTGCGCGCGCTGCTGGAGGAATGCATATGAGCAACGCCGTGCACTCTGACTTCAGTCGCGTGGCCAAGGCGCCGCGCAAGGTTGCCATCCTCGACGCGACGGTCGGCGTTCTTTCTTCGCGCATGCCGGCAATCCTTGCCGCACTCGGCTGCATCGTGCTGTGGCAGGCGGTCATCTGGATCTTCAAGATCCCGACCTTCATGGCGCCGAGCCCGCTCGACGTCCTTTATGCCTTTCGCGACAATGCCGCGACGCTGACGAGAAACGTCCTGCCGACGGTGCTCGAGGCCGTTCTCGGCTTTGTCTTCGGCAATCTCATCGCCATCCTGCTGGCGATCTGGTTCGTCCACAGCGCAACTGCCGAAAAGGCGTTCTATCCAATCGCCGTCTTCGTCAAGGCGATCCCGATCATCGCGCTCGCCCCGATCCTCGTTTTGATCTTCGGCAATGGCGTCGCCCCGAAGATCATCATCGCCGGCCTGATCTGCTTCTTCCCGACGCTGGTCAACATGGTCCAGGGACTTCGCTCCGCAAGCCCCGCCATGCTCGACCTCATGCGGGTACTTTCGGCCAGCAACTCCGAAATCCTCTGGAAGGTTCGCCTCCCCAGCTCCCTGCCATTCCTCTTCGCTGCCTTGAAGATCGCTGCGACCAGCAGTGTCATGGGGGCGATCGTCGCGGAATGGATCGGCTCCAGCTTCGGGCTTGGCGCTCTCATCATCGAGGCGACCTATAATTTCCGCTCGCCGCTGCTTTACGCAACGGTCGTGATCGCCGCCCTGCTTGCCGTGATCCTCTTCTTCATCGTCTCGGTCGCCGAGGCGAAGATGATCCGCTGGAAGCCGGCCGGCCAACACTAAAGCTTAAAACATCGAGGGAACTCCAATGGAACAGGTTATTCATCAGCCTGCACGGGATATCCGTGTCGTCGATCGCTCCGATGTCGTCGTGGTCGGCGGTGGCCCGGCAGGGATTGCCGCGGCCGTGTCGGCCGCACGCAATGGCGCCAGCGTTACGCTTCTCGAACGCTATCCCTATGTCGGCGGGCTTGCCGCCGGCGGCATGGTGCTGGTGCTCGACGACATGATCAACGAGCTCGAAATTACCGTGCGCGGCATCTGCATGGAGATGATCGAGCGCATGAAGCGCTGGGGGCTCTGCGTAACGCCGACCGACCGCGATCGGCTGATCGAATTCCGCGACACGCCGGAGGCCTGGCAGCGCTGGGCGCGCTGGGGGCTTTTCGATTTCCACACCCAGTCGATGCCGCATCCGATCTGCTTTTCGGCTGCCTTCGATCCCGACGCCTTCAAGCGTGCCGCCTACGATATGATCGCGGAATCCAAGATCAAGCTCAGAACCCACAGCTGGTTCTCCTCGGCGATCGTCGAAGGTGGAGCGATCAAGGGCGTCATCTGCCAGACGAAGGAAGGCATGCAGGCGATCCTCGGTGATGTCGTCATCGACACGACGGGCGATCTCGATGTCGCCGCAAGCGCAGGTGCTTCCCACATCGAATCCAACTTCATCCTGACGACGGTGTCGCGCTGGGGCGGGATCGATACGGACGCGGCGGAACGTTTCGAACAGCAGGAGCCGGAAGCCTTCAAGGCGCTCGATCACGAAGCCAAGCGGCTGATCGGCGGTTGCTGGTCCTTCTGGTGGCTTAAGACGCCGCTGCCCGGTGTCGTCTGGCTGAACTGCCCGCATATGCCGACCTTGAGCGGTCTGAAGGTCGACGACCTGACCAAGGCCGAGATGGAAGGCCGCTCAAGGATCGCAAAGCTCCTCG
Organism: Martinezella hainanensis; assembly: GCF_900094555.1. Lineage (GTDB taxonomy): Bacteria > Pseudomonadota > Alphaproteobacteria > Rhizobiales > Rhizobiaceae > Rhizobium > Rhizobium hainanense. The sequence continues at coordinate 90,873 of NZ_FMAC01000003.1, forward strand.
ATTTCGCTCGGGAAAAGATGCCCGGCTTCGAGAATGCCTATGTCGTCGATTTCGCCCCGCAGACCGGTGTGCGTCAGACGCGGCTGCTGCAGGGGGATTATGTCGTGACGAAGGACGATGTGATGACCCGCCGCCACTTCGCCGACACGGTCTGCCGCGGCCGCGATTACTACACGCCCTACCGCTCCATGCTGCCGAAGGAAATCGACCAGCTGATCGTCGCCGGCCGGCATTATTCTTCAACGCCGCAGGCGCAGAAATCCAGTCGCGAAATCCCGCCCTGCATGGCGATGGGCGAAGCGGCCGGTGTCGCCGCAACCGTCGCCCTCAATGCCGGGACGACCGTTCGCGAGGCCGATATCCGGGCAATTCAGAAACAGATGCGAGCCCAGGGCGCCGATCCCGGCGACATTCCCTCGGAGAACGCGACATATTTGGAGGCAGCAGAATGACCACCTTGCCACTCGACGGAATCCGCGTGATCGACTTCACGCAGGTCATGCTCGGTCCATCCTGCACGCAGGTGCTGGCCGACTATGGTGCCGAAGTCATCAAGATCGAGAAGGTGAAGATCGGCGATCTCTCACGCTGGTCGCTCGGCTCCGACCCCGATGGCCTCAACAACCCGGTCTTCTGCTCCTTGAACCGCAACAAGAAGAGCCTGGCACTCGATCTGAAGGAAGCCAGCGCCCGCAAGACGGTCCAGGCCCTGCTTGAAACGGCCGACGTGGTCGTCAACAACTTCAGGCCTGGCGTCATGGAGCGCATGGGCTTCGGCTATGAAGATCTGAAGAAGATCAATCCGCGGCTGATCTATGCCGTCGGCACCGGCTTCGGGCTGACAGGTCCCTACCAGCACAAGGGCGGCCAGGACGTCCTGGCGCAGGCCGTTTCCGGACTCATGCGTCGCAAGTCGGACAACAGCCACCCCACCTCGATCTATGCCACGCCGCTGGCCGACTATTCGGCTGGCATGCACCTCGTCCAGGGCATTCTCCTTGCACTTCTGCAACGCGACAAGACGGGAGAGGGACAGCAGGTCGCCGTCAGCCTCTACAACTCCATGATCGCCATGCAAATGCAGGAAGGCACGACGCATCTGATGCGTCAGAAGGACCTGAACTGGGGCGCCTTCCCGCTGACGGGCGTCTTCGAGACGACGGACAGCGCAATCGTCATGGTGGGCGCCTTCAAGCCGAACCCGTTGCGCGATATCTGTGAGGCTCTTGAGATCGAAGACCTCTCGCAATATCCGCAATACAAGGATTTCGATGCGCAGATGGCGCGGCGGCCGGAATTGCAGGCGATCTTCCGCGAGAATTTCGCCAAGAACAGCACCGCGCACTGGATCGCGCGGCTGGAAGGCGTCGACATTCTCTGCGCGCCGGTCCGTTCACTCCCCGAGGCGCTGAAGGACGAACAGACGATCATCAACAAGATGATCCTCGAGGCCGGCGAGACCGCCGCCGGCCCGATTCGGCTGATCGGCTCGCCGATCGACATGTCGGCCGCCCACGTCACCGTGCGGATCGCGCCGCCGCAGCTCGGCCAGCACAATGAGGAAATTCTCGCCTCGCTGTCCGAGGTGCAGGGAGACGCCGCATGAGCGTCTCCTTCGCCGTAGAGGATCGCGTCGCCCGCGTCACGCTCGACCGGCCGGAGCGGATGAACGCTGTCGATGCCGAGACCGAAGCGAGGCTCGAGGCAATCTGGACGGAGATCGAACAGCGCGACGACATCAGCTGCGTTGTCCTGACCGGTTCCGGCGAGAAAGCCTTTTGCGCGGGTGCCGATCTGAAGGGCGGAAGTGGTAGCTCCGGTGTCGACTACTGGACGGTCGGGCGCGAAAATGGCTTTGGCGGCCTCGCCTTCCGCCGCTCGCTCGACGTGCCGGTGATCGCGCGCGTCAACGGCTATGCGCTGGGCGGCGGCTTCGAGATGGTGCTTGGCTGCGATATCGTCATTGCCGTGGAGACGGCCCGTTTTGGCCTGCCGGAAGCGCGCGTCGGACGCATGCCGCTTGATGGCGGCATGGTACTTTTGCAGCGCAAGATTCCCTTCAATCGTGCCATGGCCGTGATGCTGACGGGACGGCAGTTTGGTGCGCAGGAAATGGCGAACTATGGCATTGTCAACGAAGTCGTCTCCGCCGGCGAACTCGACGCTGTCGTCGATCGCTGGGTCGCAGACATCGTCGCCTGTGCGCCGCTGTCGCTGCGGGCAATCAAGCAGACGGTCAATCGCACGGCGCATTTGAGCCCGGCCGAGGCGCAGGCGCTAAGGACGCCGGCCCTGATCAAGGCTTTGAAAAGCGAGGATGCGATGGAAGGTGTCGCGGCATTCCGCGAGAAGCGGGCGCCGGTTTGGCAGGGCAGATAGGCATGCTATAGCTTCGAGATTGCCGAGGGCTTTTTATGCATGCCAGCATTCTGAAGTATTTCGCCGAGGTCGCCCGCTCCGGATCGATCCGCAAGGCATCCGATGAACTGCACGTTGCGACCTCCGCCGTCAGTCGTCAGATCAAGAAATTGGAAGACGAGCTCGGGACGCCATTGTTCGAGCGCTTCTCCGACGGTTTGCGGCTGACGTCAGCCGGCGAAATCGTGCTACGGCATGCGAGGGAGACGCTGCAGGACTTCGAGGTAATGAAGTCCAATCTCGGCGACCTTCAGGGAAAGAATACCGGTCGCGTCCATATCGCGGCCCTTGACAGTCTACTCATCACGTTTCTTCCCGATTTCATCAAGAAGTTTCACAGGCTGCATCCTGCGGTGGACTTTCGCGTCCGAGCAGGAGCCTACAACAATATTTTCCATTTCATGGCGGCCGGCGACATCGATATCGGCATCAGCTTCGACCTTGCGACCCCGCATGATCTGAAGCTTGTCGGCTCGATCCGCACGGCCTTCATGGCCATGGTCGCCTCATCGCATCCACTGGCGCGGGCGAAATCCGTGACTCTGCCGGAATGCGCCCAATACAAGCTGCTTCTGGCGCTCGACAGCGAAGTCGTCAGTTCGGCAATAGCAATCGAACTTGCAGCGCTCAATCGCGTGGGGCGAACGCTGGTCGCATCCAACAATCCGATCCTCCTCAAACCGCTGATCATGTCAGGTGACGGCGTTGGCTTTTTTACCCCGGTGGGACTCTGGCCGGAAATCCAGACGGGCGAAATCGTTGCCATCCCGATCCGGGACTTCAAGCTCAGCGCTGTGGATATCGGCATTTTCGTGCCACGCGACCGGCATCTGACCCATGCCAGCCAAGCAGTCATCACGCTTCTAGATACCGAATTGCGTAAGCTCGGTGAGAATTTAAGAACCATTGCCGGCAGATGAGGAAAGCATGTCAAAGATCCGCCTTCTGGAATCTCCTGGCCATGGTCCGGCTACGCGCTTCGACAGATTGGCAGACCTGCCACCGCAATTCGGTGCTACAGCTGCGCAGCCCGGCGATCTCATTCTCCCCTCGCCCGTCAACGCCCATGACCATGGCTATGGCATCCGCACCCTTGATTTCGGCGCGGCCGACGACGCACTGGAAGTGTGGATACCGGGCCTGAGGCTGCGGCCACGCACGGATCCCTATCTTGAAGCGCTCGTCGCCTTCGGCCGGCTTGCCAGAACCGGCGTCGGCGCGACCATGCATTGCCATAACTCGCTCAATGTCGATCGTCTTGTCGACGAGGCAAGCGCCGTCATGCGGGCAGCCGGCGATATCGGCATCCGGCTTGGGCTTTCTTGTCCACTACTCGACCACGATGCCTGGGCCTATGATGGTGGGCCGCAGCGCCTCAAGCCCTTTCTCTCGGCGGGTGACTGGCAAGCCTTGGAGCAGACCATTCCGATCTACGCGCCGATCTCTACACAGCTAGCCGCCGTCGAGGCGGTTGCTGCTGCCAATGCCAGTCCGATGATCGATGTGCAGTATGGACCGATCGGGCCGCAATGGTGCTCCAATGCGCTACTGGAGGCCATCGCCGAGGCCTCGGAGCGCCATGATCGGCGCATTCATATGCACCTGCTCGAAAGCCCGCGCCAACGCCTGTGGCTCAACCGCCGCTTTCCCGAGGGCGTCGTCAATTATCTCGATAGGATAGGCTTCCTGTCGCCTCGACTCGCGGTCGCTCATGGCGTCCAATTGCGTCCCGATGAGCTGGAATTGCTGGCCGAACGCGGCGTGCAGCTCGTCAGCAACCCCACGGCCAATCTGCGTCTTCGCTCAGGCGTCGCCCCGATCGCATCGGCGGTCGAACGCGACGGCCCCGCCTTCGCCATCGGCCTCGACGGCACCGGGCTGGACGATGATCAGGATCTTTGGCGAGAAATGCGCCTCCTCTATCTCCTGCACGGCGGGCGCAGCCTGACACGGCAGTTGACGACCAAGAATATATTCGACGCAGCAATCCGGGTTGGCGGTCACGTCATCAACGCCAGGAGCGCGGAGGATTACACCATCATCGATTATCAGGGCCTGACCGCCGATTCGCTGTTCGATGACATCGACGAAGCGGAGGTCCTGTTGACCCGCATGAGCGCGCGATATGCGAGAGGGCTCATCGTCGCTGGCCGGGAGGTGATGCGCGAGGGTGACTTGACCGGCATCGACTTCGACGCCGCTCTATCTGAACTCCTGGCACAGGCAAGGGCCGATCGACCGAGACTTGAGAAGCAACGACCGCTCGCCAACGCATTATCGCAGGCGACGCGCACTTATTATGCCACCTGGCCCGGGATATCCTGACATCGTGAAAAGCGGCGACCACCATGCGAACAGCCGCAGAGATGCCCGATCAGGCCATCCTTCGCATCACAATCGATGTTCAGGCGTAGTGCCGTAAGACGCCACGAAAGGATGGTCCAGGCTGGTGGTTCGGCTCTTGTCCCAGCCGCCGGGCGCACCCCAGCCGGTTACGCCATCAGCGAAGAAATCGCGATTGACCTCACGCAAAAACAACCGCTCCGCCGGCATTTCCTCGTCCCACAGGATGGCATCGACGGGACAGACGGAGAGACAGAGGCCGCAATTGATGCATTCGTCCGGATGGATGTAAAACATCCGCCCGCCCTCATAAATGCAATCGACCGGACAGGCGACGGTGCAGGCGCCATCCTTCGTATCAATGCAGGGCTCGGTGATTACGTAAGCCATGACGTTCGCCTCGCTGCGCTCTCAAGGGCGCTTTGTAACGAACTATGACAAATGGAGGCGTTCTGAAGAAGCACCGATTTTCGGGGTTTTCATTGCCGAAAAGGCAACGCGTGGATCGGCAAAAAGCTTAAAGAATGCGATATGCGTTCAAGCATTCGAGCCGCATGCTTGCGCCATGCAGCTCGAACGTTCCTGGCTCTCAGATCAGCTTTTCCAATGTAATCGGCAGGTCGCGCACGCGCTTGCCGGTGGCATGGAATACGGCATTGGCAATCGCCGGCGCCACACCGACGATGCCGACTTCACCGACACCTTTACCGCCAAGCGCCGAGGCCTGATGGTCCGGCACGCCGACGGAGATCACCTGGATGTCCGGAATGTCGGAGTTCGTCGGCACGAGGTAATCGCCCACATTGTTGTTGACGGTTCGCCCGTTGCGCTGATCGACCAACCCTTCCTCAAGAAGCGCCTGGCCGATGCCCATGATAATGCCGCCGCGCCACTGGCTTTCGACCAGCCTCGGATTGTAGAGGCGGCCGCAATCGAAGGCGGAGACCATGCGGGAGACGCGCACCGTGCCGAAATCCTCATCGACGCGTACTTCGGCGAAGTGGGCACACCAGCTGTGCATGGAATAATCGCCCATGGTCGGCCCCTGAACCTTTGCCATGGTCGTCCATGCCTGGAGTTGCTCCTGCGCGTTCGCACCGTCAGGCAGAGTATTGCGCCGGACTTCGATCTCCTCACGCTTCAGCGCGGACATCAGTTCCGCCAGCGTCAGCGACGGCGCCTCGCCGCGAGGTGCCGCAATGCGACCCTCGGCGAAATTCAGGGTGTTCGCGCCCGTCTCACGGAACGGCGAATTGGCATCGCTGAGCGCAAGGCCGATAAGCTCGTCGCGAGCGGCGACCGCAGCCTTATGGACTGCTCCCATGATCGAGCCGGCCAGCATCGAACCGCCGGCGATCGCCGCGCCCGGCAATCGTGAATCGCCGAGATAGACTTCGACCTGATCGACCGGAATTCCGAAGACTTCCGCGGCACTCTGGGCGAGGATCGTGTAGGTCCCCTGCCCCATGTCGATGGCGCCGCTGACGACCTCGACCCGACCATTGGCAAGAATGCGAATCATCGCTTCGCTCGGGGCACGGATAACCGGGAAGGTGCCGCAACCGATGCCCCAGCCGATCAGTGTCTTGCCGTCACGCATCGAGCGTGGCGCGTGGCTACGCCGCGACCATCCGAAAGCCTCCGCCCCTTCCGTCAGCGCTTCGCGCAGCCGGCGCGTCGACCAGGGCTTGCCGGACTGATAGTCGTGATCGGCATAGTTCTTCAGCCTCAGCTCGAGCGGGTCCATGCCGAGCTTGTAGGCCAGTTCCTCGATCGCGCATTCGATGCCGTAGGCGCTCGGGTTCTTGCCCGGGCCGCGCAAGGCGCCTGGTGTCACGCTGTTGACCGGCACGACGCGATGCTGCGAGGAGAAATTCTCGACCTTATAGAGGATCGACGTTGCCGCTCCCGTCTGCTCCGGCCAGTCCGCATCGACGGAAGTTTCGCTGGCGCCGCGATGGACGATCGCCTGCAGGATGCCATCCTCCGTCGCGCCAAGCGCGATCTTCTGTCTCGTCGCGGCGCGCCCGCCATAGCTCGTGAAATTCTGCGGGCGGGTGACCGCGAGTTTCACCGGCCGGCCGAGCTTTCTTGCAGCCGCCACGGCGACCGCGCCATAGGCAAGCGGCACGCCCTTCGATCCGAAACCGCCGCCGATGAAGGGCGAGATGATCCGGACATTCTCATAGGGCATGTCGAACCATTCCGAATACATGCGCGCCATGCCGTGCGACCACTGGCTTGGCTCCCAAATGGTCAGCTGATCGCCATCCCATTTCGCCGTCAGCCCGTGCGGCTCCATCGCGACGTGATATTCACGCGGCGTCGAATATTCCGCCTCGATCCGCACCGGGGAAGCGGCAAGGGCGGCCTCTGCATCGCCCCAAGCAATCGAAAGCGGTTCCATGAGCTTGCCTTCGCCGGCATTCGGATCGTTGAGGTCGGCGACGTGCTTGCTCTCTTCATAGGTGACGCGCACCAGCCTGGCGGCCTCCGTCGCCAGTTCGCGGCTTTCTGCGACGACGGCCGCAATCGACTGCCCATTGAAGCGTACCTCGCGCGGCAGCGGATAATAGGGGCCGTCGGCGGGCTTGTTGCCGCCCCAGTCAGCCGAAAGTTTAAGACCAAGATCATCCTCCGGCGTCAGCACCAGCAGCACACCCGGCATTGCAAGCGCCGCCGAAGCATCGACCTTGATGACGCGGCCAGCCGGAATAGTGCTCTGGACGAGAACAGCATAGGCGAGGCTTTCAACAGGGTATTCCAGCGCATAGGTCGCAGTCCCCGTCACCTTCATATTGCCTTCGAAGCGCGATTGACGACCGCCGACCGTACCGTCGGAAGCATCGCCATGTTTGCGTGGCTCCATCATGGTCATGCAAGACCTCCCGTCTTCAGAATAGCGCGGGCGATGACACGCGGCGCAAGTTCGATCTTGTAGCGGTTGCCGCCGTGAGAGACGGCGCCCTCCATGGCGAGACGGCTGGCTGCTTCGACGGCCTCCGGAGTGAGCGCCTTGCCGATGAGCGCCTGTTCCACATTGCGCGCCCGCCACGGCTTGGTAGCGACGCCGCCAATTGCCACGCGAATATTGCGGATGGTCCTGCCATCGGCTTCCAGCTCCAGACCAACAGCGGCGCTCGCAGCGGCAAATTCGTAGGACTGCCGATCGCGGACCTTGATGTAGGTGGAGTTCCGGGCAGCGGCGGAGGAAGGGATCGTGACGGCAATGATGATCTCGCCGCGCTGCAGGACCGTTTCCTTGTTCGGCGTGTCCCCGGGAACGAGGAAGAAATCGTCGATGGCCACTTTGCGGCTATCCGTCTCAACTACGGCGTCAAATGCGACCAGAGCGACAGCCAGATCCCCGGGATAGGAGGCAATGCACGCCTCGCTCGTTCCGAGAACGGCGTGATTGCGCGTGACGCCGCCAATCGCGGAACAGCCGGAGCCGGGGCTGCGCTTGTTGCAGGCGGGAAAGGCGCCGGGATCGCGAAAATAGGAACAGCGCGCCCGCTGCAGAAGATTGCCGCCGATCGTCGCCATGTTGCGGAGCTGGGCGGAGGCAGCAAGCGACAGTGATTCGGAAACGGCCGGAAACGCCGCGCGAATATCCTTATGATCGGCGACCTCGCTCATCCTGGCAAGCGCGCCGATGGTTGCACCGGCGGCGCCGATCGTGATGCCGCTCATGCCGGAGAGATGGGTGATATCGATGACCGTATCGGGCTCACCCACGCCGCATTTGGCGAGATCGAGCAATGTCGTGCCGCCGGCAAGCAGCAGGGCGCCGGCCTGTTGCGCCGCCTGAGCGGCCTCGGCTGTCGATGTGGCGCGCAGATAAGAGAAGTTTCGCATCATGCCACCTCCGCTGCCTGGCGCACCGCCGCGACGATGCTGTTATAGGCCCCGCACCGACAGAGATTGCCGGACATGTATTCGCGGATTTCCGCGTCCGATCCGGCATGTCCTTCGCGAATGCAGGCGACCGCCGACATGATCTGGCCCGGCGTGCAATAGCCGCACTGGAAGGCGTCATGCTCGATGAAAGCGGCCTGCACCGGATGCAGGTCGCCGGCCTCGCCGGTCAGCCCCTCGATCGTCGTGATCTCGCGCCCCTCGGCCTGCGCGGCAAGCGTCAGACAGGATAGCACGCGCTTACCGTCGACATGGCAGGTGCAGGCGCCGCATTGTCCCTGGTCACAGCCCTTCTTGGTGCCGGTGAGGGAAAGATGCTCACGCAGCGCATCGAGCAGCGTCACACGTGGCTCGATATCGAGTTCGTGGCGCTGCCCGTTTATGTCGAGCGCGATATGGATGGTTCGTGTCATGATAAGCTCCTGCCATCGTCACGAAGATGAGACCTGCGGAATCTAGTAGAATCTACCCGTCGGTCTACCGGTTGCTATAGGTTTCTTTCAGGAAGACGAGGCCGATGGAATTCTGGCGTCACGGTCGGCACTCATCTGAATTAGGAAGCGAAGGACGCCGATAGTAAACGGAGGCGCCTCCGTTTAAATTAATGCCTGGCTTGTTTTCGTCAAGCCCCGACATGGGGGCAAATCCAACCAGAACCGAGTGAAGGATGGGCAAGAGGTGGGGCCGAAAGAGCCTCCGTTATTTGTCCTCAGTCGCCCGCCACTGCGTGCGGGTGGGATAAGAGGATCGATCAACGCCCATCCCTGGTCCGTGAAATCACTTGAAAACCGAAATGCGCCTCTGTTATGCTCAAATTGAGCAATAGTGACCTAGGCCATCGGAAACCCGTTTTGGTTCAGCGCCAAAGGGGAATCACAACCTGCTGTTATCGCTCAACTGCTTTTAAATCGGGCTCTCTGGGAGAGATCCGGCCTGCTCTGAATTCACTCAAGGAGGATTTTCCATGATCCATGAAATGCGCATCTATACTTGCTTGCCCGGCAAGCTGCCAGCGCTCAAGGAGCGTTTCGAAACGGCGACGCTGGCGATCTGGGACCGGCTCGGCATCCGCCCGCTCGGTTTCTGGACGACGATGATCGGGCCTTCCAGCTACGACCTCGTCTATTTCCTCGAATGGCAATCGCTGGAGGAGCGCGAGCGGAAATGGGCGGAATTCGTGGCTGATCCGGCCTGGAAGGAGGCTCTGGCAAAGAGCGAGGCACCGGGCCAGATCGTTGCCAATATCGCCAGTTCGATCCTGCAGCCGACCGGATTCTTTCGCCCTCTTATCTCCGCCGAGGCCAATGGCTGAAGACGGATAGGGAGCCATGCCCAGAGAATCAGAAAGCCGGGACAGGCCCGGCTTCCAGCTTCACAGTCAAAATCTACTTGGCAGACGCCGCTGCCGCTTCACAGTCAGCCGTTCTGATCGCCGCTATTGTCGGCGGACGGCTCCTGTTCTTTGTCCTTCAGCACGTCCGTCAGCTTGTTGACGCCTTCGAAGCCGGCGACGGCAGCGGCGGCTTTCGTCAGGAAACCGGCATTCGGGTCGACGGCCTCAACGGCCTCGTCTGCAGCCACGGCACCTGCAACTTCTTCAATCAGCTTTCCGATACCCATTTCAAGCTCCTGATCGTTTTCTGTCTGCCGCAAAATTGCGGCGATCGAGCGTTGCGAACGCCTCGCAGCGGATGCTTAAAAGACCACTGCAAGCGACCTTTTCCTCCCCAGGGCGAGGCATGGTTTTCCCCGGCACCTGCCATTTAGGCAACCAAACTGAAAGCGGCCTTAACCCAAGATGAAGCGAAGCTGATATTGCGGAATCTCTACGGCGCGCGCCTGCCCGGATTTGACGCTTGCCGCCGTCAAGCCGTCACATCAGCCTAATAGGCCTATGCTAAGCCCTCCGGAATCTCGGACAATGCCAACGGTTTGAACCAGGGAAATTTCCTGCCATGACATACTTGCGTCGCGTCACAGTTCTTGCAGTATCCTTCCTTCCCCTCCTCTTTGCGCCGGCCTTTGCCGACTCCGACGTGCTCTGGAAGATCGTTCATGACAAGTGCGTCGTACAAACCGCGCCCTGTCTGTCGGTGAATACGACCGAGCACTACGCGATGCTGAAGGATCTGCGGGGCGTTGCGCAAGTTCTGCTCATTCCGACCGATAAGATCACGGGCATGGAGAGCGCAGCACTCCTCGATCCTGCAACACATAACTTCTTTGCCGATGCCTGGGCCGAGCAGGGTGATGTCGATGCCCGATTGCCGCACGCACTCCCGCGTGACGGCCTCAGCCTGGCCGTCAACGCGCAACAGGCACGCTCGCAGAACCAATTGCATATCCACGTCGATTGCCTGAGCGCCGATGCGCGGGCTGCCCTCAAGGCCGATGCCGACAAGATAGGTGCCGACTGGGCACCTCTTCCTGATGCCATCGCCGGCCACAAGTTCACGGCGGTTCGAGTCAAAGGCGAGACATTGGGCGATTTCAATCCGTTCCTGGCGCTGGCTCGGACATTGAAGGACCCGGCAAAGGAAATGGGCGATCACAATCTTGTGGTGGTCGGCGCCAACTTCGCCGATGGCCCGGGCTTCATCGTCCTGACGGATGTCGCGGTGCCCGGCATGGGCGGCGAGGATGTGCAGGACCATAGCTGCGCGATTACGCATTAGAATCAGCGTATTACGGCTTGGCGCGAGGACCGCATCGATCATCCCTTCGATGCGGCGGCCTCTCTTTGCACGAGCAAAATGAGCTTGGAAGCCGATTTATGAATCTGGTTTCTAACTTCTATCGCGATTTACATACTAATCTTTTTGATGCGGTCGGTTCAGTGTTATAGTCCGGGTTGTGAGCCTGAACTATGCGCCGTCCGATTGCCGAGCATTCAGATCATCGCACAGCGCCTGGCATCGAAGGCTCGCCATCGAAAGCCTCAGGAGGCGCCTCATGAATCTTCAGATCAATAGCCAGTCCTATCAAGTCAATTCGGACGGAGACACGCCGCTCCTCTGGATCATCCGCGACGAGCTGGGCATGACCGGCACGAAATATGGTTGCGGACTGGCGCAATGCGGTGCCTGCTCGGTCCTCGTCGACGGGGAAGTGGTGCGCTCATGCGTGACGCCGCTCGACAGCGTCGTCGGTCGCCAGATTACCACGATCGAGGCGCTCGAAGCAGACCCGATCGGCAAGCGGGTGGTTGCCGCCTGGGTCAAGCATCAGGTTCCGCAATGCGGCTACTGTCAATCGGGGCAGGTCGTGGCGGCGACCGCGCTCCTCAAGCAAACGCCCAATCCTTCCGATGACGAGATCGCCGCGGCGATGATCAATCTCTGTCGATGCGGCACCTACAATGCGATCAAGGCGGCGGTCAAAGATCTCTCCTCCAAGGAAGGAGAAACGCTATGACCGAGACCAGCCGCAATCTCGTTCCGGAAGATGAATTCCCGACCGGATCTCCGGTGAACATCTCGCGCCGGCACTTTCTCCTGACTTCTGCCGGGGCCGCAGCCGGCGCATTCGTGCTTGGTTTCGGCGTTCCAGTTGGCCGCGCACGAGCCCAGCAGACGGCAAACCCAATGCCTCCAGGCACCCGCGTTCCGGCATTCCTCGAAATCCGCCCGGACAGCACCATCCGTTTCATGAGCCCCTTCGTCGAGGGCGGGCAAGGCGTTTTCACGGCGATGGCCCAGATCGTCGGCGAAGAACTCGACGCCGATCCGAAGACCTTCGTCGTCGAAAATGCACCGACAGGCGGCGACTATCTCGTCATCCATGGCAAGATGCGCATCACCGGCGGCAGCATGTCGGTGCGCACCAGCTATGAGACCATGCGCCGGCTCGGCGCGCTGGCGCGCAACATGATCCTGCAGGCGGCTGCAACGCGCCTCAACGCACCCATCACCGAGCTTACGACCGAGCCCGGCCGCGTCATTCACGCCGCATCGGGACGGAGCCTTGCCTATGGCGATGTCGCCGCGGAGGCGCTGGATCTGCCCGTTCCCGCCCCCGAAAGCGTGACACTTCGCGACCCGAGCAAATTCCGCTGGATCGGCAAACCGGTCGAACGGCTGGACATTCATGACAAGTCGACGGGCAAGGCGGTCTACGCAATTGACTGCAAGGTCGAGGGCATGCTGCATGCCGCCGTCCAGCATGCGCCGCGCCTTGGCCTGACAATCGGCAAGATCCGCAACGAGGATCAGCTCAAGGCAATGCCGGGCGTTCATTCCGTCCATAGCCTGCCCGGCGCCGTTGCCGTCGTTGCCGAACGCTGGTGGAATGCCAAGCGTGCAGCCGAGGCCGCGCAGGTCGATTGGCGCGAGCCAAGCTCGGACGCCGATCCCGCCCTCCGCTACATGCCAGCGGATTTCTCGACCGCGGCCTTCAACGACAAGCTCGCCAACGAGCCGGGCAATGGCAAGGAAGCGGAGAATGTCGGTGATATTGCCAAAGCGTTCGATGGGGCCAAGACCGTCGTTTCGGCAACCTACAAGAGCCAGTATCTGCATCACGCGCAGCTGGAGCCACCATCCACTCTGACCCGCTTCAATCCGGACGGCAGTCTCGAAATCTGGATGCCCAACCAGGCCCCCGAGCAATTCCAGGCTGATATCGCCAAGCTGACGGGGCTTGATCCATCGAAAGTGACGCTCCACAGCCCTATTCTAGGCGGCTTCTTCGGGCGGCACTTCCTGTATCCGTCCGCCAATCCCTATCCGCAGGCCATCCAGCTTGCAAAAGAGGTTGGGCGGCCGATCAAGCTCATCTGGAGCCGCGAGGAGGAGTTTCTGCGCGACCCTATGCGCCCGATGGCGGCCGTGCGCTTCCGCGGCGCGCTCGATGCCAACGGCATGCCGGTCGCACTCGAGGCCATCAGTGCTTGCGAGGGACCGACGGAGGGCGTCTACGGTCACAAGGAGGATTCGCTGGACCCGACAGCCCTGGAGGGTCTGAGCGGCAAATCCTACGCGATCCCGAACTACCGCATCGCGCAGATCTACGTCAAAAACCCGACGACGCTGGCCTATTGGCGCTCGGTCGGCAATTCCATGAACGACTTCTTCTACGAGACCTTCCTGGACGAACTGGCCGACAAGGGCGGGCAGGACCCCTATGAGCTGCGCATGAAGTTGCTGCAGAAGAACGAGCGGCTGAGCAACCTCCTGAAGGCGGTCGGCGATCTCTCCGGCGGCTGGAAACGTGGCCCCTTTACCGGAGATGACGGTTCGCGGCGCGCACGAGGCGTGGCCATGGCCTCGCCCTTCGGCAGTCATACTGCGGCGATCGCCGAAGTCTCGATCCGCAACGGGCAGGTCGTCGTGCATGATGTCTGGGAAGCCATAGACCCCGGCAGCATCGTCAATCCGGCGATCATCGAAGCGCAGATCAATTCGGCGACCGCACTCGGATTGTCGCAGGTGCTGATGGAGGAAGCCGTCTACAAGAACGGCGAGCCCGTCGCACGCAACTACGACCTCTATCCGATCCTGCCGCCTGATCGCATGGCCCGCGTCCACGTCCGCATCGTCGAGAGTGGTGCCGAGATGGGAGGCATCGGCGAGCCGGGGCTTCCGGCCATTCCGCCGGCAGTCGCCAATGCGGTGTCCACGCTGACCGGCAAGCGGATCCGCAGCATGCCTCTCTCCAACTACACTTTTGAAAGCTGAGGCGCAGCTTCCTCTGCGCCAGGCACAATTCCGGCTCCCGATCCCTCTTGGATCGAGAGCCGGCGTGGTTGGCTCCCTCTCTAGAGCCGGATGATCTCATTCGGCTCTAGAATCAAAGGCGTAGAGCATGATGTCGTCCGAAAACCGATCACACTTTTCGGCATCATGCTCTAGCCGAGTACGAAATCCCGAAGCAAAGACATGAGGGCACACCCTTGAAGAAATTTCTTCTGGTTCTTCTTTTGATTGTCGTGCTTGCAGCCGGCGGCGTCGCATGGTTCGTGACCCGCACGCCGGCATCCCCCTTCGACAATGTCGCCGCGACGCAGCCGCCCTCGGAGGAGGTGCTGCAGCACGGCGAATATGTCGCGCGCCTCGGCGATTGCGTTGCCTGTCACAGCACGCCGAAGAGCGCCCCCTTTGCCGGTGGGCTGCAGATGGGAACGCCGCTCGGCGCCATCTTCACGACCAATATCACGCCGGACAAGGAAACCGGGATCGGCAACTATACGCTCGCCGATTTCGACCGTGCCGTCCGCCAGGGCATTGCCCGCGACGGACATCGCCTCTATCCGGCAATGCCCTATCCCTCCTACGTGAAGATGAGCGACGATGACATTCGTGCGCTCTATGCCTATTTCACGAGCAGGGTCGAACCCGTCCAGCAGGCGAACAAGTCCTCCGACATCAAATGGCCGATGAACATGCGCTGGCCTTTGGCACTCTGGAACGCGGTCTTTACCGAGGGCGGAACCTATCAGCCAAAAACGGCCGGCGACGACCAGTGGAACCGGGGCGCCTATCTCGTTCAGGGGCCTGGGCACTGCGGCAGCTGTCATACGCCGCGAGCGATCACCATGGCGGAAAAGGCGCTCGACGAAAGCAGCCCGCTCTATCTTTCCGGCGCGCTTCTCGACGGCTGGTACGCTCCGAGCCTGCGCGGCGATCCCAACACCGGTCTTGGCCGGTGGAACGAGGACGATATCTACGCCTTCCTCAAGAACGGCAGAAATACCCACGCCGTCGTCTTCGGTTCCATGGCGGATGCCTTTAACAATTCGACACAGTTCATGAACGATGACGATCTGAAGGCCATCAGTCATTACCTGAAGTCATTGCCGGGCGATCCCGCCCGTGACGGAACGCCCTGGCAATATGATGATGCCACGGCGCAGAATGTCGCACTTCCCGCCCGCCAGCAGATTCCGGGCGCCCAGACATTCGTCGCAAAATGCAGTTTCTGTCACGGCGTCGACGGCCGCGGAAAGCAGCAATGGATTCCGCCGCTCGCCGGCTCCGCCGCTTCGCTTACGAAGGAAAACGCGTCCCAGATCAACGTGACGCTGAACGGTTCCAGCCGCGTCGTGGCGAACGGAATCCCGGACGCCTATCGCATGCCGCCGTTCCGCCAGCAGCTTTCGGACCAGCAGATCGCCGATGTCCTGACATTCGTGCGCTCGTCCTGGGGAAATCACGGCGGAGCGGTTGCAGCAAACGATGTGAAGGCCTTGCGTGAGCATACGGATCCGGCCAGCAGCAGCCCGATCATATTGCAGATGCGGTAGTTTTTGGCCGTGCCCCATCCTTGGCGGTGACAAGGAAGGGTGGAGATGCGGCATCGGGATTTCTGGCAGCGAGCGGTTCGGCGCAATCACCGAACCGCTTCGTGTGATTTTGTCTGGCAAGGTCTTTCAGCAGGCGGGATGGAGGACCTTAGCGTTCCTGCCCGGCAAGCTTGAGCGATTGTGCCCGCTTTCTTCTCCTGCTCACCCGGGACGACGGCATCTTGACCTGCCCTTCCTGCGGCAGGGAGATAATGGCCTTCAGACCGGGATTGTTGGGTTGAAGCAGGATATCGCCGCCGTGCTGCCGCGCAACGGCGCGGGCAATCGACAGGCCCAGTCCGACTCCGCCCGTGCCTCTGTTTCTCGACGCTTCCAGACGGAAGAAGGGCGCGAAGACTTTTTCCTTCATGTCCTCGGGTATGCCCGGGCCATTGTCTTCGACGACGATATCGATGGTGCTGGCCGAATGGCAGATATAGACCTTGGCATGGCCGCCATAGCGCGCCGCATTTTCCGTGAGATTGCGAACGGCGCGGCGCAAGCCATCGGGCCGGCAGCGATAGGTCGTCTTCGGTCCTTCTATATATTCCACCGGCAGGCCGAGATCGGCAAGGTCGTCGCAAATGCTGCCGACCAGTGCCTCCAGTTCGATGGCCCGCGTTTCCTCGGCTGTCGATTCACCACGCGCGAAGGAAATGGCGGCTTCCGTCATGCTCTGAAGCTCGTCGATGGTCGCCAGCATCTTCTGCTGGATATCGGCGTCCTTGACGAATTCCGCCCGTAACCGAAGCGAAGTCAGCGGCGTCCTGAGATCATGGCCGATTGCGGCCAGCATCCGGGTGCGATCGTCGACGAAGCGATGCAGACGCTCCTGCATTCTGTTGAATGCCTCGGCCGTGCGCCTGATGTCGTCAGGCCCTTCTTCGGGCAGCGGCGGAAGATTTTCGCCGCGTCCCAGGGCTTCCGCCGAAACGGCGAGCCGTCTTAGCGGGCGCGCGATGCGGCTGGCGATGAAGACACCGATCAGCGATAGGATAAGCGCCGTGGTCGCAAGCGAGGTGAGCGATTTCATATCCCACCAGCGGTCGCCGACATTCTTGTAGAATGCGGTGTTTAGCCAGACTCCGTCATTGAGCTTGATGGTCAGGCCGTATCCATTGCGGTCGCCGAAGTAGACGAATTTCGCAGGTTGCGGCAAGCTCCACAGGACCGCGGGTGGGGTGGTCCAGTCCTCGCTGGCATTGGCCGCCATCGCCTGTCCGGACGTCAAATGATCGACATCGATGTTCGAACGCAAACCGTATTTCGCACCGAGATCGATGAAATTCTCGATCGGCCGGGAAAGCTCGCTTGCCGCACGCGAGCGCCATTCACGGGCATCCGTCGGCTCCATAGGAGTTAGCCAGAAACGTGAATAGCTGGTCTCGCTGGCAAGCAGAGCCTGTTCACGCAGCGGCTTGGGCATGGATTCCATCAACCGCGTGACGGAGGCGCAGCGGCTGAAGAATTCACTCTTCATAGCCGCGTGCAGCGCCTTGGTGCGTTCGTCCCAGGAAATCGAAAATGTCAGGCACTGCGAGACGACAAGGGCAAGCAGGGTAAAGCCGATGAACTGAGCGGCAAGGCTCCTCCTCCACCAGTAGATCATTCGAACCCCACATCCGCCGAGAGGCTGTAGCCGCCGCCCCAATGCGTCTTGATGACCGAAGGGTTCTTCGGGTCCGGCTCGATCTTCTTGCGCAGGCGGCTCACCTGATTGTCGATGCTTCTGTCGAAGATGTCGGCCGTCCTGCCGACCGTCAGGTCGAGAAGCTGCTCGCGGCTGAGCACAATGCCCGGGCGTTCGAGGAAGACTTTCAGAAGCCGGAATTCGGCGGTGCTGAGCGGGATTCCGACGCCATCGTCACCGGAAAGCTCCTGCCGCCCCATGTTGACGCGCCACTGACCGACACGAACGACCCTGGCCTTCTTCAGCGTTTCCCGCTGCTGCTGTGGCAGACCATTGACCCGGCGCAAGACAGCCCGGATGCGTGCGAGCAATTCGCGCGGATTGAACGGCTTCACCAGATAGTCGTCGGCCCCCAGCTCAAGGCCGATGATGCGGTCGGTATCCTCGCTCATGGCCGTCAGGAAGATGATGGGAGTATCCGTCGTCGCCCTCAAATAGCGACAGACCGAGAGGCCATCTTCGCCCGGCATCATGACATCGAGAACGATCAGATCTACGGCACCGCGCTCAAGGACCCGCCTCAAGGCAAGCCCACTGTCGGCGACGCTGACCTTGTAGCCCTGCTGCTCGAGATATTGGCCGACAAGGTCCCTTATGTCCGAATGATCATCGACGACGGCGATATGGGCGGCTTTTTGCATGACAGTTTCCACGATCTGAAGTCACTTTACAGAAGGCCGCTTCGAGCCGCATCGAAAAAAGTGTATCAAAGTTTCACATAGATCGAGGGGTTGCGTGGTAAGCGGCGCTCCCACCTGAAAGCCTGGCGAGTGCCGATGCAAGCCGTATCGAGAGGATCCGGATTTCATCAAAACTGTCCTCGAAATCCAATCAATATTCCGCCCAAAAGCATCTCCCCGCAGCTGACAAACTATAGGGTTGTTGTCACATGGATGTGCCACGGACCGGCAAATTTGTAACAAGCTGTCGCAGCTCTCGGACCGTCGATATGCTCCGTCTCGACGGAATGCGGCGGTGAAATCACCTGGCTTCGACCATGGTCAAATCCTGTTGCACCCTCTGCAAAATAGGCCGCTTGCGGCAGCTGTCCAATAATCATTGCAGCGCCGGTCTGTACCGGAGCCTATGGCTGGCGCTGCCATCGCCGGCGACAGGCTTTTACATCTCCGGCACAAAGCTGCGACATCAGCATCCTAACCTCCGGTTCGAAAATCACTTGCCCGGTCGAGAATATCGACGCTGACAGGAGGATATGGAATTGGCCATGGAATTATCACAGATCGCAACGCTTCGCCGCGTTCTCGAAATCTTCTGCGCCCGGCACGAACTGGAGTTTGCCGACAGGCCAGCGATCATCGCCGCCCGCGAGCTCATGAAATTTGCCGATGAGGGCGAAACCGATCCCGCCATTCTGGAGCGGCGTCTCGATGAGGCAATGCAGACTTACGGCGAACGTATGCTGCCCGCCCAGAGGGCCGTGGCATCGATGGGCGCCTTACCTGCGCGGCATCAATGATTGCCCGCAGTCGAGCTTGTCCCGTCATCTTCCGCATCTGAAAGCCTCATTGAAATCGGAAGGAAAACCCATGCACCTTTCCCGCCGCACCGTATTGACATCAATGGTGGCTGCGGCCGCCGCACCCAGATGGAGCTTCGCCGCAGACGAGCGGCGGATCCTGGTCGTCTATTATTCCTATACCGGCCACACCGGAGCGGTCGCCGAAAAGCTCCGTGCGCTTCTGGGGGCCGATCTCTTCGAGATACAGATGCGCGATCCCTATCCTCTCGACATGCAGCGCGCAGCCGAGCAATCCAAATACGAGCTGGAAACGGGCGAGCTTCCCCCCTTGTTCGATGGGCTTCCCAATCTGTCGAAATACGACCTGATCCTCGTCGGAGGCCCAGTGTGGTGGAATACCATCACGCCGCCCGTCATGAGCTTCCTCGAACACACGGATTTCGGCGGGCGGAAGGTTGCCCCCTTCGCCACATATGTGCTGGAACCGGCGCATTATGAAAGGAATTTTGCCGCGCAGGCACGCAGCGCTTCGCTTCTGTCCAGCCTGATGATCAGCGAATTCGAGGTCACGGAGAGGCTGGCGGACAAGGCCATCGCGTCCTGGGCTCTCAAAAACCTGCCAAAGGACGGACCGCAAGCTCTGTAAGCTTGCCGACCCGGTTGGATTGCACTGCCCCGGCTGCCGGGCCGCGGCTTGATGTCACGATGGCGCTCTATTCTGCGGCTCGTACCTCGATGATATGCTGTATTCCCTAAGGCCATCCATCTGCGGAGATTCTCAATGGGTGAAGCATTTCCTGCGACATCGATGCCGGATCGCGACTGGTGGACAGTGCTCTGGCCAAATCCGCTGGCGCTCCTCGAAGCACTCGGCATCAAGCCCGGCATGACCGTTCTCGATCTTTGCTGCGGTGACGGCTACTTCACCGCGCCGCTGGCAAAACTCGTCGCCGGAAAGGTCTATGCACTCGATCTGGATGAAACCATGATTGAAATGGCGAGAGCGGAAGTCGATCGGCAAGCCGTCTCCGTGCGGCAGTGGATCCGTGCCGATGCCCGTGACATTGCAGACCACCTTCCCGAAAATGTCGATTATGTCCTGATGGCGAACACGTTTCATGGCGTACCGGATCAGCTCGGCCTCGTCCAAGCCGTTCATTCGGTGCTCGCTCCCAGGGGATCGTTTGGTATCGTCAACTGGGAGGCACGACCGCGCGAGGAGACCACGGTGCTTGGACTGCCGCGCGGCCCCAAGACCGAGATGCGCATGACGCCGGCGGATGTCGCCGCGATTGTCGAGCATGGCGGCTTCAGGTCCCGGGCCGTAATCGAGCTGCCGCCCTATCACTACGGTATTGTTTTCGTAGCCCTGTAACCTCCCCCATCGGCCAATCATCCCGTGACATAACGCGCTCTTCCGCTCGATCAACAGCAAGTATTGCTATGTCACCTGGCCGTCGACAACCGCGGGCTAAAGCACAACGCCTGCCAAGACGAGCGGCGAACATGGATGGTGTGAACCATTCAGCATTTCCGGCGGCCCCGCCCAATCGCTGGGGCCGCCATATCATTCAATTGAACGCTACAGCGCGCATCTTGCGAAGCGAGAGCGCGATCAACAGGCCAGCTATCGCAGCGACAGTGCCTGCCAGGAAGACGCTGCCATAGCCGGCTCGATCGGCCAAAAGGCCGG
Source organism: Martinezella hainanensis (assembly GCF_900094555.1). GTDB lineage: Bacteria > Pseudomonadota > Alphaproteobacteria > Rhizobiales > Rhizobiaceae > Rhizobium > Rhizobium hainanense. The sequence continues at coordinate 111,694 of NZ_FMAC01000003.1, forward strand.
CGAAAGGCCCGGTCAGCCCATAGGCGAGGTCCTGGAAGGCCGAGAAGCCACCAAGCGCGGTACCACGCAAATGCGGCTCCACCCGCCGAACGACCTCGCGACCCATAGCTGGATAGATCAGCGAGCATCCGAGACCAGTCAAGAACGCCCCCGCCAGGGCGAGCATCGGATTGGGAGCGCTCCAGATCAGCAATTGACCGATCGCTTCGATCGCCAGTGACCCGACCGCGACCGCCAGACCGCCGATACGATCCGGCAGATGGCCGAAGAGTACGCGCACCAGAACAAAGCCGACACCGAAGGCCGTCAGGCCCAGCCCGGCATAGTCCCAGCCCCGATCGAGGAAGTAGAGCGTGAAGAAAGCACCGATCGCAGCGAAGCCTATGCCCTGAAAACACACGACCGCCCCATGCAGCCAGACCCTGCCGATGACGGCCCAGAAGGACGGGCGTTCCGCACCGGGATGTGGTGCTACGCTGGGAACCCGCCAGATCGCCATCATGCCAAGGAACGGCAGGACGGCGCTGATCGCCATTGTCCCGGCAAAGCCGAACCGGCCGAACAATGCCAGGCCGATCGGGCCGCCCACGGCAAGCGCTCCATAGATGGCGGCGCCGACCAGCGCCAGGACCCTGCCGGAACGCGCCGGGCCGACGAAACCGATACCCCAGGCGATAATACCGACCGCAACCAGACTTTCGCCCAACCCCAGAAGCAGGCGGCTCACAAGGAGAAGCAGGAAGGACGGCAGCGGCATGTGAGCCAAAAGGCCGGCAACCAATGCCATTGAGGCGCCGGCCACATAGAGAGCAAGACCCCGTATCACCGCCACCTTGGCACCGCGATGGTCGGAAAGGCTGCCGGCATAGCCGCGCGTGAGAATGGTCGCGAAAAAGGCGATGCCGACGCCAAGTCCGGCCCAGACATTGCCGAACCGCAACTGCCCGCTCACATAAAGCGGCACGATCGGAAATGACATGCCGATGCAGAGATAGGAAATGAAAAGAATGGCACTCAGCAGCAGAAGACGGCCGCGCGCCGGATCGGGTGTCGATTGAAAAGCCATGATAATCTCCGGGCTTTTCCTCGATCGGCGAAGGCATAAAAAAACGCACTCCGACCGACGAGGATCGTTGAGTGCGTTGCTTGACGTCAAACGCTTACGGCCAGCATGGCCGGCTGCCATTCCAATAGGCACTTGCCGAATGACTGTCAACACGATGCCGGCAAAGCAGGGAGATCACCCGACGAAGTTCGGGCTTTCAAGATAGGCGCAGAACATGTCAGCCATGGTGTTTTCCATAGGCTTCGATCTCCCGCGCGGTTCGCAGGCCTCCGAAAACCGCTCCATGAGAAGAGCGGATTACTCGGGGACTGGACCGCACCAGCCAGGCAGGTAATCCGCATCCTTGCCCTTGGCAAGCTCGTGCGCCTTTTCCAGCGCGGCATTGAAATCCTTCTCAAGATCCTTGCGCTTGATGCGGCGACGTAAGAAATCCGCCCAGAGAAATTCGCTGAACGGCGTCGTGTCCTTGGCGTAGCCGCCGACATGGCGCAGCTCGCCAGCCAAGGAGCGATAGGGATCGTCGATCAGATCCTTGATATTCTTCGGGATGTCCTCATAGCCGCGGCGCTTCCCCTCTTCATCGAAGGGGTGCATCCTGTCATGACAGTCCATGACGAACCAGAAGGAATCCCGGTCAAGTCGGGAAAGATCGGCGACCGTCGTGACCAGAACATCCTTCACCCCTTCCTCATAAAGTGCGAGGGAAAGATGGTGATGATCGATGACATAGTATTTTCCGCGTGGCCCACGAATGGTCGGCACCATGTGATTTCCGAGGAACTCACCGGCCTTGTCGCCCGCTTCTTCCGCTTTGAGACGCCAAGCCTTACGCTTGGCCTTGACCTCACGCATGCCGACGGTGATCTGTGTGGGTTTCAATTCTTCGATGGGAACTGGATGCAAGATCGGTTCGCGCAGCGTAACCATTTGAAAGTTCTCCGCAAAGGCAGGACCGCCTTAGCGTAGCATAACCGGCCAATCCGGCAAGATCGACGTTACGCACCTGTCAGGCAAGCTGCGTCGACTGGAGAACAGCTCACACTTGGACTATCAGATCACCCGTCATGCAGCCTTTTTGATCACCGTGAACTGCGAACGCCTGTAGAAGGCCAGCATTTCCCGCTCGAAACTTTCAACGGCAAGCACAACCCATGGCTCGTAATGCTCTCTGCGGGAGCGCATCCTGCGCCGGCCATCCATGTCGAGCATTCCGCGCAACGCCCAATCTACCAACCCCATCCCATCACTCTCACCCTGCCAAGGTCCCTTCACCATCCGTCCTACCGGCCTCAATCGCGTCCGACGGCATGGCCAACGCTAAATAGGTAACCCCTGATCGAAGGAAAGGTGAAGAAACGTTGTATTAAGGTTTGTAACATGGGTTTGCCCGAGACTGTCGCATTGCGGCGACACCCGGCAGCCAATCCTGCATCGCGAAGATCGTAAACGGGACTGAACGAGGCTGTCGGTGCCAGTTTCCATGGCGATGGGATCATCTAAACATCAGGCGCGTGACATAGCGATCGATCAGCCGCGAATTCGTTTCGATCCGGCGCCAGATCATGGCCATGGCAAACATCGTCAAAAGCCATCCGAGCATAACATCCGACAGGAAATGAGCGCCGAAGATCACGCGGTTGAACGCCACGAACAGCAAGCACGGCACCAGCATCACGGCGGCAATCCATCTACGCCCGGCAGGCACGAACACCAGTAGGGACAGCGCCGCCGCGGCCGCGGCGGCTTCCCCGGAGGGGAAGGAACAATTGCGGCTGCATGCCGCCGAAAACTGCCACACCGGGGTAAAATCCGCTGTGCCGCCGAACTCGATCAACTGGCGGGGGGCGCACGCGTCCGATCGCAACCTTGAGCGTCTGCACGACCAATAGCGGCCCGGCAGCAAAGCTCAGGAGCACGAAAAGCGGTTTGTGAGGAGGGCAGAACCGCAATCGCCGCGGCAGGAAAACATGCAGGACGATAATGACAGCCATGGTGCCGAGAATATAAGGCTGGCTTTGGCGGGCAATGTCCCTCGCCGCCTTCAGCCAGGGATTTTCTGCCAGCCAGAAGACATGCCCGTGGACAAACAAGCGCGCAACAGCCAGATCGAGTTGTGGAAAGACTACGAAGACGAAGCTGGTCCAGACGATCAGCATGCCGATAACTGCCAATTCGCCATCGGTCGTTGCACGATCTTCCCGCCGGCGCAGGCGTGCTTGACCGGAATCGGAGCTCCAGGAATTCGATGCAAATTTCCACATGCCATATCTCCAGAGACGGAATGGCACCAAGCTGAAACCCGATTGTCAAGAAATGGCGAAGATCGCATCAAGGCCCTGTTCAGAATCGGCCGCCGGACAATGCGAAAGCCGTTTGTAAATTGCGGAAGCGGGCTTTGTCCGCAATAGTGAGGCTCGGGCGGCAAACCGAACGGAAAAACGGAAGAAACACAGGGCGCTAGGGTGGACAACAGTCTCGTTCTCATCGTGGAGGATGAACCGGCAATCGCGCAGATACTCGAGGGTTATCTGACGCGCGACGGCTTTCGCACGGTCCGCGCCGGCGATGGCGAGACCGCACTGCAGCACCATGCGCTTCTGAAGCCCGATCTCGTGCTCCTGGATGTTCGCCTGCCGAAGCTCGACGGCTTCGGCGTGCTCGGCCGCCTGCGCCAGGCCGGTTCGACGCCGGTCATCATGGTTACGGCCGTCGCTGACGACATCGACCGCCTGAGCGGGTTGCGCCTCGGTGCCGACGACTACGTCGTCAAACCATTTAATCCACAGGAGGTCGTCGCCCGCGTCAGGGCGGTTCTACGCCGGACGCAGGGCGAGCGCGCGGAAACTATCAAGCGCTTCGGCGCGCTGGAGGTCGATTTCAGCAGCTACACCGTCTTCATCAACAAGGATGAAGGGCGCGTTGCCGTGCCGCTGACGCTTAGCGAATTCCGCATCCTCGCCTACATGATCCGCCATCCCACCCAGGCTTTCGCACGCGCCGATATCCTCGATGCCTGCCTGCCGGAAAGCGATGCCCTGGTGCGCACCGTCGATACGCACATCTCCAACCTCAGACGCAAGCTCGAGGAGATGGGGCAGATCGGCTTCTTTCCCGCCGTTCGTGGCATCGGCTATCGCTTTTCGGACCCCAGATGAAAACACCAGGATTTCCCAGCACGCCGCTTGCAACGCTCACAGCCATCGTCACCACGATCATGCTGCTGCTTAGTGTCGGCCTGACCTATCTGGGGGTTAATTGGTATGCCACCTATCTGGAACAGGGCATCAGCGAGGCCCTGCCGCCCCGGGCCGCAACAGCCTACAAGATGCTGAGCGAAAGCAAGGTGCCCGACGGAGATTCGCTGAAGCTCCTGGTCGAACATCTCAATGCGTTGACGGAACCGACGGATTTCAAGGTGCAGCTTTCCGTGCTCGTCTTCGGCCTGCTGTCGGCTCTGCTCTGCGCACTTATCGGCATCTTCCTGGCACGACGGCTGACACGCCCGCTCGAGGATCTCACCTCCGCTGCCGAAGGCCTGAAGTCCGGCGACTTCTCCGTCCGCGTTACAGCCTCCTATCGCAGCACGCGCGAAGTCGCGAGCCTCGTTGAAACCTTCAACGCCCTTGCGACCAGTCTGGAGACAATGGAGGAAAGATTGCGCTTCAACAATATGGCGGTTGCGCATGAGCTGCGCACGCCGTTGACCATCCTGCAGGGGTCTCTGCAGAGCATGCTCGACGGCGTGTTTCCGATGGATCGGAAAATCGTTTCCGATCTCCTCCTGCAGGTCGAAGGCCTGGGCCGCGTTGTTGAGGATCTGCGCACCCTGTCGCTCGCCATCGGCCAGAAACTCGTGATGGAACGCCAGCGCATCGACGCATCTCTGCTGGTCGAGACTGTCATCGCCTCGGCGAAACCCATGCTGGAAGCCAACAAGCTGCAGGTCGAAACGGGGCTGAAGCGCGCCTGGATTTCGGCCGACTCCCCTCGGATCCGCCAGGCCGTGCTGGCGCTCCTCGAAAACGCCTGCCGCTACGCTGCCGAGGGCGGCTGGCTGCGATGCGAGACGGAGCAGCTGGCAGACAACAGCGTTATCATCCGCGTTATCGATCGCGGCCCCGGCTTTCCGCAGGACATCGATGCCGTTGCCGTCAATCCTTTCTGGCGCGGCGACCCCTCTCGTTCGCGCTCGACGGGCGGTACGGGGCTGGGGCTATCCGTCGTGCAGGCAATCGCGGTCGCCCACGGCGGGCATCTGGAATTCACGAACCGGCCCGAAGGCGGCGCCATGGTCGCAATCCATCTGATAGACAGCGGCCTGCCGGGAGAAGCGCACGGTTTTGGACAGCAGGATACTAGCTCACCGCAATGCTGGCTTTGTTGACCAAAGTCACCGCGGCCGGGAGATAACGGCCGGCGATCAGTGGAAGAGTTCGCCGATATTGTAGAACCATGACTTGCTCTGGCTGCGCCTGTCCGCTCCATGGATCTTCGAATGAGGGACCCGGAAGCCGTAGGCGCCCTCCGGTTCGGCGGAACGCTCGAGCCAGAAAGCATCGATGTTCGACAGCAGCATCGACTGCCGCGCGCGCCGGCGATACCGGATCGGATGTCTTGCCTGCGAAACGGCCAGAAAGTGTTGCATGCCGCCTTCCGCCGCCAGGCCCTGCAGCACGATGAGGACAGCTTCTTTTGGGCGCAGGCCTGCGAGATCACGGGTCACCTCGACGATACGCTGCTTCGCATTGCGCGCTCCCTGCATGCTCCCGACGACGAATGTATATCGCCCCTCCGCACCCTGGTTGACGAAGGTGAATCTTGCCGTGCAGAGCAGCGCCTGGTCGTTTACACGCAACAGTTTAACGGCAAAGGCGCCTTCATGGCGGCCACCGCTGCGATCAGCGAGCGCGATGCAGCACACATAGGCTTCGCACTTGCCCTGAACAAGGCCCATCTCCAGCCATTCGCCGCGCCAGAGCCGCGTCATGCTACCCCTCGAGAGAATAGTTTCCGCAATCGAAAAATGCTCGACGAGAAGGGAGAGCCGCCGGGAGTTGGGCATCCCGTGAACAAGAAATTTCGACAACGGCTTCTGCAGCAGCTCATCATGTGGCGGCGGCAATCCGCGCGCAGCGGCAAACGCCGCAGTAAAGCGCCACCATCGGATGGTCAGGAGCGGGTTGGCGGCAAAGCGGCACCAGAAAAGAAGGCCACGCTTCCAGCGCATCCGCAGGCCGAAGGTCGATATTCTCCAGAGCAGAGCGTATCGGGATCCGTGCGACCCGACGGCCGCCGGCGCTACTATCGTGGAAGGAGAAATACTGGATATGACGCCCTCTGGCGTCACGGCAATCGATGTCTTTCGATTCATGCAAAGGCCCGGCGAATATGGTTTCGCCGAAACATGTGCGTCGGAATTGTCAAGGCAGCGTCAAGACAGGATCAGCCTTTCATGGGGCACGCCACGAAAGGCTGAATTCAGCCCGCAAGGGATAGGATATACACCGACGCAGCGGCGGGCCATTTAATCCCCGCGCCAAGCTGCCGGGAGACTAGAAGAGGGCATCCGCAAAAAGATCCTCGTCATTGGTTGGCGCCGGTGCGCTTTCGGCCAGGGAGCTCACCGCACCGAAGATGCCCGCATGTATCTCGCGTTCGGCGGCCATGGTGTAGATCTTGAAGATGCGCTCGGAAATGACGGCTAACGGAGCCTCGAGCCCGGTCGTATCGACAAATGCGCTCCGGGTGCGCCCCGCTTCCTTCGTGCAGGACGCCAGGGTCTCGCCGATCCCGGCGCGGAAATCCAAACCCTTGATGACATCGGCCACTTGCGAGGTCATGGCTTCGCCGCAACGGCGCAGCTCCTGCACATTGAGATCCATCGCCGCGCCGGCTTCGCCGATATGGGCGAGCGCCGTGTCTATATGCGTGCCGAGACCGGAGGAATTTTCCTCTTCGTCGGCCTGTCGCCAGTCCTTGAGGCCGGTCGCCTGTGTTTCGAGCTTGCCGAGGCCGACGAGAATCTTCTCGGCATCCTCATCGAGCAGCGCTGCGAACGAGCGCAGCTCGCCGGCAACCACATTGATGGCCCGTCCTTCCTCGCCGAGCTTGCCGCAACGCAGATTGGTATTGAGGGCCATGTATTGAATGTCGCGTCGCACGAGCTGAATGGTCAGAACGCTCGTGGTCAGCTCCTTGACCATCTCGGAGGTCTTTTCGCTGAGCCGATTGGCTCCGGCAGCGGCGGCGTCGATACGGTCGACGACGATCCGCGCCGAGGAAAGATCACCGCGAAGCGAATTGATCGGGCTTTTGCCGTCTTGCCCGCTCTGCGACATCATCGTCTTGTAGAGATCAAGCAGCGTGCCGATATCGTTGCTGAAGCCACGGATATTATCAACGATCTTGGCGGTCTCCCGGTCGAAGCCCTTGGTCGTCTCACCAAGCAGTTCGAAGATCAGTGTCATCGCCAATTGCGAGAGGCGGTTCCGATCGCCGGCAGAGAGATCCGCGGGAGCTTCCGAGGCAAGATAGACCTCTATGATCGCATGTGCCGTCTGGCAGTGCTCGACCCGCTGCCGCGTGATATCGCCGATCTGCATGGCCGATAGCGTATGGGCAACCTTGTTCTGGATCTTGCGTGCCAGCCCGGCAACGGTCTCCGCAAGCTCCGAAAGATTGCGGCGCTGAACCTGGATCTCCTCGGCATTGGAGACGAGACGCTGGGCGATGGACGGAATGCCGTTCAGGTGCTGTGCCAGCGAACCGTCCTCGCTCGCTGTTGCGGATTCGATCTGTTCCTCCAGCAAGCGGATCTGCAAGGACAGCGCCTTGACCTCTTTCGAGGCAAATTCGATGCGCTCAACGATCTCGCTGGCAAAGCTGGAAAAATCAGGGATGCGCGCACCCGCTATCTTTGCCGTGGCGGCAAAGGTCCTGAGATAGCGCAGGGTCTCCTCCATCGAAAGCACGTGCTCGGCGAGCCGCTGCCCAGTCTGCCCGATAGCAGCAACACTCTCCTGCCGCCGCGCTTCGGCAGGCGGCAGCTTGTTCAAAAGGTCCACCGTCTGAAGCAGCCGCGCCGTGGCTTCGGTCGCGTTTTCCTCCTTCAGCGAATTGCCGATATGCTCCAGCAGGCTGACGAGCTTGGCGAGCGCTTCCGTGACAGTGATGAGCACCGCGCCGCCATCCAGGAAGCGCTGCTCGATCTGCAATCGAGCGCTCTCCAAGCGATCGACGAAACTATCCGTCGATGGGATAAATTGCCGGCTTGTCGCTGCATACGCCATACTGTTCGGACCCCGCCCAAGATTATCTCAGGCAAACTAAAGCGAACAAAAAAACATGGAGTTAACGCAAGGGAGGAAACAGGGCGCCTGCTTGCAACCGCGGCCCTTATGCCACCGGGAAAGCCCTGGGCAAGACCCGCGTCCTATAGCTGGCAATCAGCACGTCTCGCCTTTGTGCAGGCCACCGGCTGGCTCTGCTTGTAACTTCACCCGCAAGCAAGCCCGCTCATGCTGATTGAAGTAAGATGAAGATAGCTACCGAGAAATATGCCTGGTCCTCCTGCGAGCCCGCGGAGTTACAGGAAAGATTGAAGGACGCAGACATATCGGTTGTCCTCGAACGAAGGTTGGACAATCCGAATTTCCACATCGATGTCACGCTGGCCACAATCCGAAGGATGGCAGCTTGGAAAATCTTTTCGAAAACGGGTTATGAAATCCTCTATCTGTTTGATCCTGCCGATCGGATAGAACTGCACTTCGTCGAAAGCGGCGTATTTCAGATTGAGACGGAGGACCAGGAGTTTACCGCCACGGCGGGAGCCGCCTTCATGCTGCGTCCTCCCGGCTCCACGAAAATCAAGGCATCCGCGAATGCCTGCAAGATCGCGCTCGCCATACCCCGCATTCATTGCCTGCCATTGATCGATATCGGGAAAGACGACCCTGAGTTGTTTTTTCGGCGCTACGTCACGATAACAGACATTGGCGAAAGGGAAATACGAACGATCCACCGCATGGCGGCCTTGTTGCTGGATGCGGGCGAGCATCCCTTCGCCGGCTCACCGCTGAGCGCATCTCTTTTCAAAGAAGCCCTTATCACGGTCTTCATGCAATCATGGCCGCAGTCGGCGCAGAAGACCGTGATCCAGAGCGCGCGCCCGCGCAATCTGAAACGGGCGCTGGATTGGATTCAGACCCATCTCGGCGACGAGTTCACCGTGCTCGATATTGCAAGAAATGCCGGGCAGAGCGTGCGCAGCCTGCAGATTTCCTTCCAGCAGAACATGGGCATGAATCCCTTGAATTACGTGCAGCGCCTTCGGTTGCAGCAAATCCATTACGATCTGCTTCACGGCGACGCCGGCCAAAACATATCCGAGATCGCCACGCGCTGGGGATTTACTCACATGGGATATTTCGCAGCACGCTATCGCGCCATGTATGGCGTATCCCCGTCATCGACACGCACCAGCCGTCGCGACTTCGATGCAGCTGATAATATTTGATATCAGAAAAGCGCAATCTTATCACTTAACCGCAGTTAATTATAAAATCAGCTACAGGTTGAGCATAAGTTTAACACACCGTTAGCCATTTAACGATTTCGTTACCTCAGCCAAGATTCACAATCATTGTGACGCGGCCCTTTCATCAGAAAGGTCTCCAACAATCCTCCAGCCGAAAATCCTGAGCAGATCCGTGGGTGTACCGCGGGCGCTCCGCGGGGTAGCTATGCGCGTCTTCGTAATCGATGACAGTCCTTCCGTCGTGGCCACGCTTCGCCGCGTAGTCGAAGCCATCAAGGGCAGCGAGGTATTGTCGTTCCTTCATCCGAACGATGCCCTCAAGCGGCTCGATGACCGGACGCCGGATCTCATCCTCGTCGACTATATGATGCCCGATATGAACGGCATCGAAGTGATCAGCCATGTGCGCAAGAATGCGCTGACCGCCCATGTGCCGACCATCATGATCACTTCCCGCAGGGAGGCCGATATCCGATTGGCTGCCATGAAAGCGGGCGCGACCGAATTCCTGAACAAGCCGATCGACGAGATGGAACTGACGCTCCGCGTCCGCAACATTCTCGACATCGGAGAGGAACGGCTGGCGCTGGCTGCCAGGGCGGCAACATTGCAGCGCGATTTCGACGCTGCGATGCAAAGGATCGAACGGCACGAGGAAGAGATCATCTGGCGTCTCTCCAAGGCCATCGCTTGCCGCCATGGCGAAACCGCCGATCACCTGGATCGCGTGGCGATCGTTGCTCGGATCATCGCCGAGGAAGTGGGCCTGGATGCAGGGCAATGCCGCATGGTCTTTCTGGCGAGCGCTCTGCACGATGTCGGCAAGATCGGCCTGCCGGACGCCATCCTTTCCAAGCCCGGCCCCTTGAGCCAGGACGAGCGCCGGCAGATGCAGCAGCACGCCGATTTCGGCGCCGAAATCCTCAGCGACAGCTCGAGCGAATTGATCCAGATCGCGCGCAAGATCGCCGAAAGCCACCACGAAAGATGGGATGGCGCCGGCTATCCGAGAGGTCTTTCGGCCACCGCCATCCCGATCGAGGCCCGTATCGTCGCCATAGCCGATGTCTTCGACGCGCTATGCTCGAAGCGGGCATACAAGGCCGCCTGGCCGATCGCCGACGCATTCCGCGAGATCGTCAACAGCAGCGGCACGCATTTCGATCCGGCCTGCGTCGCCGCCTTCTGCCGCCGCTGGACCGATATCAAGGCTCTCTTCGAGTCCCAGCACAGCGACGACACCGCAACGGCGGTTTCCACACTTCAGTTATCCCGAGGTTCGGCATGAGCGAACAGTCTGAGATTTTACACCTGCATGGACCGCTGACGATCAAGACGATCACCAACGTCAGAGACATCGTGCAGGTCTACCTGCAGGAAGCGGCTCTACGCAACCGCGCCCTCGTCATCGATATCGATGGCAGCGAGGAAATCGACCTCACCCTACCGCAACTGCTCCTGTCCGCACGGCAAGCAGCCGCTCGCGCCGGCGTAGCAGTCACTTTGAGCAAACCGGCGGACGGCAATTTTCTGACCGTCCTGCAACGCGCGGGTCTCCTTGGCGGCGACCGGCAAAAAGACAGTTTCTGGCTAGAAGGAAAAGCAGCATGAGCGCCAATATTCTCACCGTCGATGACTCCGCCAGCATTCGGCTGACCACGCGCATTGCGCTTACCAACGCCGGATATTCCGTCACCGAGGCGGTCGACGGCGCAGACGGTCTCACCAAGCTGAAATCGGGCAATTTCGATCTCATCGTCACCGACCTCAACATGCCGAACATGGACGGCCTGACGATGATCCGCAGCCTGCGGCAGCTGCCGGCCTATATGGGAACGCCGGTCATCTTCCTGACAACGGAATCGGACGGCGATCTCAAGCAGCAGGCAAAGGCTGCCGGTGCGACGGGATGGCTGACGAAACCCTTCGACCCCGAAACCCTCATCAAGATCGCGCGCAAGGTTCTCGGCAAATGAACGAACTCGATCCGATCGCCGTTTTCAGGACGGAGGCCGCCGAACAGCTGGAGCTGATCGAGGCCGGCCTCCTCGATCTGATGCGCGATCTGAGCGACCGTGCTCAGATCGATACGGTCTTCCGGGGCCTTCATACGCTCAAGGGATCGGGCTCGATGTTCGGCTTCGATCAGCTGGCCGCCTTCACCCATCATTGCGAAACCGCCTTCGACCGGGTGCGCAAGGGTGAGGCTCCCGCCACGAAGGAGCTGGTCGGTGCCGTTCTCGATGCACAGGGCCATATGCAGGCGCTGCTGGAAAATCCGAACGGCGACCACGAGACCATGAGCTCCGTTCTCCTGGAAAAATTGCGCCAAGCGGTCGGTGCAGCCGGATCGCATGCTGCAACGGCGGCACCTGCCAGTGTGCAGCCGGTCGCGGCCGCTGCCGTAAGCGCCGGTAGTGCAAAGACCTGGCAGCTGAAATTCAGCCTGCCGGCCAATTCGATGGTCAACGGCACCAATCCGCTCGGGCTGCTGGACGAGTTGCGCGAGCTCGGCGAATGCCGGATCGAAGCCGATACCGACCCGATCCCGCTGCTTGCGGACCTCGAACCGCGCGATCTTCACATCGGCTGGACGGTTCACCTGACGACGGAAAAGCCGCGCTCGGATATCGAGGATGTCTTCATCTTCGTTATGGATGACATGGTGATGGAGCTGCAAGAACTTCAGACGCCGACCGAACCGGTCCCGGCACCGGTCGCCGCAAAGCTGGAACAGCCGATCGACGACGAACCATCAAAGGCCGTCGCCCAGCCGATCGACACGAGCAAAGCTCAGCCTGCCGATGCCAAATCGCAGAAGCAGGTAGACAATGTCCGTGTTCCCGCGCTGCGTCTTGACGAAATGATGGACCGGGTCGGGGAATTGGTGATCGCCCAATCGCGGCTGAGCCAGATGGCGAATTCGGCCGCCGACCTCGGCCTGCGCTCCGTGTCGGAAGAAATCGAGCGTCTGGCCGGCGAATTGCGGGATACGATGATGGTCCTGCGCATGATGCCGGTCGCGAGCCTCTTCAGCCGTTTCCGCCGTCTGGTCCATGATCTCGCCCGCGAGACCGGCAAGGATATCGAACTCGTCACCGAGGGCGAAGGCACCGAAGTCGACAAGACGGTCATCGACCGCCTGGCCGATCCGCTCGTCCACCTCGTTCGCAACTCGATCGACCACGGGCTTGAAAGCCCGGACGATCGCGTTGCGGCGGGCAAGCCGGTGACAGGGCGCGTCTTCCTCTCGGCGCACCAGACCGGCAGCGAAGTCGTCATCTCCATCAAGGACGACGGGCGTGGCATCGACAGGCAGAGGGTGCGCGCCAAGGCGGAGGCCAATGGCCTCATCCAGCCCGGCGCCCAGCTGACCGACAAGGAACTGCTGCAGCTGATTTTCCAGCCTGGTTTCTCGACGGCGGAAAAGGTCACGAACCTCTCCGGCCGCGGCGTCGGCATGGATGTGGTCAAGAAGACGATCGAGACGCTGCGTGGAGCAATCGACATCACCAGCGAATTCGGCAAGGGCTCCGAGATTGCGCTCCGAATCCCGCTTACGCTCGCCATCATCGATGGCCTCCTCGTTCGTGTCGGCAACGGGCGCTATGTCATCCCGCTCACGGCTGTCGAAGAATGCCTGGAACTCTCGGTCGAGCAGGATCTGCGCTCACGCGGCCGCAGCTTCATCTCGCTGCGCGACGATCTCGTGCCCTTCCTGCGGCTGCGCGAACTCTTCCGCACAGGCACCGAGCCAGATCCCTACCAGAAGGTGGTTGTCATCTCGACCGGCAGCGAGCGCGTCGGCCTCGTCGTCGATCAGATCATCGGCGACCACCAGACCGTCATCAAATCGATGTCGAAACTTCACGACCATGTTTCCACCTTCTCCGGTGCGACCATTCTCGGTGACGGCAACGTGGCCCTGATCCTCGATGTCGTCCATCTCATCGCCGCCGGACAGTATCAGGAGGCGCAATTGCGAGCAGCAGGATGATCGAAACAGACGCAAAATCAGACCATCGTGCAGTCTGGAAAGGTGCCGACGAGCTTTCGGTGCTGACCTTCAGCCTCAATGGCGAGACCTTCGCCATCGAAGCGGTCGTCGTTCAGGAAATCCTCGATCTGCTGCCGGAGACGAGCGTTCCCGGCAGCCTGCCCTTCGTCGGCAGCGTCATCAACTTTCGCGGCAAGGTCATTCCCCTTGCCGATATCCGCATCGCCTTCGGCATGGAGGCGGCCAATGTCACCATCGACAGCCGCATCGTCGTCACCGAACTCGAGCTCGATGGCGAGACGACCCTGATCGGCATCCGTACCGACAAGGTGCACGAGGTGACACAGCTTTCCCAGACGGCCAGTGAGCCGCCGCCGGTCATCGGCATGCGCTGGCGCACCGACTATATCCACGCCCTCGTGAAGCGCGGCGGCGAATTTATCATCCTACCGAACCTCCAGGCGATCTTTTCGTCGCAGCGGGCGGTTGCGGTCCGAGCAACAGCATGAATTTCAAGGACAAGGAGGCCATCAGATGCGCTTTACGATCAAGCTCAAACTGCTACTAACGTTTGCTGTCGTCATCGCCATGCTTCTTGGCACGGCCGTCTACAGCATCACGACCCTCGGCCAAGTCAACGACAATTGGTCCGATACGCTATCGGGTCCGGCCGAACGTCTGCGGCTCGCCCAGAATCTCGATATTACCGTCCTGCAGCAGTTGCGGCAGCAAAAGAACATGCTGTCATCCGCATCGGTCAACGAAACCAAGGACTATATCGCAAAGAGCGACGCTGCGCGTACGGAGTTCGATGCCGACCTTGCAAAGATCCTGGCCAATACCACAGCTCAGGACATGGCATTCTGGACTGAGATCAAGAATCTATCCGCCAATTGGCGCAATGCGGACGACCGCATCCGCGCGATGATGCTTGCCGGAGACACCACCGGCGCGCTGCATATTTCAACGACGGACGCCCGTGATGTAAGCACCAAAATCGACAATGTGCTTGCACAGGTCTTCGATTCCGAACGGGCGAGACTGAAGCAGGCGGATCAGGATGCCGCCAACGACTATGCGAATGCGCGCATGATCCTGATCATCATCGCCTCCACGGCATCGATCCTCGCATTTCTTTCGGCAATCTGGATCATCCTCTCGATCAACAAGGGTATCAGCCGTGCGGTCAAGACCGTCCAGACCGTCGCCGACGGAGATCTGACCGAATTCGCCGCAATCACCACCAGGGACGAGATCGGCGAGCTTTTGGGCCACGTCAACTCGATGATCGAGCGGCTGCGCGGTGTTGTTGCCGACGCGCTCTCGGCCTCGGACAATGTCTCATCCGGCAGTCAGCAGCTGTCGGCAGGCTCCGAGCAGCTGTCGCAGGGTGCCACCGAACAGGCCTCCTCCGCCGAGGAAGCCTCCGCCTCGATGGAGGAGATGGCGGCCAACATCAAGCAGAATGCAGACAACGCCGCCCAGACCGAAAAGATCGCCCGACAGTCCGCCAAGGATGCCGAGATCAGCGGCCAGGCCGTCGACCGCGCCGTCAACGCCATGCGCACCATTGCCGAGAAGATCTCCATCGTACAGGAAATCGCCCGCCAGACCGACCTGCTGGCTCTCAACGCCGCCGTCGAAGCGGCACGCGCCGGCGAGCATGGCCGCGGCTTTGCCGTCGTCGCCTCTGAAGTCCGCAAGCTCGCCGAACGCAGCCAGGCCGCTGCCGCCGAAATCTCCAGCCTCTCCGGCGAGACCGTGACGGTCGCGACCGAGGCCGGCGACATGCTCTCGCGCCTCGTGCCCGATATCCGCAAGACCGCCGAACTGGTGGCTGAAATCTCGGCTGCCTGCCGCGAGCAGGATATCGGCGCCTCGCAGATCAACGAGGCGATCCAGCAGCTCGACAAGGTGACACAGCAGAATGCCGGCGCTTCCGAAGAAATGTCGGCAACGTCCGAAGAGCTCGCCGCCCAGGCCGAGGAGCTGCAGGCCTCCATCGCCTTCTTCAAGGTCGACCAGGCCAATGCCCGCAAGGCCCAGGCTGCACATGCCCCGATCCACCACACCACCAGCCCGGTGAAGTCCCGTCCGGTCGCCAAAGCTCCGGCGAGAGCCCCTGCCGCGCGCACTGACAACAGCGTCGCCGCCCAGCAAGCTCGTCTCAAGGGTTTTACCCTCGATATGTCCATGGGCGGACCGGATGCGGACGACATTGATTTTCGCCAGAGCGCCTAAGCGCTTGCTCTGACATCAACAAACGCCGGCGCCGAGAGGCGCCGGACCAAAGGCCGGCAAATGCTATCGCCGGCCTCAAGAACCGGTTCCGGTTCGCGGAAGGGTGAATGTATCGGTCTTCGCGCATCAAGACGGCTCCCCGTCTGACTTTTCAATCATCCAACCCTCCATCTCCAGGAGCTTTTCAGAGATGCGCTTTACTATCAAACTCAAGTTGGCAATCGCCTTCGGCTTCCTGATCCTCTTGTCGACCGGCATGTCCGTCCTCGCGATCTCGAGCCTGTCTTCCCTCAATTCGGCCATTACCGACATCGTTCAGGGGCCGGCCAACAACCTCCGCAATTCCGGCGATCTCTCCAGCGCCGTGCTGGATGCGATCCGCAATGAAAAGAACGCTATCCTCAATACCGATCCTCAGGCGATCGGTGGTTACATCGACGCCGTTCACGAAAAGGAGGTCACGATCGAGCAGCTCGTCCAGAAGCTGGCGCAGGACCCGGCGATTTCCGACAAGGTTGCCGAGTTTTCCAAGCAGTATCCGGCCTGGAAGCAGATCGACGATCAGATCCTGAAGCTTGCAGTCGAAAATACCGACGAGAGCAACCGCAAGGCTGGTGCCCTCTCCATGGGCGAGGGACGCAAGGCGAGCGACCTGCTTCAGGATGCCCTCGAGACCGTCAACAAGGCGATCCTTGAAGACCTGCACCAGACGGATCTTTCGACCAACGACCAGTATGCGTCCGCGCGCAACCTCTTGCTGACGTCGCTTGGCATCATGTTCGTGATCTCCACAGCCGTTGCCATCTGGATCGCACTCGGCATCAATCGCGGCCTGAAGAAGATCCAGGCCGTTGCCGAAGGTGTCGCTATCGGCGACCTCAATCAGAACATCGAGATCAAGACCAATGACGAGATCAAGGATCTCGTCAACACCATCAACGTCATGACCGGCAACCTGCGCAACACCGCAACGATCGCCGACCAGATCGCCAATGGCGACCTGACGGTGAAGCCGAAGCCGATGTCGGAAAAGGACACGCTTGGCATGTCGTTGCAGTCGATGGTCGAGCGGCTGCGCGGTGTTGTTGCCGACGCGCTCTCGGCCTCGGACAATGTCTCATCCGGCAGTCAGCAGCTGTCGGCAGGCTCCGAGCAGCTGTCGCAGGGCGCGACCGAACAGGCCTCCTCCGCCGAAGAGGCCTCCGCCTCGATGGAGGAGATGGCGGCCAACATCAAGCAGAATGCCGACAACGCCGCCCAGACCGAAAAGATCGCCCGTCAGTCCGCCAAGGATGCCGAGATCAGCGGCCAGGCCGTCGACCGCGCCGTCAACGCCATGCGCACCATCGCCGAAAAGATTTCCATCGTTCAGGAGATCGCTCGCCAGACCGACCTGCTGGCCCTCAACGCCGCCGTCGAAGCGGCACGCGCCGGCGAGCATGGCCGCGGCTTTGCCGTCGTCGCCTCTGAAGTCCGCAAGCTGGCCGAGCGCAGCCAGGCCGCTGCCGCCGAGATCTCCAGCCTCTCGGGCGAGACCGTGACGGTCGCGACCGAGGCCGGCGACATGCTCTCGCGTCTGGTTCCGGATATCCGCAAGACCGCCGAGCTGGTCGCCGAGATCTCGGCTGCCTGCCGCGAGCAGGATATCGGCGCCTCGCAGATCAACGAGGCGATCCAGCAGCTCGACAAGGTGACGCAGCAGAATGCCGGCGCTTCCGAAGAAATGTCGGCAACGTCCGAGGAACTCGCCGCCCAGGCCGAAGAGCTGCAGGCCTCCATCGCCTTCTTCCGCGTCGATCAGGCCAATGCCCGCAAGGCCCAGGCCGTTCATGTTCCCATCCATCATGCCGCAAGCCCGGCCAAGGCCAAGCCAGCCGCCAAGGCGCCAGCAACGAGAGCCCCTGCGGCACGCACCGACAACAGCGTCGCCGCCCAGCAGGCCCGTGCCAAGGGCTTCACCCTCGACATGTCCATGGGCGGTCCCGACGCCGACGACAACGACTTCAGGGAGAGCGCATAAATGGCTGCGACCAGCACGGAAGCGCAATATGTAACGTTCGGCCTCGGCGATGAATGCTTCGCCGTGCCCGTCACGGTGGTCCGGGAGATCCTGGACCATCAGGATGCCTTTCGCATTCCGCACGGGCCGGATTATCTCCTCGGCCTGCGCGACGTGCGTGGTCAGGGCGTACCGGTCATTGACCTCCGTTTGCGCTTGGGCATGTCGGCCACCACGAAGACGCCGCACACGCGCATCCTCGTGATCGACATCCCGATCACGGACAAGATCCTGACGCTCGGGCTCGTCGCCGATCGCGTCTTCGAGGTCACCTCCTTCAAGCAGGAAGCGATCGAAAGCGCGCCCGATATCGGGGTGCGCTGGCCATCCGAATACATTGCCGGCGTCGTGCGCCGCGATGGCGGGTTCGTTGTCATCATCGATCTCGCAAAGCTCTTCTCGTCGACCGACAAGGTGTCGCTGATGGGCGTGGGGACGGGCCAGAGAGCCTCCGAATTGGCCGATGTTTGAGTGGGGCGTAAAGTGGCGTTGCAGGATGTAAGAGACTACGGAGACAATGGGCTGAGCCGGCGGAATTTCGACCAGCTCGCCCGCTACATCTACGACTATAGCGGCATCAAGATGCCTCCAGGCAAGCGCACGATGCTGGAGGGACGATTGCGCCGCCGGCTGCGGGCGACCGGAATCGGCGACCTCGACGATTATTGCGATTATCTGTTCAAACGCGGCGGTATCGACCGCGAAGCGATCCATCTGATCGACGCCGTGACGACGAACAAGACGGACTTTTTTCGCGAGCCGAAGCATTTCGAGCATCTCGAAACCTCCGCCCTCCCCGAGCTTCAGGCGGCAGGGCATAGCCGCCTCAGGATCTGGAGTGCCGCCTGCTCTGTCGGTGCGGAGCCCTACACGATCGCCATGGTGCTCGAGGATTATCGCGAGGCCCACGGCGCCCCCGAATACAGCATACTGGCGACCGACCTTTCGACCGATGTTCTTCGCGCGGCGCGCAGGGGTGTCTATCCGACCGGGATGATCGATCCGGTCGACCGGCAGCGGCGTCTTCGCTATGTGATGGAGGCGCGCGACCCGGAGCGAGGCGAAGTTCGCATTCATCCCAGGCTGCGCTCAAGGATCGGCTTCGGCCGCCTCAATCTCATGGATCGCGCCTATGAGATCGGCGACAAGGTTCACATCGTCTTCTG
This sequence comes from Martinezella hainanensis, assembly GCF_900094555.1. Lineage (GTDB taxonomy): Bacteria > Pseudomonadota > Alphaproteobacteria > Rhizobiales > Rhizobiaceae > Rhizobium > Rhizobium hainanense. The sequence goes on from NZ_FMAC01000003.1 coordinate 130,762, forward strand.
CCGCAACGTCTTGATCTACTTCGACAAGCCGACGCAGGAAAAAGTGCTCTCCAGGCTTTGTGAAAAGCTGGTGACGGGCGGCTTCCTCTATGTCGGCCATTCCGAGACGATCAGCGGGTTGAACCTGCCGGTCAAGCAGGTCGCCAACACCGTGTTCAGGAAGGTCTGACCCGCATGGCCAAGAAGATCCGCGTGCTCATCGTCGACGATTCAGCCAGCGTCCGGCAGGTCATGACGCAGGTGCTGTCGGCCGATCCGGAGATTGAGGTCATGGGTGCCGCCTCGGACCCCTTCATGGCGGCGAAGAAGATCCAGGAAGAAATCCCCGACGTCATCACGCTCGACGTCGAAATGCCGCGCATGGATGGCATCACCTTCCTGCGCAAGCTGATGACACAGCGGCCGATCCCTGTCGTCATGTGTTCCTCGCTCACAGAAGCCGGTTCAGAAACCCTGATGCAGGCACTGGAGGCTGGGGCCGTCGATATTATCCTCAAACCGAAGATCGCGGCCGCCGACCATCTGGCGGAAACGGCTGACATGATCCGCGAAGCGGTCAAGGGTGCCGCCGCGGCGCGGCTCGGCAGCGCTCGCCGCCGGATCGTCACCCCAGCCGAGCCAACCGCCAAGCTGACGGCCGATGCCGTTCTGCCACCACCGAGCGGCAGGGCCATGGCCAAGACGACGGAGATGATCGTCTGTGTGGGAGCATCGACCGGCGGCACGGAGGCCCTGCGTGAAATGCTCGTGGCGCTTCCCGCCAACACGCCCGGCATGGTCATCGTGCAGCACATGCCGGAGAAATTCACCGCCGCCTTCGCCAAGCGCCTGAACAGTCTTTGCGAGGTGGAAGTCAAGGAAGCCGAACATGGCGATGCGGTCCTGCGCGGCCACGTGCTGATCGCCCCCGGCGGCAAGCACATGCTGCTCGAACGCCAGGGCGCGCGCTATGTCGTGGCGATCAAGGATGGTCCCCTCGTCTCCAGACACCGCCCTTCCGTCGACGTACTCTTCCGCTCGGCAGCACGCTCGGCAGCAGGAAACGCCATGGGCGTCATCATGACCGGCATGGGTGACGACGGCGCCCGCGGCATGAAGGAAATGCACGATGCCGGTGCCTTCACCATAGCCCAGGATGAGGAAACCTCCGTCGTCTTCGGCATGCCGAAGGAAGCGATCGCGCATGGCGGCGTCGACAGAACCGTCGGGCTCGGCCAGATCGCTCGCGAAATCCTGGCGGCGGATAAACGGCATTGATGGTGTTGCCAGCTATCTCTTCGGCTGTTCCTATCTGGACCTATAGCGATCGGCAGAAGGAATCTTGCAGAATACCCGCCTTCTAGCAACGCATGCGTTTATTTGCACTCAGTGAAAAACACGATAAGGTTTATTATTTACTGGACAGAATATCTTTGTGCGGCGACGCTCTGTTTGTAACAAACAGAGGGGAATCCAATGAAGACCAAAGTAATAATTCTTTCCACCTTAGCCGGCCTAGCCGGATGCAATACATTACCCCGCATGCCCGACGCTCAGCCCGAAAGTATAAACAAGCTCGCTGACATTGTTGAGTGCGAGATCCTGACCGTTTTTAAAGAGAACAAGAACCATGGCGGCTTTGACTTCTCAAATTGGACATCGACTTATGCGATCACTCAAAATGTAACAGCAAACGACGACGCCAATGTCGATCCGTTGAAATGGATAGCACCGGCAGGCGTCGACAAGCTTCTGTACTCTGCAAATGCCAGCGCTTCCCGTGAAGCCTATCGAAACGGCAAGGTCGAATATAGCGTCTTCGTGCTTGAGAAACGTTCAAAGGCGTGCGCGAGAAAAGACACCTACAAGGATATTTACGTCGACGTAAAAGACTTCAGATTGCGTGATTGGGTGTCTCAAGTTTCGCATCATACCGAGCGCCAAATGAATAGCTTCAGCTATTCCGTGAGAGTGACTGTCACCACGGGCGCGGGTCTGGGCGCTGACTTCGCCGATGGGAAATGGATCGCGACTGGCGGCATATCCCATGCCAGAACGACCATCGAGACGATTGACTTCACCTTTTCGGAGCTACCGAAAACACCAAAGCCAACAAAGGTCATCGTGGTCGCCCCCATTCCGGAAAGCCACGCCCTGCCGCCGGGAAAAGAGCTTCAGGGCACCTCTCCTTATATTCTTAAATCGCCGAATATTCTAAATCTGCCATCAAAGAACGATGCCGGTAAGTTGACCCCCACCGGGCCGAGACGGGTTCCGGAGTCAGCAGTTGATCGCAATCGCGGCATCATGCAGCTGCAGCAACTTGATCGGATTACACCGGATTTCTTGAATAACTGATCCTTCGTTCATTCCGACATGGAGGGCTCGCGTTTTGCGAGCCTTCTTCCATAGCCAGGCTATGTGGCGCGGCAGTTCGGTGATCAACTGCAGAATCTAGCAAATCGCCTAACCGGAAAAATACGGCCGAAGCGACACCTCGAAGCGCTTGCAGCCGCTTGATCCGGTAGGAGGAGTTGATGGATTGGGCCCATCCAAAAGGGTTTGTTAACCATAAATGCGTAACGATTCTCGCCAAGCCATGACAGCTGCTCGCCTACCCCATTGCGTTGTCCATCCGATCAGCCCAGGAAGCTCCCATGGCCGTTTTGACCTTTGCCAACACCAAGGGCGGCGCCGGCAAGACCACCGCCGTCGTCATCGTTGCCTGCGAGCTTGCCCGCATGGGCTTTTCGGTCGCCATTCTCGATGCCGATCCTCAGCTGTGGATTTCCAAATGGCATGAGCGGCTGGGCCAGAAGGCGCCCCCTTTCCTATCGGTCGTGCCCTACGTCACTGCGGCCAATCTCGGCCAGCATGCACGCAAGCTTCGCAGCGAAGTCGATTTCCTTCTGATCGACCTGCCCGGCGCCCGCAGCCCGCTGCTGGCGCAGGCGCTCGGATACTCGAACTACGTGCTCATTCCCGTCCAAGGCTCGGCTATGGATGCGGAAGGCGCCACCAACGTCATCGAACTGCTGCAATATCTGGAGGATCGGGCCGATATCCGCATCCCGCATTCGGTGGTCTTGACTCGTGTCAATCCGATGGTGACCACGCGGGCGCTGCAATCGGTAAAAGAGCTGCTCTCCAGCCGCCGCGTCCATGTGATGTCCACGCCGATCATCGAGCGCGCCGCCTATCGCGAAGTCTTCGGTTACGGCCAGACCCTTTATTCGATCGACCCAGAAACCGTCAGCAATCTCGACAAGGCACAGCAGAACGCCCAGACGCTGGCTCAAGAAGTTCTGCGCCGTATTCTGCCCTATAGCGGCCGTACTGCCGAGCGAACGAAAGCCGACGGCTTCAAGCTCTCGGGCTGACGATCTCCATCTGCCCGCGCGACCGCTGCGTTGGTCATAAAATTTACGTGAGAAAAGATTTTTCATTGACGGGTAAAGTCCGCCTACCTAGGCTCCCAATCGGCGGAGAATTTCCAAGGGTCCGCCAATGGGGAGGACATCTTGGGACAGAAGCTTGCAGGCAAGGTCGCGCTCGTCACAGGCGCAAGCTCGGGCATCGGGCGAGCAACCGCATTGGCTCTCAGCGAGGAAGGCGTGAAGCTGGCGCTCGTCGGCCGCTCCGCTGAACGGCTGGAAGCCGTCGCCGCAAAGGCAGGCGGCAACGCACTGGTGCTGCCGGCGGATCTCACGGAGCCGGATGCCGTCAAGATGGTCGTGGATGCTACAATCGAGCACTTCGGTCGCATCGACATTCTCCTGCCCAATGCCGGCCTTTATATTCCCGGCGACGTCGCCGAAGGCGATCCTGACGCCTGGGACGAGCTTATCGCGATCAACGTCAATTCGGTCTTTCGGCTAGCGCGTGCCGTGCTGCCGGGCATGATCGCCAAGGGTAGCGGCCAGATCGTGGTCACGTCCTCGGTGGCCGGGCACCAGGCCATCCATTGGGAGCCGATCTATTCGGCTTCCAAGCACGCGATCCAGGCTTTCGTCCACGGGCTGCGGCGGCAGACGATGAAGCACAATATCCGCGTTGGCTCGGTCGCGCCCGGTGTCGTGCTCAACGAACTCTGGGGCTATACCGATCCGGCCGCCATCGATGCCAAGATCGAGGCACGCGAGGGCCTGCGGTCGGAAGATGTGGCCGATGCAGTGCTCTTCATGCTGACGCGACCAGCCAACGTCACCATTCGCGATCTCGTGATCCTGCCGCAGACCCAGGATATCTGAGCCTTGCCCGACTTCGACTATATCATTGTCGGTGGCGGTGCGGCGGGCTGTGTGCTCGCCAATCGCTTGAGCGAGGATTCCGCCAGGCGCGTCTGCCTGGTCGAGGCGGGCATGGATCGCAACGCACGGAAAGCCATCGTGCGCATTCCGCTCGCCATGGTGACCTTCATGGCCCCGGCGCTCGCCTTTCTCGGTGGCCCGAAATTCATGTCCTGGTTCGAAACCGAACCCGAGCCCGGCCTGCAAGGCCGCTCCATCGCTTTGCCTCGCGGCAGAGGCACGGGCGGCTCGACGAATGTCAACGGCCAGATCTTCATTCGCGGCCAGCGGGAGGATTTCGACCATTGGCGCGACCTCGGCAATCCCGGCTGGGGTTACAACGACCTGCTGCCCTACTTCCGCAAGCTCGAGCGTTTCGAAATCCTGTCCGAGCCGGGCTCCGCGCGGCACATCCGTTTCGGCGACACGCCGCTCGACCGGCAGATCGACCCGGCCTATCACGGCACGAGCGGACCGCTGAACATCGCGCCGCTGCGCAGCGTCAACCCGATGGCGGAAGTGTTCCTGGAGGCTGCGCAGCGGGCCGGCCATCCCCTCAACGCCGATTTCAACGGCGCGCGACAGAACGGCGTCGGCCTTTATACCTTTACGCAGAGGAACGGCGAACGCGTCACCGCCGAAGGCGCCTATCTCGACCCGGTACGGCATCGGCCGAACCTCACCGTGATGAGCGAGACCGAGGTTACGCGCATCCTGTTCGAGGGTCGAGAGGCAACCGGCATTGCCTTCCGACGGAATGGAGAGAATGGCAGGCTCGACGCACGCGAGGTCATCCTCTCGGCCGGCTCCTTCGCGTCGCCGCATCTGCTGATGCTATCGGGCATCGGCAATGCCAGGGAGCTTGCGCGCCACGACATTCCGGTGGTCGCGGATCTGCCAGGGGTCGGCGAAAATCTGCAGGATCACCTCGACGTCACCATCGAATATCGGGCGAAATCCATCGCTCCCTATGGCGTCTCGTGGCGCGCCTTGCCGCACAATATCGGTCATGTGTTCAACTGGATCTTCAACAAGCGCGGGCTGTTTTCCTCGACCACGGGCGAAGGCGGCGGCTTCATCTCGACCGATCCTGAAAGCGAACGGCCTGATATCCAGCTCTTCTTCTGCACCGGTCGGGCCAATACGCAGGCGGCCTCGGGCTTCACCGGCCATGGTTTCCTGATGCATGTCTGCCAGCTGCGGCCAGGCAGCATCGGCCGTGTCGCCCTGAAGAGCGCCGATCCAGGCGACAAACCCTCGATCCTTTATAACTTCTTTCGCGGCGACAGCACGATGGACGTGTTGCGCAAGGGCATCCGGCTTGCACGTAAGATTACCGCACAGACGCCGTTTGCACCGCATCTCGATGCCGAAATCGATCCGGGTCCGGACACCGACAGCGATGGCGCGCTCGACGCCTTCATTCGCGAGCGGGTTAGCACGCTGTTTCATCCGGTCGGCACCTGTGCCATGGGGCGCGGTGAGCGCTCGGTCGTCGATCCCGCGACAATGCGTGTGCATGGCGTTAAGGGTCTGCGTGTCGTCGATGCATCGATCATGCCGAGCATCGTCTCGGCCAACACGGTCGCAGCAACTTATTGCCTGGCGGAGAAGGCGGCCGATCTGATCCGCGCCGAGGACAAGACCGGCGCCATGGCCTAAGTGTGTGCCACGTCCTCATCGAACGGCATCGGGAGCAAGCCAGTTATCAAAGCGCCGTGCCTTGACACCGGCGGCATAGCCGCAAACATGGCGCAGCTCGTATTTGCCGATCGACTCAAACAGGTGGTCCTGAAAGATGCGCGTCTCCCTGCTGCTCCCGCTATTCATCTTCCTCGTTCCTTTCTCTGCCGCCGCTGCCGGAACGCCATGTTCGGACCTCATAGAGGGCAGCGCCGTCATCCAGCACAGGGACGGCTTTACCATTTCCGACCTGCACGACGGCTGCGCCGTTACGAACGGTCTTTTCAAATCCGGCAGCAGAATGGGATGGACCTTCGATCGCGCCGAATTCAAGGGAGACGGCCTGGTTGACTTCGTCAAGGCGATCGCAGCCAAGCCTGACCATTTGCCCACCTGGGGCCGTTTCTCGGTCGAGGGTGTGCGTTTCACGCCGATGCTCGACAATGCGATGGCCAATTACATCACGACAGTCCAACAATGGCCGATGGACATGTCCGGCGCTTTCCGTTTCGATCCGAAAGACGGCTATCTGGACATTCAGGAGCTCCAGCTCACCAATCTGCGCCTTGGCGAGGCCTCGGTCTCTGCCGAGCTGAACCTGCCCAAAAATGCCGGCACGTCGGCTCTCACGCAGGAAGGATCGGTTAGCCTCGCTCATCTGCGCTTCCGGCTCGACAATATGGGATTGCTCGAGGGCATGGCTATGCCATCGCTTGCGGCTTTCCTCCAGCAGCTGACGGGTTCGGATGATCCCGCGCAAGGGATTAGTCAGTTGCGGGATACGTCGGTAACGGCGCTACAGGCCTTACCTGACAATCGGATCGACGCGGAGTCGAAGAAGGCGCTGCTGCGTTTCGTCCAGGATCTGCCGCATCCGACAGGCTTCTTCACGCTTGACCTCGCCTTTGATAAACCGCTGCCGATCGGCACTCTCGGCCTCGACGCTGCGCAACTCGCACAAACCGCCCTGGCAAGCGCGAAGATTTCCGTCAGCTACAGAGCGCGTTGACACTGGTCATCCGGCCTTGCTCAGACGGATTTCACCTCGCCACCATCCATGCGCAGGGCTGATCCGGTCATCCAGCGGGCTCCCGGCGAGACCAGGAAAGCCATCAGTTCGGCGATCTCTTCGGGCTCGCCATAGCGGGCGATACCGGCTTCCTCCGGGAATTTGGCTGTGGCGTCGTCGACGGTCATGCCGTGCAACGGCGCCCAATGTTCGAGATAGGATCGCCGCCGCCCGGTCATGACAGGGCCGGGCAAAACGCTGTTGACCTGAACACCGTCGGCAATGCCGCGATCGGAGAAGGCCTTCGCCAGGGCAATGATTGCAGCATTTATCGTGCCGACGGCCGCATAGGGCGCCTTCGGAAAGATTGCCGAATTGCCCGACATCAACACGACGGATCCTCGGCTCTTCTTCAATGCCGGCCAGGCAGCGATGGTCAGCCGACGCGCACCATGCAGTTTCAGCGCCAGGCCATCATCCCATTGCTGATCCGTCATGTCGAAGAGGTCGATCTGGGGCACCGCGCCGGCAATGTTGAGAAGCGCATCGATCCGCGCGAAAGCGGCAAGCGTCTCATCGACAACGCTTTGGGCAGCCGTCGGTTCGGCAAGATCGGCGCCTATGACAAGCACTCTGCTGCCGGCCGCCTCGGCGGCCTTGGCCGTATCCTCCAGCTTGTCCCTGTTGCGGGCAACAAGAACCAATCCGCTAAAATTCCGTGCGAGACGGATGGCGGTTGCCCGCCCAATTCCCTGGCTCGCACCGGTGATGATGGCTACAGTGTCGGACATGGTGTTCCTCCTGAAATCGAAAACAGGCGAGCGCCCTGCCACGCCGGTTCCTCGCCGGTGCGGCAGGGCTTGACCTCAGCCCAGGAAAGAGCGGATTTCGGCTGCGATCTCGGCCGCATGCGTCTCGAGTGCGAAGTGGCCGGTGTCGAGAAGCTTGACGATCGCTTCGGGAATATCCCGGCGATAAGCCTCAGCGCCTGGCGGCACGAAGAAGGGATCGTGCTTGCCCCAGACCGCCAGCAGGCGCGGCTTGTGCGTGCGGAAGTAATTCTGGAAGGTCGGATAGAGCGCGACGTTGCTCTTGTAATCGCCGAAGAGATCGAGCTGGATTTTCTCCGAACCAGGGCGCGCCAGATAGAAGCTATCGAGCGAATAGCCGTCCGGAGAGACCTTCGAGGCATCGGGAACACCGTGGGTATATTGCCAAACCGTTGCCTCCGGCGTGAACGCCGCCTTCAGCGCATTCCGGTTTTCCTCCGAAGGTTCGCGCCAATAAGCCTGGATCGGGCTCCACTCGTCGCCCAGACCCTCTTCATAGGCATTGCCGTTTTGCGAGATGATCGCCGTGATCCGCTCGGGATGCTTCACCGCCAGCCGGAAGCCCGTCGGCGCGCCGTAGTCGAAGACATAGACGGCATAGCGATCGAAGCCGACGATTTCGGTGAAGCGGTCGATCGTCTCAGCAATGCTGTCGAACGTGTTGCTGCCCTTCGGGGCATCGGATTGACCGAACCCTGGGAGATCCGGCGCGACGATGTGGTAGCGATCGGCGAGCAGTGGGATGAGATCGCGATACATGTGGCTGGAACTCGGGAAGCCGTGCAGCAACAGGAGTTTGGCGGCGCCGGGCGAACCTGCCTCGCGATAGAAGACCTTGACGCCTTCGACATTGACGGTGCGATAGCTGATATCAGTCATGATAAGGTCCTTTCATAACCTTGCTGATTGTATTTATAGAGTTACATGTTGAGAATTCAGATCGCGGCGGCGGCATCTCTTATGATGTCGACGATGGCAGCCGGCGACGTAACCATCGGCATGTGATCGGCCGGGATCGAGCGTTGTTCCGCCTTCATGCGCGTCGCCATGTAGCGCTGGTTGTCGACCCGGATCATCCGGTCCTCCTCGGCGATCAGATACCAGGCGGGACGATCCTTCCAGAGCGGACGGCCGACCGGAACAGTGATAGACGCTGGCGAGATCGGCCGCTGCGAGGCCGCCAGAACTGCCAGCGCATCGGCCTTCGCGTTCTGGGCAAAGGCGGTGGGGAACGCGTCGGGCGGAAGATAGATCAGCCCGTGGCTGTCGGGCTCCAGTTTCGGCGCCTGCGGATGCGGTTCGCCGCGATAAAAGACATCCGCGACCGTCTCACCTTCATCCGGGGCAAGCGCCGCGACATAGACCAGCGCTTTGACCTTTTCGCTGCGAACGGCGGCAATCACGGCACCGGCATAGGCGTGACCGACCAGAACGACCGGTCCCGTCTTCCGTTCCAAGGCCCGTTCGAGGGCGGCGACATCATCGGCAAATGACGTCAACGGCAGCGGCGCAGCCGTTACCGAAAAGCCCTCGGCCGCCAACGGTGCGATCACCTTTGCCCAGCCCGACCCATCCGCCCAGGCGCCATGGACAAGAACAACATCTGCATTCTGCGACGACATCAGCTTTCTCCCTGTGGCTTGATTTAGTAACCTGTCAAATTGCGTTTATAGGGTTACTCTTGGTGTGCGTAACTTGTCAAGAGGTCTTTGATAGGTTATATCTCGATCATGTTTTCGAATGGCCGTTCAACATCCTTGTCGGCGGCCGGAAAGGAAGTAGTCCATGGACAACCACTCGCCCGCCATCTTCGTTGGCGATGCGCTGGGGCTGGATTTCCTCAATTCGGTCGCAACGCCTGTGGATGTGCCGATCGACTGGATCGAGGATGGTGAAGGTTTTCTGCGCTGGCTGGAACAGGCGGGCCTCGTGCCTCGGGAGACGCTCGCTGCCATGCGCGAACGGGCACTGCCCGGCGAACTCGACAAGGTCGCCGATCAGGCAAGAAGCCTGCGCGAATGGTTCAGGGCCTTCGTAAATTCCCGCAAGGGAAAGCCGCTGACATCGGATGCCTTGAACGATCTGGAGCCACTGAATCGCCTGCTGGAACGCGACGAAGGTTTTAATCGGATTGTCGCAAGGCAATCCGACGACGAAGAAGAGCTCGGCTTTCAGCCGATGCGGAAATGGCGTTCGCCGGAATCGCTGTTATTGCCGATCGGCGAAGCGCTGGGGCGTTTTGTCTGCACGGAGGATTTCTCTGACGTAAAAGCCTGCGAAGGCCACGCATGCACCTTGCTCTTCGTCGATCACACGCGCGGCCACCGCAGACGCTGGTGCAGCATGGCGATGTGCGGCAATCGCGCCAAACAGGCGGCCCATCGGCACCGGCTCAAGCAGAGCTGACGCTTGCCACACAAGAAGATGGAGGTTTTGCGGAGGAATCGTGAACTCAGCCGGAGCTAAGCGCAGCTCGCTCCGGCCTGATCATCGTTGAAGTCGGGCCGACAGGCACCCTCTCGGCTTAGGCCGGATCTTCGCGATGCAGGTCATGAATGGCGACGGCATCGTCGCTGAAGGGCGGCAGCAGCCATTCGGTATGACGCAGCGTGCGCTTGGTGTCTTCCAGACCCATGTCCCAATGCTCGCGCATGGAGGTGCCGGAGAACTCGTAGTCCTTGGCATGGCCTTCGTAATTCTTGTGCTGATAGATCAGATGCACGATGTTGACGACACCGGCATCGGAATAATCGGCGATCAGCTCTTCCTCTTCGGGAGTCAACTGTTCCTTCGGAACACGCTTCAGCGCGCTCAGGAGCTTCATTTTCAGCCCGTGGATGCGCTTGAAATTGTCGGTGTTCTGCCGCGTGCGGCTCGAATACATGATGTCCTTGTGGCGCGACAGCACGTCGGGCATGCTGCGCGGCAGGACGCCGCGGGCGCTGAACAGATCCACCTGGAACACCAGCGAGCTGCGGTCCTCTTCCTGATCGAGCAGATATTGCAGCGGCGTGTTGGAGACGATGCCGCCGTCCCAATAATATTCGCCTTCAATACGGATGGACGGCAAGGCAGGCGGCAAGGCGCCGCTTGCCATGATGTGCTCGGGACCGATGCGGATATTGTCAGTGTCGAAATAGACGAAGTTGCCGGTGCGCACATTGACCGCACCGACGCTGAAACGCTTCTTGCCGTCGTTCAGCACGTCGAAGTCGATCAGCATTTCCAGCGTCTTCTTCAACTCCGAAGAATCGTAGAAGCTGGTCGCGCCTTCCGCACCCGGCAGTTCGAACCAGGGATTGGGAAAGCGCGGCTTGAAGAAGCCGGGCTGACCCATCGTCATCGTCATCCACGAACTCGTGCGGTTACGGATATCGCGGAAAAAATCGCCTTCCGGCGTGTAGGCCCAGATCTTGCGACCGGAGATGATCTGCCAGAACTGCTCAAGACGCTGCAGGCGACGGCTCGGCTCATTGCCGGCGATGATCGCGGCGTTGACCGCACCGATTGAAACGCCCGAAAGCCAGGTGGGCTCACAGCCGGCGTCGGCTAACGCCTGGTAGACACCGGCCTGATAGGCGCCGAGCGCCCCGCCACCCTGAAACACCAGAGCGACGCGATCATATTGCGCGGCTATTTCAGAAATGGTCGGGGCTGCGGCCTTGGGGTTTCGTTCAAGCACGGTCCGTCTCCAGCATGAAATGAAAGTAATTAAGGTAATTTGCGATTATCTGCGTTCGGCGAGGTAGTCGTGCACGACTTCGCCGAGGCCGAGCGTCAGATCGGCAGTGAAATGAACGGCGGAAACGACCTCGAGAACGGGCAACCGCGCGACATCGGCCATGACATGCGGCCTGAGATCAAGGGCGGCTGGCGAGGTCCAGGCTTCCTTGATGGTGATGTCGGTCAGGTAGTAGCGCACCAGTTCGCAGATGCGCGGGGTAGCGTCGACATGCGGCACGATCTTGATTAGGAAATTCGGCTCCGAGAGAGCGGACAGAAGCGGCCCTTGATCGACCGGCTTGTGCTTGTAGCCCATCGTCCCAGTGGCGCAGAGAACGCTGCCGTAATGCAGCGTGCCGACGATGACCTCGCCCTCATTGACGATCTTCGGGCTGGCAAGCTTCTTCGGAAAGCCCCAGATCTCGCGGCCGCCAGTGATCGGCGCATCGTCGTCGAGATACATGGAGTGGACGTAGCCGCCCTTCTGCCCGCGATAGGTGACCGGGATGACCTGTCCGGTCTCGGTGTAATCGCCGAAGCCGGTGGAATCGGGCATGCGGATGAACTCGTATTTCACCAGCGGCTCATCGATTTCGAGCGGCGCGGGCACGACGGCCTCAAGCGCTTCGCGCGACGTGCGGTAGGTGATGATGATGTATTCTCGATCGAAGAACCTGTAGGGTCCGGGGGGATAGGAGGGATTGGTGAGCGGCATTGCATAGGCATGCTTGAGAATGTCTTCGACCTTCATCGTATTGTCCGTCGCTAGAGAAAATCGCCGGGCGCCGGAGCGGAAATTTGCACGGTTGCATGACAGTGAAGTGTCAGGTGCCGAAAGGTTGCGGCCGGAACCCGAATTGCCACTGTAATCAAAGCGACATATCAGGCTGGCAGTGTGCGCCCAGCTTGAGCATTTCCCTTTACTCAACCATGTCATAGCGATTGCGGGAGTAGCATAATGGGTTCCTTGACTTCGAAGAATGCGCTGGTCACCGGTTCGACGAGCGGTATCGGGCTTGCGATTGCTCGCGCCTTTGCCGCCGAGGGCGCCAATGTGACGATCAACGGCCTCGGCGATGCCGATGCGATCGAGAAGGAACGCGCAGCGATCGAAGCCGATTTCGGCGTGAAGTGCCGCTACTCCGGCGCCAACATGATGAATGGCGAGGAAGTGACATCCATGGTCCGCGAAGCCGAAGAAGCCTTTGGCAGCCTCGATATCCTCGTTAACAATGCCGGCATCCAGTTCGTTGCGCCGATCGAGGAATTCCCCGACGACAAATGGGAAGCGATCATCCGCATCAACCTGCTTGCCGCCTTCTACGCGATCAAGGCCGCCATTCCGGGCATGAAGGCGCGCAAGTGGGGCCGCATCATCAACACGTCCTCGGCGCATGCGCTCGTCGCCTCGCCCTTCAAGTCGGCCTATGTTTCCGCCAAGCACGGCATTACCGGCCTCACCAAGACGATCGCTCTCGAAGCCGCACAGAACGGCGTGACGGTCAACTCCATCGCGCCCGGCTATGTCTGGACGCCGCTCGTCGAGAAGCAGATCCCCGAGACCATGAAGGCACGCAACATGACGGAAGAGCAGGTCAAGCATGACGTGCTTTTGGCCGCCCAGCCGACAAAGGAATTCGTGACCGTCGACGAAGTGGCCGCCATTGCCGTCTTCCTTTGCGGCGACGCCGCCAAGCAGATTACCGGCACGACGCTTTCCGTCGACGGCGGCTGGACCGCCGAATAATGCCGAAGCCACAGCCGGCACATGCGTGAGCATCGTGCCGGCTCTCTGCGGCCGCTAGAGCCGGATGATTTTAGGTCTGTTCGACCTAAAATCTGAATCCGCTCTAGCATCAAAGAAGTAGAGCGTGATGTCGTCCGAAAACCGCCGACACTTTTCGGCATCACGCTCTAAGCTGCAGCATCAACATGAAAACAGAGCAGGAGGCGCATAATGACCGAAGAAAACCAGGACCCGCTCAGCCGCATCAAGGATGAGATCGTCGACAGCTTCGACGAAGAGCTGGAGATGCAGCTCGAGGAGGACCGTCTCGACGAGCTGGTTGCCGAAGGCCTTATCAGCGAAGGCGAAGCGACCCTCGACCGCAGGGTCTATTTCCGCGAACTCTTCCGCCTTCAGCATGAGCTCGTGCGCCTGCAGGATTGGGTGCAGTACAAGAAGCTCAAGGTCGTTGTGCTGTTTGAAGGCCGCGATTCCGCCGGCAAGGGCGGTGCCATCAAGCGCGTGACCCAGCGCCTCAATCCGCGCGTCTGCCGCGTCGTCGCGCTGCCGGCTCCGACCGAGCGCGAGCGGCACCAGTGGTATTTCCAGCGCTATGCCGCTCACCTGCCGACGGCGGGCGAAATGGTGCTGTTCGACCGCAGCTGGTACAACCGCGCCGGTGTCGAGCGGGTCATGGGCTTCTGCTCGCCGGAAGAACTGGAAGAATTCTTCCGCTCCGTGCCGGATTTCGAGCGCATGCTGGTTCGCTCCGGCATCATTCTCCTCAAATACTGGTTCTCGATCACCGACGAGGAACAGGAATTCCGTTTCAACATGCGCATTCAGGACCCGCTGAAGCAGTGGAAGCTTTCGCCGATGGATCTGCAGAGCCGCGTGCATTGGGAAGAATACACCAAGGCCAAGGAAGAGATGCTGGAGCGCACCCATATTCCGGAAGCGCCGTGGTGGGTCGTCCATGCCGTCGACAAGAAGAGGGCACGCCTCAACTGCATCGCGCATCTGCTGACGCAGATCCCTTACGAGGCAGTTCCGAAGCCGGAAATCATCCTGCCGGAGCGCATGCGCAACGCCGACTATCATCGCACACCGGTGCCGCCGGAAATGTACGTGCCGGAAATCTACTGACGATATCGACTAGACGGGCTCGCCTCAGCGAGCCCGTCATCCGCCAAAGACTATAGCAAGCGGCAGCTCAACTGGTGATATGATGCGAATCTAAAATTCGTGTCGTCGGCTGAGGAGACCGTCATGACTGCGCCGCATCCGTCCAAAACGCATATCGGCAATCACCCCCTCCATCCCGAAACCCAGATGCTGAATTACGGCTATGATCCCGAACTCTCCGAGGGCGCGGTCAAGCCGCCCGTTTTCCTGACCTCCACCTTCGTCTTCAAATCGGCCGAGGACGGCCGCGATTTCTTCAATTACATCTCCGGCCGCACCGAGCCTCCGGCGGGCACGGGCGTCGGGCTCGTCTATTCGCGCTTCAACCACCCCAATAGCGAAATCGTCGAGGATCGTCTCGCCGTCTACGAAAAAGCGGAAAGCGGCGCGCTATTTTCCTCGGGCATGTCGGCGATCGCGACAACCCTTCTCACCTTCGCGCGACCGGGCGACGCGATCCTGCATTCGCAGCCGCTTTACGGCGGCACCGAAACGCTGATCGCCAAGACATTCCTCAATCTCGGAGTAGCCGCCGTCGGCTTCGCCGATGGTGTCAATGAAGGCTCGGTGATGGCAGCGGCAGAGGACGCGATGGCCAAGGGCCGCGTCTCCGTCATTCTCGTCGAAACGCCAGCCAATCCGACGAACAGCCTCGTCGATATCGCGATGATCCGCCGCGTTGCCGATGCGATCGGCAAGAAGCAGGAACACACGCCGATCATCGCATGTGACAATACGCTGCTCGGCCCGGTCTTCCAGCGGCCGATCGAGCACGGGACCGATATCTCGCTCTACTCGCTGACCAAATATGTCGGCGGTCATTCCGATCTGATCGCCGGGGCCGCTCTTGGCTCCAAGGCCGTCATCAAACAGGTGAAGGCGCTGCGCGGAGCGATCGGCACGCAGCTCGACCCGCATTCCTGCTGGATGCTCGGCCGTTCGCTGGAAACGCTGCAAATCCGCATGGAGCGGGCAAACAGCAATGCGCGAGCGGTTGCCGATTTCCTGCGGGATCATCCGAAGGTCGAGCAGATCCACTACCTCCCTTATACCGACCCGTCATCGGCAACGGGCCGCACCTTCGCCGCCCAATGCAGCGGTGCGGGCTCCACCTTCTCCTTCGACATCAATGGCGGCCAGCCGGCATCGTTCAAATTCCTGAACGCGCTGCAGATCTTCAAGCTCGCCGTCAGCCTCGGCGGCACGGAATCGCTTGCCTCCCATCCGGCAACAACGACGCATTCCGGCGTTCCGATTGATGTGCGCCATCGTATCGGCGTGCTGGAATCGACGATCCGCCTGTCGATCGGGATTGAACATCCCGACGATCTGATTGCCGATCTGGCTGCTGCCCTCGACGCCGCATAATGCAAGTGGCCTGATCGGCAGGCCGATGACAGTAGCCGTATCGCCTTTCCTGCTCGCAGCCACCCAGGTCTCAACGACCTGGCAAATTGCTTGTTCCCCTTCGGTCATGTCCGAACGTTCCTTGAAAGTCAGCTTTGCGCTGGAACATCATCGATTGCCGGACAGCAGTTTCCTCCAAAAGCGCTTGCAGCCAGTCGGCAAAGACCTGAACGCGGCGGGAGAGATGTCTGCGGTGCGGATAGAGCAATGTCATCTGCAGCGGCTCCGCGCGATAATCCGGCATGACCTCGACAAGCTCGCCCGCCTCCAGATGCGCACGCAGATCGTAAGCCGGATTCTGGATCAGCCCCAGGCCCGCGACACAGCAGGCGATATAGGCTTCCGCACTGTTGACCGTCACGCGGCCTCTCATCGGCAGGCTGCGCAACATGCCATCCTCCAGCCACTCCCAAGGCTCGGTTCGCCCTGTCGAGGGCGACGCATAATTGACTGCCCAATGGCAGTCGAGGTCCACAGGCGTCTGCGGCGTGCCATGCTTCGACAGATAGTCGGGGCTTGCGACATTGATGAGCGGCAATTTTCCGATCGGCCGGGCAATCAATCCGGAATCGACGAGCGGGCCGACGCGCAACACGCAATCGATACTATCCTCGACCAGATTGACTGCCCGGTCGGTGACGCCGAGATCCACCTCGATGTCGGGAAACTGGTCGAGGAACGACGGCAGCGCCGGCGCAACGATCAACCGGCCGATGCGGCCCGGCACATCCGTGCGCAGCTTGCCTGAAGGTTTAGCGTCGCTCTGCCGAAACAGGCTCTCCGTTTCCTCGACATCGGCAATGACCCGCAGGCAACGGTCATAGAAGGCGGTGCCATCCTGTGTCGGCGAGACCTTGCGCGTGCTGCGATGGAGCAGCCGCGCGCCGACGCGTCCCTCCAACTCGATGACCGCGGCCGAGACCGAGGAGCGCGGCAGGCCCAGCGTATCGGCCGCGCGGGTGAAGCTGCTGCACTCCACGACGCGGGTAAAAATCCTGAAGAGGTCGATGCGATCCAAATCTATGCCGCCATTGTCCGTATATTCTGACAGATGATGTCAAAATAGGCTGCTTTATCGGCAAATTCCAGACGATAGATTTACCTCAGGAAGGGCGGCGCGGTGCCGTCCCACTTCCCAAGGAGGCCCATTCATGACCGACCATTCCATCAAGGGAAAGACCGTCATCATTGCCGGCGGCGCCAAAAATCTCGGCGGCCTGATCGCTCGCGATTTCGCAGCGCATGGCGCAAAGGCGATCGCCATTCACTATAACAGCGTCGCGACGAAGGCCGATGCCGATGCGACGGTTGCTGCCGTCAAGGCCGCCGGTGCCGAATCGGCCGCATTCCAGGCCGATCTAACGACCGCAGGCGCGGCCGAGAAACTCTTTGCCGAGGCTGTCTCTGCCTTCGGCCGCCCCGATATCGCGATCAATACGGTCGGCAAGGTGCTGAAGAAACCGATCGTCGATATATCGGAGGCCGAATATGACGAGATGAGCGCCGTCAATTCGAAATCGGCCTTCTTCTTCCTGAAGGAAGCGGGCAAGTCGCTCAACGATAACGGCAAGATCTGCACGCTCGTCACGTCACTTCTCGGCGCCTTCACGCCGTTTTATTCGAGCTATGCCGGGACGAAGGCACCGGTTGAGCACTTCACCCGCGCTGCAGCCAAGGAGTTCGGCGATCGCGGCATCTCGGTCACCGCGATCGGCCCCGGTCCGATGGATACGCCATTCTTCTACCCGGCAGAAAGCGCCGATGCCCAGGCCTATCACAAGGGGGCGGCAGCGCTTTCGAAATTCTCGAAGACCGGCCTTACCGATATCGAGGATATCGTCCCCTACATTCGCTTCCTCGTCTCGGAGGGCTGGTGGATGACCGGACAGACCATTCTCGTCAATGGCGGCTACACGACGAAGTAGGCGGATCGCCCCGCGACGACTAAGCCTAGTCTAGCTGGTCCTTGGGCTTGGCGGCGCGCAGCGCGTCGCTGAGCTCCATTCTGGCCGTTCCGATTAACTGCTCCATGGCGAAACGTGCCGCATCAGGTCGACGCATGCGGATCGCATCCAGAACATCCTGATGGCGGGCGATCGCGTAATCATGCGACTGGCTGGCCCGATTTGTCAGGCGGAAACTCGCGAGCAGAGCGGCACGGATCGCCGTGGCGAACTGGCGGAAGACCCAATTGCCGCTGGCATTGATGATGGCCGTGTGAAACTCCAGATCCGCCTGGCTCCACGCCTCGTTGTCGCGCGCATTTGCGGCAACCATATCCTCGAACGCTTCGGCAATCTGTGCGAGCTGCTTGGCTGTAGCATTGGCGGCTGCCTGCGCGGCGGCGGCGGGCTCCAGCACCTGCCGCGCATCAAGCAGGGAATCGTAGAAACTTCGATCATTGCTGAGTGCCAGTGTGGCATCGAGAACCAGCGGGTCCAGATAGTTCCAGTTTTCCCTCGGAAGGACCGTGGTGCCGGCGCGGGTGCGCGAGCGAACCATCCCCAGCGCCGACAGATATTGCATGGCCTCGCGCAGGCTGGTGCGGCTGACGCCATAGACCTCGGAGAGTTCGGCTTCGTTCGGAAGGATCGAGCCTTCGGCAAGAGCGCCCGACACGATCTGCCCGATGAGCTTCTTCAACAGCTCCTCGCGCACGGTGCGCCTGCCCTGTTCGGGCGCGGCCCCGCCCTGAGTCCGTAAAGATCCCAAACGCGTACTCATCACTTGCACTCCCTTCCGCTGCCCGGCAGCGATCATGAGCGGCACCATGCCCCGGCATCAATGCGCAACTGCAAGCCCGGCAAACTTCTCCCCAAACTTCTCCCAGGAAATCCGATCGTTACAAGCGGCTCCCACGCCCTGCCGCCGACGAACGCAGATTATCCAACAGAACGGCAATCAACAGAATGCAGCCGCGCACGAGATATTGATAGAAGGCCTGGATATTGAGCAGGTTCATGACATTCTCGGCAATGCCCATGATGAGGACGCCGACGATCACCCCGGTCATTGCCGCACGGCCACCAGCCAGGGACACGCCGCCGAGCACGCAGGCCGAGATGACGGAAAGTTCCAGCCCGGTTGCTGCATTCGGCTGGCCCGACGTGATGCGCGAGGCGAGCAGGATGCCGGCAATGGCGCAGACCAGCCCCTGCAGGGCGAAGATCCAGATCCGCATATTGACGACGTTAACGCCGGCAAGGCGCGAAGCCTCCGGATTGCCGCCGATCGCGAGCGTGTTCTTGCCGAAAACGGTGCGATTAAGCGTGAAACCGAAGACGATGAACAGCAGTATCATGATCCAGATCGGCGTCGGCACCGTCAGGAAGCGCGACAGCGCCAGCTGATAGAAAGCCGGATCGTTGATGCCGACGGCGCGGCCATCAGAGGCGATCAGGGCCAGGCCGCGCACGATCTGCATGGTGGCGAGCGTGGTGATCAAGGCATTGATGCGGAACTTGGCGATGACGACGCCATTGACGACGCCGACGACGCTGCCGCAGATCAGGGCCGCCACGAGCCCGACCGGAATCGAGCCGGTGGAATTCGACACCATGACGGCGATCATGCCCGAGAAGGCGACGGTCGAGCCGACGGAAAGGTCGAAGTCGCGCGATGCAAGGCAGAACATCATGGTGCAGGCGACGATGCCGATCGTCACCACCGACTGCAGCAGAC
This sequence comes from Martinezella hainanensis, assembly GCF_900094555.1. GTDB lineage: Bacteria > Pseudomonadota > Alphaproteobacteria > Rhizobiales > Rhizobiaceae > Rhizobium > Rhizobium hainanense. Next base: position 150,274 of record NZ_FMAC01000003.1, read on the forward strand.
CAAGCATGTTACGCTCGGTCAGGAAGCTCGGAACGAAGAGCGAGACGATCACGAAGGCGATCGCGAAGATCACTACGAGGCCCTGTTCGCCGAGGAGGATTTTTTTCAACGAATTCATCGTCACCATTCCTGAATTAGATTGTGCCGGCGGCGTTCTTGTCGGGCAGCGCTGCGGTCAGAATGGCCCGCTCGTCGAAATCGGCGCGATCGACATTGGCGGCGACGCGCCCCTGGCACATGACCATGATGCGATCGGAAATGCCCATGACCTCGGGAAGCTCGCTGGAGATGACGACGATCGCCATGCCCCCCGCCGCCAGTTCATAGAGGATCTCATAGATTTCCGACTTGGCGCCGACATCGATGCCGCGCGTCGGCTCGTCGATGACGAGAACCTTGACGCCCTGCTCCGAAAGCCAGCGGCCGAGGATGACCTTCTGCTGGTTGCCGCCCGAGAGATTGACGATATCCTGCTTGCGCGAGGGCGTGCGCACCCTGAGCTTGGCGATGAACTGATCGGCGACCGAGGCTTCCTTCTTCGGATTGAGGATGCCGAAGGGCGAAAAATGCCGGCGCGAGGAGATGGCGATGTTCTCCTCGATCGATCGCCCCTGAATGATACCGTCGAACTTGCGGTCTTCCGGGCACAGAACCATGCCGGCGCTGATGGCAGCCTTCGGATTATTGGGCGAAACGGCGACGCCGTCGATCGAGACCGTGCCCTGGTGGCGATGATCGGCACCATAGAGAAGGCGAGCCATCTCGCTTCGGCCGGCACCGATAAGACCGAAAAAGCCGAGAATTTCGCCCCTGCGCACCGAGAAGCTGACGGGATTGCGCAGCTTCGAGCCCGAAAGCCCCTTGGCTTGGAGACGTACCTCGCCGAGCGGACGTTCGCGCCAGCTCCAGATATTGCTGATCTCACGGCCGACCATCTGCGAAATGATCTGCTCGCGCGTCGTATCGGCGATCTTTGGATGATGCGCGGCGAGCTTGCCGTCGCGCAGCACGGTGAGACTGTCGCAGAGCCGGAAGATCTCATCCAGGCGATGCGAGACATAGAGGATGACCGTGCCGTTCGCTCTCAGCCGGTCGATCAGGGAAAACAGGATTTCGCTCTCGCGTGACGATAGCGACGAGGTCGGTTCGTCGAGCGCGATAACCCGCGCATCGACCATGACGGCCTTGGCGATCTCCACCATCTGGCGGGCGCCGATCGACAACGAGGAAACCTTGGCTGCCGGATCGACGTCGATGCCGATTTCCTTGAGCTTGGTGCGAACGGTCTCGATCAATGTCCTGCCGTCGATCACACCGGCCTTGCCGGGAAAACGGCCAAGCCAGAGATTCTCGGCGACGGTCAGTTCCGGCACCAGCTGCAGTTCCTGATGGATGACGATGACGCCGGCATGAAAGGCATCGCGGACGGAGCTGTAATGCTGCTCCACGCCATCGATGACGATGCTGCCGGTATCCGCCGCCTGATCGCCTGAGAGAACCCGGATCAACGTCGACTTGCCGGCGCCGTTTTCGCCCATCAACCCATGCACGGCGCCTCTTTCGACGTCGAAGGAGACGTCGGACAGCGCCTGGACACCGGGATAGCCCTTGGAAATGCCCTTGAACTCAAGGAAAGCCATGCTCGCTCCATCGAGAGAAGGTCCGGCGGCAACGACGCCGCCGGACGGATATCATCCTTGGGGGATGATCATTCGATGCCGAGATCCTTGCGAACCTTCTCGTAATCGCCACGCAGCGCGAGCGAGCCGGAGGTCAGCGTCAGCTTCGGCGGCTCCTTGCTGTTGGCAATCCAGTCATACATGTTGACGGCCGTCTCGTAGCCATGGCGCTTCGGCGAGATGATGACCGTGCCGAAGAAGCCGGTTGCTGCCGGCTTCTTGAACTCGTTGATCGCCGAATCCGCACCGCCGATGCCGACGCCGATCATGTTCGCTGCGGGAATGCCGACCGATTCCGAGGCGCGGACGGCGCCGAGCACCGCTTCATCGTTGAGGCCGAAAGCGACCCAGTACTTGATATCGGCATGCTTGTTGAGAACCGTGGTCGCTGCATTGAGGGCAGCTTCCGTATCGGTCTTGGCCTGCGGCGCGTCATAGATATTTGACGCTGGGAATCCTGCCGCCTTCAGGACCGAGATTGCGCCTTCGACGCGGTCGACGGCGGTCGGCAGCTGATCGTAGGAAACGCGGATCGCGCCGACATTCTTCATGTCCCAGCCACGCTTCTTGATTTCATCGACGATCGCCTGGCCGACGGTCTCGCCGATCTTGGTGGCGGAAATGCCCATATGCGGCACGTCTTCGAGCGGCTTGCCCTCGGCATTCACCAGACGGTCATCGACAGTCATCAGCTTCAGCTGGTTGGCGGCAGCCTTGGCAACGATGCCTGGGCCGAGCTTGACATCCGGCGTGCAGATGATGAAGCCCTGCGCGCCCTGTGCACCGAGATTGTCGATCGCCGACTGCACTTTCTCGCCATCCTCGGCGCCGATCTTGACGAGCGTGAAGCCCTTCTCCTTGGCGGCCTGGTCGGCGAATTTCCATTCATCCTGGAACCACGGCTCCTCCGGCTGCTTCACGATGAATCCGATCTTGACGTCCGCGGCGAAAGCGGAGCCCGCCGCCAGAACGGCAAAGGTGCCTGCAAGGATTGCCGCTTTGAAAAAGCGCATGATCTCTCTCCCTTTGTTTGCGCGTTCCCATCCATCTCCCGGGAACCGCTCGACTTCCCTAAGTTATATTGTAATACGAGTCAATTATTTGTATAACAATTAAGTCGCATTCGCAGCCCATTGGACATGACGTTCTGAATATGAAAAAACATCATACCAGTCAATATTTATGTATGATTATTTCTGTCATTGCGGCAACGAACGACAATCGAATGGTGGTCGACATGGAGAAATCGCGAGATTGCCTGGAAAAATCCGGCGGAGACGCAAAAATAAATCATATATATCTGTTGACATGAAACAAAGCGAATATAGGGTGCCATCCATTCGGCACCGGCCTTGGTTGTGAGGGGAAGGCAACCGCTTAATGACCACTATCGACTTGCAGGACGGTTCGCTTTCGGTTCGCGTTTCAACCCTCGGCGGCACATTGCTTGATTATTCCTGGATGGCAGACGGCCGCAGGATTGCGCTATTGAGACCCGCTCCGGACAATGCCCATGCCTCCACCTCCGCATGCTATCCCCTCGTTCCCTTCGGCAACCGCGTGCGAAGCAATCGTTTCACATTCGAGGGACGCGACTACCAGCTCAGGCCGAACACGGCTTCGGATCCTCACTACCTGCACGGCGACGGTTGGCAGGCCGAATGGTCCATCCTCTCCCGCAGCAACAACGAATTGCAGATCGGTTTTCGTCATCGGGAGGGCGATACCCCCTATAGTTATGAGGCGAGACAGATCATCGCCCTGTCATCCGAAGGGCTGACGCTTCACATGAGCGTCGAGAATACCGGCCGGGAGGCGCTGCCCTTCGGGCTTGGCTGGCATCCATACTTTCCGATGACACCAGAAACGACGCTCTTTGCGCCGGCGCAGCGATTTTGGACGGAGACGGAAGGCTGGCTTCCAGGGGAACGCGCCGAGATTCCCGCCGATCTCGACTTCTCCGCGCCCTCGCCCCTGCCCCGCCGCTGGGTCAACAACGGTTTCGAAGGATGGAACGGCGAGGCGGAAATCGTCTGGCCGGAGAGACATGCAAGCCTGCGGCTGACTGCCGACACGTCAGTCAGGCATGCATTCATCTTCATTCCCGACGCGAGTTTCAACCCGGCCTTTCGCCATGACTATTTCTGCTTCGAGCCGATGTCCCACATCGCCAACGGTCATAATCTCCCCGATCTTGGGGATCTGAAGATCCTGCAGCCGGGAGAGACCTTTGCAGGATCGATCCGCCTGCAGCCACGGGAATATTCGCGATAGCCTGGACCGCCTGATCGCGAGATTTCCGTCCCAGCATAAAGAGGAACACTGGATGCCAAATCGCCTTTCGGGAAAACGAGTCTTCATCACCGGAGCCGCGCAGGGGATCGGACTGGCCATCGCCGAGGCATGCGCGGCTGAAGATGCAAGCATCTTCCTCATCGATCGCGACGAAGCCCTGCTCGAGCAAGCCGCGAACAAGCTGAAGGAAGATGGCGTCAACCTTGGCTATCAAGCAGCCGACATCACCAATGCCGAAGCCGTGCGTGCAGCCGTGGCCCGGGCGGCCGGCGAAATCGGCAATATCAATGCGCTCGTCAACAATGCCGGCGTCAACGTCTTTGCAGAGCCGCTGCAGACGACGGACGAGGATTGGCAGCGCTGCTTCGACATCAATCTTAAGGGCGCCTGGAATTGCTGCCGGGCCGTGTTGCCCGAGATGATCGCCCGGGGCGGCGGCGTCATTCTCAACATCGCCTCGACCCACGCCTTCACGATCATTCCGCACACCTTCCCCTATCCGCTTGCCAAGCATGCGCTTCTTGGCATGACCAAATCGCTGGGGATCGAATATGCCGCGAAGAACGTGCGCGTGAATGCACTCGCACCCGGCTACGTCGCAACGCAGAAGGCCATCGATTACTGGAACAGCTTTCCCGATCCGGAAAAGGCGAAAGCCGAGACGATGAAACTGCATCCGGGCGGCCGCATCGCCACTCCTCAGGAGATCGCCATGGCCGCAGTTTTCATGATCTCGGACGAATGTCCCTTCATGAATGCCACCTGCCTCACCGTGGACGGAGGCTTGAGCGTGTTGCAGCACCAGTAGCACCGGAAACGAGGATGCCTCCACGACCACGCAGTGGCGCCAGGGCCTTTGTTTTGCGCAATTCCGGGAAGAGCGCTATCGCGATCTGAGCTGGGCAATCGAGAGCATGAGGTCCGCGCTCATGCCCGTCCCGGAACCTCGCGTGAGAATGGCGGATGCGGGAGAAGTCGTATTCCCGCCATTTGCCGCATCATAGACGGCCGAGAAGCGCTTCAGCAGGTTGTTCACCTTGCCTGCATCATGCAGATCCTTGATCGGAAATAGCTTTTCAAGCATTGCCGCTTGGCGGGTCACATCCATGTTCGACATGGATGCTGGCAGCGAATAGGTCGTCTTGATCACATTGTAGAGCGCCGGATCCGACATGATATCGTAGACGGAATTGACCTGCGGCGCCTTGCGCTGGAAATAGAGGGCGAGACGGACGCCTTCATTGGAGCTCCCCTGCTGCGTTTCGAGCGTCTGATGAAGATAGAGATCGTTGGTGGCGAGACGCGCGCCCTTGTTCTGTCCCGGCTCGATCTTGGCTGTGGTCAGATTTCCCTTGGCGTCGAAATTGAAGGCGTTCACCATCGCCTTGAACTGCTGGCCCGCCTGCGTGTTCAGAAAACCCTTGGCATCCTCGGGATCGGCAGTGAAGGCCTTCTTCAAGGTATTCTTGTCGACCGACTTGGGATCGATATTGTTTGCAACGAGGATAAACTCCGTCAGCTTCTTGTCAGCCAGGAGTTCGTCAACCGTCTTGATCTTGGCGATCGACTTGCTGAATTCGGTGGCTGCGTCCTTCGCATCCTTGACCGCTTTGTCTCGCATCTCGCCGGTCAACCCGAAGGTCTTCGACTTCGAATAGGCGGAAATCAGGCTGTTGATCGAGGTCTGCGACAAGGGCGCGACCGGCGCCCGCAAATTGCCCTCGCTGTCGAAATTGAACGCCTTGGCAAGCTCGACGAATCTGTCGTCTTTTAACGAGTTGACATAGCTCTTGCTGTCATAGGGGTCGCTCTCCAGGATCTTGCGCAACTGATCCCTGGAGACCTCGTTCTTACCGATCCCAAAAGCGCGAAGCGCCATATCCTCTATGGTTGGAAGATTCTTGTTCTTCGTGTCGTTGGCGGCAAAGAAATCTGTGATTGTTTTTATGCCGCTGACCGCCGTCTTGTAGTGTTTTTCAGCGTCGTCGAACAGGTTCTGCTTCGCATCTTTCGCCTGGCTTAAATATTTGGTCGAAATATCGTCGATAGCCTGTTGTGTCTGCGCCGGCTGCCCTGTCGGCAACGTTCCGTCGGAGGCAAACTGAAAGTGCGAAACCATGTCCGCCATTCCGGTCACGGCGGCATAATCGGAGTTCGTGAAGGCGAGGTTGAACTGGACCGGAGTGAGTTTGGAGCTCAGATTGAATGCCGTCTTTATGTAGGAAAACAGCCTGTTATCGCCGGTGATATCGTTGATCGACTGAACTTTCGTGATCGCCTGACGATAGTAATCGTCATTGCTGGTGGCCGCAGCTGCGGTCAACAGGCTCGGGACCATGCTGTCATACCGCGAGATCATGGCTTCCTTCTGCTCCGCCGTCTGCGCAGTCGCACCGGAAAGCGTTCCATCGGCATTGAAGCTGAACTGCGACGCGATCAACTTATATGTTGGCTGCAGCGATGCCGTTGAAAAATTGCTCGCTGTATTGACGAAGCTGTTCGGATCATTGACATCGCTGGTCAGAACCGACTTCAGAAATGCCTTCGAGATATTGTCCGGGTTTAAACCGTGCGCCCGCAGAATATAGTCCGTCATCCTGCTGCTGTTGGTGATATCGTCGACATTCGTCACCTTGTCGATCCAGGTATCGTAGAATTTGCTTTCCTTCTTGGCCAGGGCCGTTTCATTGGCGAAGGATTGTTCATAGAGCCCGATCGTGTCGCTCTTCTGCAAGTCGCTTTGAGCCGACTGATTTTTTGACGTGCCGCCAAAATTGAAAGCGGCGGCGAATTGCCGATAGCGGCTGTCCGTCAGTTTGTTTGCAAAGCTGCTCGTATCGCTAAGGTCGCTGGTCAGGACCTTTTTCATGAAGGCCTTGGCATAGGTCATGTCCTCGAGGCCATAGGCCTTCATCGCATAGCTGTACAGCTTGTAGTCGCTCAGAAACTCGTCGACATTCTTAATCTTGCCGATATGCGCATCGTAATATTGCTGGTCGCTCTTGACCGTTGCCTGCTTGGCGATGCGCGCAAGCGTCGATGCCATGTCCTTTGTCGCGGACACGTAGCCGAGATACGTCGAAATCATAGATCGCCCCCACAGCGCAGTTCACCGATATTCGCCCCACACGAACTATCGCAACCAGACCTTGCGCGAGACTAGATCAGCAATCTATGGGCCTAATTTCACAGAACTGCATCTGGATCGGCGAGGTGGACATTTCTGTCAGAATGTTGCGCCTGCGACCCTCCCGACGTCGCACGCGTGGGATTGATGACGCCGTACGAGATACATGTTGCAGACTGGCCCGTCGCATCCGTCAAAGGTTCAGCTTGCAAATTCGGCCGATCGCGATTGATTGAAGGCCAACCGCACGACAAGCCCCGAAGGCGAGTTGTCGGCAAAGGAAATGGTTCCGCGGTGACGGGATACGACATCGCGCACGATGGAAAGGCCCAATCCAAAGCCGCTTCTCCCGATCAGGGATCGGGCATCGTCTGCGATGTAAAAGGGCTCCAGCACCTTGGCACGGTGCTCCTTCGGAATGCCGGGACCATTGTCGGAGATCCGGATTTCAAAGCCGCTTTCTCCCCGGCTTTCAAGCAATACGACGACCTCCGTCCCATGCTTGATCGCATTGTCGATCACATTGGAGAGCGCGCGCCTCATTCCCGATTCCTCGCAGAAGTAAGCCATTCTCGCAGGCCCCTGATATCGTATATCGAAGCCCAAATCGGCAAACTCGTTGCAGATGGTCTGAATAAGGCTTGGCATGTCTATGACATATCCGGCGCGCCGGTCATTCTGCTCTCGCAGATAATGCAACGTTTCCGAGATCATGTTGTCTATGATTTCGATTTCATCAATCATGCTGCCCAGTTGCCCGGACCGAACCCCACGCTCGAGCTTCAGGCGCAGGCGCGTAAGCGGAGTGCGAAGATCGTGGCTGATCGCGGCCAGCATACGGGTCCGCTCCTCTATCAGGGACTGCAGACGCCCGTGAAGATGATTGAGAGCCCTCGCCACTTGGGTGACTTCCTGCGGACCCGCATCGCTGATCGGCTGGGCGGGTGTCGACACATGGCCGAGAGCGTCAGCCGCCGCTGCGATCGACGATAGTGGTGCCATAAGCCGCTTGATGATGTAAACGGCCAGGAAAAGCACCACGATCATGACCGTCGCGACGACGAAGCCGAGCTGTATGAAGATGAACCGCTGCATCGGCGGGCGATGCGTCGTTTGGAAAATCAAAGCGTATTGATTGTTGATCTTGACGACGACTGAGTTGCCCGTGGAGATCGAGATATCCAATGGCGACAGGTTCCAATGGGACAGAAGCTCGCTTCGCAGTTCGTCTGCAAAGCCGCTTTCCTGCTCGGTGCGCTTCTCCGCCGAGGTAAATTCCGGGCTGGAGAAAAACACGGCACTTGGAACGATTTCTATATGCATCTCGAGCCATCTCGAAGCCTTGATGGTTCTCTTCAATTCCTCGAGTGACACGCTCTGGCGGGCATCGTCGGCGATTGTGGCTATGCGCGCAGCGGCAGAAGCCGCCGCAAGCTTGAGATTAGCCTCATTATGCCCTCCATAAGAGAGAAGGAGAAACGCAACCGAGGTGCACACCGTCCCCAGAACAACGGCCGCAAGCACAACCGCGATCATCTGTGTGACGATGTACCTATGGTTGATGAAACGAAGATACCGCGTCATAATATCTCTATATTGGGCGTAAAGACGTAGCCTCCCAAGCGAACGGTTTTGATGAAGGTCGGCGAACGCAGGTCGGGTTCGATCTTCTGGCGTATTCGACTGATATGGACATCGACACTGCGACCGATCGGGCCGGCTATGCCGCTGTGCGTGAGCTCCAGAAGCTGCTCCCTCGTCAGAATACGCCTTGAATTCTGACAGAAGGCCAGAAGAAGATCGAACTCCGTGCTTGTCAGCGTCACACGGGCGCCCTCGGGGCTGAACAGTTGCCGCTGCCCCGGCTCGACGCGCCATCCCTCGAAACGGAAGGCCGAATGGAAAGGATCATTTGGCTGCCTGCTGATATGGGAACGTCTCAGGAGCGCGTGGATTCTCGCAAGAAGCTCTCGATGGCTGAAAGGCTTGGTGACATAATCATCGGCACCGATTTCCAGCCCTATGATCCTGTCCACATCCTCCGAACGCGCCGTCAGCAGGATGATCGGAACCAATGACGTCGCTCTCAACCGGCGGCAGATGCTCAATCCGCTCTCGCCGGGCAGCATGACATCGAGAATGACAAGATCGGTCGCGTTGTCTTCCAGATATGCATCCATCTTCTCGGCGGAAGGCGCCCACATACTGTTAAAGCCGTTTTCGGCCAGAACTTCCGACAATATCTTCGCGATCTCGCTATCGTCCTCAACCAGGAGGATCGACTGCTTCTGCTCCTTGTTTGCAGTTCCAATGGTATTCATGGGCACCTTTACTGCAGCTCAGATCAATTCGGGAACATTTCGATGCTCTCAAGGCATGCGTTTAATGTTCTTTCGAGCCGGCTCGGCTGTTCCCGCACAAGGTGTATCGTACATTAGGCAGCCTGCACCTAATTTTGTCGAGCTTGTGGCGAGCACCATCCACGCAGTTGGCAATACTGTCACTTTGTTTCGAAAATTGCATAAATTTACATAGCGAAACATAAAATAAACAAGCAGAAATATACAGAAACATAATTTAACGCAACTTAATCCAAAGCATAGCTATCTTCGTCTATTCCTTGCCAAATGGCAATGGAGTCCGAAATCGTGCGTTCAGCTGCGCATAGTGTTGCAGTATCCCACCAGGAAGGCCGGACAGCTACAAGTCCGGATAATCAGGCAGAATTCGATTGCAAGGCTCAGGTAGTTCAATGGCTATCAGCGGAGCGAAGCACGGCAGAAATCGAAAGTATTTCTCTGTTATCTCGCTACAGAATGACAAGTAGCCAACCAAGAAGAGAAATATCTCCTAAGGGAATCGCGGTTACACGCAGGCAGAACAAGATACACAAAGAGATACTGGCATTTCTCACGCAGCCTACGGAGTGCTGAATTTGAGACGCGTAGCTCCGTTGGCCTCAAATCGAGCTGCGATGGCTTGGTCGCTCACCATCATCTCCACATGTGCGGCCGGTGATAATTCACTCGCACAAGGACAATTTCAGCAGCAACCAGCTGGTCAGGCGTCGACCATACCGACCGCGACAAACATTAAAATTCCAGATGGAACCAAGCTACTCCTGCAGGCAAACGAGGCCATTTATAACAAAGATACGCAGGTAATAACCGCACGCGGCGCAGTTCAAATCCACTATGGCGGCTATAAATTGGTAGCCAATCAGGTTGACTACAACCAGATCACCAAAAGGATGACTGCGACGGGAAATGTGGAATTGATCACCCCTGACGGCAACCGTACCTACGGCGACAGAATGGACGTGACCAATGATTTCTCAAGTGGATTTATCGAGGCCCTGCGGGTTGAAATGCCCGACAATACGAGGATGGTGGCAATCAAGGGCGACCGTGTCGGCGGCTCCAAGGTTATCCTGACCAAGGGCGTCTACACCGCCTGCGCTCCATGTTCGGAACAGGGTCGCGCTCCGCTATGGCAGGTGAAGGCAGAGAGGATTATCCAGAACGGTATTACCCATACGATAAGGCTGGAGCACGCAAGGCTTGAGCTTTTTGGCCAGCCGATCGCCTATATTCCCTGGATGACCGTGCCCGACAATACCGTAAAGAGAAAGTCGGGCTTTCTGTTTCCAACCTTCAGCGTCTCCCAGAATCTCGGCTTTGGCGCGGCGATCCCCTATTACTATGTGATTTCGCCGAGCATGGACGCGACGGTTACCGCGACGGGATATAGCAATCAGGGTTTGCTATTGCAGGGCGAGTTTCGCCAGCGGCTTGAAAACGGCACCTATGATCTGCGGGCAGCCATCATCGATCAGACCGATCCGGGTGGGTTTGACGCCGGCACTACTGATGTAAATGCCAAGCTCAGGACGCTCATGGCCTCCAAGGGTGATTTCAGGATCAACCCACGCTGGACCTTCGGCTGGGATGTCATGGCACAGAGCGACAACGACTTTGCCCGAACCTATAATATCGAGGGGCTCAATCAAACCACACATACCAATCAGGCTTACTTGACCGGCGTCGGCAAACGGAATTTTTTCGATATGCGGTTCGCCTATTACAATGAACAGGACGCCACAACCGGCAGCACCTTGCAAAAGCAGCAGGCCGTCGCCTATCCGGTGATCGATTATCACGCGATCGCACCAAAGCCTGTTCTCGGTGGAGAACTGTCGCTGACCAGCAATTTCACGAATGTCTCCCGCAGCACCGCGGACGTTGTCGTCAATCCCGACAACTCAGACCGCTTTCTCGGGCTTACTGGCGATTATGCACGGCTTACGACCGAAATGCAGTGGCAGCGCTCCTTCGTGACGCCGCAGGGCCTGGAGTTGACGCCTCTGCTTGCCGCCCGTGGAGATACGATGGCTCTTGGGATGGATGGGCCGAATTCCATCAGCCCCTCTTATGCCTATGCCGGCAACTACGACGACAATGGCGCTGCCGCGCGGGAAATGCTGACTGCCGGGCTGGAGGCCAAATATCCGATCCTGGCGACCACGGAGCACTCCACGCAGGTCTTCGAGCCCATAGCGCAGATCTATCTCCGGCCCGACGAGCAGCTTGCCGGTCAGTTGCCGAACGAGGATGCTCAAAGCTTCGTATTCGATGCGACGAACCTCTTCGACCGGGATAAATTCTCCGGCTTCGACCGCGTGGAGGGGGGAACACGTGCCAATGTCGGCATGCGCTATACCGGCAGCTTCGACAGCGGTTACAAACTGGACAGCGTCGTTGGTCAGTCCTACCAGCTCATGGGAATGAATTCATTTGCAACGCCGGACCTGGTCGGTGCCGGCCTTGAATCGGGGCTCGAAACGGCACGGTCCGACTATGTGACGATGTTCGGTGTGACCATGCCGCATGGCATTTCCGTGTCGACATCCTATCGGCTCGACCATGACAACTTTGCATTAAAGCGCGGCGATACGACGATCGGTTATGTCACGCCGATTCTCGATACGCAGTTGACCTATACGCATATCGAGGCTCAGCCCGATTACGACATGCCCACCAATGAGGATGAGCTCCAGCCGCAAGTCAAATTGAAACTCTCGGATCAATGGTCGGTCAACACGACGCTCGGATATGATCTGCGCGCCAAGGATCTCAGCGAACACGACTTCGGCGTAACCTATTCCGATGAATGCACGACCGCCAGCCTGATTTATGACTGGAAAAAGGATACCGCCAGCACGACGGGCGTCGATTGGTCCATAATGTTGCACCTGACGTTCCGCACGCTGGGCGAAGTCAAGCTGGGCGGCAATTAGGTTATTTGGCATTTAATCCGCCACTTTCGGATCGCTTCAGACAAGATTGCAGACCACCTTGCGGTGAAGCCGTTTCGGTCGATGCGCCGAGAATCCGATGTACTCCGGAACTTCGCGCACGAGTGGCAAGGTAGGCGCCTCATCGAAATATTACTTAACATTACTTAACACCGAAGAGCACGGAGAAGTGATAGTGCTCTTTCTACATCACAGGCAGATTCTCCGACTGCATCGATGTTCATTTCTTTGGAAAGTCCGCGGAACAGCTCCATTTGGAAGTGCAAGGTAAAAGCATAGATGAACTCTGATTTACGGCGATCAAAGTTAAGACGATCAAATTCGACAATTGCCATTTTAGCATTCATAAGCACAGCCACAGCCGCGCCGCTGTCTGCACAGGCAGCCATCGTCAGCGATATACGCGTGGTGGGTGCCGAGCGCGTTGGGCCGACTGCAGTAAAGGACAATATAACGATAGATCCCGGCAAGAGCTTTTCGGATGCGGATATCGATCAATCGATCAAACAACTCTATGCAACCGGTTATTTTTCCGATGTACATATCTCGGTGGAAGGTCATAGCCTCGTTGTCTCTGTACATGAGAACAACCTGATCAACGCAGTTATATTCAACGGCAACAAGAAGATAAAGGATGACAAGCTGGCCGGGCTGGTTAAATCCAAGGCTGCCGGCCCATACAGCGAGAGCCAGGTTCAAGACGACATAAAGACGATCAAGGACGCCTATGCTGCGATCGGACGCAACAATGTCCAGGTGACGCCGCAAGTCGTCAACATCGCGAAGAACAGGGTCAATCTCGCCTTCGTCATCAACGAAGGCGATCGCACGACGATCAGCAAGCTGACATTCTCAGGAAATCATGCTTTCAGCGGCGGCCGCCTCGCCGCGGTTATCAGCACAAAGAAATCCACTTTCCTCTCGTTTCTGACGCGCAAGGATATCTATAGCGAAACGAAGAAAGACGCCGATGAGGACGCACTTCGCAAATTCTATTACGATCACGGATTTGTCGACTTCAGGCTGGTGTCCGATAGCGCAACGTTCAATAGCGCAACGAACAGCTATGACGTTAGCTTCATTGTCGATGAAGGCGAGAAATATCGCTATGGCGATATTTCGGTGACATCAACCGTGCAGGGTATCGATGCCGATGACCTGAAGAGCCTCGTCATCACGCGCAAGGGCGATACCTATAATGCCGAGGATATCCAGAAGTCGATTGACGCAATCTCGAAGCGCATCGAGGCGGCAGGTTATCCATTTGCCAAGGTGACGCCGCGCGGCAATCGCAACCCCGAAGGCCGTTCCGTCTCGATAGAATATATCGTCGATCAGGGCGAACGCGCTTATGTGGAGCGCATCGAAATTCGCGGCAACACCCGAACGAGGGACTATGTCATTCGGCGTGAATTCGATCTCAATGAAGGGGATGCTTTCAACGAGCAGATGATTGCGCGCGCCAAACGCCGCCTGGATGCGCTCGGCTATTTCACGTCGGTAAAGATCTCCACGCGTCCCGGCAGCGCCCCGGATCGGGTCGTCATCGTCGTCGATGTCGAAGATCAGCCAACCGGCTCTTTCGGTATCGGCGGGGGCTACGCTGTCGGCGTCAACGGGGGGCCTTTGCTGGAAGCCTCCGTGGAAGAGAAGAATTTTCTCGGACGCGGCCAGTATATCAAGGTCGCGGCAGGCGCGAGCACGAGCGGAAGCCAAACCTACACTCTCTCCTTCACCGAGCCATATTTCCTCGGTGAACGCCTCGCCGCCGGCTTCGACCTTTTCAAAAGCGTCACCACCAGCAGCGATTACTACGACTACGGCGAAGAGGGCATCTCGCTGCGGATCACAGCGCCTATCACCGAAGACCTTTCGACAACGCTTCGCTACACCTACAAACAGATCACCTACACCGGCGAGAGCGACTGGCAGGACAATCTCTCCGCACCTTACCAGAACCTGATCAACAACGGTCCGTGGACGCAATCGAGCGTTTCCCAGACCTTCACCTACAATACCCTTGACGATCAGAACCTGCCGCGTGACGGCTTCATCGCCAAGGTCACGCAGGAAGTTGCGGGTCTTGGCGGCGACTCGAATTACTATAAGCTCAGCGGCAAGGCGCGCTACTACCATACGCTTTCGGACTCACAGGATATCGTCGGTTCGGTGACCCTTGGCGCCGGCTACATGACTTCGACAAATAATCAGGACTTGAACATCTTCGATCAATTCATGATCGGCGGAAGCGAGATCAGAGGCTTTGAAGATGCGGGCATTGGTCCAAGAACATCCGACGGCGATCCGCTTGGCGGAACGAAATACTTCACCGCTTCGGTGGAGACGAGCATGCCGACGCCAGGCATGCCGCAGGATCTCGGCTTCCGCAGCTCGGTCTTCCTGGATGCGGGAACGCTCTATGGCAACGATGCCGATCTTTATGGTGATGTTCTGCACGATGGGTCGGCGCTGCGCGCATCGGCCGGCATCGGACTGACCTGGGCATCGCCATTCGGCACAATCAATCTCAGCTATGCCGTGCCGTTCCTCAAGCAGGACTATGACAAGGTGGAAAATTTCCGGTTCGGCTTCGGCAACCAGTTCTGAGGCAGACAGGACAGCGCCCGCTGCCAAAGGGTAAGAAGTCTTCGGCGACTGCAATGCATCAAGCACAGAACCCTAAAGCCGCCGACAGGAATTGCCGGGGACGAATTTAGGCGTGAGAACGAAATCCTGCGGTGGCTCGACTGCACCTTGTGGATTGCTGATGCGATGCATGAGGCGCCTTGCGATGATGCCGCCGAGCGCCAGCGTGTCCTGAACCACCATCGTGATGCGCGGTGTGATGACGGAACTCCATTGCACATTGTCGATCATGGCGAGCGAGATGTCCTCGGGACAACGGAAGCCCAATTCCTGCATGGCCTGCAGCGTGGAAAGCGCCACGGTGTTGTTCGCACCAAGGATCGCGGTGGGGCGTTCGGGCTGGATCAGCAGGCGCATGGCCGCCTCGTAGCCGGCGGTGCGGGTGAACTGGCCGTCGACGACGAAATTCGGGTTCACCTCGACGCCGGCATTCGCCATGGTCTCGGCAAAACCGCGATACCTCTCCGTTGCCGTATGCATGTGGCTGGGACCGGTGATGAAGGCAATCCTTCTGTGGCCTAGTTGCAGAAGATGCTCGGTCAGCATCGCCCCAGCAAGATAATTGTCTGAGCCGACGAAATCGCGCTCGATCCCCGCCACCTTCTGGTCGAAACAGACAATCGGCACGTTCAGGCCGGCGATGAAGTCGAGATAATCCTGATCGTAGCCTGACGGCGCGAGTGCCAGGCCGGCGGTCTTGAGGCCGATCAGGTGCTCGACCATCGCCCTCTCGCGATCCGTCTTGCCTGAGGAGTCGGTGACGACGACGAAATGCTGGTGGTCGAGCGCATAGTTTTCCAGCTCGCGCCGGATATCGCCGAAAAACGGGTTGCCGACATTGCCGACAACGAAGCCGATCATGCGGCTGCGTCCGCGCGCCAGGCTCTGGGCAAGCGGATCGGCAACAAAGCCGACGGCGGCAATCGCCTGACGAATTTTCTCCAGTGTTTTCTGGCTGACACGCGCCGGATTGCTGAGCGCGAGCGACACCGTCGAGACGGAGACGTCAGCGAGTTTGGCGACATCACGAATTGTGGCCATGAATTTTTCGAACCGTTTCTATCGCGTCTAGCCTTCCGATTGAAGATGCCTTCCTCAATGAATCGCTGTCATAAATCTAACATTTGTCGGCCATGAAGCAATATGCGGAAAGAGATTTCAACAGCGCACTTGACATATAGGGCGAGTGGATCAATGATTAAATCGAACCGGTTCGATTGAGCCCTAACACTTGGGAGGATAGTGTGAGCGACGCAGCGATCAGTGGCGGCCAGAATGTGGCCGATGGCAAGACATGGTTTGGACACGACCGCTTCGGCATGTTCATCCACTTCGGGCTGTATGCCCTCGGCGCACGCCATGAATGGCTGAAAAACCGTGAGGAATTTACCACCGAGGCCTATCAGAAGTATTTCGACAACTTCGATCCCGATCTCTACGACGCCCGTGAATGGGCGCGCCGCGCTCGCCAGGCCGGAATGAAATATGTGGTTCTGACCGCCAAGCACCATGAAGGCTTCTGCCTTTGGGACAGCAAGGTCACCGATTACAAGGTCACCAAAACACCCTATGGCAAGGATCTGATCGGCCCTTACGTCGAAGCGCTTCGCGCCGAAGGATTGAAGGTCGGTTTCTACTATTCGCTGCTCGACTGGCATCATCCGGACTTCCCGATCGACGGACATCACCCGCAGCGCAATCATCCTGATGCCGCCAAGCTCAATGAGGGCCGCGACGTCAGCCGCTATGCGAAGTACATGCGCGATCAGGTGACCGAACTTCTGACCGATTTCGGCAAGATCGACGTCATTTGGTTCGATTTCAGCTATCCCCGCCGGACCTACAAAGGCCTGCCTGGCAAGGGTCGCGCCGATTGGGAAAGCGAGGAGCTCATCAAGCTGGTACGCCAGCTGCAGCCAGACATCATCGTCGGCGACCGCCTTGACCTGCCGCGCGATGCCGATCACATGCCCGATCTGGTGACGCCGGAACAGTATACGCCGCGTGTCGCCCCGACCGTCGCCGGCCTGCCGGTACGCTGGGAGGCCTGCCACACCTTCAGCGGCTCCTGGGGCTATTATCGCGACGAGACCAGCTGGAAGGATGCTGGCCAGCTTATCAACATCCTGATCGATACGGTGTCTCTCGGCGGCAACCTGCTCATGAATGTCGGCCCGACCGGCCGCGGCACCTTCGACGCCCGCGCCATCAAGGCTCTCGACATCTATGGCGAATGGATGCGGCTGAATGGTCGCGCGATCTACGGCGCAGGTCCTTCCACTCACAAGGCACCGAGCGGTTGCCGCTTCACCCAGAAGGGCAACCGGCTCTATCTGCACATCCAGACCTGGCCGTTCCGGCACATCCACATCGAAGGGCTGGGGCGTAAGGTCAAATATGCGCAGTTCCTGCACGATGCCAGTGAGCTGCACTGGCTCGATCCGGATGCCGAAGTCGACTCCAATATCGGCGTTGCCGTCGGCGAGGGTATCCTGACGCTCGAGCTGCCGGTTCTGAAGCCTGACGTCGTGACCCCCGTCATCGAGCTGATCCTCAAGGATTAAGGAGATAACGAAACCCAGCCGCCCGGTACCGTCATGAGCCGCGAAGCCGAACTCATAGCCGCGATGACCCCCTTGATCGCCGACCTGGCAGAAGACGGTAATGGCGCCGTCGCGCTCGCCGGATCGCGCGGCAAGGGATGGTCGGATGCGCAATCGGATTTCGACTTCAGGGTCTATGCCGATGCCTATCACGGACCGGACGTTCGCCAGACCGCGGCGTGGCGGCGTTTCGACGCCGCGTTGCGGGATTGGCAGGCCGAGGGCGTCCGAATGGATGGCGTCTGGATGCGCCGTTACGCCGGCGTGCAGCGCGATCTGGACTCCTGGCTTGCCGGCATCGTCGTGCCCAAGAGCTTCGAATGGACGATCTGGGGCTATCACCTGCCGACCGACCTTGCCAGCCAGCAGATCATCGCCGACCCCAGTGGCTTGCTCGCCAGCTGGAAGCAGCAGCTGGCGCAGTATCCGGAAGCGCTGAGGGCCTCCGTGCTCCGTCAATACATGGATGTCCTGCGCTACTGGGCCAGGGATTATCATTATGAGAGCAAGGTCGTTCGCCGCGATCTCGTCTTCCTTGTCGGGCTGACGGGCAAGCTTGCCAATGCCATCCTGCAGACGGTCTTCGCCTTCAACCGGGTCTATTTTCCGGGTGACGGCTGGAACCTGCCGATGGCGGCCGAACTCGAGCGGCTGCCACCCAACTTCCTCCAGCGGATGACTGCCATTCTGGAGCCGGGACAGGACCCGGATCCATGGCGGCGCCAGCGAACCGAATTGATCGGCCTGATCGCCGACCTGGAGGCCATGATCGCGGCCTGAACGGGCCGCAAGACCAAACCGGAGGGGAGCGTCCGGATAGTGATGAACGTCACTGCAGCGAAAATCATTAAGGAGGAGGAACCATCATGAAGCGTTCATTGATCTTTGCCGCCGCCCTTGCGGCGAGTTCACTACCCGGCATCGGCGCGCAAGCGCAGGATGCCCCCGTGACCCTGACCTGGCAGATGTGGGGTCAGCCGAACGATGCCGAGCTGTGGCAGCAGCTGGCCGATCTCGTCAACAAGCAATATCCCGATATCAAGGTCAATCTGCAGCTTTCGGGTTGGACGGATTACTGGACGCGGCTGCCGGTTTTGGCGGCATCGGGACAGGTCGCCGATATCGTCTCGATGCAGTCGATGCGCCTGCCGAATTTCTCTTCGATCCTGACGCCGCTCGACGATTATGTGAAAGGCAGCGACGTGAAAGTGGCTGACTTCGAGACATCGATCATGTCCGGCCTTTCGCAGGACGGTAAACTCTATGCGCTGCCCTACGATGTCGGCCCGTGGATGGTCTTCTACAATCGTGACAAATTCGCCGCGGCCGGCTTGAAGGAGCCCGCCAAGGACTGGACCTTCGACGATTTCAAGGCCGACGCCAAGGCACTGACCAAGAACGGAACCTACGGCTACGGCACCCAGGCTTTCGATTTCATCGCCGGCCCCGTCGCGCTCGGCGCGGACTATTTCAACGCCGACAATGAATTCGACCTCACCAATGCCGGTTTCGTCGATGCATTCAGCAAATATGTCGATCTCACCGCCAAGGACAAACTCTCGCCGGTTTTTGCCTCCGCGGCCGATGCTTCAGCCGCAAGCGGTCGCTTCGCTTCGGGTAATGTCGCCATGTATATCGACGGGCCATGGTCGCTGATTACCGGGCAGGCCAATGTCAATTTCAAGATCGGTATCGCACCGTTGCCGCGCGGCACCGGCCCGTCGCGCTTCATCACGGCCGGGTCGGGCTGGGGTATCTCCGCCAGCAGCCAGCACAAGGATGCCGCCTTCAAGGCGCTGCAGGTGCTGACCGGTCCGAAGGCGGCCGAAATCCTCGGTGCGGCCGGACGTGCACTGCCGGCCCGGCTCGCGCAGCAGACCGCGTGGTATGATGGAGCGGCGAAGAATGTCAGCGGCACCCGCGACACGCTGCAATATATGTTCGCTCATACCACGCCGTTCCGCATCAACGAGAAATGGAACCAGTTCGAGAATCTGGTGATGCAGTACGTGCCGCTGGCGCTGACGGGAGACTCGAAACCCGAAGGTGTGTTGAGCGACATTCAGAGCCAGCTACCATAGACCGGGCGCCTCGTCGGCCTGCGGCCGGGCTCATCGGCTCGACCGCAGCGCCATCGCCGGAAAGGAGAGGCCCATGATGCTGGGCAAGCACACCGACATGATCGCAAGACCAAGGCCACGCTCGCGCAAATGGTTCAGAGGCGAGGGATGGACGGCCCTGTTCTTCCTGCTGCCGGGCCTGATCGGCATCGTCCTATTCCTCGTGCTGCCGATCCTCGCCTCGATCGCGCTCAGCTTCACCAACTGGCAGCTGCTCGGCACGCCGCGTTTCGTCGGCATCTCCAACTATGTGCGCCTATTTACGACCGACCCGCAATTCTGGACGGTCATGCGCAACACCATCTTCTTCACGGTCGAATATCTGGTGCTCAATATCGTCATTTCGTTGGGGCTCGCCACCTGGATTTCGAGCCTGAAGATCGGTCGGCGCTGGTTCCGGGTGATCTTCTTTCTGCCGACCTTCACCCCTCTCATCGCCGTCGCCATGGTCTGGATGCTGATCTTTACGAGCGGCGGCCTGTTCGACAGCATGATGGCGGCGTTGTCCCTGCCATTCTCGGGTGTGCTGAACGATCGCACGCTTGCCATGCAGGCCGTCGTCCTCACCTCGATCTGGGCTGGCGTCGGCTATAATACGGTTCTCTTCAATGCCGCGCTCGACATGGTACCGGCAACCTATCTGGAAGCAGCGCGCATCGATGGCGCCACGGCCTGGGACCGCTTCTGGAAAATCCGCCTGCCGCTGATCTCGCCCACCCTGTTTTTCGGCACCGTCATGACGGCGATCACCTCACTGCAGGTCTTCGACCAGATTTTCGTCATGACCAAGGGTGGGCCGGGATCGTCGACCGCGACGCTCGGCTACGCCATCTACCAGCGCGGCTTTCAGAACTTCCAGATGGGCTATGCCTCGGCCATCGCCTGGGTGATGTTTGCGCTGATCATGGCGCTGACCGCCCTGCAATTCTGGTTCCAGCGCAAATGGGTGCATTATGACGCTTAAATCCGAAACCAGAGCACGCCGGAAACTGGTGCTCGATGTCGTCAATCACCTGGCAATCACCCTCGTTGCGATCACTTTTCTCTTTCCCTTCTTCTGGATGGTATCGAATGCGGTGCGCTCCAACGCCGAGGTGACGGCGATCCCCCCGCGCATCCTGCCCGAAGTCTTCGAATGGGGTAATTTTGCTGCCGCATGGACCCAGCTGCCCTTTGGCCGCTTCTTCCTCAACAGCGCCATCATCGCCATCTGCGTGACGGCCATCACCGTCGTCGTCTCCTGCCTGTCCGGCTATGCCTTTGCGCGGCTGAAATTCAGGGCGCGCGAAACGCTGCTGCTCGGCTATATCGGCACGCTGATGGTGCCACCGCTGATGCTGATCATTCCGCTGTTTCTGATCGTCAACAAGCTCGGGCTCGTCAACACCTTCCCCGGCGTGATCCTGCCGATCTCCTTCGGCACCTTCGGCGCATTCCTGATGCGGCAGTTCTTCCTCTCCATTCCGATGGAACTCGAGGAGGCGGCAAGGATCGATGGCGCCTCGCGCCTGCGCATCCTCGTCAGCATCATCGTGCCGCTGTCCATGCCGGCGATCGGGCTTCTGTCGCTCTTCACCTTCATCGGACAATGGAACAACTTCCTCTGGCCGCTGATCGTCATGACCGGTGCCGACAATGCCACCCTGCCCGTCGGCCTCACCCTATTCCAGACGCAGCAAGGCACGCAGTGGAACTACTTGATGGCCGGGGCCACCCTTTCCATGCTTCCGGGCGTCTTCCTAGCGATCATCCTGCAGAAGCTCATCTACAACAGCATCGCCCTCAATGCGGGCATGGGCGGGCGCTGAAGCGCCGGCCGCGATTTCGGGAGAGATATCCATGGCGAAACTGACCATTCGCAACGCCATCAAACGCTACGGCGCGCTCGAAGTGCTGCATGGCGTCTCCGTCACGGCACAGGACGGCGAGTTCATGGTGCTTGTCGGACCCTCGGGCTGTGGCAAATCCACCTTGCTGCGGATGATCGCCGGGCTTGAAGGCATCAGCGATGGCGAAATCGAAATCGGCGACCGAACCGTCAACGATCTCGAACCGAACGAGCGCGATATCGCCATGGTGTTCCAGTCCTATGCGCTCTATCCGCATATGACCGTGCGCGACAACATGGCCTTTTCGCTGAAGCTCGCGCGCCGCAGCAAACAGGAGATCGAGCAGAAGGTGAACGATGCGGCTGCGATCCTCGATCTCTCCGCCCTCCTCGATCGCTATCCCCGGCAATTGTCGGGCGGACAGCGTCAGCGCGTGGCGATGGGCCGCGCCATCGTCCGCAACCCTGCCGTCTTCCTCTTCGACGAACCGCTGTCCAATCTCGATGCCAAATTGCGCGTGCAGATGCGCACTGAGATCAAGACGTTGCACCAGCGTCTCGGCACCACCATGGTCTATGTCACGCACGACCAGATGGAGGCCATGACCATGGCCGACCGTATCGTCGTCATGCGTGGCGGCCATATCGAGCAGATCGGCTCGCCGCTCGAAATCTACGATGCGCCGGCCAACAGCTTCGTCGCCGGCTTTATCGGCTCGCCATCGATGAACTTCATAGATGGCCTCGTCATCGATCGAAACGGAAGGTTGGGGCTGCAGGACGCGGAAAACCTGCATTGGCCGCTGCCGGAAAGCGCCCGCCGCCATCTCGGCCGATCCGTCCAGCTCGGCATCCGCCCGGAACATATTGCCGTCGATACAGATGGCGTGCAGGCCAAGGTCATCATTATCGAGCCCACCGGCTCGGACACGCATCTGCAATTGCAGGCCGGCGCGCAGTCGATCGTCGCCGCCGTCAGGGACCGCCCGTCTGTCTCTCCCGGCCAGCCGATCCAGCTCAAGATCGATCCGGCAAAGGCGCATCTGTTCGATCCATCGAATGGTCAGCGCCTGCATTGACTGTAGGGCCTCCATTCTCCGGATTACTGCAGCAGATAAAATCTTCTGCCTGCACGGCTTTTGGGTTTCGAAACCTAGTCATGGGCCAAAGTCCGTCCTAAAGACAGGACACGTTTTGAATAGCCTGGAGAGAAAGCCGATGAGCCAAGAAGGTCAGAAGACGATCGCCACCTGGTATGTCGATCCGGATGCGGAGGACAGGATGGCGGACGGCCATGCGCCGATCTGGAGACATCTGATCGACCTGATCGTCGAGCGCGATCTATCCGCCAAAAGCGTCGTCGACTTCGGCTGCAATCAGGGCGGCTTGCTGCGCCATCTCTATGCCATCAGGCCGTTCCGCAAGGCACTCGGCATCGACATCGCCGAGCAGTCGATCGCCAAGGCCGAAGCTTTCAAGGGCAACCTGCCGGTCCAGCATGCGGTTGGTAGCACGCTCGAAGGTTGGGTCGAAGAGTTCGATCTCGCGATCAGCCACGAGGTCATCTATCTCGTCGAGGATATCCATGCGCATGCGGCGGATATCTATAGGGCATTGAAGCCTGGCGGCGTCTATTATGCCGTCACCGGCTGCCATACGGACAACCCGCTTTGGCCGAAGTGGCGCGATCTCGTCGCCAAGCGCACCAACACAGTCGTCCAGGATCGCTCGATTTCGGACTACGGCCGCGCCTTCTCGAAAGCAGGTTTCTCAGTCTCCGGACGCAAGCTTGAGTATGACGGTTTCATCCCGTTCGTCGAGGATGGTTGGACGCCCGACTTTGCCGATGCGCTCGACTATTACACCCAGACCAAGATCGTCTTCCGGCTCGTCAAGCCTCTTAATGGCTGAGCCGCGTCAGCTCGACATCGAAATGCGGCGGCGCGTCGGGGCTGACCTGCACGAACCGCCCCTTCACCCGGAAGGTCTTCTCGATCAGCCCGCTTTCGGCGAGCGCCCTCGGCTCGCCGTCGAAGCGCAGCTCGCCTTTTTCAAGTAGTGAGATGCGGTCGCTGACGGCGATCGCCTGATTGATATCGTGGATCGCCATGATGATGGTGACGCCCCTTTCGCGGCTCAGACGATGAACGAGATCCAGCACCTCGACCTGATAGCCGATATCGAGGAACGAGGTCGGCTCGTCGAGCAGTAATATACCGGCTTCCTGCGCAAGCGCTGCGGAGATCCAGGCCCGCTGCCGCTCGCCACCGGAAAGCTCCTGCAGGGTGCGGTCGGCAAGGCTCGAAAGCCCGGTGCTTTCCAGTGCCCATTCGATCGCCTCCTCATCCCTATGGTCATAGCTGCGGAAAAGCCCGACATGAGCGAAGCGGCCCTGCCGCACCAGTTGCGCGATCGTCATCTCATCCGGCGCAGAGGGCTGCTGCGGCAGAAAGGCGAGCTTCTTGGCGATCGCACGCCGCGACATGGTTGAGACCGAGACATCCTCGATCGTCACCTGCCCCTCCGCCGGGGCAATCAGACCCGCAAGCGCCTGCAGAGCCGTGCTCTTGCCCGAGCCGTTCGGACCGATCAGCGCCCGGATCTCACCCTTCTGCATGGCAAGCCCGAAGCCGTTCAGCGCCTTGCGGCGACCATAGAAGACGGAGAGTTGCGAACAGGATAGCGGCATGGGCGATCTCAGGGAATTTTTCTCAAGAGGACAAGCAGGACAGGCACACCGACAATCGCGGTGACGACCCCGATCGGCACTTCCTCCGCCTGCCCGGCGAGGCGGCCGATCAGATCGCCCAGGGTGACGAAGATGGCGCCGAGAACGACTGTCAGCGGCAGAACCAAGGGGAAATGCCGGCCGGCGAGGAAACGCGCCAGATGCGGAACGACAAGCCCAACGAAGACGATCGGGCCAACGGCACCGACCGCGCTTGCCGCAAGGGCGCAGGAAACCAGGAGGACAATGGAAAACTGCCGGCGATAGGCAAGGCCGAACGAACGGGCGACCTGCGCATCGAATTGCAGCATGACCACGGGCCGATAGATCACCGGCAGGATAAGGAGGCCTGCGATCGTGAACGGCAGGAGAAACAGCGCATGGTCCCAGGTGCGTGCATAGAGGCTGCCCGAAAGCCATTCGAGAATGATCTCGATGCGCGCCGATCCCCAGCCCGCGATGAGGCCGACAGCAAGCGCGTGCAGGACTGCGCCTATCGCGACACCACAAAGCGTGATGCGCAGCGGGCTGAGTTCGAGCCGAAAGGCGAGCAGGTAAATGATGCCGCCGGCGATCATTCCGCCCGCAAGGCCCGCGACCGGAAGCCAGGCGATCGGCAGTTCCGCCACCGTATTGTCGCCGGGACTGAAGATATAGACCGTGAAGAGCAGGAACAGCGTGACGGTCAGCGTCGCGCCCTGCGATACCCCCATCAGCGATGGATCGGCAAGCGGATTTCGCGTGATCGTCTGCAGGAGCAGGCCGGCGACGCCGAACTGAATGCCGGCGAGAATACCGGTGACGATGCGCGGCAGACGGATATCGAGAATGATCGATTGCGCCTCGGGCGAGCCCTTGCCGCTGAGAACGGCAAGCACATCCGCCGCCGGCAGATCGACAACGCCGAGGAATATCGAGGCAATCAGCGACAGAAGCGCAATGACGATGACGATCGGCAGCATGCCTCTTCGCGGCAGATACGTGACGGGGGTGTCGACAGTCATAGGCCATGCCCCCGGAATTGAAGGCGGCCGCGCTGGATGAGATAGATAAAGACTGGTCCGCCGATCAACGCCGTGATGATGCCGACGGGAAGCTCCTTCGGAATGGCGACCGTGCGGGCGATGAGATCGGCGACCGTGACGATCAGCGCGCCGATGGCAGCGCAGAGCGCGATTTCCCATGCGGCACCGCGCGGCTTCAGCAGGCGGGCGATATGCGGCGCGGCCAACCCGACGAAGGCGACCGGCCCAGCGACGGGCGCGACACCGGCGACAGGACAGACGCCGAGCACGAGCAGCACGGGCTTCCAGAGATTGAGCTGCACGCCCATGCCGGCGGCGGCATGATCGCTGAGTGCGAACATGCCGATGACGCGATGGAGCGCCAGGGCACCCGCAACCCCGACGGCGACCCAGGGGAGCATATAGGTGAGGTGCAGCCAGGAGCGCCCTTGGAAGCCGCCGGAAAGCCAGAACAGAAGCGATGTCGATTGCGGCCCGGTCAAAAGCAGCACGTAGATGGTGATCGCGCCGAGAAACAGCGAGACGCTGACGCCGCCAAGCGCCAGATGCAGCGGCCGCCCCTGCCCACCTTTCGAGACCCAGAAGGTAACGGCAGCGGCCGCCAGGCCGCCCACAAGGCCGACGAAGGGATAATAGGCGGAGGAAAGCCAGGGGAGAAAAACGAAACAGCAGACGATCGGCGTGATCGCACCGGCGGTGACCCCTGTAATTCCGGGATCGGCGAGCGGATTTCGCGTCAACGTCTGCAGGAGATAGCCGGAGACCGCTAGCCCGGCGCCGGCGAGCGCGGCCGCGAGGCTTCGCGGCAAGCGTAGCGTCCAGACAAGGATGGAATTGACCTTGCCGTCCGGTGAGAAGAAGGCGCTGCTTGCGTCCGCGATCGTCAGAACTTTCGCGCCGGGCAGCAGGCCGATGAAAACGATCAGCAGGGTCGCAGCAACGAGGAGCGCGATCACCGCCAGTGATTTGCGCGCATCCATCGTGGCCACGGCCCGAAGCATCTTACTTCTGGATATCGGCGGGAATGATCTTGGCGGCTTCCGCCCTCACATCGACGGCCGGGAAAGCGTCCGGGTAGAGATAATGCGCGGCTTCACGCAGCACGATTTCGCGCGCGATCGGACCATTGGTCTCGACCCACTGATCGCCGACGTAGAAGACCCTCTTGTTCTTGACGGCGGTCAGTTCCTGCCAGATTGGATTGTTCTCATGCGGGCGATCCGGACCGGAGTCGTAGATAAAGAGAACTTCGGGGTCTTTCTCCAGCATGGTTTCGAGGCTCAGATCGATGCCAAAGGGGCCGCCTGGTGTTTTCGGTCCGGCGATATTGTCGCCGCCGATAGCGGCAACGATCGAGGCTGAGGTATTTTCCGTATGAAAGGCGAAGGGCGTCTCGCCGCCCCACATGATCGCAAAGCGCGGATGCACGTTCTTCGGCGCCTTGGCGGCGATCTCGTCGAGGTGCTTGTGGAAGTCGGCGTTGAGCTGCAGGCCGCGTTCGGGCTTGCCGAGGATCTTCGAGAACTCGGCAATTTCCTTGTCGCTCTCGGTCAGAAGCTCCATGTTGTAGGCAAGATAGGGCGCGATCTTTTCCAGCTGCGGCGCGTTGCCGACCGTATAACGGCGGATCGCGACGATGAGATCGGGCTTGGCCTGCGACAACAGTTCGAGATTGGGCTTGGCGCGCTGGCCGATCTGCGCCATCTGCGAGGTCAGGCCAAGGAGGAAATCCGGCTGCCGGCCTGATGTCATGTAGGTGCTGGCGACCGGCTTGATGCCAAGAGCGAGCGCGACGTCGTCGGCGAAATAGGAGATCGCAGCAATGCGCTTCGGCTGGGCAGGTACGTCGACCTTGACGCCCCGGTCATCCGTTACGGAAACGCCCTTAGCCTCTTCCGCAACGACAGAACTTGCTGCCAGCACGGCGAGCAGACCAAATACAGAAGCGATTTTGCGTGCGCTGTTCGCCATCGCGGGATCCTCCATCAGATACGCGAAATGGCTTTAGTCAATAAAGAGGAGTTTTGCAATCCAGTTTCAGGTCGACTTTTGCGAACGCGCCGTCAGGCGCGCAGCGCCGCCGCCGGGCTGGAGCGCAAGGCACTGAACGCCGGCACGATGGAGATGATCGCCGCAACCGCTGCAAAGCCGCCGACAAGCCAGAAATCGTCCGGGGAGAAGCCGACGGGCAAGCGTACCGCGGTCGATGCCGCCAGCCTGGCGGAAATTATCAATGCTGCAGTATAGCCTAGCGCGATGCCAAGCAGGATACCGGCGACAAAGAGGACGAAGAGCTCGCCCCAGACGAGCGCGACGATCGAGCGGACCGGCGTGCCAAGCGCCCGCAAGGCGCCGATCTGCCGCCGCCGCGAACCGACATGCATGATGGTGACAAGCATGATCGCGGCAATGACGATCGCCTGCGTGCCGAGCGCGATCGCCAGAAGCAGACTGCGGGCATCGCCGAGCGTCGCATAGAGCTTGGTCAGCACCTCACCCGGAAAGACGCCAAGCGTCGTGCCGCTGCGGTATTCCTGCCGCAAGCGATAGGCATCGGCAATCGTCTTCGGCTTGACGAGAACGGCGGGCACGCCAGGCGTTTGCGCGTCAAAATGCTCATCGAGCGGTGCATCCGCGTCAACGTGGCCACGCCCGTGGTCGTGACCTTCTTCGTGGCCACCGGCGTGCTCATGCGGCTCTGTCGCGCCATGCACATCCGCCTCGTCGCCATCATGGTCGTGATGGTCTTCCGCTCCATGCATGCCATGCAGCTGCCAGACGGCACGGATCGGCACCAGGATCGCGCGGTCCCAGGCCGTGCCGGTCGGCGCCATGCGGCCCGTGACCTTGTAGGCAATGGCCGTATGGGTTTCGCCGCCGGTTTCGGCCGCGCCATGCATCGGCTTGATCTCGGCACCGGCCGACAAGGCGACATCGGAGCCGACGACCGCCTCGCCAAGGTGCGAGAACATTGCACCCTGCGCCAACGACGGCGAAAGAGATGAGATCAGGCCCGTCGTCGTGCCGACGATCGGATGCCCGTAAGCGGAATCGCCGAAGCCGACGGGTGCTGCGAGCTCGACACGCGGATCGTTGGCAAGGCGGGAAAGGACTGCACCCTCCATCAGCGGCAGCGGCGCCGGCTGCAGGAAGACGGCGGAAAGTGCCAGCTGCGTCTCGCTGCCGGCAGCTCCGACAAGCAGATCGAACTTTTCCGCGGCGCGCGCACTGCCGAGCCGGACGGCCCGTTCCTGCAGCGTCACGGTCACGCTCAGGGCAACAGATAGGGCAATGAGGACGACAACGGCGAGCGCACCACTCCAGAAACGCCTGAGGTCGGCAAGAATGAACGTGATCATTGCGCGGCAACCTCTTGGCTGTCTTCCTCGATGCGCCCGCTCGCCAGGTTGATATGGCGGCCAAGCCTCTCGGCAAGCGCGGCATCATGGGTCACAACGACAAGCGTCGTCCCCTCTTCTGCAGCAAGTTGCAACAGAAGCTCCGCAACCTCATTGCCCGCTTGACGGTCGAGGCTTGCAGTCGGTTCATCCGCAACGACGACACCGGGACGAGACAGCAACGCGCGGGCAACGGCGACGCGCTGCATCTCACCGCGCGACAGAGTCTCAATCTTCTGCTGTGGACGGGCAATACCGGTGACAGACAGCAGGTGAAGCGCACGTGCCCGCTCGTCCGGCGTAAGACGCCGCGAGAGCTTGACGGGCAGCACGACATTTTCGAAGGCGGACAGGCCGGGAAACAGATGAAAATCCTGCATGACGAGACCGATATTGCGCGCGCGAAAGGCGTCGCGACGGCCGGCGGAGAGGCGCGTGATCTCCGTCCCGCTCCAGGACACGCTGCCATCCCTGACATCTTCCAACCCGGTAATGGCATTGACGAAGGTGCTCTTGCCTGAACCGGACGCACCCGTGATCGCAAGTCGGCCGCCTGCCGGCAAATGAAGCCGATCAATGGAGAGAACCGGCGCGGCCAGACCCGGAAACTGCATCTTCAGGCTGGAAACATCGAGAGCGAGCATGAGGATCAGACAGTCCTGAACGAGGCGTCCCTGAGACGCAATTGGCTGATAAAGCCGGTTTCCGGGTCCGTCCACGAGCCGTGTTCCAGCACGCCGCGTGCCATGATCGGCGCGTTGTACTGCACGAATGTCTGTTTGGAGGAGAGGTAGACGACCAGAATATTATCCGGCCAGTCGGCATCGGAAGAGCAGAACGGGCAGAGCGACATCGGGATTTCCGTGAGCACGAAGAAGGCGGCCTCCGCCTTCAAGGGCGGCGCCATGAAGCCGTTGATGGCGACTTCCTTGCCGCTCAGCTGCTTTACCTTGTCGGAAAATTCGAGCCCGAGCGGGCCGAAACTCTTGTAGAGCTCGCCGAAGCCTAGCTTTTCGGAGGCGTCCGCGCGGGTTGCGATACCCATGACAGGCAAAACCGCGGCAGCGGCCAAAAAGCTCCGACGATTGATGGTGGCGATCTTGTCCCCGGACATCGCATACCCCCATGAAAGATGAAGAGACAGGCGGCTTTGACGCCGCCTGTCCATGTTCACACGATCCGTAAGGACTTACATCTTTTCGGTGCCGAGCGCGAAGGTGTCGGCCAGCACGCGATAGACGTCGCTCTGTTCCATG
Organism: Martinezella hainanensis; assembly: GCF_900094555.1. Taxonomy (GTDB): domain Bacteria; phylum Pseudomonadota; class Alphaproteobacteria; order Rhizobiales; family Rhizobiaceae; genus Rhizobium; species Rhizobium hainanense. Next base: position 180,293 of record NZ_FMAC01000003.1, read on the forward strand.
TAGCCGCGGAAGCCTTCGGCACCAGGGCCTGCTGCCTGCAGTACGACATCGTCAACGGCGTGGACACCGCTGTCCTCGTCCTTCGGGATGTTGCCCTGCACAAAGACGGCACCGGGCACGTCCTTGTAGGCTTCGTTGGCGACATATTCCTTCTTCTCGTTCTGGATCGCCGGAACGAAAGGACCGTCGAGCTTCGGACGGAAGGTCTCGTAATGGTCAGGGCCGTTGTTGGCGGCGATGAACAGACGACGGGAAACATCGACGCGGTCCGGATAGCCGTCGCCATCCTTGTCCTCGTAGTTCGGGAAGCCGGCGGCTGCATAGGTGCCGACCTTCTCGCGCATTTCGGTGCCCGGCTTGTTATCGTCGACCGTGCCGATGATCGAGACACCATGCGTGTGGTCACCGGTGACGACGATCAGCGTGTCCGGGTTCTTCACCTGGAACTCGCGGGCAACGGCGACGGCCTTGTCGAACTCGATCGTATCGACCAGGGCACGATCCCAGTCGAGCGGATGGCTCATCTTGTCGATCGATGCACCCTCGACCACCAGGAAGAAGCCTTCGGGATTCTTGGTGAGCTTGTCGAGCGCGACCTTGGTCATGTCGACGAGGCCTGGCTGGTTCGGGAATTTATCAACGGTGCCCTTCTTCAGGAATTCGCGATCGAGCGCCACGTCGAGGTTGCCGGTGTGGAAGAGGCCGAGCAGCTTGTCCTGGTTGGAGCCGGCAGCGGCGGCCAGTTCGTTCTTGTCGGTGGCAACGGCGTAGCCGGCGTCCTTGAAGAGCGTGATATAGTCCTTGTCGTCCTTGCGCTTGGAGCCCGGGACGCTCTTCGCCAGGAAGTAGGCCGAGCCGCCGCCGAGCAGGACGTCCGGCTTGACGTCATACATCATGCCGACGATCTCGGCCTTGTCGCCGCGCTTGCGGGTATGGGAAACCAGCGCTGCCGGCGTCGCATCTTCGACTTCAGCCGTGGTGACGATGCCGAGCGACTTCTTGCCGGTGCGGCGCAGGGCTTCACCGATCGTTTCGACCTTCGGATCGTCCAGGCTCGCCGGCGTACGGTCGGCATAGACGCCGAGCGCGTTCACGGCGGACTTGTGGCCGGTCATGTACGCCGACATGGTGTTGGCGCTGTCAGTGGCAATCGCCGAGGTCGAGGACGTGCCGATGAAGGCGACCGGCGGGATGTCGTCCATGGAGAGACGGCCGTTGGCCTTGCCTTCCGTCATGCCCTTGGACATGATGCGGGCACCGGTACGATGGGCCACGGAGAGGCCATCGCCGAGCAGGAAGATGATGTTCTTGGCCTTCGGCGTGGCCGAGGTGCCGTAGACATCCCAATTGACGGACTTTTTCTCGTCGCCGGCAGCGACCTCGACCTTGTACTGGCCCGGCTTTGCGAGCTTGACGCCACGCAGGATCAGGGCAGATCCGAGAACCTTGTCCTCAGCGCCCTTTTCTTCGGCGACGAAATCAGCAGCCTTGCCGAAAACCGCGTCGTAGCTTTCGCCGTTGACCGTGACCTTCACGTCTTCCGGCTTCACAACCTTGCTGAATTCCACCTTGAAATCGAATGGAGAGCCGGCGAGTACCGTTGCCCGGTCCAATGGATAGACTGTCGCTGCATGGGCTGCGCCGGACATTACGGTCGCAGACATCATGGCGAGAAGAAGTTTACGCATTTTTACCCCCTGCGTTTGGTTGCTTCCCGCCTCCCACTTATAAAAGCCAGATGACAATCACGTAAAAAAGAGTCAACTTTCTGCAACCGGAGATTCCAAACGGGCAACCGCTAAGGAAGGCTGATTGTATGTGCGACATCTAAAGAGATGGCGCGAACGTGGGTGGCTGTGCAGCCCACTCGGTCCAAAAGCTTCGAAAACTATTGCGTTCAACTGCGCAAGATTTGACCTAGGACTCACCCCGGAAGCTTGTAACTCTCCAGAAAAAAGGCAAGATTCGTACAGACTTCGTGAGGATTCTGAGGGTTTTGCGCAATGGATGAACAGCTCGACAAATTGGATCTGCGCCTGCTGGAAGAGCTTCAGAAAGACGGCAGATTGACGAACAACGAGCTCGGCGAGCGTATTGCCCTTTCGCCGTCGCAATGCTCGCGCCGCCGGACTAGGCTGGAGGCGGAAGGCTATATTCGCAGCTACCAGGCCAATCTCGACCGACAGCGACTGGGGTTGGACATGCTGGTGGTCATCTCCGTGACGCTTGCCACCCACAACAGAGACAATGCCCGCCGGTTTTCGCAGCTCATCAACGGACTCCCGGAGGTACTGGAAGCCTATGCGCTGACAGGCGAAATGGACTATCACCTGAAGGTCGCTACGCGCGGGCTTACCGATCTCTCCCGTTTCGTCAACGATGTGCTGCTGCCGCACGAATCGGTTCAGCACGTGAAGACGGCGATCGTGCTCGACACCCTCAAAACCTTCGAAGGATTTCCGATCCCTCTACCACAAGGCTAACACAGCAGCGGTATTCGATGCTCGCAGTTGCAAGACCCTGCCCTATCGAGCGTCAAGGGCAATTTTTGAGGGCTTGCTTTCGGCGCATACAGCCTTTCCAATCACGTCAAAGAGAATATCCTTGGCGGGGACAGGCTTACATGACAGGCACGGACGTACAGACGCGGTATTTCGAAGAATTTGCCGACGTCCTGCTCAGATGTAATCATCTATACCATCCCAGCAACGATTCCATTGCCTTGCGCAATGCTGTCGAAAGCAGGCGCCAGATCGAGATATTCGATTACAGCCGTTCCGCCGATGCCTTTACACGTGCGTTCGGAATGCGAAATTCACTGAAATGCCTGCAAGCACTCAGCTGTCTCGAAGTGACGGCCCATAAATATACAAGGGTATGTGATCTCGGCTGTGGCTCGGGCGCCTTCAGCCTCGCCTTTGCCCATCTCGCCGACAATCCCGAGCTTGAGCTTCACGGGCTGGACATATCCGAACATCAGCTTTCTCTCGCCAGGGAATTGATGTCAGCCGCCGGGTTGCCGGGACGCTTCCAGTTCGAACAACGAAACCTACCGGCGCAGATCGGCTATCTTCCCGACCTGACGATCTCCTCCTACTGGTTTTGTGAAAATGAGCGCGTGATCGCCGATCCCTTGCTGTTCGACCTCATGGCCGGACGGGAGATGCTGATCGTCGATTACGAAAAGATCATCGACCGCATCGCGGCCAGCCTTCCGAAGGGATTCCACATCCTCGCGCGGCATAGCGCCCATGTGGAAATTCCCCCCGTGCTGGCCGATTCCGTCGCGCAGGAACGGGCAAGCGTTTACAGCATTCACATCGGCCGGACCAAGGATTAGACGGGCAAGTGACGTTGCCGTCTTTGCAAAATGCGCCCGAGCCCTTGAAACGCAAACATGCGCTTCCCAGCTATTGGCCAACCCGCTGGTCCGGGCCCCTCTGGTGAGAGCCGTCGGCGCTCTTGCGATGTCGGACCTTTCCCGACATCGCGCCGACAGAGGTTTTCCGTCATGGAAACGTCTTTGCTCTTCGTCGAGTGGCTGGGAAAGCCGCTCTGGATGTGGGCGAGCTTCCTTGCGCTCGTCATCGCCATCCTCTCATTCGACCTTGGGGTCCTGCATAAGGAAAACAAGGAGATCGGCGTCGGCGAGAGCATCAAGCTCTCGGTTCTCTACATCACCCTCGGTCTCGCCTTCGGCGGCTGGGTATGGTGGTATCTCGGGGCTGATTCCGGCCTTGCCTACATGACGGGTTTCGTCGTCGAAAAGACGCTGGCTCTTGACAACGTCTTCGTCATCGCCCTGATCTTCGCCTTCTTTGCCGTACCCCGCCTCTATCAGCACCGCGTGCTCTTCTGGGGCATTTTGGGCGTCATCGTATTGCGCGCGATCATGATCGGCGTCGGCGCGACGCTCGTGGCCGAATTCTCGTGGCTTCTCTATGTCTTTGCCGCCTTCCTCATCATTACCGGCATCAAGATGCTGATCGTTAAGGATACAGAACCGGATGTGTCGAAGAACCCGCTCGTCCGCTTCATGCGTAGCCGCTTCAACGTCACCGACCACCATCACGGCGAACGCTTTTTCGTCAAACAGCCGCACCCGCAGAATGGAAAAATGGTGTGGTTCATCACGCCGCTCTTCATGGCGCTCGTGCTGATCGAAGTGGCCGACGTGATCTTTGCCGTGGATTCGGTTCCCGCGATCTTCGCCATCACGACCGATCCATTCATCGTCTATACGTCGAACATCTTCGCGATCCTCGGCCTGCGCGCCCTCTACTTCGCACTCGCCGCCATGATCCACCGCTTTCAGTATCTGAAGCCGGCGCTCGCCATCGTGCTCGTCTTCATCGGCTCGAAAATCTTCGTCGCTGACATGCTGGGCCTGGAAAAATTCCCTGCCGCCCTCTCGCTCGGCATCACCTTCGCCATCATCGCAAGCGGCGTCGGCTGGAGCCTGCTGAAAACCCGCGACAAGGCCGAACAGGCCTGATGCAGCGAGGTGCCCGCTCTCCGCGCGGGCATCGTCCCTCCCCCTTCAAGCAGATGTTCGACAAGGACCAGATATGATCTCCAATCTCCTCGCTTCCCTCTTTGCAACTTTCGCCCTCGGTCCTCTTCAAGCCGAGATCGAGCGCCATGCGGCGGCGGCCGGTCAGCCGGTCGAGATCGTCAGGCAGTCGCAGGCATGTCTCTCGTCCGAAGTGCCGGCGCTGGTGCAGCGTGCGTCGGACGACACCTTCTGGACCATTTCCACCGTCATCAGCCTTTCGACCGGCTGGAGCAGCCCTGCCGATCTGCTCGACAAGAATAATCCGGCTTGCGCGCCCGTCATCAAGCTTATCCAGGGAAGGAGCACAGGCGCCGATGAAGCTTGAAACTTTGCGCAAGCAAGGGATTCCGTCAGCCTCATCTGGTGACCTCGGATGACAGAACAGGCCACCGGCACGACTGAGCAGAATGACAGGGCGTCCGCTCGCCTGCATGATCTCACCAGGCTCGCCCATGAGCAGGCCGGCCTCTCCATTGGTGAGGTGCTCTGCGGCCTCGGGCACACGAGCACGGCCTTTACCATCCTCTTTCTCGCCCTACCCGCCCTGATTCCGATACCTGGGCCGTTCGGTGTCGTCTTCGGGAGCGCGCTCGCCCTGGTGGCGGCGCAGATCGCACTAGGAAGGCGGACGATATGGTTGCCGGCCTTTCTCAGTCGTCGCCGGCTTTCGCCGGCGATCGTCGATCTCATCGTACGCTACAGCGCACCGATCCTCGCCAGGATCGAAACCGTTGTGCGCCCCGGTCGGCTGTCCGTCTTTACGGGCGGCACAATGCAATGGCTGCTGTCCTTTCCGATCTTCCTGCTAGCGGTTGCGATTGTCCTGCCGATCCCGCTCGGCAACTATATGCCGGTCTTTGCGCTCGTGGTGATCTCGGTCGCGCTGATGGCACGGGACGGATTGCTGATCCTGGCGGCGCTGTTCGTCTCCGCGCTGGCCTTCGTCGCCACGGCTGGCCTCATCCAGGTTGCCATCACCGGTCTGAACGCGATCGGATCGTAGGCACCTATACGGTGAGGAAGACACCGGACGATTTTGCGGCCAGTTGCCGCGCCTGCCTGCAACAATCTTTTCAGGTCTTGCCAATGGCGGCATGCCTGCCATCTATGCCAACGGCGTATTTGTCAGCCATCAGGTTCCGGCCCGTAAAATCATCTGTGCAGAGGATTTCATCGCATGCCATCAAAGCCCCCGTCATTCGTTCGCATGATTGCCCTCGGCGGTTCGGTCGCCATCGCGCTTGGCGCGCAGATAGCGGCGGCGCAGGAGATGTCTGCTGCCTCTCAGTGGCCCGACACGCCGACCTCGCGTCTGGAAGCGCTGGCAATCCTGCAGACCCTGAATGCCGATCTCCTCAGCAATGCCAGCGCCACGTTGACGCTCGACCGCTGGTGTGCTGCGCATAAGCTTGCGCCCGAAGGTTCGAAAATCGTTGCGCAGCGCGTGCGCGGTCAGGACAAGCCGGCCGACGCTGCAATCCGCAAGCTGCTCGCCGTCGGACCTGACGAGCCCATCGCCTATCGCCGCGTTCGGCTGGCCTGTGGCGATCGCATCCTATCCGAGGCGGATAATTGGTACGTGCCGGCAAAGCTCACAGCCGAGATGAACAAGGCGCTCGATACGAGCGACGTCGCCTTCGGTCGCGCCGTTCAGGCCCTCAATTTCGCCCGCACGAACCTGTCAGCAAAGTTGCTTTGGTCGCCTCTTCCGCAAGGATGGGAAACGGGCGCCGATCTGCCGCCATCAGGTGCCGTGTCTCTTGCCCTGCCACCCTTTCTTCTCGAACATCATGCCGTGTTGAAGCTGCCGGATGGAACACCGTTCAGCGCACTGATCGAAAGCTATACCAGTCGCGTGTTGGACTTTCCCGCCCCACATCTCTCTTCGCAATAGCTGGCTGACCAGCTCACCGACGTATGATCCAGGCGCGAAAGAGCCATACGGCTTTGAGCTCATAAATTCGTCCCGGGAGCCTCGTAGACAGATTGTAGATTTCGGCAGGGAGCAATTTCATGGCACGACGTCATACGGGAGGATGCCGTTGCGGCGCGATTAAGTTCGAGGCCTCGTCCGAGCCCTTCTATACCAGCTACTGCCATTGCAGCGATTGCCGCAGAGCGACGGGCGCGCGGGTTGCAGCGTTCGTGGGCTTCCTGACGAAGGACGTGACTTTTCACGGCAACGAGGGAGCGACCTATGGTCAATATCCCATCAAACGAAGCTTCTGCCCGACTTGCGGAGCGCCCATTGCCTACAGCGACGCACGCATCGACCACCAGATATTTCTGATGCTGGGCGCCATGGATCATCCGGAATTCTACGCTCCGGCCGTCCACAGCTATGTGAGCGAGCAACTCCCCTTCTTTCATCTGGAGGACGACTTGCCTCGATCACAGAAGCATACAGCGCCACGACCTGATGACGTAACCTAGCTGCTACGGCTTTCTTAGCGTCCTGATCGCCTGAAGTCTGCCATATTTGCGCCGTGATCGCTGAAGAATGCTGGCGCAAAACGGATGCAGACAATCAATGACAGGCGAGCAATTTTCCTTGTCAGCCAGGATTCCTGCATCTGTTAGGGTCTCGTTCAGCAAAGCAGCGCACAACTATGATTTCTGGATCCGGGCGCATGACAGCCGAGCTTGTGGGGCAGGCAGACTGTCAAAATTGCTGTTACCGGCGGCGGCGCATGCGGACCCAGGATATTTGATAGGAGAACTAATTCCGTGCGGTTGAGATATGCCCTTCGAAGCGTCACCCAGATGCTCAGCCTTTGCTCCCTCGCCCTCGTCATTCCCGCAACATCGCAATCCTTGGCAGCGGCCCGGCAGTCGGACATTCCGGCCTGGCTCGGAGTTTATGTTGGTACCGGTGAAGGGCAGATTGCCCAACCGATCCTGCAAAGAGCTCGCGCGCTCTACATGCGAAAAGTGAGCGAAGGCACGGTTAGAAATCCCTGCTATTTCGCCATGGATGCAACCCGCCCGAATACTCCGAATGATGGCAAGTCCGCGGGTCGGTTCTATATCGTTTGCGAGGCGACACAGACCTTCCGTGTCGTTTCATCGGGCCACGGCAGCGGGCGCGATCTCAAAGGTGTTGCCGACTTCGGCAATGGACGCATGTGCGCGAAGAACTTCGGCAACGCGATGGACTCGAACCTGACGACGGGCGGCTCCTATGTCACGGAGGAGACGAAGACGACCTTCAAGGGTTACTACAAGCTCTCCCAGACGAAGGAGACCGCCTATCTCCGCACATTCCTCCAGTTCGACGGTGAGGGCGAGACCGCCAATGCGCGAGAGCGGGCGATCGGCGGACATGCGGCCGCCAAGGTCGCGGGCGTTTGCATGAAGAAGGATCCGCAGAGCCCTTATGCCAATAAGGACGGATATGTTCCCCTCGGGAAGCTGGTGGAATATGCCGGCGGCCGTAGTGACGGCTGCACGAGCTGGTCGGCATCGGATGCCAATCAGATCATCTCCATGGTGAAGGACAATCCGACGACGCTCTACATCTATCCGGAGTCTTCAGACATCAAGGCGATCGCCAAGGCCGTTGCGGCGGGCCGCTCTCCGGCCCAATCCGGATTGTATTGGAACGACTCCTGCCTGAAGGATATCGGCACGCCAAAATTCTGGCCCAAGGAAACGCTCGAGCCAATCATCGTCCAGTACAAGAAGGATCATCCGGCACCGCCCGCCAAGCCGATCCCGATCTGCGATCAGCAATGACAATGGCCGGGAGCTAAGTCAGGAAATTTGACAGGCGACGGACGGGATAATTGCCTCGCCTGTTCAAGCTAGCTGGGGATATTTCTGTCACCATCGGCATAGCATCCAATATGCTCACCTGTGGATACCGTAGCGCTAGATCGAGAACCCAGATGCGAAAATATATGGACATTTGCCGGTAAAAACGGCATAAAAACTTGGTATCGGCGGACGATAAGAGCGTCTCCTACGGCTTGTTCGGTCAATTAGGCTGAATTTTACACCGTCTCTAGCCGATTGATTTCATTGGAATAAATCCTTAATCAGAAGCTATCCTGCTCTTTGCTGCCATTAGCCCTGCACGAGGGCGCGCACCACCTTTCACATCAACAAAACTGTCGTTGATGCGTCTCAGCAGACTTGATTAGGTCTGCATTAGATCAGTGCCGCGAATTTGGGGCCTAGGCAGAACCGGATATCTATCCTTTCACATTGAAACTGGAACCAACTAGGCCACCTTTCGGGCAGTCATAGTCGTATTTGACCGCAGAAGGCTCATAAGCATGGGGCCGATCGCAAACTCTCCTTTCTCCGTTCGCCGTGTCAGATCGCGAAGATAACCGCCGGCAGAATTGATGTGTGGAGCGCGTTGAAGGATGCAGGCGATCACAGTGGCCGCATTCTCTGTCCCCATGGTTCTGCAGGCCTCCTGATAGGCTCCAGGGCTGATATCGAGTGTCGATTTGACGATGATCGAGGCTGCAAGCAAGTCACGCCAGTTGTTGATAGTGCCTGCTGGTCCGTAAGCTGTGATGTCCGGGCAAGCGCGGAGAATGAGATCGAGCGGGAAAGATTTCAGTTCCGCTAGAACCTCCTTGCGAGTTCCAGTGCCGGAACTGTGTGATGCTGGAGGTGTTAGCCCGATCTTCTCCGAAGAAGCTATGGTTTCCGGGATTATTGAAGTTGTCCGCGGAAATTCTGTATCGTCCAGCGGTATTTCTCGCCGTTTGGCTTTGGTTTCAGATTCAATGAAGGATTCGGAGTCTGAATTCTGTATGTGCCGCTCATTTTGATAGGGATTGCCGCTTAAATTTTTGGCTTTTATGTGCGTTTCCAACTGGTTGATGATTTGGTCGTGCAGGCGGTTGAGCTTATCCAGAAGTGCCTCCAGCTCCATTGTCGTCGGAGAACGCGAAAGCCCATCGATCAACGCACGGAAAGCTACATAGACGGTCTCCCAGGGGCCTTCTGCAGCTTCGGCACGCGCGGTTTCGATCAGCTTGGCAATATCGCGTCTGTGGAGGCTGATGCGCTCGCGCAGGCTCTGGATATGAAGTCGTTCGGCCGCAACCTGGGCGGCGAGATGTTCGATCTCTTCCGCTCGCGCGAGAAGAGGCGCCAATGAGAAGCCATAAGCCTCATTGAGGTCCCCTGCCCTGCTGCGACGAGCATAGCGCTTGCCGTTGGGGCTATCTCTGCGCACAAGAAGCCCGGCAGCGATCAGCACAGCCAGATGGCGGCGAATGGTCTGCTCGGCCATCCCATGGGCGCGCAAGGACAACTGCGCGTTCGAAGGAAACACGACCAGGTTGGCATCATCCGACAGTTCGTTCTTCGGATAAAAGCTCAAGAGCGCATTGAGAACTGCAAGCGCACGATCCGTCACCCCGAGAAGGGGCTTGGCTTCACAGAGTGCGCGATAAATCTTCCATTTGTCGATGGACCTGATGGGCTTCTCATGCTCGGCTCGTCTTTGAGCTATCAACATGGCAAGCGTCATCGACCGCCGCCCAAAGGGCGTCGTCACATATTCGGTTTCCATTTTCTTTCACCTACGTTGTGGCAAAAGAAGACAGCTCACCAAAACGGCGTCAAAGACTCTTGACTGTGATTCGGGGAAATGCGATTCTCGATTTGCTTAAGATCAGAGAAGGGCTTCCACGACGACGTCGTTTGGGGGCCTTTTTCTTTTGCGGGTTACGTTTCCTTTCCTTGCTGAAACTCGTTGAAGAGAGATTGCAATCTCTCCTGCACGAACTGGTCGAAACCGGGCGCAGCCTTGCTATCGAAAACAAAAGTGGCGCGCGCCGGCGTTCGCTTAAAAGTCACGGGAACCCCGGCTACGGATGAAGGAGCAGCGGCGCTCTTGGTAGAAGCGGGCTTTCCCGTTGCTAGAATGAGTGCGCGCTGAAAACGTTCATCGCTCGACATCTTCCGATAGTTGTCCGCGGACAACTCGGCGATGATCGGCTCGGCAGCAACACTCTCGAGGCGCTCTCCCAATTCCAACCATCGCCTGCGACCGATTTCGGGAGCAGGCCCGATAGCGCTGATGAGTGGCAGAGGCACCTGTCTCGTGACGATCAGCATCTTGGAGAGTGCTGCCTTGTCCACGCCGAGTGCGGCCATGATGACATCGCGGCCGAAGTCGCGTTGCTCCAAGCGCAATGCAAACAATGCTCGCTCGACATAGGAGAGATTGGTGCGCGCGCTATTTTCCTGGCCCTGGCTGACCACCAGCTGGTCATCCGTGAGCTGCCGCACGACCGCGCGCACTTTGATGCCGAGTTCCTTTGTGGCCGCCAGGCGGCGATGGCCGTAGGCAACCTGAAAGCGTCCCTTGGACTCTGGATGCGGGCGAACGAGGATCGGCACTTGCTGGCCGTGTTCGCGTATCTGCTCGACAAGCTGGCCGAGTTCAACTGGATCTATCTCGAGACGATCGGTAACGAAGGATCCGTCGATGACATCGGGATCGATGTCGACGACCGTCTGTCCTTCGGCCAGTTGCCGCTCGAGATCGCTGGCGCGCTCCATCTTTTCGGTGATGTTTCCGAGCGTCCTCGTAATGCCGCCGACAGGTCCAGAACCCCTCGCCTGCGGCAGGAAACCTGCGATCGGTCGATTATCCTTTGCAGCGGGCGTGTCCGTGCGCGCCGTGTTTGGCGCCGAGATTTCAAGAAGGTTTTTGCGCGCCATCTATTTATTTCCTTCCCCAGGTCAGGCGGAGATGCGTCTCGATCTCGCTGTTGACGAGATTGAGCGAATCCAGAGCGCGGTCGTAGGTGCCCCTGGTGAACTGGGCACGATCGACCTCATAAAGCGTTTGCTTGGTGACGCCGGCGTCGGCAACGGCTGTCGATTTGACCATGGCATTCTGCAGCATGCGATTGCCGAAGATGGCGCGCATAAAGCCGGTCATCTGGCTTTGCGGTCCGTCGTTCGGCTCGAAACGGGTGACGAGATAGCGCATCCAGTCGTAGCTGGTGCGACCTCCTGCATTCTCGACCACGGACATGAGCTCGCTCGTCATGGTGAGAAATTGTGACATCGACATGACGTCGAGCATCTGCGGATGAACGGTGATGAGGATGGATGTCGCAGCGCAGAGCGCTGACATCGTCAGGAAACCTAACTGCGGCGGGCAATCGATGACAACGACATCGTAGAAACTCTCGATCTCGGTCAGAACCTCACCAATGCGAGCAAAGAACATGGTCTCGGCACGACCTGCCGCCATTGCGCGCGGCGTTTCGTGCTCGAACTCCATGAGTTCGAGATTGCCGGGGATCAGATGAAGGTTCGGCGTATAGGTCGAACGGACGATATCGGCGATCGGACGCGGCTCTTCATAGCGTATGGCGCCGTAGAGCGTTTCATTTTCACCGACATCAAGTTCCGGTTGATGGCCGAAGAGAGCGGACAAGGAGGCCTGCGGATCGAGATCGATGGCCAGCACGCGATAGCCCCTCAGCGCCAAATACTGCGCGAGGTGAGCCGCGGTGGTGGTTTTGCCTGAACCACCCTTGAAATTCATGACCGAGATGATCTGGAGCTTTTCCGACCCTCTACGCCAGGGAACATATTTGGGTGTGCCGTTGCGCTCATCCAGCACCTTGCGGATGCGGTCCATATCCTCGGCGGCATAAAGCCGGCGCCCATTGGAAAGCGGGTCAGGCCCATGGCCTTCGGCGGCGATCTGGCGGAGATAGCCCTCACCTATACCAATGAACGCAGCAGCTTCGGCCGGCGAAAACATCCGCATAGTTTTCTGTGACTGAGGCGGGAAGATCTTTGCCTGATGTTGCTGGAGCTGATAAGACAATTCCTGCGCATCTGTCGCCAGAAGCGTTGGAAGGTGCTCTTGATCTTCTTGGAGCGCGAGACTCGGCTGCATCGTTGTTTTCCCAATTAACTGCGCAATTGTGACGGAATGCTACTGAATTACGCAGTTACAATATGCTCCGATTCGTGTCCGTTTTACAAATGCTTAGATAAAAGGCAGTTTTTGATGCGTTTTTGCGCATCAACAGCGTGTTGCGACATTCGATCTGCTGCCGCTTTACTATGCTGACGTTTTGAGCGAGGCCGTTGGTCATAGTGATTCGTTTCGCCCTATGTTCCAGCATGAGCGGTGTAGTCCGCGGACCACTCATGCTGAAGGCCGGGCAGGATACTGGAACGAACGCGTCCAAGGGCGCCATTTCGTGGATGGAGCTCAATTGACCGGTAGTCCGCGGACTACCGCGGATGCGACCGGAGTTGCCGCCCACAGTGTCGACGCGCCACCACACCAAAGGCAGCGCTTACATTCGGGCTGTTACAATAAAGGTGAGGAGACTATGAGGCGATGCGCTCAGGCGCGTCAGCGGGCGGCGCGATCGGAGCGCCGGCCGAGGAGGGAGGCTCGAATGAGTTCTGCTTTGCTCAAGACTGGCGGTGGTGGCGGCTCTTCGCGTTGAGCCGTTGCCTTGGCCTGCGTTTGCCGCAGCGTGATCAGGCGCTGCTGCGCGGCAAGCCTATCCTCGGCCGAAAGCGGCTCGACGGGATTGCCGGCGAGATCGTGCCGCATGGAATCCGGCTGGGCGCAGGCATGGTAATATCGCTTGGAATGCAGAAACGCACTGGTGGACCGACGCAGAGACATGACCGGTACGTCGGGTTTCAAGAGCGGACGGATTTCATTCCAGAGGCCAAGCGCAAAAGGACGGATAGGATCGCCAGCTTTGGCGGGCAGGATGCCGATGGGGTGAAGCAAGAGCGTATTGATCGCGGTCGCCTTCTTGACATCGAGCTCGGTCGCCACGATCGGCTCGCGATTGGTCGTCCAGGGTTCTTCCATCAAATCGTTCCTCTGCGTGCAATTCCATTACGGATTGATTGTGAAGTGATTTTGACGGGATGGCAAAGAAATCCGTCCCCGCTTGTTCGCCCTCACGCCAAGCCGACGTTCATATATGAGGTGGTGTAGTCTGCAGCAAGTTTTGGTTAACGAGATTTTTATAGTTGGACGGCTAGTTTTCGCAAAGCCGCGATAGGTAGCGCGTACGCGGCGCATCTTCCCTCAATCCCGAATTCGTAACAAGCTGCCTGCGAAAATGTCGCAGGGCTCCGGTTTGTGCGGGCTGCCGTGTCTTAAAGGGGGGGAGGGCGCTTTAACCCCCGGCGGCCGCAAGCTAAATGCTGGCGAAACGAGTTGCGGCCAATCGGTCGCGGTCGATGATTGGCGATGGTCCTCGTTGTGTTTGCGGTTGTTCAAAAGACCTGGTGAAGTCGTATCTTTGAATGGTCCGCGCGCCGGGTAGTGCAGCAGAGCATTACTCGGATTTGGACTTTGCTTCCTTATGCCAGCGACTGGCTTTGCTTGTCCGAGGCGCGTCTCAATCCGGCGTTTCATGGCATCTCTCATCGGCAGAATAGGGAAGGACTATTCTCATTCGAGAGATGCCGCAGACGGAGAAGGGATTTGCAAGAATAAAGCCATGGAGGGTAGGGGCCGGCTGTTGGGCGGGAAGGCGTGATCCATCCTCTTGCTTCGTCAAGCCACGCGCCGTCCTTCAGCGCGCTGAAGAGGGAGATCTTGTGTCGAGGCGTGGCATTGCATGGGTTGAAATACATTCCGTGGCCACTGCCAAGTAATCTGTGAGCCAGATGAAAAATCTGGAGATAGTTGCGTTGGGCGGCTTGGCTGCCGATGGTCGTAGCGATAGATACAGCAGCACGGTCGACTCGATCTAAGTTCGAATGGCTCATCAGTCATTGGGAGGAATATTCTTGAACATAGCAGCATCTCTTTCACTGGGCGCCATTGTTTCGCTCACGCTCGGTTCGAGTGCGCTGGCTTTCGACAAGTCTTCCTTCTTCGATGCGGCCCTTTGCAAGCCGCCCTATTCGACCGCCAGTGCGACAAAGATGTATGACGAGGCTGAGAAGCTTGCGAAGGCGGATACGTCGCTCATGACGGCAGCCGTCTACAAAATGTCCGCGGACTTCGGTCGTCAAGGCTTCAAGACGAAAGAAATCGTCTTCGCTGGAACGAGCTTCGGTATCCTGGTCGATGGCGCGCGAGCAGACGATTTGGCCAAGACCTATCACCTGACATCGGATGGGCTTGGCAATCTCCTCGGCACCGCAACGAAGTCATATGGGCGCGCTTTGCTCAAGGCTGAGCAACCCGCGGCCGAGATGGGAGTGGTGTCCGTAGTCGCCCGCGAATCTGCGGCCTTCCCAGGAAAGACCCTGCTGGCTTGTGAATTCGTCTCGCATGAAGACCTCAAAGCCATGAAGAGCATGCAATCGCTGCCGAAGTAACGCGCGAGCGGGTGTCGCGCCGCCGCTTTCTCCTGAGCTTGGAAGGCAAGGAGTGTGTGGCTTTCCGTGGAAGACGAGCCTGAGAGCTATGATTTACTGCTCCGAAGCGGCTCCTGGTTCAATATCTCCGTATCCGATCTCTCGGCATTGGCTAAATCCTATTGCAAGGGCGAGCGCGTGTGGCGGAAGCGAAGCCTTAAATAGCTTCAGCTAAGCGAAGTATTAACCATAATCTCAAGCTATTGCGAAACCTGCCGTTTGATTCTGACGGGCGGTTTCACATAATTCGTCGGACGGAGCCTCCCCGCGCATTTGCCGGCCCCTTGGCGTTTAGCAAGCCTACCTGTTAGGCGAAGCGAACTATCCACACGATGAGGAGCATGTCGATTAGCAACGCAATCACCAGAAGCAGGCTTATGAGCTTTCGTCGCTCCGCCGTCTCCCTGGGTTCAATTTTGAAAGCCGCTTTGTAAGCGTTTTCGGTGTCTCGTTCATTTACTGGTCGAATGGAGTTTCGAGGGCGTGTCATATTGACGAGACCGCATGTGACGAAGATGAAAAATAATAGCAGGTAAGGGGCCATCTCAAATGCAGCCTTTTGCTGTCCAGCCACTTGCAATTTCTCATCTTAGATAAACAGATTTCGCTGTCCATTGCACTTGAAAGCCGCTTGTGCATGCCAGGAAGCCTTCCGCACGATCGCCATCGCAAGAATCCTGGCATCCACCGAGATGTTCTAATTGAGATTGCAGCCGGAAGGTGGTCTTGTTCCGGCTGCCGAGTCCTCGCCCTCCCATCCATTTAGAGTTCGAGCACCCATGTCAATTTCAGATGCGATCTACCGCCCCTTCGAAAGCCTGATCCAGCCGCTGGACATTCCCTACCGGCCGCTGCCGTCGAAGGGGCCAGTGGCCGTTCTTCTTCACTTCGTTATGATGTTTCGCGGCGTCCTGATCACACTCGCCCTCTGCACCATGGCGATCGAGGCCATGAGCCTGACGATGGTCTGGGGCCTGTCCGTTATCGTCGATGGCGTCACGCAGCAGGGTGCTGCCGCTTTCCTGCATAACGACCGGATGCTGCTGATCTTCCTCGGCCTGATGCTTTTCCCCGTCATCCCGATTGGTTCTTTTCTCGTCAATACGCTCAACTCGCACACGCTCGGCATCGGCATGCCGGCCGCCATTCAATGGCAGGGCCACAGAGCGGTGGAGCGGCAGGACCTCGCCTTCTTCCACGATCTCTATGCCGGCCAGGTCGCTTCGCGACTGCAGCAGGTGGCGTCAGCCGTGCAGCAGCAGGTCATTTCGGCCTTCCAGTCCATCCCGCGCTTCATCATGCAGATGGTCGGCTCCGTTGTCCTTCTGAGTGCGCTCTCCTGGCAGCTTGCCCTGCCGACCGTCGTTTGGATCACGCTCAACGTGCTGCTCGCAGTCAGGTTGGCGCCCGTCTTCACCGAGCGCTCACGCCGCTCCGCCAAGCGTCGCAGCCTGATTTCCGGCGCGATCACCGATCTCTACGCCAATATGCAGATGGTCAAGCAATTCGCCGCGGAAGACAGCGAGGCCGGTGCCATCAGAGGCATAATCGGCAAGGCTATCAAGGCGCAGCAGAGCGAGCAGCGCATCTACCGTACCGCTGAGGTCATCGTCGTCGTCCTCAACATGATCCATTGGCTGGCAATCCTGTCGATCGGCTTTACCGGCCTTGTGGATGGCTTTGTCACGATCGGCGAATTCACGGCGGCCGTTTATGTTCTCAACCGCTTCTCCGGTCACACATTTACATTCCTGCAGATGGGCCAGCAGATCTTCCAGGCGATCGGCACGATCAAGGACGCCATGCCGGTCATGACGACGCCGCCCACCATCACCGACCGGTCGGGTGCGCAGGACCTTGCCGTGCCCAGCGGCGAAATCCATTTCGACAATATCAGCTTTGCGTATAAGACCGGCAAACCCGTTATCGACAATCTCTCGCTGACGATCCGCCCCGGTGAGAAGGTCGGCCTGGTCGGCCTCTCCGGCGCCGGCAAGACGACGCTCGCCAACCTGCTCCTGCGCTTCTACGACATCAAGGACGGCGCGATCCTGATCGATGGCCAGGATATCCGCGCAGTCACGCAATCCAGCCTGCGCCGCGCCATCGGCGTCATCGCCCAGGATGTCGCGTTGCTGCACCGCTCTGTCGGCGACAATATCCGCTACGGCCGGCCGGACGCGAGCAGTGCCGAAATCGAGGCCGTCGCCAAGATGGCGAGTGCGGATACCTTCATTGCAGATCTTGCCGACAGCGAAGATCGCAAGGGTTATGACGCCTTCGTCGGTGACCGCGGCGTTAAGCTGTCCGGCGGCCAGCGCCAGCGCGTCGCCATCGCCCGTGTATTGTTGAAGAATGCGCCAATCCTGGTGCTTGATGAGGCGACCTCCGCCCTCGACAGTGAGTCTGAGGCTGCGATCCAAGACAGGCTTAATCTCGTCATGGAGGGAAAGACGGTAATCGCCATCGCACATCGCCTCTCCACGATTGCCAGGATGGACCGGATAGTTGTGCTCGATCAAGGACGTATCGTGGAGGAAGGCGGACCGGACGAACTGATTGGACAGGACGGTCTGTTTGCTCGTCTGTGGCAACACCAAACCGGTGGCTTTATTCCCGACGAGATTAGCTGACCTAGCCTTTGTCGCAAAATTTCTAATTTATCGCTAGGTGGCCCCGTGAAAGACCACGAGGAGCGAGCCGCACCAAGCCGCGATCCCCGGCCTCACCTGTGCACCCTCAATGGGCCTAGCTATGCACACTTTTATGCTCGTTCGCTGAAATGCTGCCATCGATTTTGCCCCAGGTACCGGATGGAGGGGCAAAAGGGCTGATTTGGAGGCAACGTAACCTCTTTGTGCAGTTCGGTCCTGTCGAGGTTCAGTCCCATTTGGCAGAAAGATGTAAGACCCGAACTTTAGGAAGAGCGTTTTCGACCACTTGCTTCACGCTGCAAGCGATCAGCACCGGCAAATAATTTCTCATCCTTCTTGTCGGGATCACCTTTTGTTGGCCGTCCTTGGGGCATCAACCGCTTCAACCTGGAGGAACATCGTGGAAAACGCTCAATCACTTTGGCAGACTGCCGCCATTCTCATCGCTCGCCTGATCTTCTCCGCCGTCTTCGTGATGGCGGTCTCGTTCAAGTTCATGGATATGGGCGCGACCGCCGGCTATATCGCCGCCGCGGGCTTCCCGTTCCCATTATTCCTGGCTTGGTGTGCCGCCATCCTTGAAGTGCTGCTTGTCGTTGCTTTCCTGACCGGCGCCTTGTTCGTCCCGGCGGCGCTTGCTGCGGCCGTTTACGTCATCTTTCTCGCATTCTCATTCCATGGTCCGGCACGATGGACCGGCAATCAAGCTGAATTCGGCTTTTTCGTTGATCACTTCACGTTCGTAGCGGGACTGCTCTTCGCCGCTGTACATGGGCCGGGCAGTGTGCTTGCCGCAAAGTGGGCGCCTTGGTCGGACAGGACATGATACAGCCTTGTCATGATCTGGGACTTGCCGCACCATTCTCCCTTTAACAGCAGATGGCGAATGTGCCGGCTCGTCGGCGGGCTTGTCGAAGAGCTGCGCGCGTGGAAGGCCGAGGTGCAGAGTTATTGATGCCTCACTTGGACCCACGGCGCTTGCCGTTTGCCCTCCAAATTCAAGTCACGCCAACCAACCTGCCTCACTTACGCAACATCGGATGCGAAGCAGATCGGGTGGTGTGCGATTCCGCTCGTCCTGAAGCACCTGCGTCATAACAGACGAGATCCATACAGTGTCGGGCATCCATTTGAATGATGCGGTCAGGCCTTCAGGAGCCTTGCGATTGTTCACCCGCAACGGGAGCATGGCTCGTGATGACATAGCGGCCGTTCTTGTCCAGCTCATCGGGATCCACCAGGACGACCGAGGACTCCCCGGTGCTGGAAATCAAAATGAACGAATAGGGATTCGCTGTCTCGTCATTGGCCATCAGGAGTGATCTCCGCAGTAGCCGTGCTAGTTGGCTGGCCGCTTCAAGAATGGGCGGCGGGTGCAGGTCGCCGGAGTGGTAGATGCTGACGATCTGCGAATAGTCAGCGAAAGATTCCGACGCCACGAGGCATGTTATCGGCATATCCGCAATTTGCATTATGTCGTGGATTACGTCCACGCTGTCAGTATCGATATTGAGTACGGTGGCAATGGAACGCCGCAGAAGATCATCGTCAGCTTGTTTTTCGAGGGAGGCATCAAACCAGATCATTGCCCGCGGTTCCGGTTTTGAGGATTGTCTCGCGAAGTAACCTCGATAGCTGACGCTCTTCGGTAGATGAGTGCCGCTTTGATGTTCGAACGCCAATCAGATTGGTGGTCGCCGACAACTAAGAGCTCACCCACTCCATCAACGCATTCTGTGCGTGAAGCAAAAATGCCTTGGCCACCCGACTTTGGCAGGTTGGATGCAGCATGGCATCCGCCGTCAGTTCTCGACCCCTTGTAACCGGTGGGCATGGTAAAAAGATAGTGCTTTGCTTTCCTTTGTTGAGAAGCGAAGCCGACACCCGATACTCAGCCAATTCGCCTTCCTCTGCGTCTGCTGGCCATGAATCGGTAATGATGACGTCCGCATCGAGCAGATGGCGAATGTCCGTGCTGCTTTCAAAATTCGGGTTCAGAAGGTCCGGGTCGGTGACGTGCCAGCGCTCCGGATAGGTCTGAACGACGCGTATCGGCAGCGATCGCGATGCCTCGACCCATGATCTGAGTATATTGGCGTCTGGCGCAATTCCGACAACCTTGAGGCCATCAAGGGTTCCCCTTGCGCTCTTGATATAGGCAAGATCACCAAGCGTTTCGCAAGGGTGATTAGTTCTTGTTCGGGCATTGATGACGGGTGTTTCCGCGGCAGAAGCAAGTTCACGCAGCGTATCAAGCTCTTTCGTCCTGACGACAAGAAGATCAAACCAATTATCGAGGTAGCCCGCCAGATCTGCGATGGGTTCGCGAGTGCTGAAGCTAATGGGAGGTTGAGCAGATATGCCGCCCATCGCCTTCGCGCCGAGATCGAAAGCGGTCGTGTTTCGCCATCCCGTGTCGTCGACGATGATGCCGATGCGCTTGCCGAGCAGGGCTTGCGGCATGGTACGCTCGCGCCAATACTCTGCAAACTGGCCCGCTCGATCAATAAGCCCAAGGATAACGCTTGGTGGCAAAGCGTGAAACTCGAGAAAATCTCTGGTCGACGTAAAATTCATGACGCTTCCAAGGTTGAGTTCGACAGACCCATTGCAACGATGGCGAGGCCTTCACCCTAGGCAGTTTTCGATCCGGGGCAATGGAAACGCGAGCCACAACCTAGCTGCGATGAGGGTAATTCCGACAATTCGACTTCGGGAGGACCCGCCAGAGCGAAGCCGAGCCGCTCTGCGCAGTCTAGCCCACGTGCGCCACCAACACCTAGTAGGGTAGGGTGGCCATCGGCAATGTACTTCTTGTCTACGAGAGTTCTTTCCGCACGGTGTCAGTCGTCACCGTCGCGACCTTAATGCCGGTCCCGGCCTTGGCTGGTTGATTTCGGAGGTGGATCAACGAAGGCTCCGAGCCAATGCGGTGGGCTGCTCTCGGCGAAGACTTATCAGAGATATTGCATTGGCAAGATCTTTAGCAGGCCGGTTGGCAAAATCTTTAGATCGCCCGGAGTATCGAGGCCGCGATGCTTTCTGGTTGCTTTGGTAGTTTTCGATGATGAATGAATTAGATATGCCGACGGTGCTCTTTCTTCAAAAGACGTCTTATATCGCTGGTGCGGTGACTTTGGGTTATTTGAAATACAGCGCGAATGAGAGCCGCGGCGTTGGTCTGCTTGCCTCAAGTTTCGTAATTCTTGCGGCGGCTTCAACATTGGCCGGATATGCCGAAACCTACCCGGCATTCTATGCGCCTCTCAGCCTTATCAATCTCGTTTGCGCCGTGCTTGGATATTCGTTGCTCGGCTCATCTTTCGTGGTGATCAGCGATCCCGACAGAAAGGTGATGTCGGCTCTTGTATTGCTGCCCGGACTGCTGATCTTACTCGTCGGAGCTTTCACCGCATTTCATTTGAACAATACATATCGGGCAGCGACATTCAATTTCCTTGCCTGTGTGATGCTTGCCGGCGCGGCGATCGTCATCTTCAGGGACTCCTTTCGCGAACCGTTGCCGATCAGAAAATTCGTTGCCGCAATATTATCGGCCTGCGGCCTGCTATCGCTGATAATGGCCTTCGAGTTTTCGTTCCATTCTTTCCTCCTTTTCGATGTGGCGAGCGGTTTCCTGCTGATGATCCTTTCCAAGTTTGTGCTGGCGCTGTCGATCGTTATTTTCATAAGCGAGCGCCAACAGGTAAAACTCAGACAAACAGCCGAACGAGATGGCCTGACTGGCCTCTATAATCGTCGCTTCTTCAACGAGAACGTCTCCGGACGACTTCGGGATGGAGATGCTCTTCTTTATCTCGATATCGACCACTTCAAGCATCTTAACGACCGTTGGGGCCATGCGGCGGGAGATGAAGTTCTCGTTGCCGTCTCGCGAACGATAGAGGCGGTTCTGCCGGCTTCCGCCATTTTCGCGCGGCAGGGAGGAGAAGAGTTCATAGTCTTTCTTCCCTTGAAAGCAGGAAACCCCCTTGTTCAGGCCGAACGCATTCGGGAAGCAGTTCAGCGAACACGATTTCCGGATCTCGGTGCCGATGTGGTGGTGACGACGAGCATTGGCATTTCGAAGGTAAGCCGGAAATCCAGGTCGCTTTCAGAGCTTTGTCGCGAAGCGGATCGGGCTCTCTATCTGGCAAAGGCAGCCGGACGAAACCGGGTCTGTGACGAGAGCAGCAACTTCGTTGCCGAAGGTTACGTTCGCTCGGCGTAATCCCTCGATCAATTCGTTGGAGCATTGCAGCCTGACGGCGTCTTCGAAAGAAGACCTGGAACCGGGGAGGGGCGTTCAAGGGCGGCCGACCTGTCATGTTGCTCGCAGACCGCTACAGAACATGGCGCCCGCATCGAGGTTGCTGGATGGGAACGAGGCAAATCTCGATTTTGGCAAAGGCCTGGAATGCCGGGAAGCGGCGTTGATTTAGCTGGCATGGCCCTTTATTTCTCACGTTGAAAGAAGAGGTCAGTTAGCCATGGATAGTGAAGCAAGCCTCCGGAACGAGCGCAAACGCGGGTCCGGCGTGAAGGTGGTCTATGACATCTTGCGGGACGAGATTCTGGATCTGGAGCTGCCGCCGGGCAGCCCTATCGACGAGGTGCAGCTTTCCGAGCGTTTCGGCATGTCGCGCACGCCGATCCGTGAAGCGCTCGTGCGGCTGGCAGGCGAGGGGCTGATTGATACGCTGCCCAACCGCTCGACCATGGTCTCGCAGATCGACTTTCTCAACATGCACAGCTATTTCGATGCGCTGGTCCTGATGTATCGGGTGACAACGCAGCTTGCCGCTAGATATCACCGTCCGGAAGATCTCGAAGGTGTGCGCGCTCTTCAGGCTGATTTCGCCGACGCTGTCGAAGCGCAGGATGCGCTTGCCATGATCTCCACCAACGCGGCTCTGCACCTTGCAATCGCCGAAGCTGGCCGCAATCCATATTTTACCGGCCTTTTCTCTCGGCTGTTGAACGAAGGCAGGCGTCTCCTGCGTCTCTACTATCAATCCTACAACGATCGTCTGCCGCGCCGCTTCGTCGAGGAGCATGATGAAATCATTGCCGCCATCGAGACGCGGGACACGGAACTTGCCGAGCGCCTCGCGCGCGAACATGCCGAGCAGATCGTCGCCCAGATCCAGAAATTGCTGATGCGTGGGGATCGCCTCGACGTCAGCCTGTAGCTTGCATAATTCTTGTCGACAAAATATATACAAGAGTATATCAATGCTGCAAAGACGGTGAGGCGCGGCGGCGGATGTTGCTGGGCTGATTGCCGATCCACCCCGGCCCAAGAGGATAGACAGATGACTGCAAGCATTTTCTCCGGCGTGATCCCCGCCTTGATGACCCCGTGCAAACCCGATCGAAGCCCCGATTTCGATGCGCTTGTCCGCAAGGGCAAGCAGTTGATCGCCGATGGTATGTCGGCTGTGGTCTATTGCGGCTCGATGGGTGATTGGCCGTTGCTCACCGATGCGCAGCGCATGGAAGGCGTCGAGCGGCTGGCCAGGGCGGGAGTGCCCGTCATCGTCGGCACCGGCGCCGTCAATACGGCATCGGCCGTTGCTCATGCGGCCCATGCGCAGAAGGTTGGCGCCAAGGGTCTGATGGTCATCCCCCGTGTGCTCTCGCGCGGCTCTGTGATTGCCGCCCAGAAGGCACATTTCAAGGCGATCCTTGCGGCAGCGCCTGATCTTCCGGCCGTCATCTACAACAGCCCCTATTATGGTTTTGCCACCCGCGCCGACCTCTTCTTCGCGCTGCGTGCCGAACACGCCAATCTCGTTGGTTTCAAGGAATTCGGCGGCCCGGCCGACATGCGCTATGCCGCCGAAAACATCACCAGCCGCGATGACGACGTGACGCTGATGATCGGCGTCGACACGGCCGTGTTCCACGGTTTCGTCAATTGCGGCGCGACCGGCGCCATCACCGGCATCGGCAACGTCCTGCCAAAGGAAGTCATCCATCTCTGCAACCTCGCGCAGGCTGCTGCCAAGGGCGACGTCGACGCACGCCAGCGCGCGCTCGAACTCGAGCAGGCACTCGCCGTCCTCTCCTCTTTCGACGAAGGCCCGGATCTTGTTCTCTTCTTCAAGCATATGATGGTGCTGAAGGGCGATAAGGAATATGAGCTGCACTTCAATGAAAGCGACGTCCTGAACGACAGCCAGCGCGGTTATGTCGAAGCTCAGTTCAAGCTGTTCAATAGCTGGTATGCCGAGTGGAGCAAGCTTCCCGGCGCCGTAGAAAAATACAAGGCCTAAGCTCTTACGATCGCTTATGCTCAAGATGCGAGAGGCCCTGCGGGGCCTCTCTTCTATTACATTACGTTAGTATTTACTTACGTTTTGGATCGTTCAGACCACGGCATCGAGGCCAAGTTCCTGCAGGCGGTCGAGCTGGCGGATTTCCTCTGTGGATAGCGGGATACCATCCTTTTCCGCACGGGCGCGAGCGGCAAAGCGACGCTGCGAGGGCAGGCGCGCGCCTTGGCCGACAATCGCTTCGAACAGCACTTCGGCGCGAGCGAGCGGATTTCCGGCTCGACCAGCCGCGAAGGCCTCCGGCGAGAAGGCGATGATGAGTTCACCATGCCGTGGCGCGAAGGCCGTGGAGCCGAGATAATCGAGCGCTTCGCGGCTGGTGAAGTCGCCGATCATGATGCCGGCCAGAAGCTCGATCATTGTGCCGATGGCCGAACCCTTATGTCCCCCGAACGGCAGCATCGCACCGGCCAATGCGGCTTCCGGGTCCGTGGTCGGCTGGCCATCGGCATCGATCGCCCAGCCCTCTGGAAGAGGCTTGCCGGCGCGTCGATGCAGTTCGATCTCGCCGCGCGCAGCAACCGACGTCGCGAAGTCGAAAACATAGGGCGGGCTTTCAAGACGCGGCCAACCGAAAGCAAAGGGGTTCGTTCCCAGGAGAGGCGCCGAGCCACCGGCCGGCGCTACGGTGGAATAGCTCGGGCACATGGCGAAGGCGGCGAGGCCTCGATCCGTCAAAGCTTCCACTTCCGGCCAGAGTGCAGCGAAATGCGTGCAGTCGTTGATGGCAAGTGCGGCGATGCCGAAGCGGCGAGCCCGTTCGGCAAGCGCGGGCACGCCGAGCTCGAAAGCAGCATTGGAAAAACCGCTCCTGGCATCAACGCGGACGATGGCGGAGCCATCGCTTTGTTCAAGAACCGGCACTGCATCCGGCCGTACCTTGCCGGCCTTGACCGCGCGCAACACGCCTTCGATGCGGTAGATGCCGTGGGATTTGCAGGCGTCACGTTCGCCGGCGACGATGACCCGCGCGATTGCTCCGGCCTGCTGCGCATTGATGCCGGCTTTCGAAAGGATCGCTTCGACGCGGCCTCGCAGCGCATCCGGTGTCAGGGTGGTCACGTCGGTCAATTGTGGTTCTCCCATATTATGCTCGCTTGCATCATAGACTTGAAAATTATAAATACAAAAAGAATACAAAAAATCGACATATGAGCCTGTCGCACAGACGGCCATGCCGGTGCTTTAGCTGAGGAGGGCCAGTGGATTTATCATCACCCGCAGATATCCGGCCGCCGCAGGCCGAAGAAATGATGGCAAAACAGATCCATGCCGACCTTGCCGAGATGTTTTCGATCCATCCGACAAGAGTGCTTGCCACGTCGCCGGAACATATGTTGTTTGACGAAGCGATATCTGCGCTTGATCTCATGCCGGGAGGAGGGATGACCATGATCTGCCTAGCGCCTAGAACAGTGTTTGTCCGCGATGTCTCGGATCGCATCGCCTATTTCGATCAGGGCGTCATGAGCGAGATCGGCAAACCGGAGCATCCGGAAACACAGAAATTTCTCTCGAGCGTGCATTGATGGCAAGACCTGACGTTATGGTCATTGGGGCCGGTGTCGTTGGCCTCTCCGCAGCGATTGCAGCCCAAGCGCGCGGCTTGAGCGTGGCGGTGGTGGACCGAGAGGGACCGGCCGCCGGCGCTTCGGCCGGCAATGCCGGCGCCTTTGCCTTCACGGATATCCTGCCGCTGGCGTCTCCAGGCATTTTGAAGAAGGCGCCGAAATGGCTTCTCGATCCGCTTGGACCGCTGTCGGTGCCGCCTGCCTATGCGCTGCAGATCGCGCCATGGATGTTCCGTTTCTGGCGGGCCTGCCAGCCCTCGCGCGTTGCCCGCTCCACGTCGGCGCAGACAAGCCTGATGGATCTGTCCAAGGCGGAGCTGGAGCCCTTTCTTGCCGCCACGGATACGTTCTCCATGCTACGCAAGGAAGGCAATCTCCAGGTCTATGAAAGCGAGGAGGAATTCCAGGCTTCGCTGCCCGGTTGGGAGGTGCGCCGCAATCACGGCATCGAATTCCAGCATCTGAAAGCCGACGAGATGGCGGCGATCCAGCCTGGGCTGGCGTCGCGCTTCACACGCGGCACGTTCACGCCCGGCTGGTATTCCATCGCCGATCCAAAGCTTTACACGCTCGCATTGGCCAACAATTTTCGCAGCCGTGGCGGCGTCATCGAGACGGCGGAAATTTCGGCGCTTCGTGCGATCCCTACTGGGGTCGAGGTGGTGGCTGCGGATGGAAAGCTGCGTCAGGCCGGCAAGGTCGTCCTGGCCGCCGGCGCCTTTTCGCACCGGATCGCCAAAACGCTCGGCGAGCATATCCCGCTCGAAACCGAGCGCGGCTACAACACGACCCTTCCGGCGGATGCTTTCGATCTGCGCACGCAGATAACCTTCGGCGGCCATGGCTTCGTCGTTAGCAAGCTTTCAACCGGTATCCGCGTCGGCGGAGCGGTGGAACTGGGCGGACTGGCCTTAGCCCCCAATTTTCGCCGCTCCGAAGCGATGCTGCTAAAGGCGCGCACTTTCCTGGCCGGCCTGAGGCCGGAGGGCGGTGTGCAGTGGATGGGTTTCCGACCATCGTTGCCCGATAGCCTGCCCGCGATCGGCAGCGCCAAGGCGACGCCGGACGTGATCTATGCCTTCGGCCATGGCCATCTCGGCTTGACCCAATCGGCCGGCACGGCGCGTATCGTTGCCGACCTCCTGACAGGACGGAAGCCAGCGATCGATCTGACGGCATTCTCGCCACAACGTTTCTGACGGAAACCGCAGGATCATGCTCGCCGATCTATTGTGGCGGACGGCGAAGCGATCCCTCATCCGCCGACCGCTGTGCGGGAGTATTGCAAGGGCGGCTGATGCCGGCGCGACTTAGCTCGACACGCGAGCGTCATGCCCTTCTCTTGCAAGCAGTCTTAACCACGGCCCGCAGTGAAAGAGGCTCATGAGCAGATACATGGGCACCATCCCGCTGAGCATCGGACTGTCCTGCGCCGAGCAGATGATATCGCCGCCCGCGCCATAGGCCGATAGCGCGGTCATGAGGGCGAAGCTTGGCGCCGCTGCCAATGCCAGCCAACGGCTGGCGATGACGGGCAGCGCAGGGCCGGCGGCACGCCCGCCGGCCCTTTCATTGCTTTCGGCTGAGCGAAACATCAGTTTGCTCCATACCGATCGTGATGCCTCCACCACACCCCGGTCTCATTGCGGCCGAGCGGGGCGCGATCGAGCCATTGGTACATGCCCCAGAGGCCGTCGAGCCCACGGGCATAGGACGAGTAAGTATGATAGATGTCACCATCCTGCATGGCGAACGCGCTGACGCCGGGCCGGTCGCGCGTGTAGGTCGCGACATCCGTCCCCGTCATTGACGCCATCAGGTCGACAGGGCCTGCGCTGTCGAGCAGCTCCCATTGCTGCATCGTTTTGCCGGCTTGAGCGTCGGGCATTGGCGGCTCGCGGCGGTAGTTGTATTCGATGCTGCCGTCGCGCTGTTCCTCCGGCGTGAACCAGACATTGAAGTCATGGTTGAAATCGCTGTTGGCCGAGGAAGCCCAGTCGAAGGTCCAGCCCATGCGCCGCCTGAATTCCTGCAGCTTCGCGAGCGGCGCGCGGGAAATGGCCGAGAAGGCAACATCGTGATTTTCAAGATGCACCGCGATGCCGTTGAAGCCGTCCGCGATCGACGAGCAGGATGGGCAGCCGGCCGTGTAATCCGGCCCGAACATGAAGTGATAGATGAGAAGTTGCGAGCGGCCCTTGAAGAGGGCCGAGAGCGGAACGACACCCTTCTCGGTTTCGAGCCGATAGTCCTTCTCCACCTTCACCCAGGGCAACTCCTGACGGCGGGCGGCAATCTCGTCGCTGCGCCGCGTCAGTTCCTTTTCCTGTTCCAGCAGGGAAAGCCGTGCCGAAAGCCACTCCTTGCGCGTTCCTGTCTTATGCATCGTCATGGTTCATCTCCTCTTGTCTGTTAGGTCCATCCTTGTTGGCGCTGCATCTTGCCAGCCGATATGCGATAACTTACCGCTGGAGGATGAAGGGGTGGGAGTTACAAGTGTGACGGGATTTCGATGGACTCGCTGATCGTCGCTGCAGCTCAGGCGCTTGCATCAGGCGATGTGCTGGGTGCGCTGAAGCGCGTGGCGCTACGCGACGATGGACCGGCGCTGGCACTGCGCGGCATAGCCATGGCGCAGCTCGGCGATCTCGTTCGCGCCAAGGCGTTATTGAAGAGTGCCGCGCGCGCTTTTAGTCCGCGCGAAGCCGTTGCCCGTGCCCGTTGCATCGTCGCCGAGGCGGAGATTGCTCTCGTCTCGCGAGATCTCGGCTGGCCGGAAAAGGCACTGGAGACGGCGCGGGCCGCTCTCGAAAAACACGGCGACCGCATCAACGCCGCCCACGCCCGCAATCTGCAGATACGCCGCCTGCTGCTCATCGGTCATCTGGACGAAGCCGAGCGGTTGCTCACGAAACTCGATCCGTCGCCCTTGCCGCCTGCGGCAAGGGCAAGCCATGAACTGGCCGTTGCCGGCATCGCCGTTCGCCGCCTGCGTATCGAGCCGGCGCGTGCTGCCCTGACACGTGCCGCGGAAGCGGCTCGCAAGGCAGCGATCCCCGCTCTTGTCGTCGAGGTGGAGGATGCGGCGCGCATTCTCGATGAGCCGGCCGCTCGCCTGATCGCCAAAGGGAACGAAAGGCTGCTGTCGCTCGATAAGGTCGAGGCGCTTCTGGCATCCGATACCTTGGTCGTCGATGCCTGCCGCAACGTCGTCCGCAACGGCGCAGACATTATATCGCTTGCGAGCCGGCCCGTGCTTTTCGCGCTCGCGCGCGTGTTGGCCGAGGCGGCCCCGGCCGGTGCGCCGCGGGCGCTGCTACTTTCCCGTGCGTTCCGCGCCCGCCACGCCGACGAATCCCATAGAGCCCGGCTCCGGGTGGAAGTCGGCAGGCTTCGCGCCGCTTTGGAACCGCTCGCCGAGATCAGCGCGACGACGGAAGGTTTCGTGCTGACGCCGCGGCAAGCGCAAGATGTCGTGGTGCTGGCACCGTCGGTCGAAGTCGAGAATGCCCCGTTACTTGCACTGCTCTCCGATGGCGAATCCTGGTCGAGTTCGGCATTGTCGATTGCGCTGTCGGCGAGTCCACGTACGGTGCAGCGTGCGCTTGACGCGCTTGCGGCTATTGGGATGGTACAACGCGTGGGCAACGGACGGGCCTGCCGCTGGATGATGCCCCCGGT
The DNA here is from genome assembly GCF_900094555.1 of Martinezella hainanensis. Classification (GTDB taxonomy): domain Bacteria; phylum Pseudomonadota; class Alphaproteobacteria; order Rhizobiales; family Rhizobiaceae; genus Rhizobium; species Rhizobium hainanense. The sequence goes on from NZ_FMAC01000003.1 coordinate 209,436, forward strand.
CGTCGGCTTCCCGACAACATTGTTACTCCCCGGGCCACTGCCGAGCGACTAAGCTTTCACATTATCGACACTCAACCGATCCCGACCGGAGGATGGAAGCATGAAAAAGTCGCAAGCGGAAATCATTCGCGAATACGGCCCCTTCGACAACGCGCCACGCGTCAACGGCGTCACCTTCGACGGCCAGCACGTCTGGTTCGCCTCCGGCGAAAAGCTGCATGCTCTGAATCCGGAAAGCGGCGCACAGGTGCGCACGATCGACATTGCTTCGCACGCCGGCACCGCTTTCGATGGTCGTTACCTCTATCAGATCGCCGAGGACAAGATTCATAAGGTTAATCCTCAGACGGGCACGATCGTCGCGACGATTCCTGCGCCGGGCAATGGCGGTGATTCCGGCCTTGCCTGGAGCGACGGCAGCCTGTGGGTCGGGCAGCATCGCGGCCGCAAGATCTATGAAATCGACCCCGAGACCGGCGCCATCCGGCGCGCCATCGAATCCAACCGTATCGTCACCGGTGTGACATGGGTTGATGGCGAGCTTTGGCACGGCACCTGGGAGGGTGAGGAGAGCGACGTCCGTCGTATCGATCCGGCGACTGGCGAAGTTTTGGAGCGGCTCGAAATGCCGGAGGGGACCGGCGTTTCCGGTCTGGAATCCGATGGCAAGGACCGCTTCTTCGCCGGTGGTGGCGGCAGCGGAAAGGTGCGGGCCATCCGCCGGCCGCGCTGAACAGCTCGCTGCAGGATGTTCGGCGCCTTGGATGGCCGATCCGTCTCCGCGCGAAGTTTTTCGCCTATTGGTAAAAGGGGACCGTTTTGCCGAAGCGGCCAACCGACTACAGGAAAACGGTGTTCCACGATAGGCGATAGGTTCCATGAAATCCCTTCCCGAAAAAGCCTGGAATGCCTGGCATCCGGCCGATCTGATGAAGCGACTTGGCACGGGCATTCATTGGTATGTCGTCGGCGGATGGGCGCTGGACCTCTGGCATGGCCGGCAGACCCGTGAACATGAAGATCTTGAATTTGCCGTGCTGCGTGAGGATATCGCCAATGCCCGTTCGTTGTTGGCGGAGCTGGCGTTCTTCTCGGTTGTCGATGGTCAAATAGACTATCTTCCTTCATCGGTGCCGCCCGCAGTGCATGTAGCCCAACTTTGGGGAGCCGATCCGCAGCAAGGTTGCTGGCGCGTTGATATGATGCCGGAACGCGGCACGCCCGCGACGTGGATCTACAAGCGCGACCCGTCGCTCGCCATGCCTCGCGGCGATATGATCCGTAAGACCGCTGATGGTCTTCCCTTCCTCGCGCCTGCCGCAATCTTGCTTTTCAAGGCAAAACACTGGCGGAACAAGGATGAGAAGGATTTCGATCTCGCTTTGCCCAGGCTTGCCGCTTCGGAAAGAGCTGACTTACGTCTCTGGCTCGAAAGACTGCATCCGGATCACGACTGGATAGCGCGACTTTGAAATTCGCCAAGCATGGACGCGACTTCGAGCTGGATCCTGCAAGCGCCGACATCGCTATATCGAGCATTGAGAACCAGCCGCAATGCCATGCGTTTCCGGCATGGAAGCCATGCCTTGCGGGTCCCGGCTTTCATTGCCATATTTCACTTACCAACCGCATTTCAATCATTTCCAAGTTGCGAGCCGCGCCGATCCCGACGGATGTCGTGATCGGCCGGGCACGCCAGGGAGAAGTCATGAATGAGATCACGAAAAGTCTTGGTGAAATGAATTTGCAGGAGCGCGCCGATCTTATGGCGGCCGTCGCGGACGTACTGCAAGCCACTGCCGAAGAGGCCGAGGAGGATGGCGATGCGCTTGCCGTCACCAATTCGCTGTTCCTGGCATGTAATCTTCGCGGCTGTTCGTCCGATCTCGGCCCGAATGATCTGAAGGCGGCAGAACTCCTGCTGGAGCAGGGGATCACCTTCATTCATCTGCTGAACGAGCGCAAGAAAAGCCGTACGCTCGTGCATTGACGGCTGACCACCGATAAGGCCCCCCTTTTGGAAACTGGCAATATCGAGGTCTGCAGCAAGACCGGAGCGGGGATATCATCGATGCCCCCGCCATGGGTGTTCAGCCGAGTGAAATAACCTTTCCGCCTGGCCGGCTATCTCAATCTTCCTGGATGGCGCTGTTCCTGGCCGTATCGCGCATGAAGAGATAGACGACGAGCGAGATGCCGATCATTGCCGTCACATACCAGTAGAAGCCCTGTTCCCAGCCGCTGCTCTTGAACTTCAGCGCTACGAATTCGGCCGTGCCGCCGAATAGCGTATTGGCGAGGGCATAGGGCAAAGCAACGCCGAGAGCACGGATATGAGCGGGAAACAGTTCGGCCTTCACCACTGCATTGATCGATGTATAGCCGGTGACGATGATCAGCGCGCCCATGACTAGCAGTCCCGCGATGAATGGATCTTTCGTGGTCTCGAGCGCAGAGAAGATCGGATAGGTAAACAGCACGCCGCAGAGACCGAAGCCGATCATGAGGGGCTTGCGGCCGATCTTGTCGGAAAGTCCGCCTGCAATCGGCTGCAGCAGCATGAAGATGAACAGCGTGATCGCGTTTATCTCGCTCGACGTTTCCCGGCTGAACCCAGAGGTGTTGACCAGGAATTTCTGCATGTAGATCGAATAGGCGTAAAAGGCGAGCGTGCCGCCAGCCGTCAGCAGCATGACCAGCGCGGTTTCCCTGGGATGCCGAGTGATCAGCATCCAGAAGCCGGATTTCTGCGTATCGCTTGCGCGCACATTCTTGAAGCTTTCGGTTTCAGCAAGGCCGCGCCGCAGCCAGAAGACCACGACCGCAAGTGCTGCTCCCATGAAGAAGGGAACGCGCCATCCCCAGGCGTTCAGAGCTTCGGTCGTCATGACCGCTTGCAAGAAGATTAGCAGCGCTATGGCAAGCAGCTGGCCCGAGATCAGCGTGACATATTGAAAGGACGAGAAGAAGCCACGACGTTCGCGGCCCGCCATTTCAGAGAGGTAGGTCGCCGAGGCGCCGTATTCGCCGCCGACGGACAGGCCCTGCATCAGGCGGGCGAGAACCAGAAGCACCGGTGCCACCACGCCGATGGTTTCATATCCCGGCGTCAGCGCGATAATCAGCGAGCCGGCGCACATCAGCGTCACCGAAAGAGCGAGACCGGCCTTGCGGCCCTTGCGGTCGGCATAGAGCCCCATGATCCAGGCGCCGATCGGCCGCATGACGAAACCGACGGCAAAGACCGCTGCGGAATTCAACAGCTGCGCCGTCTGGTCGCCGGCCGGGAAGAAATGCGGTGCGAAATAGAGCGCGAATGCAGCATAGACATACCAGTCAAACCATTCGACCAGATTGCCGGTGGAACCACCGATGATCGATTTCAGACGTTTGCGGCGTTCGGTTGCTTCCGCCCTTGCTGTCGTCACGATGGGATCTTCTAATGTCTTCAGCATTGTGCCTCTCCTCCCGTACTTGCTTCGGATCGTCGTAGGTAAGCAGTGAACCGCTGCGAACGACGGGTTCGCCGGGAGGGGTCATATTGCCTGCGGGTGGCCGCCCGCCAGTTTCGTCGAGACGGCACCGGCAACGCCAATTGCCCGGCCACAGCCGGCTTTTCTACGTATTGAGGACCACTCTCCCAGTGTCCGCATTGATACGTGTGGAAGAGACGAGGCACGAGGTTTCAAGGATATATAAGAATATCTAATTGATATAACTTGTTTTTCTCCTGATCGTTTATCGACGTTTAGGGTATCGCGCGCAAGATTCTGCATAGATATTTTGGAATTTGTGCAATATTCTGCACGGATGAGTGGATCGGGCCTCAGGCGAATTGTGTTTCTGGCAGTGGCCGGCTTGGCCGTCGCCGTCGCTATCTGGTGCGCGGCGCTCTCGCTTTCGCGTCAGGATGCGCTTGGGCGGCTGGCCGCGGAGGCGGGCGGGCTTGCGGCACAGCATAGTCGCTTGCTCGACAGCGAGCTGGCGCGTTTCCGGCTTCTTCCGGTCGTGCTTGGCGAATATCGCGATCTTGGCGAGGCGCTTGCAAGCCCTACGGCGGATGCTGCCCGCCGGCTTGACGAAAAGCTCGGCTTCCTGGCCCGCGAAACCGGCGCCTACATCATTTATCTTGTTGACCACAAAGGACTTGTGATTTCCGCGTCGAATGCAGGGACCGAAGACAGTTTCGTTGGCAAGAACTTCAGCTTCCGGCCCTATTTTTCCGAGGCGCTCAAAGATGGCACGGCGGAATATTATGGCGCCGGAGCGATCAGCGGCCGGCCGGGCCTGTTTCTGGCCCGCAGGGTTGGTGATGCCGCCGCTCCGGCGGGAGTCGTGGTCGTCAAATTCGAGTTCGATGCGGTGTCGCGGATCTGGGCGAATGATCCGGGCGTAACGCTTGTGGTCGACGAACACCAGATCATCCTTGCTGCGTCCGATCCGACACAGGTACTGACCGCGCTTGCATCCCTGTCGCCGGAAGATCGGGCCGGCATCGTTGCAAGCGGGCAATATCGCGACGCCGCATTGGGGCCGGGCAACTATCGCGCCGAGGAAACCGGTCGCATACGCGGTCCGCGGCATCAGATCATGATCGCGGCGGAGCAACCGGTTGTCGGTACGCGGCTGCGCCTCCTGCATCTTCTTGACACCCGTATGGCGTTGCAGGAAGCGCAGGCGCAGGCTTGGCTTTTGGCGCTGCCCGCCATCCTGGGACTAGCGGTCATCGCGGTTGCGATCTGGTGGCGCATGACGCGTGCAGCAAGAGCGGCAGCCGATCGGCGGGCGCTTGAAGAGGCCGTCGCCGCACGTACGGTCGAGCTGCGCGACGAGATGGCTGAGCGCACGCGTGCCGAGGATCGCTATCGTGATGCCCGCGAGGAACTTGCGCAGGCCAATCGGCTCGCTTCCGTCGGTTCGATCACGGCGGGATTGATGCATGAAATCAACCAGCCGGTTGCCACCATCCGCACTCTCGCCGAGAATGCCCGCCATCATCTTGCGGCCAATCGGCTCGATCGCGTTGGTGCCAATCTCGATGCCGCAGTCGAGGTGACGGCGCGCATTGGGACGATCACGCAGGAGATGCGACGGTTTTCGCGCAGGGGACGGCATGCGGCCGGAGCGGAGCCGCTCGATGCCATCATTGCCGGCGCCTTGCTGCTGGTCGGGAACCGGTTTCGCAAAGCGAATGTGCGACTGGACCTGCCGGCAGAGGGTCAGCCGCATGTGCTTGCCGAACGCGTGCGGCTGGAGCAGGTCATCGTCAATCTGCTGCAGAACGCAATCGACGCCGTTGCCGGGATCGCCGATCCGCATGTTGCCCTGCTCGTCGACGCTGCGGGAAAGGATGTGGTGAGGCTGACCGTCGCGGATAATGGTCCAGGCATCGATCCTGCACTGGACAAGGAAATATTCCGTCCATTCATTACCGGTAAGCCCGATGGGCTCGGTCTTGGGCTCGGGATCGCACAGGACATCATGAACGATCTCGGCGGGTCGTTGACAACAGGCCCATCGCCGCTCGGTGGCGCGGCTTTCATAGTCACGATGAGGCGGGCATGACCCTACAAGCGTCGCAGAAGGTTCTCCTGGTCGAGGACGACGGCCCTTTCAATGCCGCGCTCACCGATTCCTTCGCCATAGCCGGCTTCGAGGTGGAGAGCCACGGCGACGGGCAGTCGGCGCTGGCAAGCCTTGCAACCGCATTGCCCGGCGTGATCGTCAGCGACATTCGCCTGCCACGTATCGATGGACACGATCTGCTGGAAGCAGTGCTGGCGCGCGATCCGGACTTGCCCGTTATCCTGATGACCGGCCATGGCGATATCGCCATGGCGGTCGGCGCCTTGAAGCAGGGCGCCTATGATTTCATAGCCAAGCCCTTTGCCACCGATCACCTGATCGCATCGGTGCGCCGGGCGCTGGAAACGCGACGCCTGGTGCTGGAAAACCGGCGTTTGCGCCAGGCCGCCGCCGAGGCGGAGGATGCGTCGCCGCTCATCGGCCAGACGACTGTCATGGCGCGATTGCGCGAAACGATCCGCCAGATCGCAAACGCCGACGTGGATGTTCTGGTTGAAGGCGAAACAGGCACCGGCAAGGAACTCGTGGCCCGCCTCATCCACCGCTGGAGCAGGCGGCGCACCCGCAGTTTCGTCGCGGTCGATTGTGCCGCCCTGCCGGACGCGATCGCCGACGAGACCCTGTTCGGAAGCCGTGCCCGGCGCGGCCGCATTGCCGAGGCGGATCGCGGCACGCTGTTTCTCGATGAGATCGACAGCATGTCACCCATGTTGCAGGGCCGGCTTCTGCGCGTTGTCGAGGAACGCGAGCTGCCCTCGGCGAGCGGCGAGCCGGCCCCTGTCGATCTCCGCATCGTCGCTGCGACGAAAAGCGATCTGCATGGTTCGGTTACCGATGATCGCTTTCGTGCCGATCTGCTCTATCGGCTGGAAACCGTGCGGATCCGCATCCCGCCCTTGCGGGAGCGCCGCGCTGATATCGGCTTGCTGTTCAGCGCCTTCCTCGACGAGGCCGCTCGCCTGCACGGTGTGCCGCGTCCGCCCATTGATGCAGTAATGGAGGCACGATTTCTAACGGACGATTGGCCTGGCAATGTCCGGGAGCTGCGCAACTATGCGACCCAAGCCGCGCTTGGCCTCGCCTCCGCTCGCAACCAGCCTTCCATGGAACTCGGCCTTTCCGATCAGATGGATCACTTCGAGGCCAACATTCTGCGGGCGACACTGGAGCGATATGAGGGGGATATTGCTGAGGTCGCACAGGCGCTCAAGCTGCCGCGCCGCAGTCTTTATGCCCGCCTGCAACGCCACGGCATCAATCCGTCGGCCTACCGCAAGTGAGACGGGGCGCATGTCGAGAGTGAAAGGAACAGGACGAGTATAGTCTTGCATGCTCAACTTGGCGTCGCGATGTGTATTTAGTGTAATTTCCTCATATCTTTATAGATATTCGATGTATAAATTATATTAACTATGTATTAATCATAATTATTCTGCGTGAAAAATAGAAAATAATTAATACATGTTAGGATATTGTGGCTCGTCTGCATGATGCAGCAATTAAATTAGAGAGCTATGATATGCTTGATTTACCTAAATTGATGCAGCTATTGCTATTTGCGGCCGTTATACTGCTATTTTTCCGCTGGGTCGTCGAGGATATGAACAGGTAGTCGCCTTGGGCGCCTGAATATCCCAGCACCGCACGATTTGCTTCTCAGTTCAGCGTATCCATCCTCCGGCCAAGACTGCACAAGCTGATCCTGTAGCGATTTGCTTTTGTTTTCGTGTCTCTGTTCGGCAGCGCGAATTGAATAATGGCGCCCGGGAGTTTCCGGGCGCCATTGAGGCACATCGTATGATCGTCATGGTACAGGCGCAGATTGCTCTTATGGCTTCAAGCCAAACGGCATCGCGTGCATGAGCCCGCATGTTCAGTGGGCGCCTGCGCCACCGCTGGCTTGAGGGCGTTTGGCAAACAGCATGGTGATCGCCGCGATGGCAAGCACGACGCCGATGACGGCGAACGTGTCGCTGAAGCCCATGATCAGCGCCTGTCTCTTGATGATCTGGCCGAGGGCGATGATCGCCTTCTGCTGGGCTGCCTGATGGTCCGAGACGCCATGCGACAGGAAGTAGCTGGTCATCTGGTCGATCCGCTCGCGAACCTCGTCGCGGGCGAGGGTCACGGATTGGCCGATGATGTTGGAGTGGAACTGCTCGCGTTTGGTCAGGATGGTCCCAAGCGAAGCCGTGCCTACTGCGCCGCCGAGGTTGCGCAGCATGTTCGTCAGGCCGGAGGCCGCGGCAGCGTCCGCCGGAGCGATGCCGGCTGTCGTAATGGCGGTGACGGGCGTGATGACGAAAGCCTGGCCAATCGCGCGAACGATGTTTGGAACGAAGAACTGGTCTCCGGCATTGTCGGCCGAAAGCGTGACGTTCATGAAGCAGCTGAGTGCAAAGACCGCGATGCCGAAGAAGGCGAGCCAGCGCACATCGACCCGCTTCATCATCAGCGGAACCAGGGGGATCAGCAGCAGCTGCGGCAGGCCCGTCCAGGCAAGGACGTTGCCGATCTGCTCGGCATTGTATTTCTGTACCTGACCCAGATATTGCGGCAGGATATAGACTGTCCCGAACAGCGCGACGCCGACCAGAATATTGGCGAGCACACCAAGCCCGAAATTCCGTTGTTTCAGCAGCCGCAGCTTCACCAGCGGCTTCGACACCTTCAGTTCGATGATGATGAAGAGCGTCAGGAACACGGCCGCGACGAGGCTCAGACGGACAATGAAGGGCGAGGAGAACCAGTCGTCCTTGTTGCCCTCTTCAAGCACGGTTTGCAGGGCCGAGAGGCCGATTGCCATCGTCACGATGCCGGCCCAGTCGCCTTCTCGCAACAGCTTCAGCTGCATGGGCTGTTTCTCCAGTGTCAGCGCAAGCGCCACCACCATGATGGCGCTCGGGCCGGCATTGATGAAGAAGATGGTCTGCCAGCCGTAATTCTCGGTCAGATAACCGCCGATGGTTGGGCCGATGGCCGGCGCAAAGGTGACGGACAATGCGAAGATTGCCAGTCCCAAAGGCTGCTGCGGCTTCGGAAGCTTCGTCAGCACCATGGTGAAGGCCATCGGGATCAGCACGCCGCCGGCAAATCCCTGCAGACCGCGCAGGACGATCATTGTTCCGAGATCGTGGGCGAAGGCACAGGAAAGGGACAGCAGCGGAAACAGCACAGAGTTCACCAGAATGTAGCGGCGAAACGAGAAGACGCTGCTGAGATAGGCAGTGAGCGGAATGACGACGATCTCGCCGATTAGATAGGAGGTCGAGATCCAGGCGCCGTTATCCACCCCGGTACCGATCCCCCCTTCGATATCGAGGAGGGAGGCATTGGTAATCTGGATGTTCAGGATCGCCATGAACGCGCCGATCATGCCGGCCAGAACTGCGACCCACTCTCTTGTCGATGCGCGCGGCTCTGCCGCTGCGGCCGGCATCGCACGGCCATCCATTGTAGTCGTTGACATGGTGAGGGCTCCGGCCGGCAGCTTTACTGCGCGGCGCCTGCTTTCGTGTTGATGCTCGGCTCGACCGACATTCCCGGGCGCAGTTCACCGCTGTTCATGGTCTGTGGGTCCAGCGCGATCCTGACCGGAATTCGCTGAACGACCTTGGTGAAGTTGCCTGTCGCATTATCGGGCGGCAGCAGCGCGAATTCCTGTCCGCTCGCCGGTGCAAGACTGTCGACATGGCCGTGGAAGACCTTGCCGGGGAACATGTCGACTTCGATATCGACAGGCTGGCCGGCATGGACATCCGTCAGCTGCGTCTCCTTGTAGTTGGCGACGACATAGGCCTGGTCGGTCGGCACCAGCGACATCAGCTGCGTGCCCGCCTGGACATATTGGCCGATGCGCAGCGTGCGGTTGCCGACAGTGCCGTCGACGGGGGCCATGATGGTCGTATAGGAGAGATTGAGTTCAGCCTGATGCCGGATCGCCGCGCTCTTCTGCAGGGCAGCCGTCGCCTGGGCGATCTGGGCCTTCAGAAGCTCGACCTGCTTGATCGCGCCTTCCAAGGTCGCGGTGTCTCTGACGATGGCAGCCTGGGCCGCGGCAATCTGCGATGCGGCCTGCTGTGCCGTCTGTACGGCTGCATAGCCGTTGGAGGCGAGGCTGGCGTAGCGCTTGTTGTTCTGTTCGGCGAAGGTTTCGTTCGCCTTGTCCACATCCAGTGTCGCCCGCGCTGCGGCAATGGTCGATTGCTGGATATCGAGCGAGGCCTGCTCGGCCTGTATGGTTGCCTGTGCGGCAGCGACATCGGCTTTGGCCTGGTCGAGTGCCGCACGGAAGTCGCGGTCGTCGATGCGGGCGAGCGGCTGGCCGGCCTTTACCGCCTCATTGTCCTTGACCAGGACTTCCGCCAGATAGCCCGAGATCTTCGGGGCGATCGAGCTATTGTCGGCCTGGACGTAGGCGTCGTCGGTCGACACCTCGAAGCGGCCGTTTTGCCAGTAGTCGTGTCCATAGTAGCCCGCCGCGGCGATGATGGCGATCAGACCCGCGCCATACATCAAGCGGCGCGGCGTCTTGCTGCGCGTTGGAGCGGCGTTGCCGGCCGGTGCCTGTGGCGCCTCCGGACGGGGTTCGGTTGTCACCCCTTCCTTGGCTTTCGCCTCGACGGTTCCCTGCGCTTCGCCGGAAGCACCCTCGGACGTGACGATATGCAGATTATTAGCCATGTACTTGCTCCTGACAGGGGTCGCTGCCGGGCAGGGGTAGCGGCCAAGTTCAATTTGGAAACTTGATGTTTTCCAAAATAAGCGCTATAAAATGCAAGTCAACGGTATTTTGGAAAATATCTATGGTCCTAAATCTAAAAGCCACGAAGCGACCACGAGGACGACCGCAGGTCCGTTGTGACGACGATACCCGGGCAATCGTTCTGTCGTCGGCCAGAAAGCGCTTCATGGAAGCGGGCTATGCCTCGGCATGCATCAACGACATCGCGCAGGATGCAGGTGTCTCGACCAAGACGGTCTATCGGCTGTTCGAGAGCAAGGGCGAGATTTTCAACGCCGTGATTACGGATCGTATTGCCCGTTTCAACGTCGAAGTGGACCAGGGGCTTCTCAGGCATCCGGACCTGCATCACCAACTCGAGCAAATCCTGATCGCCTACGGCCGTCTGGTGCTGGATCCGGAAACGATCGCGATCAATCGTCTTGCGGTGGCCGAGGCGGATCGCTTTCCCGAAATCGCGGCGTCCTTCTACGAGCGGGCGATCAAGGCCTCGACGGTGGTCTTCGAGGTCTGGCTGCGGAGCCAGCGCGACAAGGAGGCAATCAGGATCGCGGATATTTCGCGTGCCGCCGGCTTCCTGCGGGGAATGATGGCCATGGAGCCGCAACGAGCCGTCATGCTGGGCCAGCGATCGGCGCCGGATGACGAAGAGATCCAGGCCCGTGCGACGGAATGCGCGGCAATCTTCCTGCAGGGCTGTATTTCCAGCACCGCTTGAGCCGGAAACGAAGGGCGAAGCTGCCCGCGCAGTTGCGGGCAGCTTCCGGACTGGTCAGGGCGCGATGGTGAAGCCGTAGCTCCCGTTGGTCTTGTGGCCGTCCGTCGAGAGGGCATGCCATTCGACCGTGTACTTGCCGGGAGGCAGCTTGTCGGTCACAGGCACCATCAATGTGGTGCCGCTGTTCGTCAGCATGCCTTCGCCCGTTTTGACCGTGGCCTTGTCGGGGCCGGTCACCTTGATGCCGCTGAATTTCAGGTTGAGACCTTCCGAGAAGGTCAGGTCAAGTTCTGACGGCGCGGTCTTGACCGTGCCGTCGGCCATCGGGACGGCCGATTTCAGATGCGCATGTGCCATCGCCTGGCCGGCGAAGGCGATGCTGATGGCGGCAGCAGCGAAGATCATTCTCGTCATCGGGGGCATGTCTGATTTCCTCATCATGTTGATGACCCGCATTAAGCCTGCGGGTCGCGCGATGGCGATCGTCCGATCGCCGGATATCCGCCGGCAAACACACCGGACGGGTTTCCATCTTCCGTTGACATCGAAGGTCACGGATCTATTCCTGCTGCAGCAGATTTCGGATCTTCTGCAGCGCGACATCGGTGTTTTCCTGATAGGCGATCGTGCCCCTGAGATTGCCCTCGGCATCGACCAGAAGCACGGAGGCGGTGTGATCCATGGTGTATCCGCCGTCCGGTGTCGGTACCTTCTTGGCATAGATGCGCCAGCCCTTGATGGCCTTCTGCATCTCGCCCGGATCGCCCGTGATACCGGTGATGCGGTCGGTAAAATTGCCCGTGTAGCTGTGCATGATCTCGGGCGTGTCGCGCTCCGGATCGACGGTGAAGAAATAGGCTTTCAGTCCGTCGGCCTGCGGCCCGAGCGTCTTGAACCAGCCTGCCATGTCGTAGAGCGTGGTCGGGCAGACATCGGGGCAGTGCGTATAGCCGAAATAGAGGAGCGAGGGATGGCCCGATAGGGCCTTTTCGGTGATGGGCTCGCCGCGATCGTCCGTGAGCGTAAAGGCCGTGCCGAAACTGCCGGCTGCCCTGACCTGCGGTGTCATGAAGAATGTTGCGTAACCGATAAGGCCTGAGCCGATGACAAACATGAGGGCGATGGTCATTGCAGCAAAGCGTTGCCTATTTGACATGGGACGTCTCCCTGTCTGCAGCTATCGATCCGACCGGGAAATCGATGTCGACCGAGCCGGCTTTCTCGAACCTGAGCGTTGCCCTCACCGTCTGGCCCTGAAGGAAGGGCTCGGCGACCTTCATGAACATCACATGATAGCCGCCCGGTTTGAGCTCGACGGTTTTGCCGGCCGGGATGGCCAGGCCGTCGGCAAGCTCGCGCATGATCATGACGTCGTTGTCCATCTTCATCTCGTGAATCTGGACTGTCGCGGCACGCGGTGAGCTTGCAGCCACCAGCCGATCGTCGGTGTTGCCCATATTCGTGATGGTCATGTAGCCGCCCCCGACGGGAGCTCCCGGCACCATGGCTCGAACATAGGGCGCGGCGATGGTGAGGTTGCCGATTTTGACATCCTCGGCAAAAGCGAGGGAGGAAGACAGGAATGCCAGCTCGAAGGCGGCAAGAGCAAAAATGTGTTTCAGCATGATCGATATCCTTGATCCGGAAGAGGAGCGGGTGAGCGGAGCCGATGGCTCCGCTCGATCTCGTCAGGAAAAGAAACGCCGGAGCAGCGGCACGAAGCGAACCACGAATTGGTCGAGGAGCAGCATTGCGACGATGGCGGCTCCCGTCAGCGGGAAGGCCACGCCGAAGACGAGGGCAATGAGCCAGAGGCCGACATAAACCGATTTCTGCGGTGGCATCGGCGGCACGCCGAGACGGCCTGATGGCCGGCGCTTCCACCACATGGTTGCGGCCGTGACGCAGCACAGGATGATGGCGAGACAAGCAGCCAGCATCAGAAGCTGGTTGAAGAGGCCCCATTCCTGTCCCTGATGGACATTGATGCTCCATTCGATCGCCTTGCCGAGCGCCGGATATTGGCCGTAGGAAATGTCGATGAGCGGCTTGCCGGAATATTGATCGATGTGAACGGTTCGCTCCTCACCGAGGTCGCCGAAATAATGACTTGCGGTATAGACGCCGGTTTCATCCGCAGGGATGGCAAGGTCAGACCCGGCAACCATGCCCAGGCCGTGCATGATGTGGACAGCCTTGTTCAGGCCGATCGGCTTTGCCGATTGCACTGCCGCGACATCGGAGAGCGGAACGGGTGCATTCTCGACCACCCAACCGGCACGGCTGACGATATCCTGTGTCAGCTTCGTTGATTTCGGTACGTCGTCCCAGACAGCTGCCGGCGTTCCGAGATTATTCGCCGTCAGCCAGGCATTGACGTTGGCACCCCAGTACCCGGACCACGGCATGCCGCTAAAGGCCAGGAAGAAGATCAGAATGCCGGCAAGCGCGCCCGTCACGGCATGCAGGTCGCGCCAGAAGACGCGCCGCGATGGGTCGCCGCGAACCGTGAGCACGCCACCGGTCTGTTGGCGCGGCCACCACAGATAGATGCCGGTGACTACGAGAACGAGGGCAAAACCTGCAACGATCTCGATGATGCGGTTGGTCCATTTCCCGAAATATTCGAGGCTGTGGATGCGCTTGACGACCCAGCCGAACTCCTGCTTCGAGCCCACCGACCCCAGGATGCTGCCGTCATAGGGGTTGACGTAGATGATGGTTGATTGGCTGTCCTTGGATAGCGTTACCCAGGCTGAGCGGTTCGGCGCCGAGGCTTCGTGATAGGAGGTTACGCGGGCGCCTGGAAAGGCTGAGAGCGCTGCATCGGCGATCTGCTGCGGTTGCAGCATCGTGCCGGTCTCGGCGACGAGGTAGCGATGCGAATAGAAAGTGTCGGCAATCTGATCCTTGAACAGATAGAGCGAACCGGTGATCGCCAGATTGAGCATGAAGGGAATGACGAGAAGGCCGGCGAAAAAGTGCCAGCGCCAGATCGCCCGATAGAGTGAGATATTATGGGTTGCTGCGATTGCAGGCTCTGCAGCGGTAAGGGCAGACATGAAATCCTCCGAAGATCGGCAGGCTGCCGCTAGCGATCGATCCGAGGAGGCAGAGGCGATAATTCGCCGTTTGGAGTGAGCTCGCTTTACATGGCCGACCGGACCAATCGGTCCCGTCTTGTTCGGCAAGGTACAGCTGAGAACACCAATCCTCAGATTTTACGACCGAGGGGTCGCGATGCGGCAGCGTTGATTGCAGGCATCACGGCAAGGCCGCAACGCCGGTTCAGCCAACGATGTCGAGGAGGGGCGGCGCTCTCGGGCCTGTGTTCGGCGGATAAAGCTGGCGGTGGAAAGCCTCCGATCTTGCGACGACAGTCTCTCCGCGTGGGGAGGCAAGGCGCTCGCAAATTTCGGTCGGAGGCGTGGGCAGCATCGCGGCCGATGCGATCCGGCATGCCTCGCATCCGGGCGCATAGGCCTTCCCATGTACCTTGCCGTCGGCATCCTTGTAGGTGACGCAGAGGATGGGCAAGGATCCGTCCGGGAGCCTGTATTGCGCAAGTTCTGTCGGGGATATCTCGTCCGCGGTTGCGACAACAGGCTGATGGGCGAAGCCGACAAGCAGCAGCGCAACGGCGCAGATAATGCGCGCGCTCCACTGAAATATACGCGAAATTGTCTTCCGCATTCTTGTCCCCACCACCGCATTCGCGGATAAGGTTGCAGTCATAGGGCAGGCCTATTGCAAGCGCAATGCGTCAATTGTTGCCGCACTGAAGTTTACAAAAGCTGGTATCAGTCAGGGCTCGCCGCCGTCGCCGGGTCTCAGGGAATACCAAATTGGTGGAGAGCTCTTGATCGTTTCGCGCAGGGCGCCAGATAGGGCTGATCATTCGGATCCGTCGGCTTTCATAGTTCATTTCCGTTGATGGTCTATGATCTCCTGAGGACGCATGGCTGCATCTGGCCTGAATTACAGATTCCGGACGCAGCGATATTGAGACATATTGCTTCAGAAATTCGATTGCGACGATGACCATCACTTCCAGTTCCTGCCCGAACTTTTTTGCCACGCCGCCGATCGGCGAGAGGCTTGGTAAACCATTTTGCGGAGATCGCATGGTATCCCACACCGACTTCGACTATGCCGGTATAGGTCATTCGTTGCGGCTCGTTGCGAGGACTGGGAATAGCAATGGAAACTGAAACACATTTGGTTTCGCTGATACGCGTCCTCGGCCAGGTGGCGATCATCGTCTATGCCTATTCCTGGGTCATCCGGATCGTTGAACGCGGTGCGTTGAAATCCGTGGCCGTCGGACTGCTGTTCGGGCTTGTCGGCATCCTGTCGATGGGCGATCCGATACAATGGATGCCGGGTGTCATTCAGGATGGCCGTTCGATCCTCCTTGTCCTTACGCCGATCTATGGTGGCCTTCTGGGAACCATTGTCGCTGCGGCGATGATGGGTCTGTTTCGGCTCATGGTTGGCGGCATGGGTGCGGTTGGCGGCGTTGCCGGCATCGTGATCGTCGCGCTCGCGGGCTATGCGCTGAGCCTCCTGCCGCGGCAATGGACCGGTACAGGGTGGAGGCGGTCGGCTCTGTTCGGTCTGGCGACCTGCTCATCCATGGTGGTTCTCTTCTTTCTGCCGTGGGCGGTTGCGCGCGCGCTTCTCATCTCGGCGACCCTTCCGGTGACGATCGTCAATATCCTCGGCGTCATGCTGCTGTCGGACCTGCTGCAGCGGGAGCAATATCGCATCGGCATCCAGCGTGCGCTGGAGAATGAAGCGAGCCTCGATCCGCTCACAAGGCTTCCCAACCGCCGTGTGCTGCAGCGCGAAGGCGATCGATGCAGCAAGGAAGCGGGCACGCGGCGCATCCCTTTCTCGATCATCATGCTCGATATCGATCACTTCAAGAAGATCAACGACAGCTGGGGCCATGCCTTTGGCGACACTGTTCTGGCGCGGCTGGCCGATGTCATCCGGCAAACCGTGCGCAAGACCGACATTGCCGCCCGCTATGGCGGTGAGGAGATCGTCGTGCTGCTGCCGAACACCGATACGCGGGCTGCGGCTGCCGTTGCGGAGAAAATTCGCAAGGATATCGAGGGTACGACCTTGATGTTCGAGCAGGAAGCCGTCCACGTCACCGTCAGCATCGGTATTGCCTGCTCGCTTGAGCCGACCACGGATTTCAAACATGTGCTTGAGGCTGCCGATAAGGCGCTCTACCGCGCAAAGGCCGGCGGAAGAAATCGCGTGGAACTGGCAGAGGCTGCATAGGCCGGGCGCCACTCCTTCGGCGACGAGTATGATGTGCTCTTTCTTCTTTGTTATCCAAGCGTTCTTGACGGGAAGGGGCAGTCCGGAATAACTGGACGCGACGGTTCCCCAAGGAAGACTCCGCGGGGATTAATAGGGAACACGGTGAGGACGACCCAAGAGGGACCTAGACCGTGGCTGCCCCCGCAACTGTAAGCGGATTGCCGATCATCCAGGAGCGATCTTTGCCGGTTCGCTTCTGAGGCTTCAAGCCATGCCACTGCAGCCAAGCCTGCGGGAAGGCAGATGATCGTCAGAGATCCGCAAGCCAGGAGACCTGCCGTCGATCACGATCCAATCAGCCGGGCGGGGATGCCCGGAAGGGACAGAGAATGATTGACCTGAGCCTTCGATACTATCCGACCTCTATCGGCCTTGATTGGGATCCTCGCAACCGGCGGCGGTCTTCCTCAGCGTAATCGTGCTGACACCGCCCAGTTTCCTCATCCTGCCGAGATCTTTCATGCGCCATTTTTTGACGACCATCACATTTGCACTTGGGCTGACCGGGTTTGCCGCCTCCGGCTTCGCCGCCACCCAATATCCCCTGACAATCAATAATTGCGGGCAGAAGGTGACCTTCCAGAAGGCGCCGGTCAAGATCGTTTCGATCGGCCAGGGCATGACCGAGATCCTGCTCTCGCTTGGCCTGGCCGACAAGATCGCCGGCACGGCCGTCTGGGTCGGCCCGGTGTTGCCGCAATATGCCGAAGCCAATGCCAAGATTCCGCGGCTTGCCGACAATGATCCGAGCTTCGAATCCGTCGTCGGCAAGGAACCGGATCTCGTCGCCGCCGAATTCGAGTGGCATGTCGGTGCACAGGGCTCCGTCGGCAAGCGCGAACAGTTTTCAGAACTGGGCATCAACACCTACATCGCGCCGACCGATTGCGTCGCCAAGGTCAATACCGATGGCGGCGATGGTGTGCGCAAGGAACTGTTCACGATGGACCTGGTCTACAAGGAGATCGGCGAACTCGCCGAGATCTTCGACGCGAAGGATCGCGGTGATGCCTTGATTGCGGACCTGAAGAAGCGCGAAGCGGACGCGGTCGCCTCGATTTCAGGCGCAAAGTCCAAGGACCTGCCGATCGTCTTCTGGTTCTCCGGCAAGGAAGTTAGCGGCGATGCCTTCATCGCCGGCAAGAACAGCGCGCCGGCCTATATTCTGAAGACAATCGGCGCCAGGAACGTCGTGACTACCGAAGAAGAATGGCCGCTCGTCGGATGGGAAACCATCGCGCAGGCGAATCCGGCCGTGATCGTCATCGCCACCATGGACCGCCGCCGCTATGCGGCCGACGATCCGAAGGTCAAGGTCGATTTCCTCGAGAAGGACCCGGTCACCAGCCAGCTCGACGCCGTCAAGAACAAGCATTTCGTCATGATGGATGCGCAGTCGATGAACCCGACTATCCGCACCATCGATGGCATCGAAATCCTCGCCAAGGGCATCAAGTCCTTCGGTCTGGCGCAGTAAGATATGAGCCTCGTTGCGCAACGTCGGTCATGGTGGACGCATTTGGTGCTTGCCGTGGCTGCCATCATGATCCTGGCATTCATGATCAGCCTTGCGGTGTCGATCGGCGAGATTTCCATCCCGCTGTCGACCACCGCCAAGGCGGTCTCGAACCGGATGTTCGGAACGAGTTTCGAGCTCAGCCGTATCCATCAGGGCATCGTCTGGGATTATCGGCTGAGCCGGGCGCTGGTTGCCGCAAGCACGGGTGCTGCGCTGGCGCTCAGCGGTGTGATCCTGCAGGCGCTGCTGCGTAATCCGCTTGCCGAGCCCTATGTGCTTGGCATTTCGGCGGGGGCTTCGACCGGCGCGGTCTGCATCATGATCCTCGGGCTCGGCTACGGCATTCTGGGGCTTTCCGGCGGAGCCTTCATCGGTGCGGTCGTCGCCTTCCTTTTCGTCGGTCTCCTGGCCGCGGGTGTCGGCGGCACGAGCGAGCGCATCATCCTGTGCGGTGTCGCCGGATCCCAGCTTTTCAACGCGCTCACCTCCTATATCGTCACCACCTCGGCCAATGCCGAGCAGGCGAGGGGCGTCATGTTCTGGCTGCTCGGTTCCCTCAGCGGCGTGCGCTGGCCGGATGTCTATCTTTCCGGGCCGGTCGCCATCATCGGCTTTATCGTCTGCATGGCGCATGTCCGCGTGCTCGATGCCTTCATCTTCGGCACGGATGCGGCCGCCTCGCTCGGCATCGCGGTCAGACGTGCGCAAATCGTGCTGCTTGGCGTGACGGCCTTCATGACGGCAGCGGTCGTCAGCATTGTCGGCTCGATCGGCTTCGTCGGATTGGTCATCCCGCATGCCGCCCGTTTCGTCGTCGGTCCAAGCCACGATCGGCTGCTGCCGGCGGCGGCTCTGGCCGGCGCCATCTTCATGGTTGGCGCTGATATCATTTCGCGAGTCATCATCCCCCAGCAGATCCTGCCGATCGGTGTGGTCACGGCCCTGTTCGGTGCCCCGGCCTTCGCCATTATTCTCTATCGCGCCCGGAGGACGGCATGAGCATTGCTGTTGATACGGTGACCTTTGCCGCCGGCAACACGCTGATCGTCAACGGCGTCAGCCTGTCGGTGGAAAGGGGCAAGGTTCTCGGTCTTCTCGGGCCGAACGGCTCGGGGAAATCCAGCCTGCTGCGGCTGATCTGCCGGCTGCGCAAGGTCAAGAGCGGTGTCATCCGGCTCGGTGGCAGCGACATAGCCTCGATCTCGCGCGGGGATATCGCCCGCCGCATCGCACTCGTCGAACAGCAGGCGACGACCGATACGCAGGTCACCGTGATGGATGTCGTGCGCCTTGGCCGTACGCCGCATCGGGGGCCTCTCTCATCCTGGAGCGCTCACGACGATGCGGCGGTTGCGGACGCGCTCGCCCGCGTCGGCATGCAGGGCCGTGCCGGGCAGTTGTGGCAAACCCTTTCCGGTGGCGAGCGGCAGCGCGTCCATATCGCGAGAGCGCTTGCCCAGACCCCGAGCGAGCTGCTGCTCGACGAGCCCACAAATCACCTCGATATCCAGCACCAGCTCGATATTCTCGGTCTGGTCTCCAAGCTTGACGTTACCTCGATCGTGGCGCTGCACGACCTCAATCTGGCGGCCATGTTCTGCGACAGCCTTGCGGTGCTGCAGAAGGGCGCGGTCGTTGCGGCCGGTCCGCCGGAAGAGGTGCTGACGCAGGAACTGATCGAGCGGGTATTCGGCGTGCGCGCACATGTCCAGAAGTCCTCGGTTCACGGCCGGTGCAACATACAGTACATCGCGGGCTGAGTTCGTGGACGGCGCCAATTTCGATCTCAAGGAGGAGATCACGGACTGGTCGTCGAAACGGTCCGAGACGTTCGATCCTGCCGGATGAGGTCAATGCCGCGCATCCCCGAGGGCTCGGCTTCTTTCTTCCTCATGGCCTCTACCGAAGCGGGATCCAGAGCGGCGATTTCCAGGCCTTCAGCGCATCGAGGAAAACCTGCAGCTTCAGGGGAATGAAGCGCCGCGTCTGGTAGACTGCGTGCAGGAAGATTTCAGGCGAGGTCCACTCCGGCAGAAGGCGAACGAGTTCGCCGCGCTCGATGCGCTCATCGCAGTAGTTCGAAGATAGCAGGCCTATGCCGTGCCCCTTGTAGGTGAATGCGCTCACGGACTGGAAGTCGCGGCTCGAGATCGGCCCCGAAACCTGGACTTTCGCCGATTTGCGGCCGCTGACCAGATGCCATTCGGCTTCGTTGTTGCGGCTGTTCATCAAGATGCATTGGTGCTCGCTGAGATCCTCGGGTTTAGCGGGGATGGGCCGGCCGCGCAAATAGTCCGGTGTCGCCACCACATAGCGGACGCTCTTGCCGATGCGTTGCGCGATGATGGTCGAGTCCCGCAGTTCCCCGAAGCGGATGGCGAGATCGACATTCTCGGCGATCAGGTCGAGAAACGTATTGGTGATGAAGAGATCGATCCGGATGAGCGGATAGGTTTTCAGGAAATCGGATATGAAATCGTAGAACGGCTCCTGGCTCAGGACCACGGGAGCCGATATACGGAGAAGCCCTTCCGGCTTTCTCTGTGTGTCGACGAGCACTCGCTCGGCATCATGGAGATGACTGAGCGGCTCGCTGCACTGGTTGAAATAGGCGCGTCCTTGTGCCGTAAGATTCAATTTGCGCGTCGTGCGCTGCAGCAGCGTGACGCCCAGTTGCTCTTCCAGCGCCGTTACCCTTCGGCTCACGGTGGAAACGGGCATGCCGAGAGCGTGAGCCGCGCGGCTGAAGCTTTCGAACTGCGCCACCTTCACAAATATCGCAATGTCGTTCAGGTCGGTCATGTCGTGATTTTTGCATGAATGGAAAATTGATTCCATATATTTCCATCTAATCGCATAAAG
Source organism: Martinezella hainanensis (assembly GCF_900094555.1). Lineage (GTDB taxonomy): Bacteria > Pseudomonadota > Alphaproteobacteria > Rhizobiales > Rhizobiaceae > Rhizobium > Rhizobium hainanense. The sequence continues at coordinate 230,202 of NZ_FMAC01000003.1, forward strand.
CCCAAATGGGCATATTCCTCTCACGAGAGCAAGCCAACCACCTCATCCTCTCTCGATCACGCCGGCTTTCGAAGCCAGGCGCGCGGCGGTGGGGTCGCTTCGTGCAAAGGAGAATGACAATGCAAACAGGAAAGACGGTGCTCATTACCGGGGCCTCGCAGGGCATCGGTGCGGCAATTGCCAATACCTTCCTCGACCGCGGTTACAATGTGGTCGCAACCTCGCGCCGGGTCAGCCAGACGAACGAGATCAAGGCCTCAGAAAGATTGGTCCGTGTCGATGGCGATATTGCCGATCCAGCCACGGCTGAGCGCGTTGTAGACGCCGCGCTCGCCCGCTTCGGAACGATCGACGCGCTCGTCAACAATGCCGGTATCTTCTTCACCAAGTCGTTCGTGGACTACACGGCCGAGGATTACCGCCAGCTTGCCGCCACGAATCTGGAGGGCTTTATCCATCTGACACAGCTTGCTGTACGACAGATGCTGAAGCAGAAGACCAGCGGCAGCATCGTCAGCATCACGACACCCCTGGTCGATCATCCGATCGCCGGCATCAATGCTTCCGTCGCCATGGCCACCAAGGGCGGGATTGAGGCGATGTCGAAAAATATTGCCCTCGAATACGCGAAAGAGGGCATCCGTGTGAATACGGTTGCGCCCGGCGTGGTCGATACACCGCTGCACAAGGATAATCCCAAGGATTTCCTCAAGACCTTATCACCGATGGAAGGCATCTCCTCCGCCCAGGAAATCGCCGATGCCGTCCTCTTCCTGACCGAGGCTCGGCGCATAACCGGGGAGGTGCTGAACGTCGACGGCGGCGCACATCTGGGCAAATGGTAAGCGCGGTCGCAGCGTCGGCTGCTGGCGCGGAACAGCGGCTTAAGGATCTTGGTTACCTGCTTCCGCCACCTCCGACACCATTTGGAGCCTATGTGGAAGGGATACGGATCGGAAAGCTCCTGTTCCTGAGCGGCATGCTGCCGGTCATCGACCGCAAGCCGCAATTTGTCGGCCGCCTTGGTGCGGAACTATCCGTAGAGGATGGATACAAGGCTGCCGAGCTTGCGACTCTCAGCGCATTGTCGGCGATCAAAGAATATCTCGGTTCGCTCGACAAGGTCACAGCGGTTGCCAAGCTCGGCGTCTACATTGCAACGCAAGGCGATTTCCGTGATCACCCGAAAGTCGCCGATGGAGCCTCCGAATTGCTCCTCAAGATCTTCGGTCCTGAATTGTTGTCGGGCCGCGTGGTCCTTGGCGTCGCCAGCCTGCCACTTGGTCTGCCGGTTGAAATCGAGCTCGTGCTCGAGGTCGCGGATTGAGATGCTTTACCCCGGTCGGACAAGTTCCGATCGGGGTGGGCTAATGAATACGACTAGTTCAACCGGTGACGGAACATCCAGGCGGCGACTGGCATGGTCGCGGCGGCGATGGCGACGAGCGCCAGCATGTCGGGAAGCAGTGTATCAAGGCCCGCACCTTCGAGGTAGACGCCGCGGGTGATGCTGATTGCGTATTTCAGCGGATTGATCATTGTCGCATATTGCAGGACCTCGGGCATGTTGTCGGTCGGCGACATCAGCCCGGAGAGCAGCATGAACGGCATCAGGAAGACGAAGCAGAGGATCATCGCCTGCTGCATGTTGGCGGCGATCGACGACAGGAACAGTCCGAAGCCGATCGCCGCGGCAAGGAAGAGGCTCAGCCCGAGATAGAGCGTCAGGAACGAGCCGGCAAACGGGATGCGGAACCAGAACAAGGCCACCAGCAGGATCGTCGATGCCTGGGTGATGCCGACGATCATCGAGGGCACCGCCTTGCCGATCATGATCTCGGTCGGCGTGAAGGGTGCGACGAGCAGCTGATCGAAGGTTCCTTCCTCGCGTTCGCGGGCGACGGACATGGCCGTCAGCATCATCGTCATCAGCATGGTGATCGTGCCGATCAGCGAGGGGACCATGCTCCATCGCGTTTCCAGCTGCGGATTGTACCAGGCGCGGGTCGCGACCTGCACGGCATTGCCGGCGCCGCCCTTCTGAGCAAGCCAGTCCGCGGTGAAATCGCTGACGATCGTATTGGCATAGCCCTGCGCGATACCGCTGGTATTGGAGTTTCTGCCATCGCCGATGACCTGTATTGTGCCGGAGGTTCCGGATTCCAGCTGCCTTTCGAAATCGTGCTCGATGACGATGATCAGCACCGCCTGCTTGGTATCGAGGAGTTTTACCGCCTGGCCCGTCTGCGTCAGCGTTGCCACCCTTTCGAATATGCCCGATCCCTCGAGCTTGGCGACAAGGTTACGCGACGTCGTCGTCCTGTCCTGGTCGACGAGCGCGTAGGGGACTGTGTTGAGGTCATAGGTGGCGGCGTAGCCGAAGATCAGGCACTGGAGGATGGGCGGAACGACGAGACTTGCCCGGCTTCTCGGGTCCTTCAGGATGACGAGGAGTTCCTTGCGGATCAGCGTTGCGATGCGCAAAAGTGAGGCGATCAACATGGCTATGCGATCCTCTTTCGGGTCATTCGCACGGCAAGCGCCAAAAGGGCCGTGGCCATGCCGGCAAGCACTGCCGCATTCGGCAGAATGACGCTCCAGATATTGCCGGCGAGAAACAAGGTTTGCAGCAGGGTGACGAAATACCGGCCGGGGAAGATGTAGGTGATGATCTGCACGGCCACTGGCATGCTCCGCGGATCGAACATGAAGCCCGAGAGCATCATGGCCGGCAGGAAGGTCACGAGAACGGTCACCTGGCTTGCGATGAACTGGCTCTTCGTGATCGAGGATATGGCAAGGCCAAGGCCCAGCGCCACCAGAAGATAGAGCATGGAGACGACGGTGAGGATCAGCAGCGATCCGCGCAGCGGCACGCCGAAGAGCAGCCGGCTGCCGACGACGCACAGTGCAAGGCCAGCAAGTCCGAGAAGAAAATAGGGAACGGTCTTGCCGAGCAGGATCTCGGTCGAGCGCACCGGCGTTACGAACAGCGCCTCGAAGGTGCCGCGTTCCCATTCTCGGGCCATGACGAGGGCGGTCAGAAGCGCGCCGATCAGCGTCATGACGAGGACGACGAGGCCGGGGACAAGGAAGTAGCTGCTATCATTGGCTTCGTTGAACCACAGCCGGGATTCGATCGTGACGCTGCCGCTGCCGACCGTCCTCTTTCGCGACGCTTCCTTGGCGGCCCAGACGCCGACTGCCGCTTCGGCATAGCTCAGCGATATGCGCGCCGTATTGGCATCGCTGCCGTTGACGACCACCTGAACCTCGCCGTTTCCCTGGGCGACCTTGCGCGCGAAATCCGAGGGTATGCGCAGGATGGCCCTTGCCTCGGATGAGAGGAGCATCTTTTCTGCCTCGGCCATCGTCTTGACCGGCTTCGGCGAGAAGTAACTGGAGAGCTCGAAGGCTGCGGCCACGCTGCGCGCTTCGGCCGAATTCTCTTCCATGACGATCGCAACGGGAACGTTCTTGACGTCGAGATTGATGCCGTATCCAAACAGGATCAGCAGCGCCACCGGCATGACGATGCCGATCGCGATGCTGCTCGGGTCGCGCAGGAGCTGCCAGGTTTCCTTGCGGATGAGCGCACGGATGCGGCGCAGGGCTGCGCGAAATCCCTGGGCTGGTCTGTCGATGGACTGGGTCATGCCGCCTTCTCCATTTGTCTGTGCCGCTCTTTCTCGACGATGGTGATGAAGGCCTCCTCCATCGTCGCAGCCGCTTCGCCATGGGCGCCGGCGTGGGCGCGGATTTCGACCGGCGTTCCCTCGGCCAGGTTCTTGCCGGCATCGAGGATGATGATCCGGTCGCAATATTCGGCCTCTTCCATGAAATGCGTCGTAACGATGATGGTGACACCCTGCTCCGAGAGAGCGGTAATCCGCCCCCAGAATTGCCGTCGCGCCAGCGGGTCGGCACCGCTCGTGGCTTCGTCGAGGAAGAGAATGTCCGGCTCGTGCAGGAGAGCGGCGGCCAATGCCAGCCGCTGCTTGAAACCGCCCGGAAGCTGGCCGCTCGGCAGTCTTGAAAACTGGTCGAGCTCGAACTGGCTCTTTAGTGTGGCGATCCTGTCCTTTCGGTGTTTGCCGCGCAGTCCGTAGGCGCTTGCGAAGAATTCCAGATTCTCGTCGACGCTGAGCTGGCCATAGAGCGAAAATTTCTGTGCGACATAGCCCAGTCGTTCCCGCGCCTTCGCGCCTGCCTTCAGCAGGTCGGAGCCAGCGACCATCAACGTGCCGCCGCTTGCTGGAAGCAGGCCGCAGAGCATTCGGAAGGTCGTGCTCTTTCCCGCACCGTTCGGGCCAAGCAGACCATAGACCTCACCCTTGCGGACGCTGAAGCTGACATGATCGACGGCGGTGAAATCCCCGAACTTGCGGACGAGGTCGCGAACCTGCACGACCGTTTCATCGCCATTGCGATTGCTCGACGAAGCGCCGTCATGGCCTTTGCGCTCGATATCTCCGGCAACAGCATCGAACAGCATCATGAAAGCATCTTCAAAGCGCGGTGCTACGCTTTCTGTCTCAAGCCTCGTGCCGCCCAGCTCCAGTGGCTCGTCCTTCTGGTCCGGCTTGCGTACGATCCGCACGCGGCCGGCCTCCGGCACGGCATCGACAATGCCGGGAAGAGCAAAGAGACGCGCCTGCAGCGACCTTGCCGGCATATCGTTCATGCCCCGGACCATGAAGCAGCAACCATCGGCCTTTGCCGTAATCTTGGATGGTGGCCCCTGGTCGAGGATCTTGCCCGCATGCATAAGCACGGCATGTTCGCAGCGTTCGGCCTCATCAAGGTACGAGGTCGCCATGATCACCGAAAGCCCATCTTCCTTGACGAGCTTGAAGACGATTTCCCAGAGCTCGCGCCGCGACAGCGGGTCGACGCCAACCGTGGGCTCATCGAGCAGCAGCAGTTCCGGTGCCCGCACCAGCGTGCAGGCGAGGCCGAGCTTCTGCTTCATGCCCCCCGACAATTTGCCCGCTGGACGTTCCTTGAATCGGCCGAGCTGCGTCATCTCGAAAAGCCGGGGATAGGTTTCGTCGCGCTGCAACTGCGTCACGCCATGCAGATCGGCGTAGAGATCGAGGTTCTCCTGAACGCTCAAATCTTCATAGAGGCCGAATTTTTGGGGCATATAGCCGATCCGGTCCTGGACATGTTGCGGCTCTTTGGCGATGTCGATGCCGATCACCTCCAGGCTGCCGACATCCGGCGCGATGAGGCCGCATGCCAGGCGCAGCAGTGTCGTCTTGCCGGCGCCGTCCGGACCGACGAGCGCCGTCAACGCCCCCTTGCGGACGTCGAGCGAGACATCGGCAAGCGCCTCCACCGTTTCGCCGGTATCCCGCCGAAACGTCTTGCGAACATTCCTTGCTATGACCGAGAGATCGCCGGAGCTCATGGCATCCTCGTTCTATTGCTGTTCGGTAGTGGCAACATTGGCCTGCTCGCCCGGAAGCGGCCTGACGGTTGCCGGCATGCCCAGTCGCAGCACGTTGTCGGGATCGTCCACGAAGATTCTGACTTCATAGACGAGGCTGGTGCGCAGTTCTTCCGTCTGCACAGACTTCGGCGTGAACTCTGCAACGGAGGAAATGAAGCCGATCCATCCCTGGATTGTGCGCCCGGGCAGCGAATCCATGGTGACATTCGCCTTCATGCCGGGGCGGAGCATTCCAAGCTGGGTTTCCGAGACATAGGCGCGCACCCATTTCGGGCTGATGGTCGCAAGCGAAAAGGCTGCACGTGTGGGGGAGGCCATTTCGCCGGGTTCGATCAGTCTTGACTGCACGATCGCGTCGACAGGCGCCTTCAGCTCGGCATCGGCAAGCTGCTGGTGCAGGAGCGCGACATTGGCTTCTGCCGCATGCAGCTGCGCTTCCGCCTCCTGAATGTCCTCGATGCGGGAGCCGACGACGAGCAGATCCAGCGCCTTCTGGTTCGCGACCACTTTGGCGTCGGCAACGGCGGACGCCGAGCGCGCTTCGTCCAGAGCCTGCTGGCTGACGGCGGCTTTGGGAGCAAGGGCGGTCTGACGCTCGAGCTGGGCGCGCGCGTTCACTGCTTCCGCCTTGGCGGATTCGAGATTGGCGCGGGATTGCGCAATCTCCTCCGGGCGACTGCCGTTCTTGAGGCGGTCGAGATTGGCGCGTTGGCTCGCGGCCTGCGCCTCGGCTTGGGCGACCTGCGGCATCAACCGGCTTGTATCCAGCTTGGCAACGATCTGGCCTTTCTTGACTTGTGCGCCCTCTTCGACAAGGACTTCGGCCACACGTTCGCTGCCGTTGAAGGCGAGGCTGAGCTGTCTGAAATCGATATTTCCATAGAGAACGAGTTCGTTCGAGCCGCTGTCCCGATGAAAATACCACCAGGCACCGCCCGCGACGGCGATCAGGAGAACCAGGATGACGATGACGCGCTGCATGCTTAGTTTGAACTCCAAAGAAATGCCGGCCTTGGGGAAACGAACGATGACTGAGACCGATCAGCGGGTGATTATAACACTTGTAAAATTCAAATTTCAAATTAATATTTGAATTAATGGAAGGCAGAACCAATGGCCAAGGGCAATAGACGAACGGCGCGATCTCGGGATCGGCAGGACGGTGCGGCCACGCGGACGAGCTTGCTCGAAGCAGGCGGCGCCGTCTTTGCCGAGTTCGGCTTCGATCGCGCGACTGCAAAGGAAATCGCCTTGCGTGCAGGGACGAACGCGGCGGCGGTGAACTATCACTTCGGCGGCATAGAGGCGCTGTACGAAGATGTTCTTGCTGAGGCGCATCACCGCCTGATGAGTTACGATGTGCTTGCCCGAACGGTTGCCGCAGACATCGAGCCGAAAGAGAAGCTGCGGGGGTTTATCGGGCTGCTGGTCAAGGTCGTGCGAACGGGCAATGAGCATTCATGGCCGGCGAAGGTGATTGTCCGCGAACTGATCGCGCCAACGCCGCATATCGACAAGCTTCGCCGCGAGGAAATTGAACCTAAAAAGGCTTTGCTGTTCGGCGTCATCGCACAGATCATCGGCGTGGCGTCGGATCACCCATTCGTCGCTCAGGCGGCACTTTCGACGATGGCGCCGTGTTTCATGCTGCTGGTTGCCGAGAAACGCGTCTCCGAGATCATTCCGGCGCTCGGGCGGGACGTGACGACGGATGCGGAGCTGGCGGAGCGGTTGGTTCGCTTTGCCCTTGGTGGTCTCGCCCAGCTTTCGCTGTTGGCGCAGGCGGAGAGATCACCGGATCAATCGATCTGACCCTTCGCAAACAACGCAGTATCAGGCTACCTCAGCCTTCGAAACCGAACCGTTCGACGTCGAAGTCGTCGCCGTCATAGGCTGCGGCACCGGCCTGGGCCTCCGCCATGTCGTCGTGCATCGGAATGGGCGCACTGACGAGGCTCGGGAGCGTCATGCTGACCGCCATGCCCGGCGGCTGCAGAGCCCAGGCGACGATGGCGCCGGTCGACATGGCCCCGACGCCGCCGGATACTTCCTGCGCGGCGGAGCTCGGCAGCTGTGCCATTGGCTGCATCTTCGCCATGGCGCTGTCGGCCGTATTCTTTGCGTTGTCCGAAACCACAAGCTTTCCGGCGTCGTTGCGGCCCACGACCAGGCTTGCAAGGACGGCAGGCGGAATGGGTCTTTCAGGCGCGGCCGTCGGGATGACGACGATGCTGCTGGTTGGACGCCAGGCCGGCAGCGGAACGGCATAGGCCGCAAGATCGGCAAAGGGCTGGCTCTTGTTTTCTTCCTCCACCCGCTTGCCGAGCTGAAGCTCTAGTCCGTTGATGGCTCGGCTCCTGGGCGTCGGCAGCATGCTGGTGAGAAGGCTGCGGTCGGGCGTCTCGTTGCGAGACGGTAGCGATGATCCGGCGTCGTCATCATCGTCCGAGACAGCTGCGATCCTGCTGCTCATTTGAGATGGCCGCTTTTTGGATTGCGCGATCGCCACATCATAACCTGGTAGCGGTCTGCCATCCGCCGGCACATGGAGTGTCTGGCCATTCGGGAAAAGCCGTGCAAGCTCCTGGCGTGACATTCGCGGCCAGGCGCGAACCCTGCCGACATCGAGATGCACGAAGGGCGAGCCGGAATTGGGATAGAAGCCCACACCACCGATCTGCATCTGCATGGCGATCGCGCGCAGGCTGGCAAGCTTCACGCCGGGAATGTAAAAATCCATCGCCTTGCCGAGCGTGTGCTGGCTGTGCTTCGCCACGCCGGAGCTGCGGGACCGGCCTCTCAGCATGTTGTTGGTTGACGGAGAGCGGTAGGCCGAGACGACGTGAATGGATTCTCCCGCACCACTGCGGCGATAGACCTCCCAAACAAGATCGAGCAGCTCCGGATCGATCCTGGTCGGCTCGTTCTTGCGCCAGTCACGCAGGAAACGGTTGATCTGGGCAAGGCCCCGCGGGTCATACTTGCCGCCGCGCTTGAAGGTGATGGTCGCCCTTTCCCCCGTGTGCGTGAAAAAGAGCTTGAGCGCACGATCCTCGGCCGCAGCCGAGCCGGCAAAGGCGCCAAGTATCAGCATCGCGATCAGCGCCACGCGGCAAGCGACGAACGAGAAAGTCGTGGCAAAAACTGTCGTCGGAATGGAAAAGATCACGTGATGCACGGATACGACTTTCGCCCTTGCTAATAGACACAGAAATCAGAGGCGCCGCGTCTGCGGCATCGCTATACCGTCCAATTATGGTCAACAAATCCCTAACGGACCGTTTATAGCCGGAAACGGCAAAATTTTGTCCGTTCGAGCGCATTCATGGGCCGCTGACGTCACCTGTTCGACTGGGCGAGCCTGATTTCAGAAAGCTTCAGCCATGCCGGTGCAATTTTGTGAGCCATCAACCATGGCCTGTAAGGTGTCGCCTTGCGAAAGATGGGGAAAAACCGGCTTTGCAAACGTTTTCGCGTGGGTTGCAAACTGCCTGCCAAGACATCATCATCCCGCCCCATGAGTGGACAGAATCGATTTGCTCCCCCGTCTAGTGGGCAGCAAACAATCAGACGTAGCGACCTGTTGCGGCAGCTCCGGCGGGCCGGGCTGCGCCGTTTGACGACCATTGTCGCACCTGCCGGTTACGGCAAGACCTCCCTTGCCGTCCAATGGTACGAGCTGTTGAAGGAGGATGGCGTCAAGCTCTGCTGGGTGTCGCTCGATGCTGAACACACCAACCAGGAAGCCTTCCTGCTTGCACTGATCGATGCCCTGCAGACGCTGCTTCACGAAGATGGTGCCGACGCCGGCAATCTGCCTGCGGCAGCACTGCTTTCCGTGCTGGCGACGCGGCTGCGCAAGATCGAAGGACCGCTCGTCGTCTTTCTCGACGACTATCATTTCGCCCAGACGGATGCGACCGAGGCGCTGATGGCGAAGATCCTCGCGGATCTCTCGCTCGAACACGTCAAGCTGGTGCTGGTCAGCCGCAGCCCGCCGCGCTTTCCGCTCTCGGCACTGCGGTTGCGTGGTGAGTTCAAGCAGTTCGGCGTTGCCGAGCTTGGCTTTACCGATGCCGAAGCAGGGGAGCTTTTCGCCGGTAAGGGCACTCATCTGACGGAGGAGCAGGTCGGTTCTTTCAATCGCCGGACCGAAGGCTGGGCGGTTGCGCTGCAGATGGTGAGTTTGCTCGTATCGGAATCGGAGGAGAGCGACAGCATTCTGGCCTCTTTCGACGGCGGCGGTGCCGACATGGGCTCCTACCTGTCGGAGCAGGTGTTCGAACATCTGCCTGAAGACATACGCCAGTTTCTCATCGGCACGGCCGCCCTTCCAGCCTTCAATCATTCGTTGCTCGAAGCCGTGCTGGAAAGCAGAGAGCAGGCGGATCTTAGTGAAAGGCTGGCTGACTACGCCCTTCCGGTCACATTGCTTGCAGGCCCCGGCAACTGGATGCGGTTTCATCCGGTCTTCAACGAGTTCCTCAAGAAGACCGCCAGTCGCAGGGGGATCGATGCCAATCTTGCGCTCAATCGCGCGGCCCACTGGTTTGAAGCCCATGGCGACATAGATCGGGCCGTGCATCACGCGCTTTCGGCAGGCGATGCCAATCTTGCCGCACGTATCGTCGAGACCGCCGGCGGCTGGCGACGCGTCTATGCCACCACCCGCGGCGGCGCAACGCTCTTTCAGGCCTTGAGCGGACGTGCCTCGGAAATCGATCTCGTCCGCTTTCCGCTTTCAACACTTGGGCTCTCGATCTTCAACGCCAAGGCGGCGCATCTGGCTGCGGCCAATCACTATCTTGTCATCGCCGAGCGGGCCGCAGTTGCAGACCCGACCTTGGCAAAGGACCTGCGTGTCGTGCGCATTCTGCTGGCGCTTTATACGGATCACTGGGCGACGGCGGCCGATCTTTCTGCGCTTGAAGACGATTTGCGGCAGCCGGATGGAATGGAGCTCATCCATCGGGCGCTGGCGCTCAACATGCTCTCCTACAATTTCCTGATCCGCAGCGAGCTTGATCGGGCACTGCATTACGGGCATCTGGCCATTCGCGCCTTTCGCGACGGTGGAGCCGATTTCGGCGCCATGCACCTCTACACCCATATCGGCCAGGCCTTCTTTCTCTCCGGCGATTGTGCGAGCGCACTCTCGGCCTATGACGAGCTGATCTGCGAAGCGCAGACGAATATCGGTCCGGGTAGCGATCTCGATGCCGTCGGCCAGGTGTTGAAGGCCGAGGTTCTGTCGATGCGCGGCGACGCGGAGACAGCGGCGGAGATGCTCGGATGGGCGCTGCCTCATCTTGAGCTTCACGATACCTGGTTCGATCTTCTGGCTGCTGGTTTCATGGCCGAGCAACGGGTCCTGCGGATGCGCGAGGATTTGCTTGCCGCCCATGCGGCGATGGATCGCATTCGTGCCGTGGCGCGGCGGCGCGGTTTCGATCGGCTCACACGTCTGATCGATGGCGAGCGTGCCATGTTGCTCATGGCATCGGGCGATCTCGATCAGGCAATCCGCCATGCCGAGGCCAATGGCTTCGGCATGCAGGCAATCGTTTCAGATCGCGCCAATACCCTGGCCATCCATCTGCGCGGAGCCACGCCGGCGATCTTCTGGACACGTGCATACCTGGCCCTTGGCGAGAAGGCCAAGGCGCGCGAGGTCTTTGATCAGTTCAGGATGCGTCAGGCGCAACGTCCGCATGTTCCGCGCGCGATCGAGCTTGCTCTCATCGAAATAGGAATTCTTCTGGCGGAAGGCCGCGCGGATCTCGCCGCCGCCAGCCTTTCCGATCTCGTCTTGACGATGCCTCTCGACGACTACCGGGCGCTGCTTCATCTCGACCACTCCGCGGGGCTCGGGGAGCTTCGTGCACTCGCCAATCATTCAACGGTTGCAAACGTTCCTCGAAAGCGTCTTCAGTCGCTGCTCATGAGTGAGGAGACGGCGCAAGAGCCCGCCATCGATGAGGGCGGCTACGCCTTTACCGGCCGAGAGCGCATGGTGCTGGAATTGCTGAGTTCGGGGCTTTCCAACAAGGAAATCGGCCGGATGCTGGCCCTGTCCGACAATACGATCAAGTTTCACCTGCGCAATATCTTTGCGAAGCTCAACGTCTCGACGCGGACTGCGGCGGTGACGGCAGCACGCCAAAAGGGCATGCTTGATCGCTAACCCACCCGTTCGGGTGGGTTTTGGTATTGCCGCCCACCCATCGGGAAGGCTATCGATGGACGAAAAAACACCTAATCTGCACTCGTGCGAATATAATAACGAGGGGTAGATTCGTGATCGTCGTCGATCCGGTGACGCAGGAGATTATCGAGGGTAAGCTGGCAGCCACCGTCGATGAGATGGGCGTAGTCATGGCCAGGACCTCGATGAGCCCTGTGATCTATGAGGTGCTTGATTTCGCCTGTGGTCTCCTCACCCGTGAAGGTGAGCTCGTGGCGCAGATGAACGGCATCACCCTGTTCACCGGCACTTTCGGCACCCAGGTCAAGTCATTGATCGCACTCTACGGCGACGACTTGGAAGATGGTGACATCCTGCTCACCAACGACCCCTATTCCGGCGGCACGCATGCCTGCGATTTTGCCATCGTCAAGCCGATCTTCTTCGATGGCCGGATACTGGCCTATGCCATCAATGTCGCCCACTATCTCGATGTCGGTGGCTCGGTTCCGGGCTCGCTTGCTCCCAACGCCACCTCCGTCTTCCAGGAAGGGTTGAGGTTGCCGGGCGTCAAAGTGGTCCGCAGCGATCGTTTTTCGGGCGAGGTCTTGCGCATCATCCGCGAGAACGTCCGTCTGCCCGAAGTCGCGATCGGCGACCTCACGGCGCAGGTTGCGACCGTGCGCGTTGCTGCTCGCCGCATGGGCGAACTCGCGCGCAAATACGGCACCGATGTCGTCGAGGCCGCATTCGATCACCTCTTGTCGGTCAGCGAGAAGCAGGCCCGCGCCGCCATCGCCGCACTGCCCGACGGAACCTACGAGGCGCAAGATATTATCGACGGGGATGGCGTCACCACCGATCCCATCTCGGTCAAGGTAATTGTCACGATCGCTGGAGATCGCCTGACGGCAGATTTCACCGGTTGCCCGCCGGCTGTTGCAGGCCCGATCAACTGCGCGGCGGGTGCGCTGCAGTCGGCGGTGCGCACCATCTTCAAGGCGCTGGTCGCGCCGCAGGCGCCGTCCAATGAGGGCTGGTTCCGGCCGCTCTCCGTCATCGCGCCAAAGGGGTCGGTTTTCACTGCCGAGAAGCCGTCGCCGACAGGCTGGTATTATGAGGGTTCGGTGCATGCTTCCGAACTCGTCTGGAAGGCGCTTGCCAAGCTTATGCCTGAGCGCTTTTCCGCCGGTTCCTATACGAGCCTCTGCGTCGTCTATGTCGCCGGCAAGGATGAGGCTGGACAGCCATTCATCCACATCGAGCCGCAACATGGCGGCTGGGGCGCGAGCAGGGACGGCGATGGCGCCAATGCGCTGATCGCACTTACCGATGGCGATACCTATAACTATTCCGTCGAGGTTATCGAAGCGCGCTTTCCTTTGCGCGTGCGCCGCTATGCGCTCAACGTCGAGGGGGGATCGGGTGCTGGTCGCCGTCGCGGAGGGTTCGGCGTCATTCGCGATTATGAAATCCTTGGAGACGGTGCTTCGGCCTATTGCAGCTTCGGACGAACGGACACGCCTCCCTGGGGGATCGAAGGCGGTAAATCCGGCAGTATCAATCTTCTGCAGGTGGAAGAGAACGGCGGAAAAGTTCTTAATTTTGGCCGCGAGCCGCATATAGGTCTGAACCGTGGCGATCTCGTGCGGATCATCACCGGCGGCGGTGGCGGCTGGGGCGATCCGCGTGCTCGCGAGCCGGAACAGGTCCGTCGCGATGTTGAAGATGGCTACATCACCAGCGAGGTGGCGCGCAGCCTGTATGGATATGAAGAGGATATGGCGTCATGATCAGACTGGCGACGGATGTAGGCGGTACCTTTACCGACCTCGTCGGTTATGATGAGCGCACGGGCGAGATCTTTACCGCCAAGAGCCTGACGACCGTCCACGACCAATCCGAAGGCGTGCTAACGGCGATCGAACTTGCCGAAAAGAAGGACGGGCTTTCGACCCGCGATGTGATTTTCTTCGCCCATGGCGGAACGACTGTCATCAATGCGATCACCGAGCGCAAGGGCGTCAAGACGGCGCTGGTGACCACCTTCGGCTTTCGCGACGTGTTGGAAATCGGTCGCGGCAATCGCCCCGATCTCTACAATCTCCAGTTCAAGAGCCCGGAAGCTTTCGTGCCGCGCAGCCTGCGCTTCGAGGTGCGCGAACGTTTGGACGCCAAGGGTCGGGTGCTGACGCCTATCGAGCTTGGCGATCTCGAACCGATCATCCGCGAATGCCGCTCCCGCAAGGTCGAGGCGGTCGCCGTCATCTTCCTCCACAGTTACGCCAATCCCGAACATGAAATCGCCTGCGCCAAGGCGATCGCCGAGGCGCTGCCGGATGTCACGGTCTGCGCCAGCCACGAGGTCTCCCGTCAATGGCGGGAATATGAGCGCTCCAACACGGCGGTGCTCAATGCCTATGTGCAGCCGATCATCAAGCGCTACTTCGCGCGGCTTGAAAGCGCGCTGACCGAGCGCGATCTCACCTGCCCCTACTATGCCATGCAGTCGAACGGCGGAATCTCCACCTTTGATCAGGCGCAGATGAGCCCGCTGACGCTGGTCGAATCCGGACCGGCCGGTGGCGTGGCGGGTGCCGCGCGCATCGGCACCGTGCTTGGCGAATCCGAAGTGCTGTCGCTCGATGTCGGCGGCACGACGGCCAAATGCTCGTTGATCCACGACAGCCGCCCAACGCTCGACAGCGAGTACAAGCTCGAACATACGCGTATCGCCCCCGGCTATCCGGTGCAGGTGCCGGTGGTCGATATCGTGGAAATCGGCGCCGGTGGTGGGTCGATTGCCCGTATCGACGAGCGCGGCGCGCTCTGCGTCGGTCCGGAAAGCGCTGGTTCCACGCCGGGGCCTGCCTGCTATGGTCGTGGTGGTGAGAAGCCTACCCTTTCCGATGCACTGCTGACACTCGGCATCTTCGATCCGGCAAGCTTTGCCGGCGGCCAGATGCAGCTCGACAAGTCCAAGGCGGCCACGGCAATCGCGACGGTTGCCAAGCCGATGGGGTTGTCGGTCGAGGATGCGGCGCTCGCCATCGTCGAGATCGCCCATGCCTCAATGATCAATGCGCTGAAGCTGGTAACCGTCCAGCGCGGGCACGATCCACGCGATGCCGCTTTCGTCATTTCAGGGGGAGCAGGACCCGCTCTTGCTGCGCGCCTTGGGCGCGATCTCGGTGTGAAGATGACGATCGTGCCGCCGCATCCCGGCATATTTTCGGCCTGGGGAATGCTCGCGGCAGAGCCGCGGGCCGATTTCCGCAGCACGTGGTTCTCTCCTCTCGGTCCGGAAGCCGTCAGCAATCTGAAGCGCCGTTTCGATGAATTGAAGCGTGAGGCGGTCAAATATTTCTCCAAAGGCGATGCTGCCGAGATTCGCTATGTCTGCCGCGTCGAAGCCCGATATCGCGGACAGGAGCACGGCGTCTTTGCCCTCTTCGAAATGGACGACGACGCCGGAAGCTTTGCGGAACGTTTCCATGCCGCTCATGAGCGCGCTTATACCTTCCACCTGCCCAGTTCGCCGGTTGAGATCACGATGATCCATCTGGAGGCCGTGCTTCACGGCACGGTCATCGCCATTCCGAAACTCGATGGCGCCGGCCGTTCGCTGGAGACGGCCTTCAAAGGGCATCGCGAGGTCTATTTTGGTGGGACGATCGGTTGGGAGTCTTGCCCCGTCTACGAGCGCACGCGGCTGCCGTCTTCCGAGAAGATTGCTGGCCCCCTCGTCATCGAGGAGGCGACGGCGACATCGCTGGTTCTTGCCGGACAGGAGCTGGAAGTGAGCGAGGAGGGCTTGTTGCTCATCCGCGAATGTGATGGGGGACGCGTCTAGTATGGCGATAGCGATCGGTCTCGACCATATCGTCAGAAATTACGGGCCGACGCACGCCGTCGATGATGTGACGCTCGACATCAGGGCAGGGGAGTTCTTTACGCTGCTCGGCTCGTCCGGTTGCGGCAAGAGTTCTCTGCTGAAGCTGATCGGCGGTTTCGACAAACCCACCTCGGGCCGTGTGCTTTTTGATGGAAAGGACATGGCTAATGTTCCGGCCAATCGCCGGCCGGTGAATACCGTTTTCCAGTCGCTCGGGCTCTTTCCGCATATGAATGTCGCTCAGAATATCGGCTACGGCCTGAAGTTGCGCGGACTGTCCGGTGCCGCCCTTAAGACCAAGGTCGATGGTGCACTGGACCTCGTCGAACTTTCGGGCTTTGCTGATCGCGACGTCAATCTTCTCTCAGGCGGTCAGCGGCAACGCGTGGCGCTTGCGCGCGCGCTCGTCATGGAACCGGGCATCCTTCTGCTTGACGAACCTTTGACCGGGCTTGATGAGCGGCTGCGTCAGCAGATGCGTGACGAGTTCGGGCGGCTTCACAAACGGACTGGAGCGACCTTCATTCTCGTCACTCACAATCAGGACGAGGCACTCAGCCTTTCGGATCGCATGGCGGTCATGCACAAGGGGCGGATCGAACAGACCGATGTGCCGTCGCGCTTCTTCGAGGCGCCGGCCAATGCCTTCGTTGCCCGTTTCGTCGGCATCGACACGCTCCTGACGCCCGAAAGCATTGTGATTTCAGGCAACAAGGCTGTCGTTACGATTGCTGGACAGCGCATCAGTGCGAGCTTCTCCGGAGCCGCGCCGCCGTCCGATGCGCTGGTCGCAATCCGCCCAGACCGCATTGAGCTGGCCCCAGCTGCCGAAGAGGTTGCTGAAATAATTGAACTTAAGGTTGTCGAAAGCATCTATCGCGGACTCAGCCATGACGTTACGCTCGCTTTCGCCGACAGCCAGCGCGTGGTGTTAACGACTAGCGCGGACGCAACTCCGCCCTCGCCGGGCGAAAGCGTGCGCGTCTGTCTGAAGCCAGGCGCTGCGCTCCTGATCGATCGTTCCGGAATACCGGCTCTGGCTGGAGGCGATGAGTAGAACCCGAATAGCTGAAACAAGCGAAAAATGAGGGAAGGGAATGACACGATGAACAAGAGCAATAATCTCGTCTCCTCCGCCTTGAGGAGCAATATGCAGCGCCGTGACATGCTCAAGCTGATGGGGGCGGGTGCGGCCGCACTCTCCGTCGGTGGGCTTTCTGCAACGCGTGCCATGGCTGATGACGCAACGGTTGCGTTCTGGGGCACTGCGACGCTCGATATCGGCGACAAATGGCAGGAATTTACCCGCCAGAGTGGTGTTTCGCCCGAATTCACCGATAACGGCAACGATGTCGGTCCGGTGGTCGCGCGCCTTGCCGCCGGCAATGCCAATGATCTCTTCGATGTCGGCGGCTTTCAGGGCGGCGCCGAGCGTGAACTCGCCAAGCAGGGCCTGATTGCGCCCTGGGACGTTTCAAAGATCTCGAATTTCGCCGGCATCTGGCAATGGGCCAAGGATATCCCGACCTTGACCTATGAGGGCAAGCAGTACGGCATTCCCACCGTCGTCAACGCCGACTCCATCATCTATCGCCCCGACAAGCTCGGCAAGGTCGACAGCTACGGCGTCATCTTCGATCCCAAGCTCAAGGGCAGGGTTGCGATGGAAGATGCGTGGATCAACAGCGCCATCTTTACCGCCATCTATCTCAAGGAAGCGGAGAACAAGCCGATCAAGGAGCCGGGCAATCTGACGGAATCCGAACTCGGCCTCGTCATGGAGTTCCTGATCAAGCACAAGAAGGACGGCCAGTTCCGCACCTTCTGGAATGGCTGGGAACAGGGCGTCCAACTGGTGGCGAATGAAGAAGTTGACGCCATGACCGGCTGGGAGCCGATCGTCTATGAAGGCCGCAAGCGCGGTCTGCAGGTCGAATATGCGGCTCCCGTCGAAGGCTACGAAGGCTGGGGCAACAACACGGTGCTGCTCAAGGGTGCCACGGAGCGCGGCAAGGCTGACGTCGCCCACAAATTCGTCGATGCACTGCTGGCCGGCCTTTATGGTTGCGAACTCGGCAAGGCGCGCGGCTATCTCGTGCCGACCGACAACAACCTCGCCTACGCCAAGGCCCATCCGGACGAATACAAGCCTGACGATGTAGCCAAGCTTGCCGACCATGTGAAGGCCAAGTTCTCCGGAAAGGTCTACTGGCAGAATTGCCGCCCGGACAATTTCCAACTCTACGAAGAGTGGTGGCAGAAGCTGCGCAACGCCTGATTTAACACAATGGACCGGGGCTGGTGCATCTGTCGAACGACAGGCCGGCCCCGAGCCGATGGGATCAACGCCGAGAGAAGGAGGATTAGATTATGAAGACATCAGTTCTATTGCTGACCGCTCCGCTTGCGGCGATCCTCGCGCTTGGCCTTGCGCCGCTCGTTCTTGTCGTGGTCTGGAGCTTTTGTGCCTGGGACTCTGCCACCTACTGGATCAAGCCGGAATTCAGCCTCGCCGCCTATGGCGCCATTCTGGAAGCCGGGCGCTGGAGCGTGTTTCTATCCACGCTTGGCAAGGCGTTCCTGACATCCGCTATATGCCTCGTCATCGCCTATCCCACTGCCTATGCAATGTATTTTCTGGCTGGTCGCACTCTGTCCGTCGTGCTCGCGGCCCTTCTTACGATCCCGTTTTTCACGTCCTATCTCATTCGCTCCTTCTCCTGGCGGCTGCTGCTTGGCCGCACTGGCGTCATCAACATGCTTCTTCAGCAAGCCGGCATCACGGATGCGCCGCTCGACTGGTTGCTGTTCAGCGATTTTGCCGTCATCGTCGGGCTTGTCGCCTCCTACCTGCCGTTCGCAACCTTCCCTGTCCTGCTCTCCATGCGCCGCGTCGACCCGATCGCGCTGGCGGCATCGCGCGATCTTGGCGCCGGGTTCTGGACGATGGTCCGCACCGTGTTGCTGCCGCTGACCTACTCCGGCGTCTTTGCCGGTTTCCTCTTCGTCTTCGTCATGGTTGCCGGCTCCTCGACCGAGGTGCAGATGCTTGGAGGCGCTGGCGCATCGATCGTCTCGGTGATGATCAACGACGTCATGCGTGTCGCCAATTTTCCGCTCGCCTTTGCAATCTCGACGCTGATGCTCGTCATCGTCTTTGGGCTGGTGCTGATCGGCAATGCCCTGTTCGGCCTTTCTTCGCTATTCGAGGAGCGCGGCCAATGACAGTCAGGGAAGGAACGACCCCGCGCATCGTCATCTGGGCTCTGACCATCTTCGGCCTCATCGTGATCTATGCGCCACCGCTTTATCTGCTTGGTGTCTCGTTCAATCCGGCGCTGCAGCCGGGGTTGCCGCACTTCTCCGACATTACCCTGAAATGGTACCTCGCACTCGGCTCGGAAAGCGCGCTTGTCGCCGCGCTCGGGCAATCAATCATCATTGCGCTTGCAACGGCTGTCATCGCGACGCTGCTGTCGCTCGGCGCGGCGCTGGCCCATCGCGAGCTTCACCGCGGGCGCAGCCTGTGGTTTCTGACCGTGCTGTTGCCGATGTTCATACCTGGAGTCATCCAGGGGCTGGCGCTTTCGACGGTGATCAGTCGCGCTGGCGTTAAGGCATCGGCCTTGACCGTTATTGCCGGCCATCTGCTATGGGCGATGCCCTTCGCCTTCGTCGTCATCCTGACGAGCTTTGCCGCGGTCAAGCGAACCTATCTGATGGCGGCGGACGATCTCGGTGCCGGCCGCTTCCGGCAGTTCTGGGATATTACCCTGCCATTGATCCGGCCGGGCCTCATCAGCGCCTTCATCTTTTCGTTCCTGCTGTCCCTCAACGAGTTTACGCGCGCCTTTTATCTGGCCGGTCGCCAAAACACGTTGCCGGTAGTGCTGTTCGGCAAAATGAATTCCGGCGCCTCGCCGACGATCTATGCGATGTCGGGCGCAATCTTCCTTGTATCAAGCGTTTGCGTGGTGGCCGTCGCACTGCGTTCGCTGCTCATGCAACGCCGAGTGGGGTGATCCATATGCAAATTGGACTGACGAGTCGCAAGTTCTGCCCGCCCTTAGACCTCCATCAACGGGAGTATAGAGGATGAAACAAGAGTCGAAACTGATGGCGCTGATCCGCGCTGGTAAGAGGCAGGAGGCGCTTGACATGGTCGAGCGGCTGAAGGCGGCGACGCAATCGCTGCCGACGTCTATCAAGGTAGATCGAACGGGCGCCGTCACCTACTACAAAGGGAACCGCCGTTTCGTGAGAAACATCCAGGGCGGCTGGGATCTGGTGCCGAAGAAAAAGTAGATGTCCGTTGTTGATCTGGGCATCGAGCAGACCGGCGCTGTCGAATACGCGGCGCGGGCAAGAAGCAGCGGTTGGAAAGGAAAGATTTCGATCGACTGCAAATAGAAGGTCGCGGTGCCAATATTCGATGTGGCAAGCTTCTCATGCTCGGGATTTTGCCATGACAGATATTCCCTAGTGGAACGGTGATTTCGTCAAGTATTCGATATCTTTAAGATATAAATAATATTAGAAAATATCTTATTTAGAAATATAAAATTAACGTCCAAAGCCTAAGGTCTCCTCGACCGTCATCGCGCAGATGAAGGTCGATTGAAGGAGACAGGACCATGTATCGTGTTTCTCATTTCAACAGGGAGAAAGAGGGCGCCGCAGCCGTCGAATTCGCTCTCATCGCGCCGCTTTTTTTCCTTCTGCTTCTCACGCTGGTCGCCTTTGCCATCTATCTTACTGCCGCTCATTCGCTGCAGCAATTGACGGCCGATGCCGCCCGCACGGCGATTGCAGGGTTGTCGGCGGACGAACGAAGCCAGCTGGTTCAGAGCTTCGTCACCAGCTCGACGATCAACGACGCTTTCATCGACAAGAGCAAGTTGACGATAACCGTCGCTACCGACCCGACCAATGTCAATCAGTTCACCGTCAGCGCCGCCTATGACGCGTCGAATCTTCCGATCTGGAACCTCTATACATTCGCGATGCCGGATCAAACCATCCGCCGCTATTCGACCATTCGTCTCGGAGGTCTCTGATGGAGTGGCTTCTCGGTCGGCTCGCCTCTCTGCGAGACAGGCGAGGGAACGTTGCCGTCACGACTGCGCTTGTCTCGCCTCTGATCCTTTATTGCCTTGGCCTCGGCATCGATTATGGCATGATGACGCTACAGCAACGGCGCCTCCAGCAACTGAGCGACATCGGCGCGATATCGGCTGCCTCCGATATCGCAAATGCGCAGACTGCGCTTTTGAACAATCTCCAGAGCAATGGCACCACGGCGGCGGTTGCCTCCGGCAGCAGCTATATGACGAGCAAGGGGCTCGTCAACACAGCTACCGCCAACTCCGGTCAATATGAGACCGTGGGCAATCTGGTGCTCGGCACCTACACGGCGGACGCGTCGATCCCGCTTGCAAACCGCTTCTCCTCTACAGGAACCTCACCGTATGACTCCGTCAAGGTGACATTGACCCAAAAGGCGGTGATGCCTTTCGCTTCCGCCTTTGCTACGCCGCCGACGCTCAGCGCGACGGGCACCGCATCCAGCGAGCGTCTGGCCGCCTTCTCGGTCGGATCGCGGCTTGCCAGCCTCAACGGCGGTATCCTGAACCAGCTCCTTGGCACGTTGCTGGGAACGCAGATCTCCCTAAAGGTCGCGGACTATCAGTCGCTCATAAGCGCGAATGTCAATCTTCTGAGTTTTCTCAATCTCCTGGCGACGGATCTCAAGCTTACAGGGGTAAGCTATGACCAGCTTCTCGCGACCGATGTCACCTATGACAAGATTCTCGGTGCGCTCGGCAAATCGACCAATCTTTCGAGCGGCGTCGTCACCCTCATCAACAATCTTGGCAAGACGCTCGGCACGACGAAACTGACCGTCAAGCTGCAGGATATCGTGAACCTCGGTCCTTTGGGGAGCAATATCGTCGGCACTTCCCCCAATCTGACGGCCAATATGAATGTGCTGGATCTAATCTCGATGACGGCAATGGCTGCCAACCAGCAAAAGCAGATCGCGCTTGATCTTGGGGCCGCTTTGCCAGGCGTTGCGACAGCAAAGCTGACGCTGGCGATCGGAGAAATGTCTCAGCAGACGCCGGCCCTTGCCGTGGGCGCGCCGGGCACGATTGTTCGCACGCCACAGGTCCGTGCTGCGCTCGAAGTCGCCGTTACCGGTCTGTCCCTGATCGCCGGGCTGAAGCTCAGGGTGCCGCTCTATATCGAGCTTGCTCCCGCGGAAGCCAAGCTTGCCTCGATTACCTGTGTCGGCGGCTCCATGCCGAACGCGGTCGTCGGTATAGACGCCGTGCCCGGTGTTGCCGAGGTAGATCTGGGCGACGTCAACACGTCTGCCTTCGTAAACTTCGGCTCCGAACCGCGGGTGACGCCGGCTGCGATCATCGATTCCCTCCTTCTCAAGGTGATCGCGAGTGCGCAGGTCGATATCGCCAACATGAGCCCGACACGATTGAACTTTCAGCCTTCGGAGATTTCGGCAGGTACGATCAAGACGGTTTCAACGAGTACCGTCCTGACCTCCACGGTCTCGTCGCTCCTGAAAAACGCGACCATCACCATCCAATTGCTCATCTTGACCATTGGAACGCCGTCGGGAGTGCTTTCGGCCGTTGCCGATACGCTATCGGTCGTGACGGCACCACTCGATCAGGTTCTGTACGGCCTGCTCGGCCTGCTCGGTCTCGGTATCGGACAAGCCGACGTGAGCGTTACCGATGCAAGGTGCACGCAGCCTGTGCTGGTGCAGTAATGGCTTCCTTGAGATCCCATGTAGTCGAGCGAGAAAGCCGGGTTGCCGACCAATCGGATCAGGAGTTCGTACCCGGCAGGCTGTAGGCCTGCTGGAAATAACGCCTGAAGGCGAGCATGGGCTGACTGAATTCAACATTGGCGCGCCAGGCCAGCCCCACATCCATGGGCGGAACCGGATCCTGAATGTTCACGGTCTCGATGCGCCGCCCCTCGAGTGACCAAGGGCGATGCACCATGTCTGACAAAATGGCGACGCCGAGGCCGTTGGCCACCATCGATCGCACTGCTTCGATCGAACTGGTCCGTAACAGAACTTTCGGCTGATAGGGGCTTCGGCTCCAGTATCGCAGCGAAGAATGGGCTGCTTCATCCACCGTCAGCATAATGTAGGGCTCTTCGGCGATTTCACGCAGGCCTATGCCGTCGCGCCGCTGCAGGTCGTGGCCGGCCGGAAGCCAGAGGCGCCTCACCGAGCTCAGAAGCGTTTCGGTCGTCAGCATCGGATTGAGAATGTTCGATGTCAGCAGCACCGAAATATCATAGCGATTGGTCAGGAGCCCTTCTTCGATCGACTCGCGATTGACCTCGTAAAGCTGGATTTTCAGTTTCGGATAGAGGCGGCGGATGCGCTCGATATGCAGCGGCAGGAAATAGCCGATGACGGTATAGGTGGCGGCAACGACGAGCTCTCCCTCGATATCGCTGCTGACCAGATTGAGATGAGTCGCTTCATCGACCTTTGCCAGGATCTCATAGGCATGCGACAGGAATTGCCGGCCGGCCGTGGTCAGCTCCATGCCCTGCGGCGTGCGATTGAACAGTGACACGCCGACCGTCAGTTCTAGATCCTTTATTGCCGCGGTGACGGCCGACTGCGAGATCGACAGGTTCACTGCAGCATGTGAGATCTGCCCGTACTCCGCTGTTGCAACGAAATAGCGGAGTTGCCTTAGGCTCAGGCTCACGAGAATTCTCCCATCTATTTATCTGAAAACAGCCGCGATTAATCAGATTTCATGGATCAAAAACGAGCTGACTTCGATAAATCCTTGCGCAATTTTTATATAATACTGATATTATTGAATATTTTCTGGTGCAATTTTGAGCGCCTGTATCAGTTTATCAGATAATAAAACTTTGAAAATTGTATTTTTCAAAGGCCATCTTTGTCTCTAGCGTTTTCGTATCGGTCCTGAGCGGGACGAAAGTGCGAGGGAAGGCATTTGAAGGAAGCGGTCGATATCAATTGCGACATGGGGGAGGCTTTCGGCCGTTGGCGGATCGGCGACGCGCATGACGAGGAACTTATCTCGCTTATCAGCTCGGCCAATATCGCCACCGGCTTTCACGCCGGCGATCCCAATCTCATGGACGAGACCGTGCGGATGGCGGCCGCTCATGGCGTCGGTGTCGGTGCCCATCCCGGCTATAACGATCTCCAGGGTTTCGGGCGGCGCAAGATCAACGGCACCAGTCGGGAGCTGGTCAACGATCTGGTCTACCAGGTCGGCGCGCTGCGGGAATTCGCCAGGCGCTACGGCGTGCCGGTACAGCACGTGAAGCCGCATGGCGCCCTCTACATGGAACTGGCGGCAAACCCGGATCTGTCGCAGATCTTCATACAATACATGCGCACCGCAGCGCCGAACATGTTCGTCTTCTGCATGGATGGTTCCGCCACCTGCCTTGCGGCCGAAGAGGCCGGCCAACCCGTCGTCCGCGAATTCTATGCTGACCGCGATTATGGCGATACCGGCTGGATCGTCTTTACCAGGGATGCCGGTCGTCCCGATCCCAAGGCGATCGCCCGCAAGGTCGTGAGAGCCTGCACGGAAGGTATTGTCCGCACCGTCAACGGCGCGGATATTCCGATCGCGTTCGATTCCATCTGTTTTCATTCCGATACTTTGGGTGCGCTCGATATCGTGCGCTACATGCGCGAGGCCCTCATTGCCGAGGGTATAAGAATTGCACCCGTTTCACAGATTTTGAACAGCGACGCAGCGCGGAGGTCCCATGAGCAAGCTTGAGATCAGATCACCCCTTCCGGGAACTTTCTACAGGGCTTCCTCTCCGGACACGCCGCCCTTCAAGGCTGACGGCGACGCCGTTGCCGCGGGCGATACGATCGGCCTCATCGAGGTCATGAAGACCTTTCAGCAGATACCGGCCGGGCTCGATGGCAAGAACATCACCTTCCTCGTCGACAATGAAGAGCCTGTCATGGCCGGCCAGATCATCGCGGAGGTGGACCCATGACCATCCGTTCCGTCCTGATTGCCAATCGCGGCGAGATCGCCGTCAGGATCATAAAGGCCGCCAAGGCGCTCGGCATTCGCACCGTGCAGGTCCATAGCGCGGCGGATGCCGATATGCTCGCGGTGAAGCTGGCCGACGAGGCGATCAATATCGGTTCGCCGGCGCCGAAGAAATCCTATCTGAACATCGAGGCCATCGTTTCGGCGGCACGCGCCGCCGGCGTGGATGCCGTTCACCCCGGATATGGGTTTCTGTCAGAAAACGGAGATTTTGCCGATGCCGTCGAGGCGGCCGGCATGATCTTCATCGGACCGAGTGGCGAGGCCATCCGGCTGCTCGGCGACAAGGTGGCGGCGCGCGCGATTGCCGCCCGCGCCGGCGTGCCGACGGTGCCGGGAAGTGATGGTCGCGTTGCCGATATCGGTGCCGCGGAGGCGATCGCCGAACGGACTGGTTTTCCTCTGATGATCAAGGCGGCGGCCGGTGGCGGCGGACGTGGCATTCGCATCGTGCAGTCTCTGGCCGAACTCAGGGAGCAGTTTCCGCTTGCTTCGGCGGAGGCGGCAGCCGCTTTCGGCGATGGTGGCCTCTACATGGAAAAGGTCATCACTCGCGCCCGCCACGTCGAGGTGCAGATCTTTGGTGACGGACGGAATTTCGTGCATTGCTTCGAGCGCGAATGCTCGCTGCAGCGACGACGTCAGAAGGTGTGGGAGGAAGCGCAGGCCTTCCTGCTGCCGGATGACGTGCGGCAGCGCCTTTGCGCCAGCGCCGTGGCCCTTGCGGCGGAGGTCGGCTATCGCGGCGCGGGGACGGTCGAATATCTCTACGAAGAGGATAGCAGGCAGTTCTACTTCATCGAGGTGAACACGCGCATCCAGGTCGAGCATCCGGTGACGGAGATGATTACCGGCATCGATCTGGTGCAGGAGATGTTCAAGGTGGCGGGTGGGGCGCCCTTGTCGCTGTCGCAGTCCGATATTCGGGTTCGCGGCCACGCCATCGAGTGCCGGATCAATGCCGAAGACCCAGCCAAGGGCTTTCTGCCGGCGCCGGGCACTGTGACAAGATTGTCCATTCCGGAAGGCGAGGGTATCCGTTTCGATACGATGCTTTATGCCGGCTATACCGTGCCGCCCTTCTATGATTCCCTTCTCGGCAAGCTGATCGTCTGGGCCGAGGATCGGAATACCTGCCTCGACAGGCTGGCGAGCGCTCTTTCCAATCTGACGATCGAAGGCTTGCCGACGACGATTCCTCTGCACCTGGCGCTCGCCCGCGACCCATCGGTGCGCAAGGGCGCATTCCACACGCGTTTTCTCGAATCCTGGCTGGAGACCGATTTTGCTGCGGTTAACGGCATAGCCGCGGAGGTTGCCTGATGCCAGCTCGTTTTACGTTCGGAGGTGACGAGCATCTCTTTGTCGAATGCAGCGACGAGATGTCGCTCGAAGCTTTCTTCAAGAGCCTGTCGATGGCCAAGGGGGTGCGCGAGAGCGCCATCAAGGGCATCACCGAAATCTGCCCTGCCAATGCGTCTTTTCAGATCAAGTTCGATCCGGACCTCATCAAGCCGGATGATCTCCTGCGAGAGGTCAGGGCGATCGAGGGGGCGGCCGAGAAGGCAGAGCCCGTGATCACGACCCGCATCGTCGAAATCCCGGTCTTCTACAATGACCCCTGGACGCATGAGACCCTGATGCGCTTCCGCGAGCGGCATCAGGAGCCGACAGGCACCGATCTCGACTACGCCGCCAGGATCAACGGCTATGACGCGGTGAAGGATTTCATCTCGGCGCATGCCGGATCCCCGTGGTTCGTCTCCATGGTCGGCTTCGTTGCCGGTCTGCCGTTTATGTATCAGATGGTGGAGCGGCAGCGGCAGATCGAAGTGCCGAAATATCTGCGCCCGCGAACGGATACGCCGCGGCTGACTGTGGGACATGGCGGCTGCTTCGGCTGCATCTATTCAGTGCGCGGAGCAGGCGGCTATCAGATGTTCGGCATCACGCCGATGCCGATCTTCGACCCCACGCAATCGACGAGCTACCTGCGCGATTTCATGGTGTTCTTTCGCCCCGGCGACATCGTGAAGTTCCGGCCGATTGATCGCGACGGCTACGACCAGGCGGTTGAGGACGTTGACAAGGGGCACTTCGCTCCACCGATCCGCGAGGTTCGTTTCGACCTTCGGCAGTACCAGGCAGATATCGACGGATACAACGCCAAGCTGGAGGGCACGCTATATGGCCATTAAGGTTCTTCATCACGGCCTTTCCACCACCATTCAGGATCTCGGACGGCCCGGCTACTTTCATCTCGGCATTCCCGTCGGCGGCGCCATGGATCGTTACGCCATGCGGGCGGCAAATCTTCTGGTCGGCAATGATGAGGGCGCTGCCGGGCTCGAGGCCGTGTTCATGGGTCCCAAGCTCGAATTTCTGGACGATGCGCTGATTGCGGTCACGGGTGCCGACATGCCGGTCAGAATCGATGGCGAGCTGCAGCCGGGATGGACCGCGCTCGAGATCAAGGCAGGGCAGATCGTAAGCTTCGACTTTCTGAAATCCGGCGCGCGGATCTGCATTGCAGTATCGGGTGGCATCGACGTCCCCGAAGCTTTGGGCAGCCGATCGACTTATGCGATCGGCACCCTCGGTGGCCTGAACGGCAGGGCCATCGCCGCCGGAGACGAGCTTCCCGTCGGTCCCGGCTCGATGGCAAGTGCGGGCCGGTCCGTTTCGGAAGAGTTGCGCCGCAAACCCGGCACGCCGGCAGAGCTCAGGGTCTTGCCAGGGCTGTATTGGGATCGACTGACGGAAGAGACAAAGAGCAACTTCTTTGCCGATCAGTGGAAGGTGGCGCCGGAGGCCGATCGCATGGGCTATCGCTTCCGCGGCGGCCGCAAGCTCGAATTCGTCGAACGCAAGCAGCCATTCGGCGCGGGCTCCGACCCCTCCAATATCGTCGACAGCTGCTACCCCTATGGTTCGATCCAGGTGCCGGGCGGAACGGAGCCGATCATCCTGCACCGCGACGCCGTTTCCGGCGGCGGCTATTTCATGCTGGGAACGGTGATCTCCGCCGATATGGATCTGATCGGGCAATTGCAGCCACATACGCCGACGCAGTTCGTAGAAGTTACCATGGATCAGGCGCTGGCGGCGCGGGCGGATCGGCAGGCGTTGCTTGCGCGCCTTCGTGCGGCTCTGGCTTAGAGGGTCAAACGCATGGCCGCTTTCATGATCCGACACTTCCCGAACAGATGGAACACGGCCGGGATCGACCGTGCCTCACTCGAGAACGCGGGTCAGATAGGCGGCCGTCACGCCGGGGCCGGGGATGATAGCGACGATCTTCATTTGTGCGATCGTCCGGTTAACGGAAGCCTCGAGATGGCTCTCCATCATCGCCGCCGCCGCCTTCACCGCGCCCCGCAGCAGCAGTTCCACGATCAGGCGCAGCTCCGTGATGATGGCGGGGTCGCCGGGCAGGCCAAGCCGCCGCAGCAATCGTTCCGTTGCCGTGACAGGCAGCAGGTTGTTGCGGATGGATTCCTTCAGCCGCTCATTCGGCGTCGCGAGGATGCAGATATCGATGAAGTCCGCATGGATGGTTTCCTGCGCTGCCAGATGATCAGCCGCCTCGCGCCGCTCGAGATCGCTAAGGCGCAGAAACAGGTCGTTCAGCCGTTCCCGGTCGACCCGACCGGCGCCGGCGATCAGGGCCTGCGGTTCCAGCATGCCGCGCAGACCGTAATGATCCTTGATCATCTGCGCCGTCAGCGGGCCGGCGATCCAGTGGGACGACTGGTTCTTGCGCACGAGACCGCGTTCGCGCAGACGGGTCAGCACGTCACGCACGACGGTACGGCTGACGTTGAAGTGGTCGGCAAGCTCGATCTCGATGATGCGATACTGGCCGAAGACAACACAGCCGGCGACATCAGCCTCGACGGTATTGTAGATGCGCTCCCAGGAGGAGCGGCTCTGCAAGGCCTCGTCGGCATGGCGCGGGATGGTCAGGCCAAGCGTCTTGATATCGGTGCGGTTCGGCTCGATGCCCCGACCGGCGGGGCCGACGAGATAGCCGCGCCCGTCGAAGCGATGCACCAGGCCTTCGCTTTCCAGCGTCTGCAGTGCCCGCTGCACGGGCGCGCGCGAGATCTGCAGGATATCGGCGATCGGACCTTCGAGCAGCACCACGCCTTGTGGCAGCGTATGGTCTTCGATGTTGCTGCGCAGAACATCCTCGGCGATCTCGTAGCGCTTTTGCGCATTGGGGCGCGCACGGTCTTCGGTCATCTGATGCAATGGACTCACGTCGTTCTGATGCCTCACTCTTACGCGTTTTGTTGCGCTAACATAGCGCAAAAATAAATGAATATTGAATACAAAATATGTTTTTAAATCGCGATTTTGATTGACGCGTTGCGACATCAGTCAGTGCTCGTGGTCGCGAGACGTGCTTTTTGCTGAATGACTATTGAGCGTAAGTGCCGCGATCGGTACTTGCCGTAGGCGTTTTTCTGTCGAATTTACGCAATGGTTGCAGCCTTTATGTCTTTCACTTTTCTTCGGACGCAATTTATCAATTTTAAGATCTGGCTTTTAGAAAAAAGTCTATTGAATACAAAAATCATTTATGTAATGCTCTCAACATCAAGACGCTCGTCAGAAGCGCCGCAGGTGGAACTCTTTGAAACGCCAAGGAACATCTCTTTGACGCGCATGTGATCATGCGCGAGTGCAGACCAGCGTCTGGTGTCCGGATCGATGCGATCCCGGCGATGGCGATGCTTTGCCTAAAGGATGGTCCTTGCCTGGAAACTGGTGGGAAATCGGTGTCGACCGTTCTTCAACTCAGCCAAGTCACCAAGTCCTATGGCGCGTCAGCCGCACTGGACAGGGTGGATTTTTCTTTGCCCGACAACGCCTACATCTCGCTGCTCGGCCCGAGCGGCTCCGGTAAGACGACGCTGCTGCGCGTCATCGCCGGCTTCGAGGAGCCGGATGCCGGCTCGATCCTCTTTCACGGTAAGCGGCTTGATGGCGTGGAGCCACATGACCGCGGCATCGGCTTCGTCTTTCAGAACTTCGCTCTGTTTCCGCATCTTTCCGTCGCCGAAAACGTCGCTTTCGGCTTGCGCAACCGCAAGGTCGATCCTGTGACCGATCCGCGCGTTCTGGCGAACCGGGTTCAGGACATGCTGTCGCTTGTCGGCCTCAAGGGGTTTGACGATCGTGCGGTCACGCAGATTTCCGGCGGCCAGCGCCAGCGCGTCGCCCTGGCACGTACGCTGGTGACGGAGCCGAAGATGGTGCTGCTGGACGAGCCGCTGGGCGCGCTCGATGCCAATCTGCGCGGCCGCATGCGCAACGAGCTCAAGACCATCCGCGAGCGCTGCGGTGTGACCTTCCTCCATGTGACAGGCAGCGAGAGCGAAGCCCTGGCGATGGGGGATCTGGTGCTTGTGCTTGATCGCGGCCGCATCGCCCAGGCCGCCGCTTCCGATGTCGTCTACAATCGTCCAGCGACCGCAGCGGTCGCCCGCTTCCTCAACTGCTACAACCTCTTTGCCGGCGATGTCGTCGAGGATGCTTTCGTCGGACCGGCCGGCCGCTTTCCTTTGAATGGATCGCGCAGGAAGGCGCCGCAGCCGGCATACGCGATCCGCTACGATCGCGTTTCGATCCGTCTTCGCGGCGCAACACTCTCGGATGACGAGGTAGGTATCGAGGCCGATTTCATCGCCAGCGAATATTCAGGCGCGGCGGTCAATTCCTTCTTTGCGCTCGATGGCGGCCACGTCTTCGAAGTCGAATCCCATCTGAGCCACGCCCGTCCGCCGGTCTTTGTCGAGAAGGACCGCTATGCGCTCGTCTGGAAGAAGGAGGACGCCCTTGTCTTCGGTTGATGTGAGCCCTTCGAAACCTTCCGGACCCTCCAAGGAGAGCGAGATATGACCATGGTCGCGACAAGCGAGGAAGCCGCGCAGGAAAGCCCAACCGTGCGCCGGAAATCGAACAAGACGCTCTGGCTCCTGGCCCCGGGCATGATCTGGATGGTCGCTTTCCTCGTCCTGCCCATCCTGATGATGGTCTATGTTTCCTTCTGGACGCAGACGACCTTCAAGATCGAGCCGACGCTGACCTTGCAGAGCTGGATCACCTTCCTGACAAGCGCCACCTATCTCGGGGCGCTCTGGACAACCATCCGCATCTGGCTGCTGGTGCTGGTATCGACGCTCGTCGTCGGCTATCCGGCGGCGCTCTTCGTCGGCCTCCTCATCAAGAACAAGACGCTGCAGACGGTGCTTCTCGTGCTCTGCGTCATCCCATTCTGGACCTCCTTCCTTATCCGCGTGCTTGCCTGGCGGCCGATGCTCGGCACCGAGGGCGCGATCAACATGATCCTGATGAATCTGGGCGTCATTCGGCAGCCGATCGAGGTGCTGTTGTTTTCGGAACTGTCCGTCATCATCGGCATGACGCAGATCTACTGCGTCTTCATGGTGGGGCCGATCGCGTTCATGATGGGTCGCATCGATGGCTCGGTGATCGAGGCGGCCCAGGATCTCGGCGCGAGCTTCTGGCGCATCTTCCGTACGATCATTCTGCCTCTTTCCATGCCGGGCGTGGTGGTCGGCGCGATCTTCGTTTCCGTCATGGTTCTTGGCGAATTCGCAACGTCTGCCGCCCTCTCCGGCCGCAAGGTCAATCTGCTTGGCAATATTATCGTCACCCAGGTCGGCTCGCTGAAATGGGCCTTTGCCGCCGTCGCCGGCGTCGTCCTGACAATCATCATGGGTGCGGTTGTCGCAGCCCTGCTCAAGGTCGTCGACCTCAGAAAGGAGCTTTGATCATGAATGCTGGCGGCATCAAGCTCGGCCTGGGCGTCTATACGACCCTCTTTCTGATCTTCCTCTACGGACCTCTCGTGGTTCTGGCGATCCTGTCGTTTCAGACCGGTCCGGAGGGCGGTCCGCAATTCCCGATCATCGAATGGTCGACCTATTGGTACCGGCATCTCTTCGGTCTGACGCCGCCATCGCGCATCGCGCCCTTGCCGATCGACCAGGCGCTGATCCGCTCGCTTTTACTGGCGCTGATGACGATGATCGTTTCGACCGTGCTCGGCGTCATGTCCGCCCAGGCTTTTCGTCGCAAGTTCCGCGGCTCGGGCGTGGCCTTCTATCTGATCGTTCTTGGCATGATGGTGCCGGGCGTGCTCGTTGGCCTCGGCATGGCTCTCGTCGCCAATGCTTTCGGCATCGATCGTCACTGGTGGAGCACGGCTTTCGTGCTACATGTCGTCTATACCTTCCCCTTCGCCTTCCTGGTGATGCTCGCGATCTTCAACCGGTTCGATCCGAGCATGGAGGAAGCATC
Source organism: Martinezella hainanensis (assembly GCF_900094555.1). Lineage (GTDB taxonomy): Bacteria > Pseudomonadota > Alphaproteobacteria > Rhizobiales > Rhizobiaceae > Rhizobium > Rhizobium hainanense. The sequence continues at coordinate 262,181 of NZ_FMAC01000003.1, forward strand.
CTGGTCGCTCGGCGTCACGCCGGCGCGCACCTTCCGCAAAGTCACGTTCCCGCTCATCTTCCCGGGCGTGCTCTCGGCCATGCTGTTTGCCTTTACGCTCTCCTATGACGAGTTTTCGCGCACCCTGTTCGCCTCCGGCCGCGAGCTGACGCTGCCGCTCGCCATCTACGGCACCTTTTCTGTCGAGGTGCATCCGAACGTCTTTGCCTTCGGCGTCCTGACCACGCTGTTTTCCTTCGCGCTGCTCGGCACCTACGCGATCCTGATGGGCCTGTCGGTCCGACGCGCCAAGCGCGTCCGCATCCAGGAGGACGCGTGATGGTGCAGTGGGGTTCCGCGATCGTTACAGGTGCTGGCTCCGGTATCGGCCGCGCCATTGCGCTGCGCCTCGGCGCTGACGGCTATGCGGTTCTGGTCAATGACCTCTCAGGCGAGCGTGCCGAGGCTGTCGCCTCGGAGATCCAAAGGGCGGGCGGTGCGGCGACCGCGATCGCCGGCGACGTCGCCCGACCCGAGGACGTGGCGGCTATTCATGCCGCCGCCAAGACCTCGCACGGCGGCGACGTCGCCCTTCTCGTCAACAATGCCGGCATCGCGCATCAGGCGGCATTCGAAAACCTCGAACTTGCGGATTTCGACCGGATGTTTGCGGTGCATGTGCGCGGCACCTTCCTGATGACCAAGGCCGTTCTGCCGTCGATGCTGGCGCGTGGCGAGGGCGTCATCGTCAATGTCGCCTCGCAGCTCGGGCAGATCGGCGGCATCGAGCTGGTTCATTACTCCGGCGCCAAGGCTGCGATCATCGGGATGACCAAGGCGCTGGCCCGCGAGGTTTCCAGCCGCGGGGTCCGCGTCAATGCCGTGGCTCCCGGACCGATCAACACGCCGCTGGTGCTCGGCCTTTCCGAAGAGTGGCGCGAACGCAAGAAGCGCGAATTGCCGCTCGGCCGCTTCGGCGAGCCAGAAGAGGTGGCCGCGACCGTAGCGTTCCTGGCGTCGCCGGCAGCAAGCCTCTTCGTCGGCCAGACGCTCGGGCCGAATTCCGGCGACGTGATGCTCTGAAGGAGAAAAGCAGATGGATAGTTTAGAGAAGCGGGTTGTCATCGTCACGGGCGCGGGCATCGGCATCGGCCAAGCGGCAGCCAAGGCGTTTGCCGCGCTCGGCGACCATGTCGTCGTCACCGACATCCTCGAGAAGGAAGGCGAACAGACGGTTCGCGATATTCTCGCCGCCGGTGGCTCGGCCGAGTTTCATCTTTACGACGTGCGCTCGACGGAAGCGGCGAACCAATTGGTGGCCCATGTCGAGGCGCGCTTCGGCAAGATCGACATTATCGTCGCCAATGCCGGCATCGCGCATCGCACCCCCCTCGAAAAACTCACCGACGACAAGTGGGACCTGACCATGGATGTCGATCTGAAGGGCATCTTCAAGCTGGTGCGTGCTGCCGTACCCGGTATGCGCGCCCGCAGATCGGGGAGCATCGTCGCCCTCTCTTCGATCATGGGCGTGGCCTATGGCTGGGACGAGCATGTCCATTATTCGGCGGCGAAATCCGGCGTCGTCGGGCTGGTGCGCGGGCTTGCCGTGGAACTGGCAAAGGACGGCATCAGGGTCAACGGTATCGCTCCCGGCTACATCCGCACGGCACAGCTTCTTTCGGAAGAGAATTCGCTCGGCCCCGCCGGCGCGGAAAAGGCGGCGGAGTTCATTCCGATGGGCCGGCTCGGCGAACCGCAAGATATCGCCGACGTGATCGCATTCCTCGCCTCGAACGGCGCGAGATACATGACCGGCCAGGTTCTGGTCGTGGATGGTGGCCTCCTCGTGGGGCGGTACTGATCGCCCCCGGTCCGGCAACAGCCGGGCAACAGGCGATATGGCAATGAAATAGGCCCGCAAAGGGTTCAGGGAACAGCAATCAGCACTGGAGAACAAAATGTCCAAAATGGAAATGAACAGACGCTCTCTATTGAAGCATTCCGCCGGCGTCATGGCGCTCGCGATCGGGGGCGGCACGCCCTTCCTGTCGTCGCGGGCGGCCTACGCACAGGCTGCCAACCTTGCCAAGGAGCAGCTGCGCACCATCGGCCTTTCGGTGACGGTTCAGGAGCGTATCCTCGACGATTTCCGCAAGGTGAGCGGCGTCGGGCAGACCTCCGGCACGGCTGCGACCTTCCCGGATGCGCAGACCAAGATCCTTTCCGGCTCCAAGGATTACGATTGCTGGGAGATCATCGGCGAGCGCCTGCCGTCGATCGTCATGACCAACAATGTCGAGCCGGTGCCGGCAGCCTCCTTGAAGAACTGGGCCAATATCCGCGATACCTTCACCACGCCTTCCGACAAGTGGGGGCCGAAGCAGCAGATCGTCGGCCAGATCTGGGCCGATGATGCGAAGACCACGCTCAACATGGTGCCCGCCGTCTATAACTATGACTCTATCGGCTACAATCCGGACGTTCTCTCGGCTGAAGAAGCCAACACCTGGTCGGCGATCTTCGATCCGAAGTGGAAGGGCAAGTCCGGCCTCAACACCGATCCGCTGATCGCCTTTGGCCAGGCCATCATGGCCATGAACACGCTCGGCCTTCTGAGTGTCAAGAATCCCGGCAATCCGAGCACGGCCGAAATCGACGAGGCGGCGAAATTCCTCGTGTCCAAGAAGAAGGACGGGCAGTTCCGTGCCCTCTGGGGCGATTTCGGCGAACTGGTCAACCTGATGGCATCTGGCGAAATGGTCGTCTGCGACGCCTGGCAGCCGGCTGTCATGGCGGTCAAGGCCCAGGGCAAGGCGTGCAAATATGCCGTTCCGAAGGAAGGCTATCGTGGCTGGGCGATCGGCCCGTCGATGATCGCAGGCACGCCGAACAAGGAAGCCGTGATCGCCTATGCCGATTACTGGCTCTCGGGCGAGCCCGGCATCACGGTTTCCGAGCAGGGCTACTATTCGCCATCGACCAATATCGAGAAGGTCATGGCGCCGGACAAATATGCCTTCTGGTACGAGGGCAAGCCCTGGGTCGGCGCCGCCGAGCGTGGCATCAAGGAAGGCGACCTGCGCGATGGCGGCTCGCTGGCCGAGCGCGCCAAGAACGTCGCCTACTGGCACCAGTGGCCGGACGAATACGACCATCTCGTTCAGAAGTGGGATGAATTCCTCAATGCGTGATGCGGTGGCGTCCGCCATCCATTCTCAGCTCTGCGAGGAGGCGATGTCCGCCTTCTCGTCCACGCCCGGAGATCTCTCGTGATGTATGATTTGGAACTCATCAATGTCGGCAAAGTCTATGACAATGGCACGCCAGCCGTCATCGACTTCAATCTCTCGATCAAGAAGGGCGAATTCATCGCCTTCCTCGGCCCGTCGGGTTGCGGCAAGACGACGACGCTTCGCATGATCGCCGGCTTCGAGAGCATTTCCTCCGGCGACATGATGATCAAGGGCGAGCGCATGAACGATGTCCGGCCGCAGAAGCGCCCGACATCGATGATATTCCAGAACTATGCGCTGTTTCCGCATATGACCGTGCGCCGGAATGTCGGATATGGCCTGGAAGTCAAGGGCATGGCGAAGGCCGAACGGGATGCGCGGGTCGACCGTATCCTCGCCACCCTCGGGCTGGAGGATATTGCCGAGCGGAAGCCGGATAAGCTTTCCGGCGGCCAGCGCCAGCGTATCGCGCTTGCGCGCGGTCTTGTGGTCGAGCCGGACGTGCTGCTTCTCGACGAGCCGCTGGGCGCACTCGATGCCAATCTGCGCAAGGCGATCCAGAATGAACTCAAATTGCTGCAGAAGAAGCTTGGCGTAACCTTCGTATTCGTCACTCATGCGCAGTCGGAAGCGCTGGCGCTGTCCGATCGCATCGTCGTGATGAACCAGGGCAGGGTCGAGCAGATCAGCCCGCCGCATCAACTCTATACGCGGCCGGACACGCCGTTCGTGGCTCAGTTCATCGGCCGCAACACGATCTTCGAGGGTGAGGTCGCCGGCTCGCAGGCCGACAGCACATTCGTCTCGACCTCTTTCGGCACGCTGTCAGGCTGCGCCAATGGCGGCCTCTCCAGCAAGGTCAACATCGTCATCCCTTCGGAGGCGATCGAGGTTCACGCGGCAGGTGGCTCGGCGTTCGAAGATCTCGCCCGGACCTTCGGCGGCAATGTGGTCGGCGCACGCGTCGAGCGTTTCGACGTTGTCGGCCATATCTCGCAGATCGGCATCAGCCTGCCCGACGGCCGTGGCCTCGCGCTCGAGGCGCATGTCGACAAATACCGGCCCAGCGCTTTTCCCGTCGGCGCGGAGGTCATGCTTACCTGGGATCCGGCCAACGCGACCGTCATTCCAGCTCACTGATTAAAGAAAACCCGATCAAAGGAGGTCATCCCATGGCAAAGGAAATCTTGTGCAGTTTTGGTGTCGACGTCGATGCCGTGGCCGGCTGGCTCGGCTCTTATGGCGGCGAGGATTCGCCTGACGATATTTCGCGCGGCCTCTTTGCCGGCGAAGTCGGCAGCCTGCGGCTGGTGAAGCTCTTCGAGCGCTTCGGCATCAAGACGACATGGTTCATTCCCGGCCACTCCATCGAGACCTTCCCGGAGCAGATGCAGGCGGTGGCCGATGCTGGCCATGAAATCGGCATCCATGGCTACAGCCACGAAAATCCGATCGCCATGACGCGCGAGCAGGAGACGGAGATCCTCGACAAGTGCATCGAGCTGGTCACCAAGCTTTCGGGCAAGCGCCCGACCGGCTATGTCGCACCCTGGTGGGAGTTCTCCAATGTAACCAATGAGCTGCTTTTGGAGCGCGGCATCAAGTATGACCACTCGCTGATGCATAACGATTTCACACCCTATTATGTGCGCGTCGGCGACAGCTGGACGAAGATCGACTATTCGCGCAAGCCGTCGGACTGGATGGTGCCGCTGAAGCGCGGTCAGGAAACCGACCTGATCGAAATCCCGGCATCCTGGTATCTCGACGATCTGCCGCCGATGATGTTCATCAAGAAATCCCCAAACAGCCACGGCTTCGTCAATCCGCATCATATCGAGCAGATGTGGCGCGACCAGTTCGACTGGGTCTATCGCGAGATGGATTACGCCGTCTTCCCGATCACCATCCATCCCGATGTCGCCGGGCGGCCACAGGTGCTGATGATGCTGGAGCGGCTCTACGCACACATGATAAAACATCCCGGCGTGAAGTTCGTGACGATGAACGAGATCGCCGACGATTTCGCCGCCCGCTTTCCGCGCAAGAAATAGCCGGTTAGGCTGAAGTACTGAGTGCATCTCACGGAGGTGATTGCCATGTGTTCACTGTGCGGCGTGCTCGGCGGCAATGAGCACTGGACGGATGCTGCGGCACGGCCAGGAGTGTTCACGCGCAATCACGCCAGCCCCGACCGGCGGCGTGAGCGCGCCGCGCGGGTGCGGGCCGCCAATGCGATGCTCTCGGGTTTCGGTCTCGTCCTCACCGACTGGCAGGGTGCATCCTTCGTCTTGTCGACGCGAACGGGCAGGAGCGAGATCATCGAGGATCTCGGTCACCTCTGGCCGGCGGCCGAAAGGCTTGTCGGCCGGCCCTGCGATCCGCTCGACGATGCCTTCATCGCCAGGATGGAGGCGCGGCATGTCGATTGAAGCGAGCGGCTTTCTGCCGATCAATCTGCTGACGGGGTTCCTCGGTTCCGGCAAGACGACGCTGCTGAAGCGCATCCTGGCGGACCCCGCGTTTGCCGATACGGCGGTGCTCATCAACGAATTCGGCGAGATCGGGCTTGACCACGACCTCGTCGAAAGCGTCGACGGAGAAATGGTGCTGCTACGCTCCGGCTGCGTCTGCTGCACGGTGCGGGGCGAGCTCGCAGCCGCGCTCAAGGAGCTTTATTCCCGCCGCGAGCGCGGGCTGCTGCCGCCGTTCCGGCGCGTCGTCATCGAAAGCACGGGTCTTGCTGATCCATTCCCGGTTCTGTCGACCATCAAGGCAGACCCTGTTCTCCGGCATCACTTCTGCGCCGGCAACGTGATCACGACGGTCGATGCCGTGAACGGGTTGCGCCAGCTCGACACCTATATCGAATCCAACCGGCAGGCCGCGGTCGCTGATCGGTTGATCGTGACCAAGACCGGTCTCGACACCGACTACGATAGACAGTCTCTCCAGACTCGTCTTCGCACACTCAATCCCGATGCCCCGATCCTGATCGCGGCCGATCCTGATCTCGATCTCTCCTCGCTGGTCGCCGTCCAGAGCAATGTTTCATCCAGTAGCAGCCTGTCGCAAAGCGGTTTTTACTGCGAGGAGCCGGTGCAGCTCGTCTCGTCGGACGGCGTGGCGCATCAGGCGGCCATTTCCTCGATTTCGCTCAGCATCGACAGACCGGTCGACTGGACGGCCTTCGGGCTCTGGCTGACAATGCTGCTCAATCGGCACGGCGAGCGCGTGCTGCGGGTGAAGGGCATACTCAACCTCAGCGGCGAGGAGCGCCCCGTTGCCGTTCACGGCGTCCAGCATCTGGTTCATACACCGGTGCATATGGAGGGATGGCCTTCGGAGGATCGCACCTCGCGGCTGGTCTTCATTCTGGATGGGCTTGACGGCGCTCTCTTGAAACGCTCTTTCGAAGCCTTCACATTGGCGCGCATGTCGCAGACGCCACCCGCTGCATCTGGCCCGATCGCCGCGGCGCGATGAGACAACCGGTATCCACATGAACAAGCATCAATCCGTCGCAAAAAATCTGGCTGCTCCCGCCTTGCATCTGGCCGGCCGGCCGCGTTTGCGTGTTCTCGGCACCGCGATCTCGCTGCTGGAGGAGCTGCGTCTGCAGGCCGAGGACGATCTCGGCATCGACGTGACGTTCGACAACAACGACTTCCTGACGACGCAGTTCAAGGCCGCGCGAGAGCCGGAAACCTACGACATCTACGACCAGTGCTTTCACAATCTCGATATCGTCTGGCACTGGCGCGCGATCCAGCCCATCGACACCCAACGCATCGTGCTTTGGGATGAGGTCAATGATCTCACCAAGACCGGCCATATCGGCCCCAATCCCAGAATGGGGCTGGGCGACGTGCCGGCGCGCAAGCTGTTCGTTCAGCCCAATCTTGCGCTCGGCGACACGCCGTCACGCTTTATCTCCATGCTGCCGACCACGCATAATTTCGACAGCTTTGCCTATCGGACGGATCTGGCGACGAACGGCGTCGGCATGCATTCCTGGGGCGCGCTCTTTGACGAGCGCTGGGCGGGCAGGGTGGCGCTGGTGGACGAACCTGCCATCGGCATCTTCGATGCGGCGCTGGCGGCACAGGCGGCCGGTCTCATGTCGTTCGACGATATCGGCAATATGTCGGTCCAGGAAATCGACCAGCTGATCGATCTGCTGGAGGAGCGCAAGAAGGCCGGATTCTTCCGCGATTTCTGGAAAACCGCCGAGGATGCGGCGCGGCTGATGATCGCCGGCGAGACCAGCGTTCAGAGCATGTGGTCGCCTGGTATCGGCATCCTGAATTCCAAGGGCTCTCCCGTCGAACAGGCCGTGCCGGCGGAAGGTTACCGCGCCTGGCACGGCGGCCTGTGTCTTTCGAAGCATCTGAGCGGCCGCCTGCTCGATGTCGCCTATGACTATCTGAACTGGTGGATCTCGGGCTGGCCGGGCGCGGTGGTCGCACGGCAGGGCTATTATATCTCGACGCCGCAGCGCTCGCGCCAGTTCATGACACAGGCCGAATGGGATTACTGGTACGAAGGTGCCGCGGCAAGCGAGGACCTGCCCGGCCCGGATGGGCAGCTGCGGATCAGAAAGGGTTCGGTGCGCAGCGGCGGATCCTATTGGCAGCGCGCCAATTGCATTGCCGTCTGGAATACGACAATGGATGAGCACAATTATCTCGTGCGCCGCTGGATGCAGCTAGTCGGCTGAAGAGGAGAGCAGGGCCTATGACACAGACACATCTCGGCAAATCGATCGCGCAGCTCTCGGTCCTGATCCAGTCCGGCAGTCTCGATCCGGTCGCGCTGGCCGAAGAGACCCTCGATGCGATCCGGACTTATAAGGATCAGGCGATCTTCACGCGGCTCTTGGAGGCGCGCGCGATGGAAGAGGCGGCGGCTTCGTCCAGGCGGCTGCGCGACGGACGTTCGCGCGGGCTGCTGGATGGTATCCCCGTCGCCTGGAAGGATCTTTTCGCCATCGCCGGCTTGCCGACGACGGCCGGGTCAATCGTGCTTGCCGATGCCGAGCCCGCACAGGATGATGCTGATGTCGTAAAAGCGCTGAAGGCTGCAGGCATGATCGCCGTCGGCCGGGTCAATATGAGCGAGTTCGCCTTCTCCGGCCTCGGTCTCAACCCGCACTACGGCACGCCGCTCAATCCGCTTGCGACGGATGTCGCGCGCATTCCTGGCGGTTCGTCTTCCGGTTCTGCAGCTGTCGTCGCCGCGGGTCTCGTGCCGGTGTCGATCGGCACCGATACAGGCGGCTCCGTACGCATACCCTCGTCCTTCAATGGCCTTGTCGGCTATAAGGCAAGTCATGGCCGCTACAGCATGGCCGGGGTCTTTCCGCTGTCGACAAGCCTCGATTCTCTTGGCCCCCTGTGCCGCAGTGTCCAGGATGCCATATGGGTCGATGCCGCAATGCGCGGACGCTTTGTCCCCGAGGTGGAGCGTGCCGAACCCGCCGGGCTTTCCCTCATCGTGCCGACGAACGTGGTCATGGACGATGCCGAGGATGGTGTTGTTACCGCATTCCAGGCGGCGCTTGCGAAGCTTAGCGCCGCAGGCGTCAAGATCCGACGGGCTGCGTTTCCGGCCTTCGAAAGGTTCTTTGAGCTGATGGCCGAGTATGGACCGCTGGTCACCGCTGAGGCCTTCGTGCTGCATCATCGCCGTCTGGCAGGACCGGAAGCCGATGCCATGGACCGGCGCGTCGTTGCCCGGACGCGGATGGGCGAGAAGACGACCCTGGTTGGCTATCTGGAAACGCTTAAGGTGCGCGAACAACTGATCAAGGAGGTTGCCGCAACGCTCGGGCCGAACGAGTTCATCGCCTATCCGACTGTTGCTCATGTCGCGCCGGCGCTTGCACCGCTGGAAGCCGACGACGAACTGTTCGTGAAGATCAATGGCAGGACGCTGCGCAACACCGCGATCGGCAATTTTCTCGATTGGTGCGGCGTGTCGCTGCCTTGTGGCGTGGGGGATGCCGGAATGCCGGTCGGTTTCCTGTTGTCGGCGCCGAAGAACCATGACGAGCGGCTGCTGGGAGCAGCACTAGCGCTCGAAGGGATCGTTACCGGCTAGAGCAATTCCAGGCGCATCTTGTTGCCGGTTTGATCCCCACCCGCGTTCAGGCGAGTGGGGATCGAATGTTTTGCTTGTTCAATGTGTGCGGTTGCTACCGGCCGCCGGTTCGGCATCGGCGATCCAACGGCGATGCGAGCCGAGCGCGATCAACAGCACGACAGACAGGAAGCAGCAGCCGGCGAGGATATAGAAGCCGATATCGCCATTGCCTGTGGCTGCATCGACATAGGCCTTGATCTGCGGCGATGCGAAGCTGCCGAGGTTTCCGAGCGAAACGATGAAGGCAATGCCGCTCGCCGCACCGACGCCGCCGAGATAGCGGGTCGGCAGGCTCCAGAAGACCGGCTGGGATGAGGCGAGGCCTGGGACTGCGATGCAGGCGGCAATCACCATGACCCAGGGGTTCATCGTCAGGCCGATTGTTCCAAGCGCAATGGTGCCTGCCGTCAGCATGGCGATGCAGACGATGCGATGATTGTCATGCTTGTCGGCATAGACGGTGAAGAAACGCGTCGCGAAGAGCGCGCAAAGCCAGGGCAGGCCGAGCAGCACGCCGACCCAGGTGTTGACACCGCCGCCAAGAGCTTGAGCCAGCCGCGCCGGCAGATAGAAGGTGATCGGGCCGACGCCGATCTGGATGAACAGATAGATTCCGATGAAAGCAAGGACGCGCCAGTCCTTCAGTACGCTGAAGACGGAGTGTTTGACTTCGGAAAGCTTGCTGCGCTCTTCCGCCTCGATCACGGCGTTCAGCGCGTTCTTCTCCTCTGCCGTTAGCCATTTTGCTTCATTGGGGCGGCTTGTCAGGAAGAATAGGGCCAGGATGCCGACAATCGTGGCTGCTATCCCTTCGACTGCGAACATCCATTGCCAGTTGGTGAGGCCAAGGACATCGTGATGGGTGAGCAGCCAGCCGGAAAGCGGGGCGCCGATCACCAGCGACAGGGGAACGCCGAGATAGAAGAGGCCGGTGGCTCGGGCACGCTGCTTGGCCGGGAACCAGTAGGTCAGGTACAGCAAGACGCCCGGATAGAAGCCTGCCTCGCAGACGCCGAGCAGGAAGCGAACGATGTAATAGCTCGTTGGTGTGTGGGCAAAGACCATGCAGGCCGAGACGATACCCCAGGTGATCATGATGCGGCTGAGCCACAGGCGTGCGCCGACGCGCTGCATGATCAGGTTGCTTGGCACTTCGAAGGTGGCGTAGCCCAGATAGAGAATGCCGGCGCCGAAAGCGTAGGCCGCGTCCGAAATGCCGGTATCGGCCTGATAGGCTGTCTTGGCGAAGCCGACATTGGATCGATCGAGAAAGTTCAGAATCAGCATTAAGCCCAGGAAGGGCAAAAGGCGAATGGTTGCCTTGCGCACGGCGCTTTGCAGCGCCGGATTGTCGTTTGTCATATTCACTCCTCCCAAAGGCAGAATGCCACGTAGCGAGACCATCGCGGGCAAGGCTGCCTGCATGCTTGAACCGGATCTCGATCCGGCCATCGTCGTGATGGCCGCCAAAAAGCGTCCATCTGCATGCATATACGCAGATTATATTTATGTATGAAAAGGTCAATAGGCGCAAAGCCGCACGTGCTCGCTCCACTTGCGGGGCGAGTGGAGCGTCCAAGCGGCTGTGTATGAGGACGGTTTGCCGAGTTGCATGCACCGCATAAGCTTCGGCCGGCAAGCCGATCAGCGCGTTCCGATCAGGCCCTTGCGCGAAACGTCGGGCTATTTTGGCGTATATTCAGGCCAGATATGGACCGATGCGCTGAGCCACCGATGCGACATCCTCGACCCGCATCCCTGCGACGTTGATCCTGCCGGAATCCGGCATGTAGATGCCATGTTCGGCTTGAAGCTGCCCGACATTTTCCGGAGAGATCGGCAGAAGGGAGAACATGCCTTCCTGCGAAGCAATATTAGCAAGCTCAGGACGGAATTGTGCAAAGGCTTCTGCAACAGCCCGGCGGATTTCGGCTATGCGGTTGCGCATTTCGCTGAGCTCATCGACCCAGGCGTGGCGTCGTGACGGCTCCTGCAGGATCGCCGCAACGATAGCAGCCCCATGCGCTGGCGGCATGGAATAGCTGGCGCGGGCATGGCTCGCCAGATTGCCGATGCCCTTGTTCAACTGTGCGTGCTGATCCCCGAAAAGATAGACTGCACCGGTGCGTTCCCGATAGAGCGAGAAGGACTTGGAGCAGGAGACGGCAACCATCGCTTCGCCGACGGTTTCGATGACGGTCATCATGCCGGCTGCGTCTTCGATCCGGCCGTGACCGAGGCCCTGATAGGCATTGTCGAAGAGCGGCAGCAGTCCCCTGGCAGCGATGATGTCGGCAATGTCTAGCCAGTTCTGCGGTGACAGTCCCGCACCCGTTGGGTTATGGCAGCTCGTCTGCAGCAACACCGCATCGCCGGGTGTGGCGTTCTGCAGGGTCGCGAGCATCTCGTCATCGAGAACGGCCTGCTTGCCGATATCGAAGAAGCGATAGGTTCCGACCTGAAGGCCGACGGCGGCGAAGATTGCCTGATGATTGACCCAGGTCGGCGTGCCAATCCAGATCTTCCGTCGTTTGTCGAGGGCGAGGAGCTCCGCCGCCAGACGCAGGGCGCCTGTGCCGCCAGGGGTCTGAATTCCGGCGAGCAGCCTGCCGCCATGGTGTTCACCGAAGGTTTCGAGCGCCAGCGCGCGCAGGAAGGCAGGATCGCCCTCGGGGCCGATATAGGATTTGGACTCTTGAGTTTCCCAGAGATGGCGCTCGGCCGCCTTGACGGCTCTCATGACAGGGGTGCGGCCGGTCTCATCGCGATAGACGCCGACGCCGAGGTCGATCTTTCCGGATCGCGGATCGGCCGCGAACTTGGCAATCAGTTCAAGCAGCGGATCCGGCTTCTGTTCCGTAAGGCTATCGAAAAACGATGTCTTGTTCATTTGTTCCTCCCTTGCACTCACTGAGGCCAGTTCTGCAGAACCCTTACGAATTCGGTCAGCCAAGCATTCGTTTGATGCCCGTCCAGGGAGCGATGGTCAATCGTCAACGATACATAGGCAAGCGGACGGATCTGGATCGTATCGGCACCATCGATCTCCCGCACCGCGACACGCTTCTCCAGTTTGCCGATGCCGAGAATGGCGGATTGCGGCTGGTTGATGATGATGGGGGATGCCACCAGGGAGCCGGAAACCCCATGATTGGAGATGGTGAAGGTTCCGCCCTTCAACTCCTCGCCCTTGAGGGCATTGGAGCGAGCCCTGTTCGTCAGATCCTGGAGCCGGGCGGCGATCGTCTCAAGCGAAAGATCCTGCGCCCGCCGGATGACCGGCGCGACCAGGCCCTTGTCGCCCAAGGCGATCCCGACGCCGATATTGACGTCTTCGAATATTTCCAGGCTGTCATCGTGCCACCGGCTGTTGACCTCAGGCACGAGCTTCATGGCTGAAACGGATGCCGCCACGAAATAGGCGGTGTAGGAGAGGTTTACGCCTTCGGCCTTCATACGGTCCTTGTGGCTTTCGCGATGGCGTATGATCGCCGTGAAATCCGCCTCGAAAATGGCCGTGACCTGTGGCGCTGCCGCCAGGGATTGGGCCATGTGCCTTGCGATCGAAAGCCGCATGGCCGAATGCGGGACGTGCCGCGATCTGCCGTCAGCCGAGGCTGATGGAGAGGGCAGCTCGGTTGCCGCCTGCTGTGATACCGGCGCCAATGGATGTGTCTTGCCGGCTTCCAGCGCATGATCCATGTCGGCGCGCGTGATCCGCCCGTCCCTGCCGCTGCCTTTCAAGCTGGCAGGATCGATCCCATATTCCTCGGCAGCCTTGCGAACGGCCGGCGAATAGTAAGCGGCGGCGGAGGCGGTCGCAGGTGAGGCCGGCTGTATTTGCAACGGAGCCTCGGCCGCTTGCGCTGCAACGCCGTTCATAGTCTCGATGCTCATTCGTCCGAGGATCGCGCCGGGCACGGCATCATCGCCATCCGACATGGCGATTTCGCTCAAGATACCGTCGCACGGTGCCGCTATCTCCTGAGTGACTTTGTCGGTTTCCAGCTCGACCAGAGCGTCGCCTTCCCGAACGTGATCGCCGATCTGCTTCACCCAGTTGCGGACGACCGCCTTGGTGCCTTCCTGTTCGATCGGGGCCGTAATCTCGATGGTATCAGTCATTCCTAGAACTCCAGGATTTCGGCAATGCGCTTGGCGATCCGTTCGGTAGACGGCACGGCCCAGTCGAGAAGCACGGGATTATGCGGGCTCGGAATATCTGGCATGGTCAGACGCGAGACCGGCGCATCGAGGTCCGTGAATGCCTTGTCCGCTATGACAGCGGCAATCTCGGCACCAAACCCCGCGACTTCAAGGTCTTCGTGGACGATGAGGCAGCGATGCGTCTTGGCGACGGAAGCTAGTACGGCCTCCTGATCCCAGGGCATCAACGTGCGGAGATCGATGATATCGGCGGAGATGCCTTCGGCTGCTTCCTCGCAGCGCTGCACCATGGCGCCCCAGGTGACGATGGTGATGTCGCTGCCGGTCCGCGTCAGCTTTGCCTTACCGAACGGCAATGCGAAATCATCGCCCGGGTAGGGGCGCCGCGCCCATGCGTGGTCGAGCATGGCCCGGTGTTCGAAGAAGATAACGGGGTCGTTGCCGCGGATCGAGGTGCGCAGCAGGCCGACGGCATCCTCCGCATTCGAGGGAACGGCGACCTTCCAGCCGGGTTGATGGACGAAGGCCACTTCGTTGGTCTGGCTGTGCCAGGGATCGCCGCATTTGAAGAATCCGCCGGGCATGCGCACCACGACCGGGGCGGCAAAGCGGTTGTTGGTGCGCCAGCGAATGGTGCCGCAGTCGTTCAGCTGTTCGGTCGCCGGCTCGGCATATTTCCGGAACTGGATTTCGGGAATGGGGACGAGTCCGGCCAGCGCCATGCCGACCGCACGGCCGATAATGCCCTCTTCGGACAGGGAGGTATCGAAAACGCGCTCGTTGCCGAATTTTTCCTGCAGACCGAGGGTCACGGCATGCACGCCGCCCTTGGGGCCTATATCCTCTCCGAACATGACGACGCGCTCATTGATCGCCATCTCGTGTTCGAGCGTTCTGCGGATCGCTGTGACCATGTTGATGCGCGGGCCGGCGGTTTCGGGCTCGGCCGTTGTCGCCGGCGCCACATATCCGGACGGATGCTGACCGCCCATCGTCTGCATGTCGCCATCGAAAAACACATGGCGGGTTACGGAAGAGGGATCGGCGACCGGCCGGTCTTCGGCTGCCACGCGGGCGCTTTCGGCTACCTCTCGCGCTTCGCTTTCGCAGGCATCCCATTCTTGTGCCGTCATCACGGCGGGGACCAGAAAATCCTTGAGGCGCGGCAGAGGATCCCGCTCCCACTCGCGTCTTACGGTTTCCTCGCTCTTGTAGGTCTGTGTGTCCTGGAAGCTGTGGCCCTCAAGGCGCGGCACCGTCAGCCGCAGGAGAGCGGGCTTGCGCTCGTCGCGAACAAAGGAGACCGCATCCTGGATCAAATGCGCTGCTTCGGCCGGGTCGCAGCCGTCGCCATCGAAGATTGCGAGATTTCTCCAGCTGGCGAGGTTGGCTGCGATATTGCCTCCGGGCGTCTGCACCGTCGAGGGCACCGAAATGCCAAAGCCGTTGTCCTCGATGTAGAACAGCATCGGCAGTGCTTGCGTCGTTGCGGCGCTCAGAGCTGCCCAGAAGCCATTCGAGGCAACGGAGCCGTCGCCGCCAAGCACGACGCCGATATCCCGAGCGTATTCAGCGCGTCCAAGCGTGTTCGCATAGTATTTCATCGCCTGTGCCCAGCCGGCCGTGGGTGTGTACTGTGCTCCGACACCGCCGCACATGGGTAGAGCGGAGGCGCCCGAACGGTTCGGATAGTTGAAGACGACGCCAATGTCTCGACCGTCCGAATAGCCGCCGGCGCGACCCATGGCGGAGCCCAGCGCATCGGTCGGGTCGACGCCGAGCGAAAGCAGCAGCGGCCGCGAGCGATAATAGCCGCAGGTGGCGTCATGCAGACCCGTCAGCTGCATTCCGAGGAGGATTTGCGCCATGTCGTGGCCGCGCGCCGAAAACTGATAGAGAACCTTCTTTTCCGGAACGAGACGCTTCTCCTCCATCTCGTCGAGGCTTCTGGAAAGGTGGACGAGATAGGCCACTCGGCGCCAGTCGATGCGATCGTCGGGCGAGTTTCGCTCATGATTCTTGAAGGCTAATTGGGCCATGTGATTCTCCTCCATATGGCCCCAAGATTCTAATTCAGAACACCCGCGCTATTCCTTTCAATTTGCCAGGTTTCGGAATAGGATTTGAAATATACGTTTCACAATTGGCGGATTTCTGAATGGAAGTTTTCGATCTTGATCACGTCGACCGAGCGATCCTTCGGGTGCTGCAGGAAGAGGGCGATATCAGCCAGGCAGCGCTCGCCGAAAAGGTCGGCGCGTCGCCCGCGTCCTGCTGGCGCAGGATCAAGGCGCTAGAAAGTGCCGGCGTGCTGGGCAGGACGGTTCGCCTCGTCGATGCCGACAAGATCGGCAAGGGTCTCAACGTCTTCTGCCAGGTCAAGATGAAGACCCATGATCCCGCGACGCGACGCGATTTCGAGCAGTTCATTGCAAGTTATCGCGAAGTGCTTGAATGCTATTCCATGTCGGGCGAGTGGGATTATCTCATCCGCGCCGTCGTCGCCGATGTCAGGGAGTATGAAGGACTTTTGATGCGCGGTATCCTGACGCACGAGGCGGTGCTGAGCTCGTCGTCGCACTTCTCGCTGAAATGCGTGAAATACACGACGGCGTTGCCGACGAATGTCACGCGATAAAAGCTTCCGGCTGTGCTCGCCTTGAACATTGCGAGCATCTCACGCTAATAGATTTTCACAATTACAGATGCGGAGCAGAGTTCGATTGTCGGCTGATAACGTCAAACTCGGAGATGATTTGAACGAGGCGGTCACAGCGCTGCTTGTTGATCTGCCCATCAAGGCCGCGAGCTTCATTGTGACGATTTACGGCGACGTCATCGAGCCGCGCGGCGGCGTTGTCTGGATCGGCAACCTCATCGAGACATGCAAAAGTGTCGGGATCACCGAGACGCTGGTGCGGACCGCAGTGTCGCGACTGGTCGCAGCAGGCCAGCTTGCGGGCGAGCGGGAGGGGCGGCGCAGTTTCTATCGGCTGACGGACGCCGCTCAGACCGAATTCGCGGAGGCCGCCAGCTTGTTCTATGGGCCGCAGCCCGCCGTCCGCTGGCAGTTCGTCCTGATCAACGGACCAGCTCCGGAAGAGATCATGCAGGGCCTTGAGCGGGAAGGTTTTGCCAGGCTGAACCCGCGCCTGGCGATGGGGACGCATCCCGCACCGCCTTTGCCTGGGCGCGTCGTCGTCTTCGACGCGCAGCTGGCGACCGAGAACGGTGCCTTGCGGGAATTTGCGGAAGAGGCCTGGAATCTGCCGCGTTTCGCGGAGGCCTATGGCGAATTCACTGCCCGCTTCGGCGCATTTTCCCAAAAGGCTGGAGATTGTGCCGCGCTATCGGCCTTCGATTGCCTGATCGCGCGGCTGCTGCTTGTTCATCAGTACCGCCTGATCATGCTGCGTGAGCCGCACCTTCCCAAGTCCGCACTGCCGGATAATTGGCCAGGCGAGGAAGCGCGCCGTCTGTTTGCCGACCTCTATTTGCGCTTGTCAAAAAAGGCAGACGGCTATGTGGGGCGCCGGTTCGTCAACGAGGCTGGCAAGCTTCAAGAGACGACGCCGGCAAGCCAGCACCGTCTCGAGCGTCTCAGGTCCCGCTGAAAACTCAATCCGCTCAATGATATAGCGAAATGCTTGTCGCGTAGTGTTTCTGCGCATTTTCAAATGTCACAGAAAACTCGCAAAATTCATTTGTATTGTGACATATCGCATGCTAATACAATGACCGATCGGTCGGTTAATGCGTTTGCTGTCGGATCGCTGTTTCGTGGAGGAGAGCGAGAAACAGGCTTATACTGGTGGTGTCGTGAAGTGACGGCCTTGCTGATGCGCTTCAAGACAACTGCAGGCCTGCGATCATTCTCGAGTGCGTCGAACGCGCGAAGACGGAGGAAAGATCAATGTATGCACAGATGGTGAAAACCGATGGCGCCCGCATCCGTTCCCTCGACGAGATGGACCCTCAGGAGCGCGTCTTTCAGGAACGCGTCGATGCCGGCCAGAAGATCGAACCGAAGGAATGGATGCCGGAAGGCTATCGCAAGACGCTGATCCGCCAGATCAGCCAGCACGCCCATTCCGAAATCGTCGGCCAGCTTCCGGAAGGCAACTGGATCAGCCGGGCTCCGACGCTGGAGCGCAAGGCGATCCTGCTTGCCAAGGTACAGGACGAGGCGGGCCACGGCCTCTATCTCTACTGTGCCGCCGAGACGCTCGGTATCAGCCGTGACGAGATGTACGAGCAGCTGCATTCCGGCAAGGCCAAGTATTCCTCGATCTTCAACTACCCGACGCTGACCTGGGCCGATATCGGCGCGATCGGCTGGCTGGTCGATGGCGCGGCCATCATGAACCAGGTTCCCCTGCAGCGCTGTTCCTACGGCCCCTATTCGCGGGCGATGATCCGTATCTGCAAGGAAGAGAGCTTCCATCAGCGCCAGGGCTTCGATGTCCTGATGAAGATGGTGAAGGGCACGCCGGCGCAGAAGGCCATGGTGCAGGATGCTCTGAACCGCTGGTGGTGGCCGTCGCTGATGATGTTCGGCCCTTCCGACGACGCCTCGGTGCATTCGGCCCAGTCGATGGCCTGGAAGATCAAGCAGAATTCCAACGACGAGCTACGCCAGAAATTCGTCGACCAGACCGTGCCGCAGGCCGAATATCTCGGCCTCACCGTCCCCGACCCCGCGCTGAAATGGAACGAAGACAAGGGCGGCTACGATTTCGGCGAGCCGGACTGGGAAGAGTTCTTCAACGTGATCGCCGGCAACGGCCCCTGCAATGCGGAGCGGCTGAATGCCCGCAAGCAGGCCTGGGACGATGGCGCCTGGTTCCGCGATGGCCTGACGGCGTACGCCGAGAAGGCGGCCGAGCGCCGCGCCGCCGCAAAGATCGCCGCCGAATAAGACGGCCGGAATAGTCAGGGAGTGAGAAACATGTCCAGCGAATGGCCGCTTTGGGAAGTCTTCATCCGTGGGCAGCACGGTCTCAACCATCGCCATGTCGGCAGCCTGCATGCGCCCGATGCCGAAATGGCGATCAATAATGCGCGCGACGTCTACACGCGCCGCAACGAAGGCGTCAGCATCTGGGTGGTGCGGTCTTCCGAGATCACCGCCAGCGCGCCTTCCGAAAAAGGTCCGCTCTTCGACCCGTCCAATTCAAAGGTCTATCGTCACCCGACCTTCTTCGACATTCCGGATGAAGTGGGGCACATGTGATGGCGGCCGCGACCCTTGAGCCGGCGGTCGATCAGGCCGCTCTCTTCGAATTCCTGGTTCGCATTGGCGACAACACGCTGGTCCTCGGCCATCGTGTCTCCGAATGGTGCGGCCGTGGGCCGGCACTGGAAGAGGATATCGCGCTTGCCAACACGGCGCTTGACCTCATCGGCCAGACACAGCTCTGGCTCGGTCTGGCGGGTGAGGTGGGAGGAAAGGGTCGCTCGGCGGATGATCTCGCCTATCTGCGAGACGGTTTCGAGTTCCGCAACATCCTGCTCGTCGAGCGCCCCAACGGCGATTTCGGCAAGACGCTGATGCGGCAGTTCCTCTTTGATGCCTGGCATTATCTGATGCTGAAGGCATTGAAGAACTCGACCGACCGGCGGGTCGCCGAGATCGCGGAAAAGGCCTTCAAGGAAGTCTCCTATCATCTCGATCGCAGCCGCGACCTGATCATCCGCCTCGGCGACGGCACGGCCGAAAGCCATCGCCGCATGCAGGAGGCGCTCGACGAACTCTGGGCCTTTACGGGCGAAATGTTCGTCGGCGATGCGTCCGATGCGGCGCTGGTGCAGGTCGGCGTGATCCCGGAGCCGCAAAGCCTGAAAGCCGACTGGGATGAGATCGTTTCCGACGCGCTCGTGGAAGCGACGCTGAAGCGACCCACGGATGGCTACATGCAGAAGGGCGGTCGGCGCGGCGTTCATACCGAGCATCTCGGCTACATGCTGGCCGAACTGCAATTCCTGCAGCGCGCCTATCCGGGCGCGACCTGGTAGGAGGCGGAGATGACGACCGCGCTTCATCCTTCGGTCGACGAGATCTGGCACTGGCTGTCCGAAGTGCCGGACCCGGAAATCCCCATGATTTCGCTAACGGATCTCGGCATCATCCGCGATGTCGGCTGGCAGGAGGATACGCTTGTCGTCACAGTGACGCCGACCTATTCGGGCTGTCCCGCCACGACGGTGATCAACCTCGATATCGAGCGCGCGCTGGCCGAAAAAGGTCTCGACCGGGTGCGCCTCGAGCGCCGGCTGTCACCCGCCTGGACGACGGACTGGATCAGCGACGAGGGACGCGAGAAGCTGCGCGCTTACGGCATCGCGCCGCCGATCGATGGCACGGCTGCAGACGGCGTTTTGGTGAAACGCATCGATCGGCTTTCCGGCCGTTCCAATCTCACCATTGCCTGTCCGCGCTGCGGATCGGCAGCTACGGAAAAGATCAGTCAGTTCGGTTCGACGCCCTGCAAGGCGAGCTATCGCTGTACCGACTGTCTGGAGCCCTTCGATTACTTCAAGTGCATTTGACCCAACGAGGCCCGCATCCATGGCACGTTTCCATCCCCTGACCGTCACCGATGTTCGCCGCGAGACGCGCGATGCTGTTGTCGTCACGCTTGCGCCATCCGAAGAGGATCGAGCCGCCTTCGATTTCACGCAGGGCCAGTACCTGACCTTTCGCCGCCAGTTCGATGACGAGGAGCTGCGCCGCTCCTATTCGATCTGTGCCGGCAAGGATGAAGGCGTCTTGAAGGTTGGCATCAAGCGCGTCGATGGCGGCTGTTTCTCGACCTGGATCAACGAAAACCTGAAGGCAGGCGACACGCTGGAAGCCATGCCGCCGATGGGCGCCTTCTTCACGGCGATCGAGCCTGATATGGCAAGGTACTATCTCGGCTTTGCCGGCGGCAGCGGCATCACGCCGGTTCTCTCGATCATCAAGACGGTGCTGGCGCGCGAGCCGCGTTCCGTCTTCACGCTGGTCTATGCCAACAGGCAGATCAGCTCGATCATGTTCCGCGAAGAGCTTGACGATCTGAAGAACCTCTATCTCGGCCGCCTGTCGGTGCTGCACGTGCTCGAAAGCGAGGCGCAGGAGATCGACCTTTTTACCGGTCGGATCGATGCGGAAAAATGCAAGGCGCTCTTCAAGAGCTGGATCGATCTGACGTCGGTCGCGACAGCTTTCATCTGCGGTCCCGAGCCAATGATGCTGGCGATCGCTGCGGCTTTGCGCGAGCACGGCATGCGCGATGACCAGATCAAGTTCGAACTCTTCGCCTCCTCCCAGCCTGGCCGTGCCCGCCGCAAGGTGGAGAGCGCGGCCGCAGCCGATCATGGAACGAGCTGCGAGGCGACCGTCACGCTTGATGGCGCAACGCGCGTCTTCAAATTTCCCAAGCAGGGCCAGTGCCTGCTCGATGCCGCGCTCGAAAACGCGATGGATGTGCCCTACGCCTGCAAGGCCGGCGTGTGCTCCACGTGTCGGGCCAAGGTTCTCGAAGGCGAGGTCGAGATGGAGGTCAACCATGCGCTCGAGGATTACGAGGTGCGCCAGGGCTATGTGCTGACCTGTCAGTGCTACCCGCTCACAGACCGCATCGTCGTCAGTTACGACCAATAGGCCGGGCCGTATCGAAGGGAGGAACGACATGTCCGATACGATGCCGATCGAGCAATATCTGGGAGAGGGCGGCGTGCTCTCCTCGCCCGATAACGTGCCTCCCCGCTATCGCGGCGAATTGCTGCGTCTCATGGCAAGTTTCGTCGATAGCGAACTAGCCGGTTCCGCCGGTTTTGCCGATATCATCAACGATGCGCCCGGCATTCAGGAGCGCATTTCCGCAGCGCGGATCGTGCTGGAAAAGACCGATCATGCCGGCCAGGTGCTGAAGATCATGGAGACCTTCGGGGTCGATGGCGGCCGCTATGCCGTCCATCATCCCTGGGCCGTACGGCTCTCCCGCGAGGCCGATATCGGCGCCGTCAGGCAGGGCGGCGACATGCGGCTTGCCGTCTTCCATTATCCGCTTGACGGCTGGGTGGATGCCGTCGTCATGAACGTGCTGATGGGCGCTGCCAGCGTCGTGCAGCTGAAGGAGCTTGCGCATGTCTCCTACCAGCCGCTTGCCGAAGTCTTCAGAGCCATCCTGCCGCGTGAGAAGCGGCATGCGGAACTGGGCGTCGCGGGCCTTGCCCACATCGTCGCCGAGAACGAGGGGCGGGCGAAGGCGCGTGTTTCGGTCGCCTATTGGTATCCCCGCGTTGCCGCAAGTTTCGGCCATGCCGGCTCCACCCGTTTCGAGACATTATCGCGCTTCGGCCTGCGTCATACGCCCAACGAAACCCTGCTTGCCGAATGGCAGGCCGATGTCGACGCGCAGCTGTCTGCGCTCGGATTGAATTAGGCAATTCCAGGAAAACGCTTCGCGTTTCTGTTCGGGTTGCCGGAAAAGATGAAGGAAGGAAATTCGGATGAACATCATGGCAAGCCAGCCGCGTCGGCTCGAAAGCTATGTCGGCGGCGCGTGGGTCGCCGGTGCCAAGGAGGGCATGTCGCTGCTCGATGCGTCGACCGGCGCACCGGTCGCGTCAATCGATTCCTCCGGCATCGATTTCAAGCAGACACTGGCGCATGGCCGCGACAAGGGTGGCCCGGCGCTGAGAAGCATGTCCTTCCATGAGCGCGCCGCGATGCTGAAGGCGCTCGGCCAGGCGCTGCTCGAGAGAAAGGAAGAATTCTACGCGCTCTCGACGGCGACCGGCGCCACGCGCGCCGATAGCTGGGTCGATATCGAAGGTGGCATCGGAACCTTGCTGTCCTATGCCTCCAAGGGACGGCGCGAGCTGCCGAACGCGCGCGTGCTGCTCGATGGCGATGTGGAGCAGTTGTCGAAGGATCAGAGTTTTTCCGCGCAGCATATCTTGAGCCCGCTGCAGGGCGTCGCCGTTCATATCAACGCTTTCAACTTCCCCTGCTGGGGCATGCTGGAAAAGGTCGCGCCGACCTTGCTCGCCGGCGTTCCCACCATCGTCAAGCCAGCGAGCCAGACGGCCTATCTCACCGAGCTCATGGTCCGCCGCATCATCGAAACCGGTCTTTTGCCGGAGGGCGCGCTGCAGCTCGTTTGCGGCTCGGTCGGCGATCTCCTCGATCATGTCGAGGGCCAGGATGTGGTGACATTCACCGGTTCCGCGGCAACCGGCCGACGTCTGAAGATGCACAAGGCGATCATCGAGAATTCCGTGCGCTTCACCATGGAGGCCGACAGCCTCAATGCAGCTGTTCTCGGCCTCGATGCTGCCCCCGGCACCGAGGAATTCGACCTTTTCGTCAAGGAAGTCGCCCGCGAGATGACCGTCAAAGCGGGCCAGAAATGCACGGCCATCCGTCGCGTCATCGCGCCCCGAGCCTATAGTGAAGCGCTGATTGGGGCCTTGAACGACCGCCTCGGCAAGACGGCAATCGGCAATCCGTCTGATGAGACTGTTCGGATGGGGCCGCTCGCAAGCCTTGATCAGCGCGAGGAAGTGCGCGCGCGCATCCGCGATCTCTCTGCGGACGCCGAGATCGTCGGCGGCGATCCCGATAATCCGAGCATCATGTCCGGCGATGCGAGCGCCGGCGCCTTTCTCAATCCGGTTCTGCTTTATTGCGACAAGCCCGGATCGGCACGCGCAGTTCACGATGTCGAGGCCTTTGGCCCGGTCAGCACGGTCATGCCCTACGATACGGCGGAAGAAGCGGTCGATCTGGCACGTCGCGGCAAGGGCAGCCTCGTGGCCTCCGTCTTCACCAACGATCCGCAATTCGCCGAGGACGTCGTTCTCGGTCTTGCGCCGTTTCATGGCCGCGTGATGATCGGCAACCGCGCTAGCGCCAAGAGCTCTACTGGCCACGGCTCGCCTCTGCCGGGCCTCGTTCACGGTGGTCCCGGCCGTGCCGGCGGCGGCGAGGAGCTGGGCGGCATTCGAGGCGTGAAGCACTATATGCAGCGCACCGCCGTGCAGGGCACTCCACGCCTTCTCTCAGCAGTGACGGGTCGCTGGATGGACGGCGCGGATGCCCGTACCGACAGCGAGCATCCCTTCCGCAAATCGCTCGCCGAGCTGAGGATCGGCGACCAGCTCATCACCGCCACCCGCACTGTTACACTGGACGATATCGAGCATTTTGCGAGCTTCACCGGCGATACGTTCTATGCCCATATGGACGAAGAGGCTGCCAAGGCCAACCCGTTCTTCGAGGGCCGCGTTGCGCACGGCTATCTTATCGTCTCGTTTGCGGCCGGTCTCTTCGTCGATCCGGCTCCAGGCCCGGTTCTTGCAAATTACGGTGTGGACAATCTGCGCTTCCTGACACCGGTTAATCCGGGTGATACGCTTGAGGTGCAATTGACCTGCAAGGAGATCAATCCCCGCATCAATGCCGAGCATGGCGAGGTGCGCTGGGATTGCAAGGTAACGAACCAGCTGGATGCCGTCGTCGCGCAGTATGATGTTCTGACGATGGTGGCGAAAACGAGAGAGTGAGCGCATGACGACGATCGAGCAAGACCCGCATCGCCTGGAAATGACCGTGCTGATGACGCCCGACATGGCGAATTTCAGCGGCAAGGTGCACGGCGGCGCTCTTCTGAATCTGCTTGATCGCGTCGCCTTCTCCTGTGCTTCGCGCTATTCCAAGCAATATGCGGTGACGCTGTCGGTCGACCAGGTGCTGTTCAAGGAGCCGATCAATGTCGGCGAGCTCGTCACCTTCCGCGCCTCGATCAATGATACGGGGCGCACATCCATGGAAGTCGGCATCCGGGTCGAGGCGGAAAACATCCGCTCCGGCCAGCGTCGCCACACCAATTCCTGTTATTTTACCATGGTCGCGGTGGATGAGGCCGGCCGCCCGGTTCGCGTGCCCGAGCTGGTTCCGGTGACGGCAGCCGACATCCGGCGGCACAAGGCCGCCCAGCTTCGCCGGACATTGCGTCGCGAATTCGCGCAGCGGCTTGATGCGGTGGCCGAAACCGGTCGCGATGTCGAAGGTTTGGGAGCCGATTAGATGCCGCAGATCTATTCCTATGACGGTGTGATCCCGGTCATCGATCCCGCGGCCTTCGTGCATCCGGTCGCAACCGTCATCGGCGATGTCATCATCGGGCCGGCTTGCTATGTCGGGCCGGGCGCCGTGCTGCGAGGCGATTTCGGCCGCATTGTGCTGGAGCGCGGCTCGAATGTGCAGGAGACCTGCGTCGTGCATAGTTTCCCGAATCTCGAGGTCGTTATCGGGGAGGCAGGGCATATCGGCCATGGCGCGGTGCTGCATGGCTGCCGGATCGGCGCCAATGCCATGGTCGGCATGAACGCCGTCATCATGGACGAAGCCGTTATCGGCGAGAATGCCATCGTCGCCGCCCTAGCCTTCGTCAAGGCCGGCGCCGAAATCCCGGCCAACAGCCTCGCCGTTGGTTCGCCGGCACGCGTCGTGCGCGAATTGACGCAAGAAGAGATTGCCTGGAAGCGCCAGGGCACTGCCATCTACCAGCGCCTGGCGCTGGAAGCGAAGGAAAAGCTGGTCGCCGCCGAGCCGCTGACGGCACCTGAGCCGGATCGCCGCCGTATACACGCGCCGGAATATGATCCGCTTATTCTGGAGAGAATGAAGCTCGGCGGCTGACGTGCGGCATCAGCGGACGGCCTTGACGCCTTCGAGGATGAGCGTGGTGGCAATATCGGCATATTCGTCGCGGGTGATCGGCCCGTTGGGGCGGAACCACATGTAGACCCAGTTCATCATGCCGAAGAGCGACATGGTGACCGGCATCAGCAATGGCCTGTTCTTGTTGAGGTCTGGATTGAGGTCTTCGATGATGGCAGAGAAGTGCTTGACGATGCGCCGCTCGATCGTCCGCAGTTCCGATAGCTGCTCCGGCGATAAGGCATGTGTGCCGTTGAGCTGCACCTTGTGCTCGTTGTCGGCACCTTCGTAGTTCTTCAACACGGCTTTTACGAGCAGACGCAACCGCTCCTGCGGCGTTACGTCGGTGCGGTCTGCCGCTTCGATGGCGCTTTCAAGTTCCGTCAGGTGCGTCTGCACGATGTCGAAGATCAGTGCATCCTTGCCTGGATAGTAGTGATAGAGCAGGGCTTTCGAGACATTGCCGTGTGAGGCGATCATCGACATGGAGGCTTTCTCCATGCCTACCTCGGCAAAGACCGCCGCAGCGCTTGCCAGGATACCACGCTGTTTTTCTTCGAAATCAACTGCGCGTGTGCGTGCCATGTGATCCTGCTCTGCTCATTCCCTGTCGATCATGGCCGCTTGGTGCGGCCAGTCTTTTCTATATACAGTCAAATCCTTGCCAGGCTATCCCGCTGGATTCCCAATCATTCCCTTGGGCGGTTGTCGATCACGCGCTTTGCCTTGCCTTCGGAGCGCGCCACGCCGCCCGGAGAATGCACGGTGATCTTCGTCGTCACACCGACGACGCTCTTGATGTGATGGGTAAGTTCCCTTGCCGAAACACCGCGTGCGGTTTCGTCCGCCGCCTCCAGCGTGCACTCCACATGAACGGTCATGTTGTCCATGCGGCCGGAGCGCGTCAGCTCGATCTGGAAGTGCGGCGCAAGCCCGCGGCATTTCAGGATCTGCTCCTCGATCTGCGTTGGAAAGACGTTGACGCCGCGCAGGATCATCATGTCGTCGGAGCGGCCCGTCACCTTCTCCATGCGGCGCATGGAACGTGCGGTGCCGGGCAGCAGCCGCGTCAGGTCGCGCGTGCGATAGCGGACGACCGGCAGGCCTTCCTTGGTCAGTGTGGTGAAGACCAGCTCGCCGATCTCGCCGTCAGGCAAAACTTCGCCGCTAACCGGATCGATGATCTCAGGATAGAAATGATCCTCCCAGATATGCAGCCCGTCTTTGCTCTCGACGCACTCATTGGCGACGCCCGGCCCCATAACCTCGGACAGTCCGTAAATGTCGACGGCATGCATGTCGAAGGCATGCTCGATTTCCTCGCGCATGGCATTGGTCCATGGTTCGGCGCCGAAGATGCCGACGGCGAGCGAGCTTTCGCGCGGGTCGAGGCCCTGGCGGCGGAATTCGTCGAGGATCGAAAGCATGTAGGAAGGTGTGACCATGATGATGCGCGGCTTGAAATCCTGCATCAGCGTGACCTGTCGTTCCGTCATGCCGCCGGAGATCGGCACGACCGTACAGCCGAGCTTTTCCGCGCCATAATGCGCACCGAGGCCGCCGGTGAAGAGACCATAGCCATAGGCAATATGCACCAGATCGCCGGCACGGCCGCCGGCGGCGCGGATCGAACGGGCAACGACGGTCGCCCAGGTATCGATGTCCTTGGCGGTATAACCGACGACGGTCGGCTTGCCCGTCGTGCCGGAGGAAGCGTGAATACGGGCGAGCTTCTCGCGCGGCACGGCGAACATGCCGAAGGGATAAGTGTCGCGAAGATCCTTCTTCGTGGTGAAGGGAAACTTGGCGAGATCCGCCAGGGTCTTGAGATCGGAGGGGTGCACGCCGGCTTCATCGAAGCGCTTGGTATAGAAGGGTGAATTCTCATAGGCGTGGGTGAGCGACCATCTCATGCGTTCGAGCTGCAGCGCGGAAATCTCGTCGCGCGAGGCTGTCTCGATCGTCTCAAGCTCGCCGGCCCGCGGGGAAAGGTGTTCCATGAATGTCTCCTCCAGAAATGCTAGACGCTGCCGGTATCAACCCTATCCCGGCAGAAGCGTGCCCTTGACCGTTCGCGAGTGGCCGCGGAATTCCGCGATCTGCTCGCCCTCCTGGTTAGTGATCGCGATATCGTAGATGCCGCCTCGTCCGCGACGGGATACCTCGCGCGCCGTCGCCGTCAGGCGGTCACCCTTGAAAGCCGGCGCGATGTAGGTCACCGAACAGTGCTGGGCGACCGTGCGCTGGTTGTAGCTGTTGCAGGCGAATGCGAAGGCGGAATCGGCGAGCGTGAAGATATAGCCGCCGTGGCAGGTGCCATGACCGTTCGTCATGACCTCGGTGACTGCCATCGAAAGCGTCGCCTCACCCGGTGCTACGGCAAGCAGCTCCATGCCGAGGCGCTGGGTGGCGTTGTCTTCATCCCACATGGCTCTGGCGCAGGCTTCCGCGAGCGCCTGCGGCGAAAGATTTTCTACCAGGCTCATCGTCCCTTGAACTCCGGCTTGCGCTTTTCGAGGAAGGCGGTGACGCCTTCGGCATAGTCGACGCTATGGCCGGCTTCGCGCTGCAGGTCGCGCTCGAGATCGAGCTGCTCGTCGAGTGAGTTGGTCGCTGCCGCCTGAATAGCGCGCTTTGTCAGGCCCAGCCCCTTGGTCGGGCCGGCCGCGAGCCTTGCGGCGAGCGCCGTTGCCTCTTCCATCAGCTTGTCGTCGTCCACGGCGCGCCAGATCAGGCCCCAGCTGGCTGCCGTTTCCGCGTCGAGCGGTTCGGCCGTCAGCGCCAGCGCCTTGGCGCGGGCTTCGCCGACAAGCCGCGGCAGGTTCCACGTGCCGCCGGAATCCGGCACGAGGCCGATTTTCGCGAAGGCTTGGATGAAACGAGCGGAGCGGGCGGCAAGGGTAATGTCGCAGGCAAAGGCGATATTGGCGCCGGCGCCGGCAGCCACGCCGTTGACCGCGCAGATGACAGGCTTTTCCAGGCTACGGATGAGGCGGAGCAACGGATTGTAGAAGGTCTCGATCGTATGGCCGAGATCTGGCGTGCCCTTGCGCGGATCGCGATCGCCGAGATCCTGGCCGGCCGAGAAGCCGCGGCCCGCTCCCGTCAGGAGAACCGCGCGCACGTTGGCGTCCTTATGCGCGCGCTCGAAGCCGGCGCGCAGTGCAAGATGCATTTCCTCGTTGAAGGAATTGAGTTTGTCGGGTCGATTGAGCGTGAGGCTCAAGACGCCATCGGCAAGCGCCGACAGAATGGTGTCGGATTCGGACATGTTTCCTCCCCGTCGCCCTTCCATCAGCGACGATAAAACTCTTGCATAAACCGACCGGTCAGTCAATTATAAAAGCAACGATCGGGAGGAAGATCATGACCGTCACCATCACGCACGAAGGCGTAATCGCCGTCATCACCATCGACAATCCGCCCGTCAACGCACTGTCGCAGGCGTTGCGCCAGGCGCTGGTCGATGCGGTTTCCACCATCGATGCAGATGTGAGCGTGAGTGCTGCCGTCCTTCGCTGTGCCGGCCGGACCTTCATCGCTGGCGCTGACGTCAGTGAGTTCGGCAAGCCGCCGATCCCGCCGCATCTTCCCGATGTTGTCGCGGCCGTTGAAAGTGCGAGAAAGCCCTGGGTGGCGGCGATCCATGGCAGTGCGCTTGGCGGCGGCCTCGAAGTAGCGCTCGGCTGCGCCTATCGCGTTGCGGTCGCTTCGGCAAGTCTCGGCCTGCCGGAGGTGAAGCTCGGCATCATCCCGGGTGCCGGCGGCACGGTTCGCCTGCCAAGGCTGATCGGTGCCGCAGCCGCCGTTGATCTGGTGACAAGCGGCAATCCCCTCGATGCACGAAAGGCGCTGGCATTCGGTCTCGTCGACGCCATCGTCGAAGGTGAGCTCCTGTCGGCTGCTATCGCGTTTGCGCGGGAGATTGCCGGTAAATCGAGACCGCAGCGGATATCAGAGCGCGCCGTTCCTGCAGTCGAGGATGGTTTCTGGGAGAATGTGGAAAGGGCCGTTGCGGCCAAGGCGAGGCGGGAGATTGCTCCATGCCGTGCGCTTGCTTGTATCCGCAAGGCGAGCGAGGTGGATTTTTCGGCTGCAATGGCCTTCGAGCGCGAGACGTTTCTGGAGCTACGCGGCTCCGCGCAAGCGGCGGCCTTGCGTCATGTCTTCTTCGCCGAACGGGCCGCATCCCGCCCGCCGGGACTTGCTGGTGCGGTGCCGCGTGACATCCGCTCTGCTGCCGTCGTTGGAGGTGGCACCATGGGTGCCGGCATCGCCGCGGCCCTGAGGGATGCCGGTCTGCCGGTCGTTCTGGTCGAACGCGACCGAGCCACCGTCGAGCGAGGCGTCGCCAATATCAAGCAGATTTTCGAGGCCTCCGTAAAACGGGGCCGCATTTCGCCTGAGACCTCAGCAGAGCGAATGGCCGGTGTCGTCGGTACGGACGATTATGGCCCGCTCGCCGACACCGATCTTATCATCGAGGCGGTTTTCGAGAATCTCGCTGTGAAGCGCGCCGTCTTCACCCGCTTGGCTAAGGTTTGCCGTGCCGATGCCGTGCTGGCAACGAACACGTCCTATCTTGATCCGGAGGAGATCAGCGAAGGGCTTGCGCAGCCGGAGCGCTTTCTGGGTCTTCATTTCTTCAGCCCCGCCCATGTCATGAAGCTTCTGGAGATCGTGCCGACTGATAAGACAGCGCCGGCCACGCTGGCGACAGGTTTTGCGCTCGCCCGCCTGCTCGGGAAAATTCCGGTCCGCGCCGGGATCTGCGACGGCTTCATCGGCAACCGCATACTGAAGGTGACGCGTGTGCAGGCGGAGCGTCTTCTGCTTTCAGGTGCTACGCCTACCGCCGTCGATGCCGCCATGCGCGCCTTCGGCCTGCCGATGGGGCCATTCGAAGCGCAGGATCTCGGCGGTCTCGACATTGCAGCTTTCCAGCGCAAGGCCGCGCGCGAACGTGGCGAAACGCCCTTCGCCCCTGTTGCCGACCGGCTCTGCACCATCGGGCGCTTTGGCCAGAAATCAAGCGGCGGCTGGTACGATTACCCGCCCGGCGAGCGCACACCGCAGCCGTCGGATGTGGTTGCCGCCGTCATTGAGGAGGAGGCCTCGGGACAGTCGCAGAAGATATGGGACGAGGTGTCGATAGCCGATGCCATCATCCTGCCGATGGTGAACGAGGCGGCACTGATGCTCGACGAGGGTGTTGCCATGCGTACCGTCGACATCGATCTCGTCAAGATCCATGGTTATGGTTTCCCGCGCTGGCACGGCGGCCCGATGCATTATGCGCAAACTCGCGGTCTCGCCGAAATCGTTGCCGCGCTGGATCGGCTTTCCATATCCAGTCTTGCCGAACCGCCATGCGAGGCCCTGCGTCGGGCGGCGGAAGATGGTAGCTTCAGGCCGCTTGAAAGGCCTTAGCGCACGGAATTGCCCGCAAGCCCCTGCATGCCGACAAGAGAGGCCGCGGGAATGGTTGAATCGTTGCCTTGCTCCGTACCCTTCGATTCTAAAGGGTACTCGCGGCCATGCAATCTGGCGGAATCGATATATTGAAGCCTGGCTCCAAGATGTTTTGTTAAGGCAAAATTTGGAGACGCTAATGCTACAGATACTGACACGACGAGACCGCAACGCGGCGTCCTCGTATTTCACTCAGATGTTCCGCGCTCGAGCGCTCGTCTTCCGTGATCGAATGGGGTGGGATGTCAACGTCGAAGGTGGTTTGGAAATCGACCGCTTTGACGACGAACACGATCCCATTTACCTAGCCGTGAAGGAAGAAGACGATGAGCTCACAGGCTCGCTGCGGCTGTTGCCGACAACGAGCGAGACCATGCTTTCGAGCGAGTTCCAGCATTTTTTCAACGAGGATCTCGATATCTGCAGCCCGTCTATCTGGGAATGCACGCGATTTTGCGTGCATCCTCCGATCGAGGCCGGGCGCGCATCGTCGCAAACAGCTGCTGTCGAGCTGCTATCCGGTCTTTGCCGTCTGAGCTTGAAGTCGGGTATCGAGCACATCATGGGCGTCTATGATGCGTCTATGATCGGGGTTTATCGGAAGATCGGCTGGTCGCCGACGCCGCTTGCCCGCTCGCGGCCGGAGATCGGCAACCTTTATGTTGGTCTTTGGGAGGTAAACGAGGAGTCCGATCAGCGGCTTGAGCAGCGGCTGAAGGCGATGCGAGGCAAGGATGACAGGACCCCCACTTTGCAATTTGCATCTTCTTTGCCTGGCAATATTCAGTTCAGCTTTTAATGAGCTCGAGCGAGATCGCTTTCGCAATGGCCTGATTTGTGGTGCTGACATGAAGTTTGCGGCGGCCGGAGCTGAGATACAGGCGCACGGCGCTCTCGGAAATTCCAAGAATAGATGTGATCTGCTTCGGAAGCAGGCCGTGCGCCAGCAGTTCGAGGCACTCGGTCTCCCGCTTCGAAAGTTTGCGTCCGATGCTTTGCTCCCGCAGGCCGGACACGATCAATGACTGCTCATGCAGATAATAGGCGATCACTTGCAGATCGCCTATTATGCTGTTTCGCAATTGCTCCCAGTCGCCGCTCTTCTGATTTGAGGTAACCGTAAAAAGCGATCGCTCGCCGTGAGGTCCTCGAACGACCAGCGTCAAGCCGTAGCGTCCGACATCAAAGGCTTCAGCTTCGCGAAAAAAGGAGATGCTTTTCGGCGACTTCAGATCGAGGGTCGACCAGTCGAAGGGCAGAAATCCGTTGCGTCCAGCTTGAACCACGGGGTCGATCGCAAAGTAATCGTGAGCGATATATGTCTCCACCCATTCCGGCGGGTAGGTCAGCAGGAGAAGTGGGTTCTGCTGCGACAGGGCAGCGATTTGCGTCACGTGAAAGACTGCGTTTGCCAGACCGTATAGGGAGCAGAACTTGAATAAGAACTGGCGCAATTCATCGATATCATTTGCCTGAGCTATCTCAGACAAGCAATGAGATTGGCGTGATCCTGTCAACATAGTCTCACCATAGAATCCGAAGTGAAAGTGGTGCCTGAGCCATGAGCAGCGCGTCTGGGATGTCTTTCAAGGTTTGAAGACCGTCTTGGCGCTCCGGCCGCACTCACAACTATTCAAAAGCCAACTTTTCAAGGGCATGATCGGACTCTTAAAATTGTCGAAAACATAGTCACTGCCAATCATATGAGGGTTGTGTTGACGCGTCTTGGGATACACGCGGAGGATATGGGCCGCCGACCCTTTGCTGTGTGTCTATATGCGCCATATAGCATTCCGCCATGCCCTGCTGCTCCTTTCGAGGACACGCCGACGCCGGGATGCCGTATGCGAAATCCGCATTCAAATAGATGGTTGATCCGGCCAGGCAACCGAAACCTCCACCGCGTCAGACAAATCCACATGGGGTGCGATCAAACAGGCCTTAAGGCCAAGCGAAGTGCAGGCCCCATAATGCCGGCTTCAAAAAGCCTACTCCCCTTTACAAATGACCGACGGTCAGTCATATATGTGACTGTCATTGTCAGGTTTTGGGGGCATCCGAATGGTCGTCCGTATTGAGAGGTTGAGAGCTTCACCACAGAGCGACGCCTGCTTCCGACTTGTCGCATCGGGGGATATCCAGTCATGATCCGTCACGATCTCAGCCATTGGCCACTCGTGCTTTCCGCCGCTCACGGCGCGATCTCGCTCGATGAGCAGCTCGCCTTCTTCTCGGACTGGAACGCCTGGCTCGATCGCGGCGAATCCTTTTCGACATTGCGTGTCTTCACGGATGCCGAGGCGCTCACGCGGCCGGAGGGTGGCGCGAAAGATGCAAAGATCTGGTTTCAGGCCAATGGCGAGCGCATCAGGCAGTTCGTCATCGGCATGGCGACCGTTGTGCCTTCGGATGCTCTCGAGGAGATGAGCCGCATGAATGCCGAAAAGCTGTTCGGAATTCCTGCGCAGATGTTCGATGATGTCAATGAAGCCGCGATGTGGCTTGCTTCCCTTTCGGCAATGCAAGGAAGACCTCTGGACGTCGGAAGGGCGTTGCGAGGCCTGGCAGCTTTGCGCGGGCTGTCATGAGCGGGCATATGTCGATGGTGCCTGAGGGTGATGAGACGCATTGGCCGCTCGCGATACTGGTCGCGGAAACGCCACTTGATGCGGACGGTGTGCATGCGGGCCTCGATATGGTCGAGGCCTGGCTAAGACGCGAACAATCTTTTGCTCTCCTCCTGGTCGCGGCTTGCGGATTCGCGTTTCAAAGCGATGTAGCTGTGCTGCCCATGCTGGCGCAGCGGCTGGATCTTGTTCGCGAGACGCTTTGCCGATCCCTTCTCGGGGTCGCAGTCGTTGCTCCGGCGTCGACGGTCGATGGCGTTCGGCGAAGTCTTGCTCGTCTTCCGCTCGATATGCCGTTAGAAGTCTTTGAAAAGGGCTCGCTTGCGGTGCGGTGGTTGTGCGCATCCGCTCTCTCTCCGGCGGGTATCGTCATCGACAGCCTATGAACAGCGAGGAGACCCCGTGACCGTTACAGATCGTCCGCGTCCGCGCACCAAGCCCCCGGAAATTCGCCGTGAGGAATTGATGGATGCCGCGCAGCGCCTGTTTCTGGAGAAGGGGTTTGCCGCGACCAGTGTTGCGGAGATCGTTGATGCCGCAGATGTCGCCAAGGGTACTTTCTATCTTTATTTTCAGACCAAGGACGATGTCCTTAAAGCCCTGCAAGCGCGTTTCATCGAGCTCTTTTGCGAAAGGGTCGATGCCGTCGCCAGAGCGTCTGCCTCTGACAGTTGGGTGCGGCGACTCGACGTTTTGATGGAGGCCTGCGTGCTTGGCTATCTAGACGAGGTTGCGCTTCACGATCTGGTATTTCACGAGTTTCAGCCGACGAAGCGGGACATGAAGCGTGCCAATCCCCTTGTCAGCCGCCTGACGTCCTTCCTCATCGAAGGTCATGCCGCCGGCGCGTTCGCCTTTGTCGATGCCCGGCTGACGGCCGTCATGCTGTTCAATTCGATGCACAGCGCGGTGGATGACTGTCTGGCCGATGGGCCTGATGTCGATCGGCGCAAACTCGTTGCTGCTGTGACCGATTTCTGTCGAAGATCCATAGGCGGCTAGGCCGCCGTCGTCCGTACTACTGGCCTTTACGTTCCCGTGAGCTCCCGCATTTTCTCGGAGCCGGGGTGCCGTGATCATTGGCCGGTTCACATCAATAAATCATCCAAAGCCGGTCTTGATTGCATTGATCAAGAAAGTTCTGTTCCCTTATCAAAATTATAGTCAAAAACTATTGTCATATAAATGAAATAGTTTTTGACTATGAATTTGCTCGCGCCGTCTAACGTTAGCCCATCTCCGAATGCTGGCTGGGGTCAAGTCATTGAGCAAAGGAAAGATCATGAAAACGAAATCCATTTTTGCGCTTGCGGGCCTGCTGGCCGCCGTCGCCCTGCCGGCCATGGCCGCCGACAATGTCGTCACCATCTACAGCGCCGACGGCCTGCATGACGGCACGCCGAGCTGGTATGGAAACGAATTCGACGCCTTCACCAAGGCGACCGGTATCAAGGTTCAGTATGTCGAGGCGGGTTCGAGCGGCGTCGTTGACCGACTGTCGAAGGAAAAGTCCAACACGCAGGCCGACGTTCTCGTCACCCTGCCGCCCTTCGTGCAGAAGGCTGCAAGCGAAGGCCTGCTGGAAGCCTACGCCCCCAAAGCCGCCGACAAGATCGAAGTGCGCGACAAGGACCCGAAGGGCTTCTACGTCGCCATGATCAACAACTATCCGAACTTCATCTACAACAGTTCGGTTCTGAAGACGGCGCCGTCGACCTACCAGGACCTGCTCGACGCCAAGTTCAAGCAGAAGATCCAGTATTCCACGCCCGGCCAGGCTGGTGACGGAACCGCCCTGATGCTGCAGGCATTCCATGCCTTCGGCGGCAAGGATGCCGGCCTCGATTACCTGAAGAAGCTGCAGGTCAACAATCTCGGCCCGTCCGCTTCCACCGGCAAGCTCACCGCGCTCGTCAACAAGGGCGAACTCTATGTCGCCAATGGCGACCTGCAGATGAACCTCGCGCAGCAGGCCGACAATCCGAACATCAAGATCTTCTTCCCCGCCGGCCCGGATGGCAAGAAGACCGCCTTCTCGCTGCCCTACTACATCGGCCTCGTTTCCAGCGCGCCGCATTCGGAAAACGGCAAGAAGCTCATAGACTTCCTGCTGAGCGAGGAGGCCCAGAAGGATGTCAGCGCTGTCGCGCAGGGTCTGCCTGTCCGCACCGACATCCATCCGACGGATGAAAACTTCAAGAAGCTGCATGCCATCATGGAAGGCATCGAAATCTGGACGCCGGACTGGAACAAGGTGCTCGCCGACCTCAAGCAGGACGTCGACGCCTACGGCAAGGCGATCGCGAGCAACTGATGGCGATGGCGAACACCAAGCCATCCGAGAGCGGGCGGCCGACGGAAACGTCGGCCGCATCAGCCAAACGGATCGCCTTCGAGAATGTCTCCGTTGCCTATAACGGCCTCACCGTTCTCGACTCGCTGAACCTGACCGTCAATCCGGGCGAGATCGTCGCCCTGATCGGCCCGTCCGGATCGGGCAAGACGACGGCGCTGCGTGCCGTGGCCGGCTTCGTTCGCCCGTCGAAAGGTCGCATCATGATCGGCGACCGCGATGTTACCAATCTCGCACCCTATGACCGCGATATCGGCATGGTGGTGCAGAATTATGCCCTCTTTCCACACATGCGCGTTGAGGAAAACGTCGCCTTCGGGCTGCGGGCGCGCCACACGCCGGAAGAGGTCATCCGCACTCGCGTCCCGGAAGCGCTCGCCATGGTCGGCATGGCGGCCTATGCGAAGCGTTATCCGCGCGAGCTTTCCGGCGGCCAGCAGCAGCGTGTCGCGATTGCCCGCGCCATCGCCATCCGCCCGCAGGTGCTTTTGCTTGACGAGCCGCTGTCGGCGCTCGACGCACAGATCCGCCGTTCGATGGTCGATGAGCTCGCAAGGCTGCACCGCGAGCTGCCGTCGCTGACCGTGCTCTATGTCACGCACGACCAGTCGGAAGCGCTGACGCTTGCCAACCATATCGGTATCATGCGCGATGGAAAGCTCCGTGCCTTCGGCGATGCCCAGTCGCTGTTTCGTTATCCGCCGAACCGCTTCTCCGCGGAATTTCTCGGCCGCGCCAACCTTCTCGAGGTCAAGGGCGTACAGCCGCTCGACGACCAGCGGGCGCAGGTCACCTTCGGAGATCAGGTGCTTATCGCGCGCAACCATCATCAGCTGACGGCGGGAAGCGATTGCCTGCTTTGCGCCCGGCCGCATGATTTTCGCCTCGATGCACCACAGGGCGATAGCAATCGTCTGACTGGCGTCGTGCGCAGCGTGCAATGGCAGGGCGATACCCACAATGTCACCCTCGATATTGCCGGGCAGGAAATCCGCATGTCCTCGGCGCCGATGAGCACGCCGCCCGTTCCCGGCGCGATGCTGACGGTTCATTTCAATCCCACCGACGTCACCCTCGTACCGGAGGATGGCCGTCATGGCTGATGTTGCCGTTGGGATGATCGAACGGAAACCGCGGTGGGATCGCCTCTGGAGCGTGCCGCCGCTGCTTGTTCTGGCGATCCTGTTCTTCTATCCGCTGGGCCTGATTATCAGGCAGTCGCTCGGCGATCCCGGCACGCTCTCGTTTTCCGCATTTGCCGAAGTGCTGTCGTCTCGCGAATTCCATGACGGGCTTCTGCACACCATCGTCATCGCGCTGGGAGCGACAGCAGGGTGCCTCGTGCTTGGCTTCATCTTTTCGGTCGTCATCGCCTTCGTGCCTTTTCCCGGCGCAAAATTCTGCGGGCGATTGATCGACACTTTTATCGCGCTGCCGACCTTTCTGGTGACGCTCGCCTTTACCTTCATTTACGGCTCGGCCGGCCTTCTCAATGAGGGCCTGATGCGGCTGATGCAAGTGGACCTCCCGCCGGTCGACTTTCTCTATTCGCAGTGGGGCGTCATCCTGGCAGAAACGACCGTCTATACGCCCTTCGTCATGCGGCCGCTGCTCGCCACCTTCTCACAGATCGACCAGGCGCAGATCGAGGTTGCCAGCAGCCTTGGCGCCAAACCCTGGCGCATCATCCGGCAGGTCATCCTTCCGGCGGCCATGCCGGCCCTGATCGCCGGCGGCAGCCTGTGTCTGCTGCTGACCGTCAACGAGTTCGGCATCGTTCTCTTCATCGGCGCCAAGGGCGTCATCACGCTGCCCGTGCTCATCTATGCCAAGGCGATCCAGGAATTCGACTATACGACCGCCTGTGTCATCGCTGTCGTCAATGTCGTCCTGTCGCTCGGTCTCTACAGTATCTACCGGGCTGTCATCGCTCATTTCGGAGGCAATCGTGCTGATATGGTCTAAGTCCGGCCGGTTTGTGGTCTGGGCGTTCGTCGTGCCGTTGTTTGCGATCGTCTATGGCCTGCCGATCGCTGTGATCGCACTGGCAAGCATCAGCGGGCAATGGAACGACATTCTGCCCAGCAAACTGACATTGGTTCACTATGCCAACGCCTTCCGCAGCGACTCCTTCGACAGCCTCAAGGCAAGCATCATCACCGGAGCGATCGCAAGCATTGCCGCCCTCATCAGCGGCACCTGGGCGGCCTTGGCTCTTCGCAAGATGAAGCCATTGCGCAAGCGTGCGCTCGATCTGATCTTCTTCGTTCCGAGCGCCGTTCCATCCGTCTCCATCGGCTTGGGCCTGCTGGTTGCCTTCAGCCAGCCGCCGCTGCTTTTGAACGGCACGCGAATGATTGTGTTGATCGCGCATTTCGTGCTGATCTCCGCCTTCACCTACGGCAATGTTTCGGCTGGTCTTGCGCGTCTGCCGATCGAATGCGAGCAAATCGCCGAAAGCCTGGGCGCGCGTCCGTTCTACCGGCTGCGGCGCGTCACGCTGCCGCTGCTGATGCCTTATCTGGTTGCGGCCTTCAGCCTCAGCTTTGCGATGTCCATGGGTGAGCTGGGAGCGACCGTCATGGTCTATCCGCCGGGTTGGGTCACGCTGCCAGTCAATATCTTCGCGCTCTCCGACCGCGGCGCCATCTTCGATGCGGCGACGCTGACGATGATCCTGGGTGCGGCGACATTGATCGTGCTCTGGGGCCTGTCGCGGCTTTCCAACCGGTCCGTGCTGCGTTGATGCCATGTCTCGGAGAGCATCCGGCCGAAAGCCGGTTGCGTCACCAGGATACGCGACTTATTGAAACGGGTAGCTGTGCGATTTCTGAAGGTGGGGCTGTCCGGGATGCCGTCTGTTACGCTTGCGCAAATGAAAGCCGTCGAAGCATTGGCGCGCACGGGAAAATTCTCCCGCGCGGCCGAGGATCTGGGCATCAGCCAGCCCTCGGTTTCGACGCAGATCCAGTCGTTCGAGGAGCTTTGCCGCACCCGCGTCTTCATCCGTGATGGTCACAATGTCAGCATCGCGCCATCGGCCGTCGATCTGATCGCCAAGATCCGGATCACGCTGAAATGCCTGGGCGAGGTCGACCGCGCGATCACCGATACGACATCGTTGAACACCGGCACGATTTCGATCGGCTTTAGCGCACACCGCCTGATCATGCCGATTCTGACGGCCTTCGTCCGCGAATATCCATCCCTGCGGCTGACGACGCGGGGCGGTCCTTCCCTCGATCTTGCCGATGCGGTCCTGCGCGGCGAACTCGATGTCGCTGCTGTCTCGCAGGTCGCGCCCGACAGCCGCTTTTCATCGCTGCGGCTGCATGAATCCCGTGTGGCGATCTATGGCCGCAAGGGCGATCCGATGCTTGCCAAAGGCCGGCTGACGCTATCCGATCTCGACGGGCGTGACATGGTGCTCTGGAACAAGGCGTCCGGCACCCGCACGCTGCTCGAGGACGCTGCCTCGAAGCAGGGCGTGCGGCTGAAGCCGGTGCTTGAGGTGGCGACCCTCGATGTCGCCTACGCGGCAGCGGCCGCCGGCATAGGGTTGGCAATTTCCATCGAGGGTGAAGTGCCACCCGACGATCATATCGAGGTGGTACCCTTGGTCGAGCCGGAGCTTGCCATAGGCCATTATCTCGTGACCTTGCCGGAATGCCGCGACCACGCTGCCATCCAGGCCTTTTTCGATGTGGCGAAGGAACATGCGCGCGAAGTCGACGGTGGGCTGCCTTTGACATGAATCCAAATTATAGGTAAATCATATAATTTATGAGAATTTATAATTCTGTCATATCGTTTTGCTAGTCTTTGCCCTATAGACTGACGGCCACGGTTCGATGCTGGCCGAGGAAAGGGTGAAGTGATGGCGAATAGGTACGATCTTGCGGTTGTCGGTGCGGGCATTGTCGGCATCGGCGTTGCACTGGCAGCTGCGCGCCAAGGCAAGAAGGTCGTCGTCATCGAGCGCAATGCCAAGGCGGTCGGCGCATCCATCCGCAATTTCGGCTTCGTCACCATCAGCGGACAAAAGGCGGGCGCCCATTGGGAACGGGCCATGCGCACCCGCGATATCTGGGCAGAAGTCGTCGACGAGGCTGGTATTCCCGTCATTCATCGAGGTTTGGTCATGCCCGCGCGTCGCCCGGAGGCCGCCGTCGTGGTCGATGCGTTTTTGAAGACGTCGATGGGCGAAAAATGCCGCCTGATGACGAAGGCTGAAGCGCGCGATCTGGTGCCAAGCCTGCGTCTCGGTGGCGTCGAGACGATCCTTTACAGCCCGCACGAACTGCGCGTCGAATCTTCCGAGGCGCTGCCGAAGCTCGCGGTCTGGCTCGAGGCGCGACACAAGGTCGACTTTCGTTGGAGTACGGCTGTTCGCGCCATCGACGGCACGCGGATCGAAACCAGCCATGGCACGATCGAGGCGGAAGCCGTCGTCGTCTGCCCCGGCGACGATTTCTCGACGCTCTTCCCCGAGGTCATCGCCAAACATCCTCTCACGATCTGCACGCTGCAGATGCTGCGCGTCGCACCTGCCCAGCCGAGCCGGTTCGGAGCTGCGGTGATGTCTGATATGAGTCTTGCCCGTTATGAAGGCTTTGCCGATCTGCCGGAGGCGGAGGCGCTTGGAAGGCGGCTTGATCTCGAAGAGGCCGAAAGCCGAGCCGCCGGCATTCATCTCATCGCCGTCCAGTCGGCCGACGGCTCGCTCGTCGTCGGCGATAGCCACGTCTATGGCAATGCGCAGCAGCCATTTGCCAGCGAGCGCTTCGACCGGCTGATCCTCGACGAATTCGACCGCGTTTTCGACCTTCCGGGCCGCACAGTCGCCAATCGCTGGATCGGCACTTATGCCTCCTCGAAGGAGCGGACGGTGCTGGTGGAGAGTCCCGCCGATCATATCCGCCTCGTCATGGTGACGGGCGGAACGGGCGCATCGACCGGTTTCGCTCTGGGCGAGCAGGTCATCGACGATCTCTATGCTTCAACATCTCGGTCTTGGGAGTAAAACCAGTGAACCAGTTAAAAGCCGTTGTCTTCGATTGGGCCGGGACGGTCATCGATTTCGGGTCCTTCGCGCCCATGGGCGTTTTCGTCGAAGCTTTCAGCCGCTTTGGCATCGAGGTTACCATTGCCGAGGCACGGGAGCCGATGGGCCGGCCGAAGTGGGATCATATCGACGCCATGCTGAAGCAGCCGCGCATCCGCGGGCTTTGGACTGTGCGTCATGGCAAAGCCCCGACATCAGCCGATGTCGACGCGGTCTACGAGGTTTTCGTGCCGATGAACGAAGAGGTCGTTCACAAGTTCGCCGATCTCATACCCGGTACCATCGATGTCGTTGGAGCGCTGCGCCAGCGCGGAATGAAAATCGGTTCCACGACAGGCTACACCCGCTCGATCATGGAGCGCGTCCTGCCGCTTGCGAAAGAGCAGGGCTATGAGGTCGACAATCTCGTCTGTGCCGGCGACCTGCCGCATGGCCGCCCGACGCCGATGAACATGTATAAATGCTTCCTCGATCTCGACGTCTGGCCGGCGCAGGCGGTGGTCAAGGTTGACGATACCGGCGTCGGCATCGACGAAGGCGTTGCGGCCGGCTGCTGGACGGTTGGCGTTGCGCTGAGCGGCAACGAGGCAGGGCTGACCCCGCAGGAGATCGCCGCCACGGCTCCGGAGGCGCTTGCCAAGGTTCGCGAGCGCGCGGCCGGCATGCTGAGGGCGCAGGGTGCGCACTACATCATCGACACGGTTGCCGATCTGATGCCTGTCATCGACGACATCGAACGTCGCCTCGCGGCCGGCGAGCGGCCGTAATTTGGTTGATGTTTGCCGCTGCTATCAGTTGTTTGCCTCAGGGGCCGTGGCTTCGCGGTAAGGTTGATAGTGGATATTCGCGTCTTCCCGCTTGCCCTGCTTTTGATCTTTGCCGCAATTTGATAGGTATCGCTCCCGTCGATCCCTGAACGGCAGGAAGAGAACAGATGACTGACAGGCCTGAAAGCAACGCCGTCAATTTGTCGGTTGACGGAGCCTTTTTCGAACTTCTGACCGACAGTTTTCAACGCATTGTCGGTATTCCGCTCGCCAATCCGGAAGCAGGGCCTGATTGGCTCTATAATGAGGCGCCTTTCGTGGTCCTTGCTCACAACAGGGATGCCGATCCGCGTTTCGTCTACGCCAACAAAGCCGCCCAGAATTGCTTCGAATATCCTTGGGACGAATTTGTAACGCTGCCCTCGCGGCTTTCGGCCGAGCTCCCCAATCGCGCCGAGCGCCAGCAGTTGCTGGATGCGGTGACACGCAACGGTTTCATCTCCGACTATCGCGGCCTGAGGATTGCGAAATCCGGACGGCGTTTCTGGATCGAGGACGGCATCGTCTGGCAGCTCGTGGACCGAGACGGCAATTTGCGCGGGCAGGCTGCAACATTTTCCAAATGGAAAGATGTACAGGCCGCGGGATAGAGACACGCGGCCCTTGCTGCTACTATGAGCCAGGTCTCGGATGGTGGTTTCCGGCGGAGCGACGGCTTGACAATTGCAGCGCGCCGAGGGCTTCGGCATGTTCTTTCAGAACAGCGAGATAATGTGCGCGGTTGCGTATTCCGTCTTCCCTTGGTGCGACAAGGCAGATCGTCGCGGAATGGCGGCCGGTGTCATCCTTGATTGGCACGGCAAAACAGTGTGTGAAGCTGTCGACGATGCTGTTGAAGGTGAATTCACCAGCTGCTTGCGCTTCTCGTACTTCGCGAATGAAAGCCGCCGGCTCCAGCCATTGACCATTCGGCAGCAGGAAATCCTCTTTCGGAATGAAATCGATAATTTCATCATCGCTCATGTGGGCGACGAGCAGGCGCCCGGATGCGGTCCACGGTATCGGAACGCGGTGCCCGACATCCGACGAAATACGGAACGGCCGGGCGCCCTCGCGCATCCGCACGACGGTATATTTATTACCGTCGAGCATGCAGAATTGCGCCGTTTCACGAGTTTCGGTCGCAATCTTCTCAAGAACCTTGTCGCACTCGGCCATGAAATCGAACTGATCCTCGTAAGCTGCGCCCAGAAGATACAGCTTGCGTCCGAGATAGACGCGTTTCTCGTTGTCGGCATATTCCAGAATGCCATTGCGCAGCAGCACATTGACCAACTCGTAGACCGATGATCGCGGCGCGCCGATATGAGTGGCAATCTCATTCGGTTTCATGGGCGCGCGATGCACGCGAAGAAAATCGAGGATCTCGAAGGCCCGGTCAAGACCTCGCGCCCGCCTGGCGATCGCATCATCGTTTATGGCATCCATCCTTGTTCTCCAGTTCTTTCCGCGGGCGGCTGCGGACAGGCGCATGCAATCCATTGTCGAGACCGGCCAAGCGTCGTCAACCGTAAGGTAGGAACGGGCCGGTGCCATGGCGTTACCATCCTGCAAAATGCTTGTCGTCGCTCTTGTCAACTCAACAAAATATCCTAAGCTGTGGCTTGTCCAGTATTATAGCTTAATGTCCGCTATTTTGGACAAAATATAAAGACCTTTAGTGCAAGACCGAACTGCCAAAAAAGGGGAACACAATGAATTTGAATGTCCTGGAAAATTCGAAACCGCATGTGTCGCTTCTCAGCGGTATCGCCGTCGCCGCGCTGCTGCTCGCAACGACCTCGAGCACGGCATTGGCCGCCTCAAACTGCATCAAGGGTGATCGCAAGGCGCCCTATACGATCGG
Source organism: Martinezella hainanensis (assembly GCF_900094555.1). GTDB lineage: Bacteria > Pseudomonadota > Alphaproteobacteria > Rhizobiales > Rhizobiaceae > Rhizobium > Rhizobium hainanense. The sequence goes on from NZ_FMAC01000003.1 coordinate 305,610, forward strand.
CTGGGCCAACATCTACTCCGTCCCGACCTGGATGAAGCAGACCGAAGGCACCATTACCGACGAGGTCGCCGCTCTGAAGAAAGAGGGCCTGGTCAAGGATCTGAAAATTACCGATGCGCAAGGCAATGCGCAAACCCAGATCCAGCAGATCCAGTCGATGATCGACGCCAACGTCGATGCGATCATCGTTGAGGCGGGCTCTTCGACCGCGCTCGATCGTGTCATTTCCGATGCATGCTCAAAGGGGATCGCCGTCGTCAATTTCGACAGTCTCGTCGATACCGATAATCTGACGGCCAAGATCAACACCGATTCCAACGAATGGGGCCAGAAGGCTGCGCAATGGATGGTCGATCAGCTGCACGGCAAGGGCAAGATCATCATCATGAACGGACCTGCCGGTGTTTCCGTCAGCGATGATCGCCGCAAAGGCGCGCAGCCCGTGCTCGATGCCAACAAGGGCCTCCAGGTCATCACAGAGACGAACACCGAATATAACGTCGCGCCTGCCCAGGAGGCCATGACCAGCCTTCTGTTTGCCAATCCGGAAATCGACGGCGTGCTTTCCCTGGGCGGCGCTCTTTCCGCTGGCGCCGTGCTTGCCTTCGATCGGCAAGGCCGCGATCCGGTGCCGACGACCGGTGAAAACGCCCGGCAATTCCTGGAGCTGTGGAAACAGAAGGGATTGAAGGGTTGGGCGACGATGCAACCGAACTGGCTCGGTGCCCTTTCCGTGTACACGGCCGTCCAGGCACTGCAAGGAAAGACGGTCCCGCACTTCGTCAAGGTGCCGTTGCCGGTCATCGACGATAGCAATATCGGGGGCTATCTTGCTCGGGCGGACAAGTTTCCGGCCGACGGCTATATCTATTCCGACTATGATCAAGCTCTCTTCGACAAGCTGCTGGCGCAGTAAGATCGCCGGCATACATCGAAGGTTCAAAACATGATCGATCGTCCGCCCCTGCTTCAGGCAAAGCAGGTCTTCAAGGGCTTTTTCGGCAATCCCGTGCTCAAGGGCGTGAATATCGCGCTGCAGCCGGGGCGCATCCACGCCTTGCTTGGTGAAAACGGGGCGGGCAAGTCGACGCTGATCAATCTTCTGTCCGGCACGCTGGTGCCGGACAGCGGCCAAGTATTACTGAACGGCCGGGAAGTATCCCGGTTCTCCCCGGCAGACGCGCGCAAGGCCGGAATTGCTGTTGTCCAGCAGGAGCTCAGCCTCATGCAGGAATTGTCGATCGCCGAGAACGTAGGGCTCGGTGCCTATCCCCGGCGCTTCGGCTTTGTCGATTATCGCGCGCTTCACGAGCAGGCGCGCGGTGTTTGCGAGCTCGTCGGGTTGGAGGAGGATCTCGACACGCCGGTCGGTGATCTCTCGCTCGGCCGTCGGCAGCTGGTGGAGATCGCCAAGGCGCTGTTTCGCAAGCCGAAGGTGCTGATCCTCGATGAGCCCACATCGTCGCTGTCGGCGCACGAGGCCGGCATCCTGTCATCACTGATGATGCGACTGCGCGATGAAGGCGTCGCTCTTCTGTTCATATCCCATCGCTTGAATGAGGTGCGCGCGCTCTGCTCTCACGTGACGATCCTGAAGGATGGGGTTGTGACCGCAGACCAGCCGCTTGCGGATGTCGATGCGGAGGGCCTCGTGCGGTTGATGGTCGGGCGGGATGCCGGCGATCTTTTTCCGGCATGGGCGCCTGCGCCATCCGGCCGGGAACTCGTCAATGTCAGCGGCTTTTCGGCAGGAATGGTCCGTGGCGTGAATTTCTCCGCGCGGGCCGGGGAGGTTGTCGGCATCGGTGGCCTCGTGGGCCAGGGCCAGGAAGATTTCCTGCTGGGATTATATGGCGCGCTGCCGGCTTCGGCGGGGGAGGCAAGCATTTGCGCGCATCACGGCCTGTTTGCCGACGTCGGGTCCGCCAATGCGGCGGGGCTCGCCTATGTTCCGGCGGATCGAAAGCGAGAAGGATTGATCCTGCCGCATTCGATCGCATCGAACCTGGTTTTGCCGAATATAGGTGATCTAGCCCGCAAGTTCCTGCGTGACCGCTCGGCCGAACGCAGTCTTGTTGCCGATCTTGCCGCGCGGTTGACCATTCGCGGCGATACGCAGCGCCCCGTCCAGGCATTGTCGGGCGGAAACCAGCAAAAGGTCGCCCTTGCCAAATGGCTGCCGCGATCGCCGTCCGTCCTGTTGCTGAACGACCCCACCCGCGGCGTCGATATCGAGACCAAGCGGGAAATCTATCTCATGCTGCGTGCCTTCGCGGCCGAGGGAAGGCTGGTCGTCCTGCTCTCCTCGGACACGCCCGAGCTGGTCCATCTCTGTGACCGGGTCCTCGTTTTCAATGAAGGCCGGAATGTCGCCTTGCTGGAGCGGGAGGCGATTTCCGAGGAAGCGATCGTCGGCGCGGCCATGGGCGTTTCTGAAAGAGGAGTTGCCGCATGACGGCTGGATCCATATCTTCGCGGCTCTATTGGGGCATCCAGCGGCAGCGCAACCGCGGTATCGGCGGCCTCTATATCGTCGTTGCGGCCTTCCTGCTCCTGTATGCTTGGCTGTTTCCAGGCATTTTCGGCCTTGGCGGATTTTCGAAATTCACCCAGAACTGGTTTCCGCTCGCTCTCGTCACGATGGCGCAGACGCTTCTGATGCTGAATGGCGGCATCACCCTGGCGATCGGCCCACTGGTCAGCCTGGGGGCGGTCATAGCGGCAACGATGATGGGCGGCGACGCTATCGGTGCGGTCGGCGGCATTGCGATTGTCGCGGCAGCAGGGCTGCTGATCGGTGCGCTGATCGGCATTATCGTCGCCTATCTTAGGCTTCCGGCGATCATCGTCACCTTGGCGGGCTCTTTCATTATCGGCGGCATCGCCCTGTTGATCCTGCCGCGTCCGGGCGGGTTTATCCCGGATTGGTTTTCGGACCTGCTGGCCGGCGACCGGCCCGTTGCATTCTGCCTGCTCGTCGCCACGCTGATCGGATGGAAGCTTCTTTTGGCGACGCCGGTCGGGCTCGGCATTTATGCGGCAGGCGAAAATCCGGTCGGCGCCTTTCGATCCGGCGTGCCCGTCGAAGTGATGAAAGTGACGGCTTTTGCGATCTCCGGCCTGTTGGCCACGCTCGCCGGCCTGTTTGTCGCAGCTCAGACAGGTTCGGGAGATCCGGTCATCGGCAATCCCTTCACCCTCAATTCGATCGCCGGTGCCGTCCTGGGCGGTGTCGGCTTTCTCGGCGGCAAAGGCACAATGCGCGGAGCGATCTGCGGTAGCCTGCTCTTGTCCGTCATGATCAACGTGATGTTCTTCCTCGGCTTCCCGCCAGTTGCGCAATATGTCGCGCAGGGGCTGATCATCGTCGGAGCCGTCGCCATCCCCGAACTGTCACAGCGCTGGAGGACGAAATGAGCGCTCTCTCCTCCCGTCTGAAGTCACTGCTGCGCCATCCGCCGCTGCTGACGCTGATCCTGGTCGCTATCGTCTGGGTGATCGCGAGCCTTACGCTGCGCGGCTTTGGTGCCTATGGGCACCTGCGATATATTCTCGAACTTTCCGCCGTCATCGGCATTGTCGCCGCCGGCCAAACGCTGGTGATCGTCATGGGCGGCATCGACCTGTCGGTCGGTGCGGTCATTACCGTGACGGCGATCATGCTGCCGTTGATTTCGCCGGGCTGGGATCCGACGGGCCTTGTCGGGATCGTCCTGTCGCTGATGCTTGCGACAGTGATCGGCATACTCAACGGCGCCGGTGCTGCTTTCCTGCGCGTGCCGCCGATCATCATGACCCTGGCAATGGCAACCTTTCTGCAGGGGCTTCTGGTGATCGTCGCTGGCGGCAGCGCGGTTTCCGTAACGAACGCCGCCGTCATCTGGCTCGGCTCGGCACGCCCCTTCGGCATTCCGGCGGGCATCATCCTCTGGGTGCTCGTCTCTGCCGCGGTTCTGGTGCTTTTGCATCGAACGCCCATGGGCGCGCGCTTTCTGGCGCTCGGCGCCAATGTGGTTGCTGCACGATTGTCCGGTGTCAGCGTGATCCGCAATACCCTCATCCTTTATGGGCTGTCGGGGTTCTTTGCAGGTCTTGCCGGCATGTTGGTCCTGGGGATGAACAGGCAGGGTTACGTCGGGATCGGCGATCCCTATCTCCTGACGTCCATCGCCGCCGTTGTTCTTGGAGGCACTTCCATTCTTGGCGGGCGCGGCACCTATGCCGGCACCATTCCAGGCGCAATCCTGCTAGTGACGACGACGGCCCTCATCACAGTCGTCAATGCGTCGGCCGGGTGGCGCTCGATCATGTTCGGATCGCTTATCCTGGCGCTGCTGCTGATTTCAGGCCGGGAGGCGCGGCGATGAGCCCGCGTTACGCAGGCCCAGTGATCGACCCTCATCATCACCTCTGGGATCTGTCCCTCGATCGTCATCCCTGGCTCCGCCGAAAAAACGGTGCCGACGAGGAGATGGTCTTCGGCAGCATCGAACCCATCCGCCGCAACTATGATGCAAAGGATTATTTAGCCGATGCCAGGGGGCAGAATATTGTCGCCACCGTTCATGTCGAAGCCGGCTGGTCGCAGGCACATCTGGCTGAGGAAACGGCATGGCTCGATACGCTCGACAAGGCAGGTGGAGTTGCCCGCCGCTACATCGCCCGCGTTCCGCTGGATAGCCCCGACGCCGCATCCCGGATCGAGGCCGAGGCGGCAAATGCTCGCGTCGTCGGATTGCGCGACATCGTGAGTTGGCATCTGGAGCCGGCCAAGAGCTTTGCCAAGACGAAGGGGCTGATGCAGGACGATCGCTGGCGCTTGGGGCTGCGACATGCCGAGCGGCTTGGGCTCGTCTTCGATTTGATGTTGTTTCCCTGGCAGTTCGATGAGGCCGTCCGGCTGGTCGCGGATTTTCCCAACATGATGTTCGTCGTCAATCATTGCGGCAGCCCGGCCGATCGCAGTCTCGAGGGGATGACGGCCTGGCGGGACGGGTTGCGAGAGCTGTCGCGGGCGGACAATGTCCGGATCAAGATTTCCGATCTCGTCGCCTACGATCCGCAATGGACGCTCGAAAGCCTGCGGCCGGTCATCGTGCACTGCCTCGAATGCTTCGGTACCAGGCGGGCGATGTTTGCCAGCGATTTTCCCGTTGCCGGGCTGCATGCCTCCTTTGACGAGGTCTATGATGTTTTCCGAACCGTGGCGGCAGCGTTGAGCAACGAAGAACAAGGTGACCTTTTCTTCACTACGGCCAATCTTACCTACCGTCTCGGGTTAGAGCCGGACGGCACAAGCGGGGACTAAAATGCAGGATATGACGCTTGAGCCCAGACATCTCTCCATGTGGACCTATCCCTGGGATGTTCAGGAACAAGGTATCGCGGGCCTGGTTGCTGATCTGCGCGATCGCGCCGGCCTCAATACGATCAGCCTTGCGACGTCCTACCACGCCGGCCGTTTCCTCCAACCACGCAGCCCTATGAGGAAAGCCTATTTCCCGGAGGATGGCACGGTCTATTTTCGACTGAATGAGGCGCTGTGGCAGGACAAGGAGATCCGTCCACTGGTGGCACAGCATGTCGTCGAACACGGCGACATGCTGCAGGCCCTCATCGACGAGCGATCGAGAGGCGGCCTTAGGGTCTCCTGCTGGACCGTCTGCCTGCACAATACACGGCTCGGCACGCTGCATCCCGCACATGTCACCCGCAACGCTTTCGGCAATCCGAACTACTACAATCTTTGCCCTTCGAGCCCGGCGGCGCGCGACTATGTCGTCACTCTCGTCAAGAATGTCACGACGCACTACAAGCCGGATATGCTGGAGCTGGAAAGCCCGAATTTCATGGGCTTTGCACATGAGTTCCATCACGAAAAGGATGGCGTCGGCCTGAATGCCGAGGATGATTTCCTCCTGTCTCTTTGCTTCTGTGATCATTGCATGGCACGCGCAGCAAAGGCAGGGGTGAACGCCGATGCGGCGCGCCGGACGGTTTCCAGTTTTATCGCTGCGATGTGCGAGCGCGAGACCCCCGAAAGGCAGTTTCCGGATTTCCCTTCCGGCGGCATCGATGTCTTCAAGGCCTGGCCCGATCTTCACGCCTATCTGCAATGGCGGACGGAGCCGGTTACCAGTCTCGTCAAGGAAATACGTGACGAGGCCGATCCCGCAACCAAGATCGTGCTTATCGATCTGAAGGATGGCTGGCTCGGCGGCGTCGACCTTGAGGCAGTCGGCGAGATCTGCGACGGAGCCATCCTTTGCTGCTACGACATGCAGCCCGATACCGTGGCGGCCGTTATCGACAGCGGGCGCAAGGCATTGGGGCCGGAGAAATATCTTGGCCTCGGCTGCCGCCTTTTCTATCCCGAGATCACCTCGGGTGCCGATCTCGCCGCCCGCAGCAGGGCGGCGATCGACGCAGGCGCCGACGGCATCAATTTCTACAACTATGGCCTGGTTCCGGCCAAGCGACTGGACTGGGTCCGGATGGCAGTAGACGGTCTCTAAACGGCGCTCGGCATTACATTGGCCCCGATCAGAATGGGGCGTGGCCGACGAGATCGTCATGGCTTGGGTGCCGCTCGCATACGCGGGCGTCGCTTCGCAACCCCTCGGCATGAGGCCTCCGATAGGATGACGAAGCGGGCCTCCTTTGCCCCGCAGGAAAACTCTGCAGAAAAATATCGAGGCATCGCAGATTCAAAATGACAACGTTACCATCGGGTGTTACACGATGATAAATGATAACGTTACCAAATGGGGATCGAGTTGAAATTCATGTCTCAGGAAGTGCGGGATTCGACGGCCGTCGTCGAGGAAGAGGCGGCACTCTACAAAGACTTGCGCCCAGCCGGCGGCCAGCTTGTCTTGCCGGCGTTGACGGTCGACGAGGATATCTACCGTCACAATCGCGATACGTTTTTTGCTCTCCTCGGTGCCTATGGCGCAAGGATCGCGCCGCATGCCAAGACGCCCATGTGTCCGGAGATCGCGCATAATCTCATCGCAGCCGGTGCTTGGGGCGCGACGGTTGCCAACCTGCAGCAGGCCGAAATCATGTTGGCCGCCGGCGTCAAAACCATATTGATCGCCAACCAGATCGGCGGAACTGCATCGGTTCAGCGGTTGCGTCGCTTGGCGGATACCTTTTCCGGGGCGGAGATTTTCTGCTTTGCCGACTCGACGGAAGCCGCAGGCGCATTGGCGCAAGCTTTCAGCGGATGGGATAAAACGCCTCTCCCGGTTCTTGTGGAGGTCGGAGCCGGTCGTACCGGCGCGCGCACCACTTCGCAGGCAAAGCAGGTCATCGATGTCATCACGTCCGCCCCATCCCTCACGCTTGCCGGGGTCGGTACCTATGAAGGCGCGGTCACCGGCGAGACGCCGGAACGGCTGGATGCCAACATGGCTGCCCTGTTCGCTTTGACGGCGGAGACCTTTGTTCTCGCCCGTCAGGCCAACCCGGATAAAACCCTATTGCTGTCTGCAGGTGGCTCCGCTCATTTCGACCGCGTCATCGACGCCTTGATGCCGGTCGCAAAGGCTGATGGCAACGCGCCCTTGCTGCTGCGTTCCGGCGCGATCTTCTTTTCCGATCACGGCATATACAGGCGCGGTTTCGAGGCATTGGATCGCCGTGCCCTGTTGATGCTCGACGGTAAGCCCTTCGTCGCCAATGAGAGGTTCAAGCCTGCCATGCGCCTTTGGGCCGAGGTCATTTCCGTGCCGGAGCCGGGGCTTGCCATCGTCGGCATGGGAATGCGCGACGTCTCCTTCGACCAGGACCAGCCTCTGCCGCTTGTGCTTCACAGGGACGGCGCCGCCTTGGACGGCGATTTGTCATCAAAGGCGAAGGTGACGAAGCTGAACGATCAGCATGCGTTCCTGGCAGTCGCGGGTGATTGCGCTATGAGGATCGGCGATATCGTCGAGTTCGGCATTTCGCATCCCTGCACCTGTTTCGACCGCTGGCGCTTTTTCTATGTCACCGATGCCGCCGGTCGGATTGCGCATCGCTACCGCACCTATTTTCACTAGAGCAATTCCAGGAAAAGTGCGTAGCGGTTTTCCGTCTGGAATTACGTAGAAACAAAAGGATAGAGCGTTTTCGCTTTTCAAAGAAAAGCGGAAAAGCTCTGGGAGCGGGACATGCCGCAACTGAATTTCAGACCCATCTGGCGCTACGAGGCGCAGCTATATGACGGGGTCGTGACGACCTTGCTGCTGACCTTCGTTGCCGCTGCTGCCGGCATCGTCATCGGCATTGCCGGGGCAGTGCTTCTGCGCGGCGGACCGAAGCCTGTCAGATATGCGATCAGGACCTATATCGAGGTCATTCGCAACACACCCGTGCTGCTGCAAATCTTCATCATCTTCTTCGTTCTGCCCGGCCTTGGCCTGAAGTTCTCGCCAATACAGGCGGCAATCGTCGCGCTCTCCACTTATTTCGGTGCCTATGCGATCGAGATCATTCGATCGGGGTTGGACTCCATTCCCCGCAGCCAGGTTGAAGCCGGATTATGTCTAGGCCTCACGCGCTGGCAGGTGCTGTCGCGTATCGTGCTGCCACCCGCCCTGCGCAATATCTATCCTTCCGTAACGGCGCAGTTCGTGCTCCTGCTGCTCGGCACGTCGATCGCCTCGCAGGTCTCCGCCGACGAGCTCTTTCATGTCGCTGGCTTCATCGATAGCCGCACCTATCGCAGCTTCGAGGTCTATACGCTCATTTGCGCGATCTATTTCGCGCTCGTCATTCTCTTCAAGATCGCCTTTGCCGTCATCGGCCGGATGGTCTTCCGTTGGCCGACGCGCCGATAGGGTCAGACGATGCGTTCGTTCACATTCTCCGATTTCCTCTTCCTTCTGACGGCGCTGGAATGGACCTTCCTGATGGCGGCCATGGCCTTGGCATTCGGCGCGCCGTTGGCCGTGCTGCTGGCCATTGCCCGCACCGGCAAAGCCATCCTGCCGCGTTTCACCGCGAGCGCCTTCATCGATCTCGTCCAGGGTATCCCGCTGCTCGGGCTGCTGATGTTCTTCTATTTCGGTGTGCCGGTCCTGCTTGGGACCGACGTGCCGGCGCTTGTGGCGGTCGGTGCTGCCTACACCATCTACACGGCCGCCTTTCTCGGCGACGTGTGGCGCGGCGGCATCCAGGCGGTCAAACAGGCTCAGTGGGAAGCTGGCGCCTGTCTCGGCCTTTCCTGGCGGCAGCAATTCGTCCACATCATCGGCCCGCAGGCATTCCGCGTCGCGCTCCCGGCAACCGTCGGCTTTCTGGTGCAGCTCGTCAAGAACACGTCTCTCGCTTCAGTCGTCGGCATTGTCGAGCTGGCGCGTGCGGGGCAGGTGGTCAGCGCCGGAACCTTCCAGCCGCTTTTCGTCTACCTGCTGATCGCCGGCATCTATTTTGCCATTTGTTTTCCCTTGACCACCTGGTCCCGCAAGCTGGAGGCGCGGCTCAATGGCGCTCGTTGAAATCAAGAACGTCCACAAGAACTACGGCCACCTCGAGGTCCTCAAGGGCGTCTCGCTCGACATCGAGAAGGGGGAGATCGTCACCATCATCGGACGCAGCGGCTCCGGCAAAAGCACATTGCTTCGCTGCATCAATGCGCTTGAAACCATCCAGGCGGGCGAGATCCTGCTCGAAGGCCAAGCGGTATCGGCGGATATGCGCGATCTGCGCGCCATGCGTCAGAAGGTCGGCATCGTCTTTCAGGCCTTCAACCTTTTCCCGCACATGACGATCGAGCGCAATGTCACGCTGGCGCCCGTGCTGACGGGCAAGGTTGAGAAACCGGCCGCTCGCGCGCTTGCGCTCTCGGTGCTGGAGCGCGTCGGCCTGGCCGACAAGCTCCGCGCCTATCCCGAGCAGCTTTCGGGCGGGCAACAGCAGCGTGTTGCCATTGCCCGCTGCCTCGCCATGTCGCCGCACCTCATGCTGTTCGATGAGGTCACTTCCGCGTTGGACCCCGAACTGGTCGGGGAGGTGCTGAAAGTGATGGAGGAGATGGCGCGACAGGGCATGACGATGGTGCTCGTCACCCATGAAATGAACTTCGCGCGTAACGTCGCGACCAAGCTCGTGTTCATGCATCAAGGCCGCGTTTGGGAGCAGGGAGACCCGAAGAGCCTCTTTGCCAATCCGCAAACGCCCGAGCTGAAAAGTTTCATCGGTCATCACAGTCATTGACCGGCGGAAGGAAGCCATTCGACAAAAGGGGAATGATATGAAATTTCTGAGCAGCATCTTCGCGGCGGTCTTCGCGCTTGCGAGCCTTACCTTGCCAGCCAGTGCCGATACGCTGGCCGACGTCGTCTCGAACGGCAAACTGCGCGTCGGTGTGCTCCTCGATGCCGCACCCTGGGGGTACAAGGGTGCGGATGGCAAGGACACCGGTCTTGATGTCGAGCTTGCCCGCATGATGGCGAAGGACCTGAATGCCGAGCTCGAAATCGTGCCGTTGACCGGCCCGAGCCGTATTCCGAGCCTGCTTGCCGACAAGATCGATGTGCTGATCGCCGCAGCCGGCGCCACGCCGGAGCGGGCGCAGCAGGTGATGTTTTCCCAGCCCTATGCCGCGGTCAGCCTGGGCGTCTTCGGTGCCCCCGGTGCTCCGATCACGGATGTCGCCGGCCTTGCCGGCAAGCAGATTGCCGTCGCCAAGGGCTCGACGCTCGACACATGGCTGACGGACAATGCACCGGATGCCAAGCTGATCCGGTTCGAGGATACACCCTCGGCAATCTCGGCATTCCTGGCAGGGCAGGCGCAGTATTTTGCTGAAAACAGCGCGATTGCGGCGAAGGTGACGGAAGACAACCCCGGCAAGCCGGTCTCGCTTGCCTTCCTTATCCGCCAATCGCCGGCTCATGTCGCGGTGAAGCAGGGGGAACAGAATTTCCTCAACTGGATCAATACATTCCTATTCTATCACAACATGAACGGTGATCTGGCGAAATTGCAGAAGACCTTCTTCAAGGAAGAGCAGACCCTTCCGCACATGTAAGATCCGCGGCAATTCCAGGCCCGCCTTCCGGCGGGCCTTCAAGCCCTTAGACCAATACCGCTCATGCAAATGCCGGGCATCCGGCGCGGAAGGCACCTCATGCATACCGGACTATTCCATTCGATCGACTTCAACGCGGACGGCAAGCATTCCGCCTGGCTTTCGGCTCCGTTCTCCGTCGACCGATCGCCCTATTTCCATGTTCGCACGCCGATATGCGTCGTTCGCAACGGCGAAGGCCCTTCGGTCCTGCTGATGGCCGGCAATCACGGCGACGAATATGAGGGCGAGATCAATCTTGTGCGTCTCATCCGTATCGTCACGGCGCAGGACATTCGCGGCACATTGACGATCCTGCCCTTCGCCAACATGCCGGCAGTGATGAATGCGCGCCGCTGCTCGCCGCTCGACGGCGGCAATCTGAACCGCGCCTTTCCGGGTAGCCTCGAGGGTACGCCGACAAGCCGCATGGCCCATTTCCTCGAGCATGATCTCTTCCCTCGCCACGATATCGTTTTCGATCTGCATTCCGGCGGAACGTCGATGGCTCACCTGCCGACCGGACTGATCGAAGAGAGCGACGATCCAGAGCGCCACAAGCGGGCGACCGAGCTTTTGAAAGCTCTCGGCATGCCCTATGCCTTTATCGCCCGAAACGGCGTGGACGCGCCGACATCGATGGCCGCGGCCGCTCGCGCCGGCGCAATCGGCATCAGTGGCGAATTCGGCGGCGGCGGCACGGTGACGCCTGAAACCATGTCGATTTCGGCGCTCGCCATTAACAGCCTTTTGATCGCAGCCGGCATCACCGACAAATCGCTGCTGCGGACGCGCTCCGCACCCCAGACAACCCGTTTGCTGAAGCTCGACTCGCACGATCAGGCGATCTACGCCAGCCGCACAGGCTGGTTCGAGCCGGCCGTCGATATCGGCGCAGAGGTGAAAGAGGGCGATGTCGCAGGCTGGTACCATGATTTCGAGCGTCTTGGAGAGCTTGAGGAAGAGCTGCACTTCGCCGCAGCCGGCATCGTCATTTCCCGCCGCCTGCACACGCAGTGCCAAGCCGGCGATTGCCTCATTCAGGTCGGACGGATAATCAAGGACTGAGACGGTAGCGTGGGGCCGAATATTCATGGTTGATCATCAAAGGGATGCACATGATGAGACCGTCATTTATGACGATGTCGTCCGCATTCCGGCCTCCGCCGCCGAAGGCACGATGCAGATCGGCGGACAGGTGCCGGATGGGGCCTCCGCCAGTATCGGAGACGTTGCGCGGCTGGCGGATGTCGCGCCGATCACCGTATCGCGCGCCCTGCGCAATCCCGAGCAGGTGAGCGCAGAAAAACGCGAGCGCATTTTTCAGGCGGTGAAGCAGACCGGCTATCGCGTCAATCCCTTTGCCCGCGCGCTGAAAAGCGGGCGATCCAATGTCGTCCTCGCCTTTGCATCGAACATGTTCAGCGAGCAGTTCGCGCTTGCCCTGCATGCCTGCGCGGAGGTTCTGGAGGCCGCCGGTTACCTGTTTCTGGTCGGCCAGACATCCTACTCCTACGAACGCGAAACGGCCGCCATCCGCTCGTTGCAAGCGCTGAAGCCCGCTGCCGTGATGTTCACCGGGGTCATCGAGCTCGAAGCGAACCGCGAGGTCTTGCGGGGCCTCGACATCCCGATCATGGAGACATGGGCGCTGCCCCGTGACCCGATCGACATGCTGGTCGGCTTCTCGAATACCGAGGCTGGCAGGCTTGCAGCATCGAGCCTTGCCAGGCAGGGACACAAGAAGGTCGCCTATATCGGCCGCAAGGGCGGCCGTGGCGCTTTGCGCCTGAAGGGCTTCCGTGAAGGTTGCCATGAGGCGGGGCTCGATTTGGTCGGCGAGTTGCTCGTCGACGATGTGGTTGGCCCCTCCGACGGGCGCCGATGCCTGTCGGACCTTCTGGAAAGGAAGACCGGCGCTCAAGCCCTGTTCTGCGGGAACGATCTGCTTGCGCTTGGCTGCATCATGGAAGCTCGCCGTCGCCGCATTTCGGTTCCCGAGGACCTTGCGGTCGTCGGTTTCGGCGATAGCGATATCGCCGCCGAAATTCCACCCGGTTTGACCACCATCGGCGTCGATAGTGCCGCGCTTGGGCGTTCCGCCGGCGAGATGCTGCTGGCCCGGCTTTCAGGGCGGAAAACAGAAGAGCGCATACGACGTCTCCCCCTTGCTTTGATCCTTCGTGGCAGCCTTTGATGCAGCCAGGTTGATTTGAGCCGCATGACGCTACCTCATCTACAATCGGCTGATTTGACGATCCGGACCTCACGCCAGCGCACTCGGTCAATAGGGCTTCGGAGCCGATGGTAAAGTTCAGCACCCAATCTCGCCGTCATGAGCTCTGCAAAAGTGGCATGGCTATCTTGCAGGCATGTGCATTTTATTTAGGCGGATAAATGCCTATCTCCGGTGCGTCAGCAAAGGAGACCGTAAAAATGAGAGTAATTGAGAAGATTAAGCGCTTTAGCGAACAGCGCAGAGCCATACGCGAGCTTTCCGCCCTCGACGACCATGTTCTTCGTGATCTCGGCATCGCCCGCTCGCATATCCCCTACGCCGTCAGCGGCGCTCGCGGCAACTAAGCCTTGTTTTCGAGCGCATACCCTTAAGGTATGCGCCGCCGAAGGAGGCCTCCGGGGCCAACAGCATCGCCGCGTTTCTTGGACAACCAATAGCCGCTAGAAGCCGCACATCGTACCGCGATGTCTGGTATCGTTGAAGGCGATCGCCCGAGTTCCGACCGGCCTACATTTCTTCTTGATATGCCATTGGCAAATCATACCCATCGCCAACGCTTTTCGCTTTTATCGCGGCGGGTAACATGGCGAAGATTTCAGGCGGCTTGTTCGCAGCTGCCTTTCATGTTCTGTTTTGCGCAATATTCAAGTTCGATCGCGAGCAGCCTTGTTGCACTGGCAAGTGCATCTTCTGCCTCTGCGAATAGCTGTGGCTTGTGACCCATTCTTGCCTCGCCATAGTTTCTGGCTCGCAGCAAAACGAGGTCAGCCAAATCGATACATTCCGGTGTTGGTCGTACGAGGTTCAGGCAATACCGCAAATTGATCGCGACCTCGAGAGCGAACTCGGCTGCCGAGAAATCCAATATTGCACCCGGCGGCGCGGAACGGGCTAGAAATATCCTCCAGTGCTGGGTCATTGCAGCTCCCCTCGTGTCGGATCGATTGCGCAGGCATCGATATATTGAGTGCGATCTTTTGCAGAGGCACTATTGGATTCCCGGCCATAGTATTTTGCATCGGCAAGGCGTCGGTGTGTCCGCAGACATATCGACCCGACGAAGTCGTTTTCAATAACGCAATCATGCAATTGGGCTTCGGTCCAGTTCCTTCTTGGACGTTAGTCTGATGACAGGTTGGCGAAAGGTCTTTGCCATGGTTGCTGAAGTCCAAGTGGAGGTCCATCCGATCGATAAGACTTGACCCATCGCAGTGTTGCGGCGATTTGATATGGATCGGAGATCCTTGCCAATCGGCGCTAGATGATGACGTGTTCGGGCGACGGAGCCAATCGGAGCCTCAGGAGGCTGTAGGTGTTGTTGCGTCGAAAGCTTATTGCTGCTTTGCCGTGCCTGTTGCTGACCATGGTCAGCACAGCACTCCCTTACACTATTAAAATTCACGGTGCTTCCGCGATATTTGCGCAGCAAATAGTCGAGGCCAAAGGGGGTAACGGCAATGGCGGCGGCAATGGTAACGGCGGCGGAAACGGCAATGGGGGAGGCAACGGGAATGGCGGTGGCAACAGCGGCAATGGAGGTGGGAACGGCAACAATGGGAACGGAAATGGCAACAATGGCAACGGCAACGCCAATGGCCAATCGTCCGGCACCAAGAGCGCAACGCAAAGCCAGGTCGATTCCGATCAATCCACTGATGATGGCGGCGGCTCGATCACCGTTCATCACAAGGATGGCATGAGCGAAAATATACGGAGCGGACGCTATGTGATGAAGGATTCAAAGGGCCGCACCATCGTCAATCGCAATGCGACGATCGCCGACGAGCAGCGGCTCAAATCATTCCTTCACTGACGGCGCCTTTCGAGTTCATCCCGGAATGCCATCGCAGCTTCCGTTCTATTGCTCACTTCCAGCTTGGCAAAGATCTGCGTCATGTGATGCTTGATGGTTTTTTCGTGCAGATCAAGCTTCAGCCCGATATGTTTGTTGCTCAATCCAGCAGAAGCCAGCTCCAGCACTTCCCGTTCGCGATCCGTCAATGCGCTGAAGGGATTGATCTGCGTACCAGATCCGTTTTCCGAAATCAGACGAGCCGATAGTGTCGGTGCGACATAGCTGTCACCTGCGGCAATGCTGCGAATGATATCGGCGAGGGTCCGTGATCCAACGCCTTTCAGAACATAACCTTTTGCGCCGCTCTTGAGCGCCGCCATCACGTCGTCGCTTGCCTCGGAGACCGTCAGCATCACGATCTTCTGATCGGGTATCTGCGCGAGAATGAGAGAGATGGCATCCAGTCCTCCTCCCGGCATGGAAATGTCGAGCAACAGGATGTCCGGACGGTGTTCTGCTGCTATGCGCAACGCGTCCTCCTTGCTGCTGCCCTCGCCAACGATGCTAAACCCATCCATTTCGGTCAGGCTCCGGATAACGCCCTCCCTGAAGAGAGGGTGGTCGTCTACGACCGCCAAACTGATTGAGGCTCTCATGCCTGCTCCATTTCCTCGATGTTCAGGGACATGCGAACGATGGTTCCCCGGTTCGACGATAAAAGTTGAAAGGTACCGCCGAGGCTTTCGACCCGATCCCTGAGGCCGGCAAGGCCAAGCTTCTGCGGGCCGACCTCTTTCGGATCGAATCCCGGCCCTTCATCGGTAACCTCGATCACGATCTGGCCGTCTTCCAAGGCCTGCACGACCTTTTGTCCGATGCCGCCTGCATGACGATAGCCATTGTTCAAGGCTTCCTGGACAAAGCGATAGACGCATATCTTCGCGGAGGTCGAAAGGTCTGTCGGCGTTGTACCGACCAGAAGCGCGACGGCGACGCCAGTGCGCAGTTCGTGGGCACGGATTGCGCGCCTCAGGAGATCGGTCAGGTTGTCCGTCTCGATGTGAGGCAGCATCAGTCCGCTGCAAACACTCCTGATTTCGGTCATGGCGTCGTCGAGACTGGACTTGATAGTGCGTAGCGAGGCCTCGCGCTCGTCCGGCGAGGCCGTGGGGCTGACGAGGGTTTGGCTGTCCAGCCGCAAAGAGGCATAAGCGACCAATTGGGCGGGGCCGTCATGCAGGTCGGCGCCAATACGGCGCAAATAGCTTTCGTTAAGCGCTGCTGCGCGCTGGGTCGCGCGTTGAACACGGGCTCGCAACGCCTCATTCTGTCGAAGAAGCGTCGACAGTTCGCCGATACGGCCATTGAGCGCCTTGCGTTGATTGTCGATGGTGCGGCTGCCTCGCAGGACGATGATCGACAGGAGAGCGAAAAATGTCAGTGTGAACAAGGCAACGACAAGCCAGCTCAACAGGCGGGCCTGAGTGAGGCTCCATTCGAAATCGTTGGCAACCTCGTAAAATTCGGAGACGGCGACGACCTTGCCCGACCAGGGCTGAAGCACGGGATTGTAGATTTCCAGGAGCGGTTTGCCGCTATTGCGTTCGGCAACGCTTTCCACATCGTCAATCCGGTTGAATTTGGCGACCATTCGGCCGGAAAAAGCCGTCTTGAGACTGTCCGAGAGCGGAAATCGCTTGCCGGAAAGATCCTTGTTGTTGGAATAGAGGATCGTCCCGTCGGTACGCCACAATCGGAACGAAAACAGCCGCGTACCAAGCGCGCCCTGACCGAGTGTTTCGTCAAGAGCGCGGGTGACCGTATCATCGAGAGCCTGGGTGGTCTGCATATCTGGCAGAAGCGGGGCGATGACGCTGTCAACATAGAGGGCCGTCGTCGCGGCGGAATTCCGCGTCACTGCATTTTCGATCAGGCTGGCAACGAAAGAGCCGACAACGAGCATCGCACAGAGCGCCACCAAGCCGCCGGCGAGCAGGAACTGTCTGGCCAAGGATTGGGAGTTCCAGCGTTCGATGAGACCTGCCAGAGATAGCTTGTATTTATGGTTTGCTCGCAGAACTGGCATAATCAGCACTGATCTCCCAACCCCGTATAGCTATCCCAGTGGGATGGAGTGTCAACTGTTGCAATGTCGGCACTGGTCGCCTTGTCCCGTGAAGAGAGTATTGCCGTTCGGCGCACACAATCTAAGAGACCATCGGATGAGATCAATCAGACTATGGTCCTAATGCTCAAGGCATAGGTCGGACCCATATAGAAACCTGGGATTTCGGCAATATTCTAGTGCGCATTGATTTGCCGGATGTCGCCGCTGCCGCAGGCAGTGGACATTTTATGAAGGAACTGCGCATGAAAATCCATTCCATTATTGGTGCAACAGGCCTCGGCCTGGTGCTCGCCCTTGCTCCCCTGGGAGGAGCTAGTGTCGGTTTCATGCATACGGCGTTCGCCAAGGGCGGAAACGGTGGCGGCAATGGCAATGGCAATGGCGGCGGCCATGGCGAAGGAAACTCCGGTCATGAAAAGTCCGGCAGCGACGATGCAAGCAGCACTTCGACGAATACGACGACAGCACAGGGGGCTTCATCGTCATTGCTGGGGCATCATGCGGACAAACACTCCAAAGGCCATAGTGCAAGTTCGAAGACGCACGTCTCAAAGCCCGGTGAAGGTCGTCTTAGCTCGCTCAAGCGAGACTATCATGCCTATTTGAACTCGAAAGATCCTAAGATGGCGGCGCTTTCCGCCTATGTGAAGGCATATGCGGAATTCGAAATGCAATATGGAACGACGGCTGTGCCGACGGATCCGGCCCTCAGCGACAATGCCTTGCGTTCAGCGCTGGAGCAGCTGTCGAACAAGCCGGTGACGAACCAGACGCTTGCGGAAGCAAAGAGCATTCTCGGCGTCGGAACAAATAGCGGAAAAATCGCCGAAGTCCGTGACGCACTGGAAGATAAATCTGAAACTGCGGCGCCGTCCGAGAGCAATACGGCGACTGCCAATTGAAGGCCCTGCATTAGCAGCGCTTGCGATGAACATGCCGATCGTGCGGCGCCTGTGACGGCACGGTTTGCGCAGTCATCGTTCGCGAGTTTGACTTTACGAGTTTGGCGTCAAAGCACGCCAATCCCTAGCCGGTCCGCCCACCGGCTCTATCGCCGGGTCGGGCCTTCCGCCCCAGACGCTGCTCGATCCGGCGATAGGCAATTTGCTTGGTGACGCAGGCGACCACGTATAAAATGCAGTGCGATAGCTGGAGGCCATTGCGAGGAAGCACCGGATTTTAAGGGAAGTCGCAGATCGGACGCCTTCTCGTTTCGATCGGAATGGATGCAGCCCTGCCGAGTACGGGAGGGGATGGAGAGCGGCTTCCCGCTCCCCACAATGGTTAGTTAAGAATCTGGATAACCTTGCGCGAGGAAGGCTCGACAATCACGCGTTCGTGGTTGACGATCGCATAGGCATATCGCGGATTTTCCGGAACGGCTCGTACAACGATCGTATCCGGCAGCGACCGGCCGACGATCACTCGCTCGCGGACAACCGTTCCTTCTTCAGGCAGGGGCTGTTCGCGGACATAGGTGACAACCTTCTGGGGCGGCGGATCGATGGCGGTGCCGACGATGGCGCCAGCCACGCCGCCCACGGCAGCCCCGATCGGGCCACCGACAACGGCTCCGGTAACAGCACCACCTGCGGCGCCGGTGACGGTCGACGATTGGGCAAAGGCACATCCGGCGGTCAGGCCAAGCGCGAGTGCCGCAACGCTAAGTATTTTCGTTTTCATCAGAATCTCCTTTCACCTTCTATTCGTCCGTCATTGACGGATCTGTCGGTAAAACAGAGCTTCGTCCCAGTCTGTTCCTCTTCTTGGGCGTCAGTCGAGTGAGTTGGGGCGTGGGTCTCACGATGCTTTGGACCAAAGCCTCACGCGAATGGCCTTCATCGGGAATATGGGGAATTCGTCGCGCAGAGGACCGATTCCGGCGATGGAACACAGGCCTTAATGCAGCTCTCGCGTTCGCAACTGTCGAATTCGGCTAGCCGATGTAGGCGCACACAAGAGGTCGATCCGACAAGGATTTCCGATCGCTTCGCATCAGCAGCGAAGCGATTTCAATCCGTCAATGTCCGGCGCGGTTCGAAGAAGCCACAGATACGTTTCGCTCCGTGGTCCATGTGCTAGGCAGGTTTGCACATATGATCCCGACCAGCAGGATTACAGAGACCAGGCCAATCAATGTCTCCCATGATTGCCGACGAAACGGCAGCGGCCAGCGCGATCGGGACATGTTTGGATCATACAGCATTCATCAGCTCCATATCCAAGAGAAAGCCGTCAGCATCGACGTGGCCGTTCCGGTTGAGATCAAGACTGTGATCGCTTTCTTGCTCTGGCGCGCGTTCATCTACCAAGTGTATGTCCGTCGAATCCCGATTGTCTAGTACCTTGATCGACAATATCTGGTAACGAAGCCGCTGGCGATTGCCGGGTTTGCCAATTTCGGCGAGTTATGGAGAAAATATTTCCGAGATTGGTTGATGTTGATGTCATATGAGGGCTGTGATGCTTCAATTGTGTTTCATTCTGAAATGAAGTTCCAGAATCGAAGCTTGGCTGGTCATGGCGTACAATAAGGTGAGACGGGTGGTAGCTGTGAAGAGCTGACTTTCGAGCACCGATCGACCTTGCCATATCGAGGAATCGAGAGGGCTGGCGATCGTCAGAAAGCTCCGGATCCCGGAAGAAGGCAACGAACAGGCAATCAGTGGAAGGATGACGTCTTCCAAGGCTTGTGGAAGCACATTCTCGGCCGCATTTCCCGATGCACTCGGCGCGGGATTGAAGAGGAATAAGCGACCGCCAGATCGGCGCTTGCCAATTCTGCGTTAAATTGTCTGGAGCGAAGGAGTGGACGCCGTTGGCTGCGTGGAAGGCCCATGCAGTTTGGCCGAGGCGGCTTCGGGCTGGATAAGCCATGCTCCCAGGGCCGCCAGGGCGGTGCAAACAAAGATGGTCAGAAGCGCCTTTCTGGCATAGCGCTGCCGTTCAAATTTCGAATCTTCATCATGTTCCATCATTATCTCCTTCGTCAGAGCCGCGCCTGACGAATGAAAGGCTGATCTATCGTGGGTGTCGGCCTTTCGTGCGGATCGCTGAGCTGTGTGTTGCAAGTCTATCCATTTCACATGAATGGAATCCGAACGAACCGGTTGGATGGACGTTAGAAAATGGAGATTTTGCCGGAGATATTCTAGGTGCGGGCTGAAGCAGAAGATGCCAGATAGCTGGCGGCGGGCGCCTTTAAGCGAATTGATTGATATCGCTCTGGATGCCGAAAGATCTCGGGGAAAACTTTTTGCAAAAATCGCAAAAAGCTGGATCGTTTTTGCCTGCATGCTTCGGAGGAGATTGTTAAATGCTTGCCTGTAGTTGGACCCCGGCGGGGCACGGCGAATAAATAGAACGCTATATGACAAAAGCATTTAAGGGAGTTCACCCAATGTCAATTATTGCTTCTCGTGCGCGGTTGCTCGGCACGGCCTTCAGTCTGGCACTCCTGTTGGGCACTTCGGCCGCCCAGGCTGAAACGCCGCCGAACGTGCTCGTGGTCGCGCAGTCGATCGATGATGCCGTCAGCTTCGATCCGGCCGAAGGCTTCGAGCTGACGACGGTCCAGTCCTTCAACAATCTCTACCAGCGTCTCGTTCAATCGAACCGGCAAGACGGCACGAAGATCGAACCGGCGCTCGCTGCGTCTTGGACAGCCGGCAGCGATGGCCGCAGCCTGACGTTCGAGCTCGCTGACAGCAAGTTTTCCTCCGGCAATCCGGTCCGTCCCGAAGACGTGATCTTCTCGCTGACACGTGCCGTCAAGCTGAACAAATCGCCGGCTTTCATTCTCAATGAGCTCGGTTGGAAAGCTGACAACGTTGATGCCGGCATCATCAGGGTGGACGACAAGCATGTAAAGCTTAGCTGGTCTGCCGATGTCGGTTCGGGCTTTGCGCTTTCGTTGCTGACCGCGCCGATCGCCTCGATCGTTGACGAAAAGACCGTCGAGCCGCAGGCAAAGGACGGCGATTTCGGCAATGCCTGGCTGAAGACGAACTCGGCCGGCAGCGGTGCCTACACGATCGCGACCTATACGCCGCATGAGGCGCTGGTGTTGCAGGGCAACGCCAATTCCGCCGACAAGCCGAAGCTCGATAGCGTCATCATCCGAAATGTTCCCGATGTCGGCGCCCGCCGCCTGCTTGTCGAACAGGGCGATGCCGATATCGCGCGCGGCCTCTCGGCCGACCAGATCGAAGCGCTGAAGACCAAGAGCGGCCTCAAGGTTCTCGCAGTACCCTCTGCGCGCACCGACTATATCCTCCTCAACACCAAGGCCAATCCGACCCTCGGCAATCCGGCCTTATGGGAAGCCGCCCGCTACCTCGTCGATTATGACGGCATCGCCAAGAACCTGCTTCGCGGCCAGAGCACGGTGCATCAGGCCTTCCTGCCTGTCGGCTTCCCCGGCGCACTGACGGATACGCCCTTCAAGCTCGATGTCGAGAAGGCAAAGAAGATCCTGGCCGATGCCGGCATCAAGACGCCGTTCAAGGTCGAATTCATCGTGTTCAACGACCAGCCGTTCCTGTCGATCGCCCAGTCGCTGCAGTCGACCTTCGCGCAGGCCGGCATCACGCTGGACATCCAGCCAGGTGTTGCAAGCGACATCTATGCCCGCGGCCGTTCCGGCAAGTTCGAGATGACGCTGCGCTACTGGATCCCGGATTATTTCGACCCGCATTCCAACGCTAGTGCCTTTGCCATCAACAAGGACAATTCCTCCAACACGGCTGCAAAATATGCCGACTGGGTGATCCCCGAGCTGACGGACGAGACGCTGTCCGCCGTCAAGGAGCAGGATGCGGCCAAGCGCGTGGCGCTCTATCAGGATCTGCAGAAGAAGATCCAGGCAAGCTCCCCCTTCATCTTTATGCTTCAGGGCAACGATCAGGTCGTGCTAAGCGACAAGGTGAAGAACTATGCTCAGGGCCTGAATGCAGACCAGGTCTACTATGACAAGGTGGAGAAGTAAGTGCCGCAAGCGGCAAACCAATCCGATGCTGACATGACCAACTCCCGCCAGATGAAAGCCTGGCGGGAGTTGTCTTTCGTGCGGCCCTTTCTTTCGTGGGGATGGTCTTTTGCGCTGACGCTCTTCGGGCTGGCGCTGGTGACTTTTGCCTTGACGCGCCTGTCACCGATCGATCCCGCCTTACAGATGGTCGGTGATCACGCCAGCCAGTCGAGTTATGAGCAGGCGCGCACCGAACTCGGGCTCGATCAGCCGCTGCCGGTTCAGTTCCTTCGCTATATCGAGACGGCCGCCTCGGGGAATTTCGGTCAGTCGGCCTCCACCGGCCAGCCGGTCGCCAAGGATATCGCGCGGACATTTCCGGCGACGATCGAGCTCGCGACCGCGGCGATCGTCATGGGTTCGGTGATCGGCCTCGTGCTCGGCATCACCGCCGCCATGCGGCAGGGAACATGGCTCGACGGCGCGGCGCGGATAATCTCGCTTTTCGGCTATTCGGTGCCGATCTTCTGGCTTGGCCTGCTGATGCTGCTTTTCTTCTATGCGCGGCTGCACTGGGCGCCGGGGCCGGGACGCGCGGATGTCGTCTTTCAATATACGGTCAAATCCGTCACCGGGTTTGCTTTGATCGATACGTGGCTTTCCGGCAAGCAGGGCGCTTTCCGGGATGCGCTGGCGCATCTGGCGCTGCCGGCAACCGTGCTTGCCTTTCATGCACTTGCCGCGATTTCGCGGCTGACGCGCGCGTCGATCCTGACCGAACTCGGCCAGGAATATGTGACGACCGCGCGCGCCAAGGGCGCAAGCCTTTCCCGTATCGTCTTCAGGCATGTCATGCCGAACATCTCAGGGACGCTTCTGATCGTGATTGCCCTTTCCTATGCCAGCCTTCTGGAAGGCGCGGTGCTGACCGAAACTGTCTTTGCCTGGCCCGGCATCGGCCGCTACCTGACGACGGCGATGTTTGCCGGCGACATGCCGGCGATCCTCGGGGCGACACTTGTGGTCGGCGCATCCTTCGTGCTCCTGAACGCCTTGACCGATCTCGGCGTTGCGCGGCTTGAAGCGGGGAAGAAGCGGTGAGTGCGATCATACAGCGTCCGCTCGACGGACCATCTTTCCTCAAGCGCCTACTGCGTTCGCCGTCGACGGCTGCCGGCAGCATTATCGTCCTATTCATTCTGGCCGTGGCGCTCCTTGCGCCGCTGATTGCGCCATACGATCCCAATCTGCAGGAGACCGCCAACCGGCTGATGCCGCCGAGTGCGGCCCACTGGCTCGGCACGGACGGGTTCGGGCGCGATCTCCTGTCGCGCATGGTCTATGGCGCGCGGCCGACCTTGCTGCTCCTGCTGTTCGTCGTGCTTCTCATGGCGCCGCTCGGCATTGTCGTCGGCATCCTTGCCGGCTTCTTCGGCGGTATCACGGAGCGCATCCTGATGCGCGTCACCGATGTCGTCATGTCCTTTCCGCGCCTGCTGCTTGCTTTCGCCTTTGTCGCGATCATGGGGCCGGGTCTGGTCAACGGCGCGCTGGCGCTATCGCTGACGAGCTGGCCCGCCTATGCCCGCCAAGCGCGTGTGGAAACGGCGGCGTTGCGCCGCAGCGACTATCTTGCCGCCGCCGAAATGGTCGGCATCCGGGGTATCAGGCTGCTTTACGGCCATGTGTTGCCCCTAGTCCTGCCCTCGGCGATCATTCGTCTGGCGCTTGATCTCTCCGGCATCATTCTCGCTGCGGCGGGATTGGGCTTCCTGGGTCTCGGCGTTCGTCCGCCGACTGCGGAATGGGGCGCGATGGTTTCGGAAGGCACGCAGGTCATTTTCGATCAATGGTGGGTGGCGGCCGTGCCCGGCTTTGCCATTCTTGTCACCTCGCTCGCCTTCAACCTTCTGGCCGACGGCTTACGCGACATACTGGATCCGCGTCATGGCTGAGCCGCTGCTATCCGCTCAGGACCTTTCGGTCTCCTTTCCCTCCGAAGCTGGCCCGCTGCCCGTCGTCGACGGCATCAGCTTTGCGGTGGATCGCGAAATCGTCGCGCTCGTGGGCGAATCCGGTTCAGGCAAGTCGATGACGGGGCGGGCGATCATGGGTTTGTTGCCGCGCCAGGCGCAGGTGCGGGCGACGCGCCTCTCGTTCGAAGGGCAGGATCTTCTTTCCCTGCCGCCGTCAGGCTGGAATGCGCTTCGCGGCAACGGTATCGGCCTCGTCCTTCAGGATCCGAAATATTCGCTCAATCCCGCCCATAAGGTGGGGCGGCAGGTCGAGGAGACGTTGCTCTTGCACACGCGCCTTTCGGCGGCGGAGCGGCGCGAACGGGCGCTCGACATGCTTCACACGGTCGGTCTTCCCGATCCGAAACGGGTTTATGCGAGCTATCCGGCGGCATTGTCGGGCGGCATGGGCCAGCGCGTGATGATCGCGGCGATGCTGATCAACCGACCGAAGCTCTTGATCGCCGACGAGCCGACCTCCGCGCTCGATCGTGAGCTGCAGGGCCAGATCCTGACGCTGCTGCGCTCCCTGACCGAGGGGTTCGGCATGGGGCTGCTGCTCATCAGCCACGATCTGCAGCAGATCTCGCAATTTGCCGATCGGGCAATCGTCATGCGCGGCGGCCGGATCGAGGAGGAGTTAGCCTCAGGCAATCTCGCCAGCGCCCGATCCGCCTATACGCGTGCGCTATGGGCGGCCCGACCATCGGCCGAAACCTACGGCACGCGTCTGCCAGTTTATGGAGCGGGTGCATGAACGCTCTGTCCGTCTCCGATCTATCCATCACCTTTTCCGGTGCCAGCAAGGCGTTCACCGCCGTGCGCGGCGTCGGCTTTGAAGTCGCAAGCGGCGAGACCTTCGGTCTCATCGGCCCGTCCGGCTGCGGCAAAACGACGGTCCTGCGCGCCATCGCCGGGCTGAATATCCATTGGCAGGGATCGATTTCCGTTTTCGATGAGCCGCTCAAGTCGGGGAGAAAGATTTCCGGCTCGTTGCGAGACAACATTCAGATGGTGTTCCAGGATCCTTATTCGTCGCTGCATCCGCGTCACACGATTGCGCGCATTCTCGGCGAGCCCTTGTCCTTGCGGGGCGCCAAGGACGTCGAGACACAGGTACGCACGGCTCTGGATCAGGTCGGCTTGCCGGCGGTAACCAGCCGACGTTATCCGCATCAACTGTCTGGCGGCCAGCGACAACGCGTGGCGATTGCGCGGGCGCTGTTGCTGCGCCCGAAGCTATTGTTGCTCGACGAGCCGACGTCGGCTCTCGACGTCTCGGTGCAGGCGGGAATCCTCAATCTTCTCAACGATCTGAAGGCGGCACATGGGATGACCTTCATGCTCGTCAGCCACGATCCGGGCGTGGTTGGCCATATGTGCGACCGCGCCGCCGTCATGGGGGGCGGTGTTATCACTGAGATCATGGATCGCGCCGGCCTATCCAAGGCCAGCTAGGTTCGGGTTCGAGGCGATGGTCCGCTGAAGGAGGCTGCCTTCTTTGGCATCGCGAAGGCGATGCTACACGGCTACGCGGTCGCGGCCGAAAATGTCGAGTTGCGAAAGGCGGATGGTTTCGCT
Source organism: Martinezella hainanensis (assembly GCF_900094555.1). GTDB lineage: Bacteria > Pseudomonadota > Alphaproteobacteria > Rhizobiales > Rhizobiaceae > Rhizobium > Rhizobium hainanense. The sequence continues at coordinate 331,396 of NZ_FMAC01000003.1, forward strand.
CGCCGCCGACGTGCTGCCGATGAATTCGTCGATCAGAAACGCCACGTAGCCGCCAGCCATCTTGATGATGGCGATTTCACAGCTCTTTGAGGGCTTGTTGCCCATCTTCGTCGCCAGATCATAAACCGGCACCAATTCGCCACGATATGAGGTGTGACCGAGCGCTCGGCGCGTATCGTCGCTATTGCAGAGTGGGCGCCAATTATCCGCCCGAGCGACAATCGTCCCGTCAATGAACGTGCACAAGGTGTCGTGCACGCGGACCGCGATCGCTGCGCGGCGACGAAGAAATGCTGAAAGAGGCATTGAGCACTTTGTCCCTTCAGGGACTCCCCTATCCAAAAGTGCAGCCGTCTGAGGCAAAACCCGGCTTGAGGATGCCTTGGCACCGTCATGGTGCCGCCGAACTTTGTTCGGCCAGACACGCCCATGGTAGAGGCGTGGTCTTGATGACCTCTTTTAGGTTTGCCTAAAATTCTAACGAAGGCCTTTTTAGGTCGGCTAGGAGCTGAAAACCTGATGAAAATCTGGGAGTTGAAACGATCGGCGTTCTAGCTATGCCTGCCGCGTCGAAAGGGCCGAACGAGGAACTCGGTGAAGTTCTGCGGCTCCCGGATATTGGGTAGGCCAACATCGGGCCACTCTTTGGCCTTCGGATAATAGGCGGTCCCGAACAGAATGTCCCAAATCGCCGAACCGCTGCCGAAATTCTTGTTGAAATGTTGTCGTTCGACCGAATGGTGAATGCGGTGAAAGCGGTTGTCAGGAAAGACGTAACGGACCCAACCCAAGTTCAGGCGTGTCGAGCTATGCTCGAAATAACCTTGCCAGCGAACGAAGAACACCCAGATCCAGGGAACATAGTCCTGCTTGAAATCGAAGAGCAGCGAGACGGGAATGATCAGGAACGGAATTCTGAAGATCTCTTCGCTGAAATGGTGGTTGCTGTTGAAGGCGCTCATCTCCTCGAGCGAATGATGCTCGGCATGGAAGCGCCAGAAGAAGCTATTGCTATGCTGCAGCCTGTGGAACCAGTAGTAGAAGAACTCGCTGACCTGTAGAACGAGAAAGGAAGCGGCTATGGCACCCAACAGATGCAGCGGCCATGCATCCGAAAACTTCGAGAGGAACGTCAGGTCTATCGCAAACAGCGGCTTTATACCGATGCCTGCCCAAAGCCAGTAGAAGAGCGTCAGGCTTGCTTTGGTTATGAGGATGTTCGTCATGCAGAAGATGGCACCACGAAGTTTCGATACATAGGTATAGCGAGACTTCGGAAAGATGATTTCCGCGGTGAGCAACAGGAATGCGACCGGAAGAATGCGATCGGTATACTCCTCCACGAAATCAAGCAATTGAAGCAAATTTTCCATTGTCAATTTGCTATCCACGGAACGACGGAGGGGGCGATCTCCCTGCTTTAGCCGAGGATGATTGTCGCTTCAACTTGATGATTAAAAGTTGGTTAAAGGCATGCCGGCCGGATCGGAGAGACCTGAAACACGTTCCGGATCATGCTCGATCGCGACTCAGTCAGCCTTTTGTACTGGTGTGGACTTGGAGGGCCTGCGCGACCTGTCGCGCCATTCGAGCGGCGTCGTATCAGTGACGCGCCGGAATTCACGATTGAAGTTCGATTTGGTCTGAAAGCCGACTTCGAACATGATTTCCGTCACCGGGTCGTCGGTTTCGGCCAGCAGCGTGCAGGCCTCCGCGATCCGGTACTCGTTGACATATTGCGAGACATTCTTGCCGGTCGCGCGGTTGATGGCTGCGGAAATCTGTCGAGCCGGAATCGCGAGCTTGCGCGCCAGCCGGTCGAGATTGAGATCGACATCACGATAGGCGTGCCTGTCTTTCATCAACGCCTGCACGGCAGCGAGCGTCTGGCTGTCCTGAAGGATTTCCGGTGGCCGGACAGCCTCCACGCGATCGACGGGCGCGTGGCTGCGGCTGGCGGCGGCGGCGGCGGCGGCGAGGACGGCGAGCGCTGCGAGATTTCCGAAAGTAATAACCTTCAAGGCATATTCGCCGCCGGCCCAGGCAAGGTCCAGCCAGATGAAGATATCCACTGCCGCCGACAAGAGAAGAGCGCTAGCGGCAAAGAGAATGGCCCTATAGGTGGGGCCGGCGTTTTCGAACGGCGCGAGACGAAGCGCGTCGGTGCCTGACCGCATGAGAAGCAGGATTGCCGCGGCATAGCCGACATCGGTAAGGACGATGGCGATATCGATCGCGTCGCGCCACAACGCGATCAGCACGACAATAAGTCCGGCCGGCAGCCCATGCAGGCAGATCTGCTGAATTGGCGAAAGGGAACTCTTGCGGGCTAGCCGGGAGACGCCGAGATAGGCAAGCGGAGGTACCATCGCAGCCGCGACCGGCATGACGTACATGACAGGCTGAACTGCATAGCCCCATCGCAACCCGGAAAGCGTGGACTGAAATGCACCGAGAAGGATCAGCGCCTGGAACGGCAAATTGGGTGGGGCCTCATCGTCGCGGGTTCTGACGACCGCAAGGAGAACGATGAGCAAAATGGCAATGACGAACGGAAATGGAATGAAGAGCATTGATCGGATCATAAGGGATTGGCGGAGATATGTGTCGCCGATCATGCCGAAAGACGTCTCGCTCCGCGACCTCAATCATGTTTTAGGTCGTCAAAATGCTGGGGAGGGACACCGGTCGGAACCGGCTCCATCAATTTTCGCAGATCCGTTCAATCTCGTCAGTACGAGCTAAGACCTTGCTGCGTTGGGCAATACGCCTGGACTGACGACGTTGATCGGATATCCCGCCGCCGCTTCGCGGGAGCATTTCCATCCTCTTCTCCTATTCGCTCCAAATCCCCATGACCTCCTTTCTCGGGCGCACCGAGCAGAGGGGCAAGGCAACTTAGATGCGTTCAAAAATGGACGCAGACAGGAGGGCCGATTCTCTCTAGCGTCAGGCTCAATCGTGTATTCGGGGCACTGGCCGGCATAGGCTGGTCCCCGGAGCGCGATCCGGCAGAAGCCGCCTGCGCATGTCCGGTTGAGGCAAGCGCAAATGGATTGCCTTCAGGCTGCGCGCAAGAAATCCGGAGCGGACCCTGGTGTCATAGCCAGCAGGATGGTCTGAAACGCGGCGACTGATCAGCTATTCAATGCGGCTGTGTCGGCATTGAAGCCATGGCGACTGCAGCTCGATACTCTCGGGCGGCGAACCCATTATGCTGCTCGATTCCATGGCATTCGCGTGCTTGCGGCAGTCCCGTGGCCGGTACGGGATTCCTCTCCGGGGATAGCTTCGTCGTCCGGCAGGTCTCAGCCAAAGCGGTTGCGGCACGACCCTGTCCTTCTACCATTCAACGAGAAAAGCGATCACTATGAGATTTTAATTTCTTCGTGCATTGCGCCGAATGGAACGGCTATGCATGTCGGGTCATCTTTGCGTGACAGCCAGTTGTCAAAATTGGAGCGCGAGGATGTATTTCGAATTGAAGGATACCACAGCGGATCTTCTGGCGAAGTCTCGCCGTCATGAAGAGCTTTGTGATCTCCCGCTCGATCTGATTGCCTCTGAACATGAGGCCTATGACATCCAGACCGCGGCACAGGATGCACTCGGCTTCGAGCGCAAGGGCTATGCGATTGTCGGCACGAGCGATCTGTCGCGTCGCGCGCTCGGTCTCAAGGGGCCGATCTATTCCGAAATCCCGTCCGCCGCGCTGCAAAAGAGGGCGCAAATTTTCCGCCTGCCGCCGGGAACCATCGGAATACAATGCGAGCTCGTTTTCACGATGCTGAGGCCATTTCCGGACGAAGGCGAGCAAATCACCCTCGATAGTGTAGCCGATGCGGTCATGAGCTGCCGCCCTGCAATTGGGGTGATAGGCCGTCGGACGCGGCAGGCGTTTGCCGGTGCGAATGCTGCGATCGCGGATTTCGGCCTGCACGTCGCGACGCTTTGCGGCGACCATGCCGGAAACGTGGACATTGGCGATCTCTCGGAAATCGAGGTCACGGCTTTTCTGTTCCGGCAGACCATGCTTTCCGGCAACTCGTCGGCGATAATGGGCAATCCGCTGAATGCGGTAGCATGGCTTGCAGCGGCGCTTGCGGCAAACGGTCGGCGCCTCGAGCCAAGCGATATCGTGGCGACCGGCTCCTGCACTGCAGTCCTCCAGGTTTGTGCTGGCCAACATCTGGCCGTCGACTTCGGGCCGCTCGGCCAGGTCGAATGCGTCTTCAATTAAAATGATTAAAGAGTCGAAAGGACGGATAATGCGGCCGCAGCGGAAGCCATTCGTGGTCGAGATCAAGAAGAACAGACGCCCCCACTCAAAGTCCTCTCCTGCACAAGCGAACCGTGAAAGTCCGAGCGCGCAGAAAGCTGCTGGGGCGAATGTGGGCCTGACCCCTCAGAATAGGGATCGAGGCTGATGGTCAGTCGCAACATTCCTCACGAATATTTCCTGCTCTCAGCAACAAGGCAGGAAGGTCCGGTTGTTGGCTATGTCAACGGTAAACCGATTTCGGCTGCCGTCGTCGACAGCAATGGCAGCCGTTATCGTTTCGCCGGCATTGCCTCCCGGGATCGCCAGGGCAGGCTCGACGTCCTGTCGCTCAGGCAGGGAGAATGGATCGTTGCGCCAGATCTGGTCTATGAGGCGGCAGCCTAGCGCCGAGCCTCCCAAGTGCCCTCCAGCATCGGCTCCATGTCGAATATCTCAGCCTCTTTGGCGACTTCCGTCTGGTGGTCGGGCGTGATCTCGATCAGGATGCGTCGAGAAGAATGGAGGCCCAATACATGTCATTTCGCTACGCTTACGCGATCGGACTGCTGACTGCTCTTGCCCTGGTACCCGCCGACACCGCGCTTGCTCGCGCCACTCAACTGCAGGTCGGCGTCGGCGCGCAATACGACACCTCCCATGTCTATATCGATGCCAACAAGGTGGATGCTTTCGCCAGCAGCTTCCTGGGGACGTTCGGTGGCACCAGCACGAAGCAGGCGGTCGCCACGGTGACACCGACGCCGAGCAGCACCACATCGCAACTGCTGCAAACTCCGGTCGGCACCGTCTCGCTTTTCGGCTTCAAGACGCCGATTCCCTATCCGTTCGGTGCGGAGCGAACGGGTTACCTCGTCACCGATATGGATCAGGCGCTTGCCGCGGCCCGAGCCGCAGGCGCAGCCCTCGTCGTCGGCGTCTTCCCTGATCCGATCGGCCGTGACGCAGTCATTCAATGGCCAGGCGGCGTCAACATGCAGCTCTACTGGCATACGACCAAGCCGAATTACGCGGCTTTGGAAACCATCCCGGAGAACCGTGTCTACGTGTCCCCGGATACTGCGGACAAGTTCGCCAAGTCCTTCCTGGCTTTCTCGAAGGGCAAGGTCGTCTCTGACGACAAGAAGGCTTCTGGTGTCGAAATCGGCCGTCCCAACGACACGTTTCGACGGATCCGTATCGAGTCCATTTTCGGCAAGATGACCGTACTTGTTACGGACGGGCATCTGCCATTCCCATACGGCCATGAAACGACCGGCTATGAGGTTATGGATCTCGCCGCGACGCTTGATAAGGCCAAAGCCAATGGTGCAACCGTGCTTGCCGACCCCTACATTTCGGACAGGCGCTTGGCGGCGATGGTTGAATTTCCCGGCGGCTATGTCGCGGAGATCCATGCAGCAGCGAAATAAGCGCTACTGCCTTCCAGCATCGTCTATGGCGCGATCTCAAGCGATCAAATAGCCGCCATCGATCGGCATGGAGATGCCGTTCACCATGGCCGCAGCGTCGGAAAGCAGGAATAGGATCACCTCCGCAACCTCTGCCGGTTCGACAAAGCGGCCAGCCGGAATGCGATAGCGCATGGGTGCTGCCTTTGCGGGGTCGCTCCATGCCTTGACGGCCATCGGCGTCAGCGTCACGGTTGGATGCACGCCGTTGACGCGAATGCCCTTGGGCGCCAATTCTCTGGCCATCACGCGCGTCAGACCGTCGAGCCCTCCTTTCGATGCGCAATAGGACGCATGGTCCGGTATGCCGATGAAGGCGGCAATGGAAGAGACATTGACGATTGCGCCGGGAAGGCCTCTGCCGATCAGTGAGCGTGCGAATTCCTGGGCCACGATCATCGGGGCGCGGGTGTTGACCGCATGCAGGTGATCGAAGGCTTCGACCGTGGTCTCGAGGAATGACTGCAGCTCGGTCGTGCCTGCGCAGTTGACAAGATAATCTGCCGGAAGCGCAGCGATTGCTGCCTGCCGGGTTCCATTGGCGTCGGCAAGATCGACCTGAATAGCTTCGCAGCCCAACTCATCACGCAAGGAAGCGACGTCCACTGCGCTTCTGGTCAGCGCCACGACATGCGCGCCGCGTTTTATCAGCATCTCCGCCGTCACGCGCCCGATGCCCTTGCCTGCGCCGGTGACGATCACTCTCTTGCCTTCGAAACTCATTGGAACTTCCCTTTTCGATCTCCTGCCTGTTCCCCGATCGAAAATGCGAATGCGTCGAGGGTCAACATGAAAATGCGACATTCTATCCGAAGTGAACCGAATTTCTCCACGGGTGAAGGCATCCGCCAGCAGCGCAACTCGCTGAATTTCAAGGTGTTCGTGCTGGCGGTCCATAGTTGCCGCGTCGAAGGGTCGCGCGCGGAAGCCGCTGGAATCATGCTTGAATTCATTGCGACTTGCTGAAATCGCCATGAAGAAAAGAATGCTTCTGGTCGGACGTTCAAGGCAGCATATATGTTTCGCCAGCACTTCTTTTCGCTGGAAAACAATCAGTCTTGCGATGAGGATGGAGCGTAACGACACGCTGCCGCGGGTTGAGAACAACAGGTATCGAAAGCAGGATTGCAATGAGTTCAGTATTGGCGCCCGATCAGCTTGGCCCGACGGTCTGCGTCGGGGAAATCCTCGTGGAAATCGTCGCCACGACGGTCGGCAATGGCTTCATGGAGGCCCAGTCGCTCATCGGTCCCTTTGCCAGCGGTGCGCCGGCGATCTTCATTTCCCAATGCGGTCGGCTTGGCGGCAGCGCGGCGATGATCGGCGCCGTAGGCGCGGATGATTTCGGCCGTGTGAATCTCGAAAGACTCAAGGGCGACGGTGTCGATATCTCGGCCATATCCGTCGATCCCGATTATCCGACGGGTAGCGCCTTCGTGCGCTATCGCGAGGATGGTTCCCGTGACTTCGTCTATAATATCGCGACGTCCGCAGCCGCTCGCTTTGGCTGGAGCGAAGACGTCAGCAATCTCATCGGCCGGGCTGGGCACCTGCATGTGATGGGCTCTGCGCTATCGGTTCCAAGCGCATGTGGGGTGATCGACAAGGCAGTTGATATCGTCAAGGCTCGCGGCGGCACGCTTTCCGTTGATCCGAACATTCGCAAGGAACTCAAGCTCGACGAGGCGACTGAACGGCGATTTGCCCGGCTTGTCGCCAAGGCCGATCTGTTGCTGCCCTCAGGAGAGGAGCTCGAGCGTGCGGCCGGCGTCGAGGGCGAAGCCAACGCGATCCGCCGTCTGTTCGAAATCGGAGTCAAGGAAATCGTGCTGAAGCGTGGAGCGGATGGCGCGACCTATTACAGCAGGGAAGGCGAGAGCATCGATGCGCCGGCCTTCGTCGTCAGGGAGGTCGATCCGACCGGTGCTGGCGATTGCTTCGGCGGCGCCTACCTCACCTGCCGCCGTCTGGGCATGTCGCCGACAGACGCCCTAACCTATGCGGCCGCGGCCGGCGCGCGCAATGTCACCGTTGTTGGCCCGATGGAGGGAGCCGGCACCAGAGAACAACTCGACGCATTCATTGCAGCCACGGAAAGACGTTCCTGATGTGGACCCGTCCCCGCGAACTGGCGATGCTTGGAGGTGCAGGCCGTTCGCTGGGGACTGCTCCATAGGCCCGATAGACCTGATCGAACTGTGGATGTCGCAGACTATCCCGAGCTTCGCGAAGGATTGCCCGGTCTGCATTGCCGGCAAATGACAACTGTTTCAACCCAAGGAGGAGAAGACGATGGACGAATTGAAGGGGAAGATCGCCGCGGTGACCGGTGCGGCATCGGGGATCGGGCTGGCCTCGACGGAGGCCATGATTGCGGCTGGGGCGAAGGTCGTTCTCGTCGATCGGGATGAGAGAGCGTTGGCATCGGTGTGCGAGCGCCTAGGCGACCGAGCCGTCCCGCTTGCGGTCGATCTGCTCGATCCGGAACAATGCGCCGCACTGTTGGATGGCATTCTCGCCAAGGTCGATCACCTCGATATTCTCCACGCCAATGCCGGCACCTATATCGGCGGCGACTTGATTGAGGCCAATCTCGACGCTATAGACAGGATGCTCAACCTCAACGTCAATGTCGTCATCAAGAATGTTCGAACCGTCGCGCCGCATATGATCGAGCGCGGGACGGGCGACATCATCGTCACGAGTTCGGTCGCGGGGCATTCCGCGATCTCTTGGGAACCTGTCTATTCGCCCTCAAAATGGGCGATGACCTGCTTCGTTCAGACCATGCGGCGCCAGCTTCTGAAGAGCGGTGTTCGTGTCGGCTCTGTTTCTCCAGGTCCCGTCATCAGCGCCTTGCTCGCCGACTGGCCCGAAGAAAACCTGCGCAAGGCCAAGGAAGCCGGTGCCTTGATCGAGCCCAAGGAAGTCGCCGATGCCATCATGTTCATGTTGACGCGCCCGCGCAACGTGACCATCCGCGACGTCGTGGTTCTGCCAAGCGCCTTCGATATCTGAGGAGCAAAGCCATGGGCTATCAGGAGAAATTCAAGCTTGATGGCGAGCGCGCCGTGGTTACGGGCGGTGGCCGCGCGATCGGCCTTTGCTGCGTAGAGGCGCTGGCCGAAGCGGGTGCCGCGGTCATCGTCATCGAGCGTAGCGAGGCCGATGCACGGGAAGCCCTCGCCTTGCGGGACAAGGGCTACGACGTCGATCTGAAGATCGGCGACGTCACGGACTCCGCACGAATGGAAGCGATCGCCACGGAACTCGCCGATAGCGGCCATGCCGCGACGATCCTGGTGAACAATGCCGGGATCGGCCAGAGCGGTATTCCCTCGCAGGACGTCACCGACGCCGATTGGCTTCGGATGATGGATGTCAACGTCAACGGCGTGTTCTGGTGTTCGCGCGCCTTCGGCCGTCACATGGTTGCGGCAAGGCGCGGTGCTATCGTCAATCTCGGCTCGATGTCCGGAATCATCTGCAACCGGCCGCAACCGCAGACGCCATACAACGTTTCGAAAGCGGCGGTTCATCATCTCACGCGGTCGATGGCAGCCGAATGGGCGGAGCATGGCGTCCGGGTGAATGCCGTCGCCCCGACCTATATCGAGACGCCGATGGTGATGGCGGTCGAGGCCAATCGTGAACGCATTCCGGTCTGGCTTGCCGATACGCCGATGGGGCGGATGGGGACGCCAGAGGAAGTCGCCAGCGCGGTTCTCTTCCTCGCATCGGGCGCCGCAAGCCTGATGACGGGTGCGATCGTCAACGTGGATGCCGGCTTCACCTGCTGGTAAGCCTGTTCCGCCGGGGGAGATATCTTCGTTGCACGCGTAGCTGCTCGGCGGAGCGGGAGCTCTACGGCCCGCATTCGGCCGGCGCGCACCCTTTGCCGTCGGCTGATGCCTCAAATTCCGAGAGCCGACTGACTATATATAGCTCGATCAATGATCGCGCAGACGGGTCGAGCTTACTCAACCTTGATGTCGCAAATGATCTGGATATTTTACCAGATTAAGTAGTACGCTTTCGATACCAATACCGGTGCGGGATTCTTCGTTGCCCTCGGGCCAGGGGGTCACCCGTCAAGGAAACGATAAACAGGTAGTTGTCATGTTCCTAGAAGCAGCTCTTTCTCGCTTGATCAAAATCGGAACGCTTACGGTCATTTTTCCGGATGGTTCCACGCGCAGTTTCGGTACGGGGTCGGAACCGCGGGCAACGATGAAAATCAATACCGCCCGTGCAAAACGCCGTCTGCTCCTGAACCCGGCTCTGGCGCTGGGTGAGGCCTATATGGACGGCGAAATCGAGCCGGCATCCGGCGATCTCTATGAAATGACGGACTTGCTTGTCCTCAACATGATGGAAGGAGGGAGCCATCCTTTCGAAAAGCTGATGGAAAAAGTCCGCTGGCTGCGTCGAAATTTTGATCAATTGAATTTTGCCGGTCGCTCGAAGCGCAATGTCGCGCATCATTACGATCTCGACGCGCGGCTCTATTCGCTGATGCTGGATGACGACAGGCAATATTCCTGTGCCTATTTTCCCATCGGCGACGAGACGCTGGAGGAGGCGCAGCTCAAGAAGAAGCGGCATATCGCATCGAAGCTGATGCTCGATCGTCCGGGGCTCGAGGTTCTGGATATCGGCTGCGGATGGGGCGGCATGGCGCTCTATCTTGCCAAGGAGTTCGGGGCGAAGGTGACCGGCCTCACTCTTTCGGAAGAGCAATTGCTGGCCGCAAAAGCCCGCGCAAAAGATGCGGGTCTGGAGCATATGGTCACGTTCGAGTTGCTGGATTATCGCTCCTGGACGCGTCCGGTCGACCGCGTCGTCTCGGTCGGCATGTTCGAGCATGTGGGCATCAACCACTACAAGACCTTCTTCGACAAGATCCGCTCCGTGCTCAAGGAAGACGGCGTCGCGCTGATCCACGCAATCGGCCGGGCCGATGGTCCTGGCAGCACGAATCCGTGGATTGCCAAATATATCTTCCCCGGCGGCTATTCGCCGGCGGCCTCCGAAGTTCTGTCCGTGGTTGAGAAATCCGGTCTCTGGGCGACCGACATCGAAATCCTGCGCCTGCATTATGCCAAGACGCTCGAGCAGTGGCGGAACCGCTTTATGAAGAACAGAGCCACCCTGGCAAAGCTCTATGACGAGCGGTTCTGTCGGATGTTTGAATTCTACCTGATCGGCTCCGAACTCGCCTTCCGGCGCATGGGGCACATGAACTGGCAATTGCAGCTGACGAAGAACGTCTCCGCCCTGCCGCTGGCACGTGACTACATGGTCGATATCGAACGGGCACGAGCTGCCATTGCCGAGCAGGGGAAGGTGGAACCGATCGAAGCCGCCAGCGCGCGCGCAAGACGAGATCTGACCTTGCATGACGAGCGCAAATCCCGTCAGCAAAATCAGCCTGGTACAGAGTCCTCGCGGAACCTCTAGAAACCGCTTGCGGCTTGGCATGACGGCGTGGCTCGAATATCGAGTGTGTCGTCTTGCCGGGCCACTCCTTCGGTGGCTAGCCGGTATATATCGCAGCCTCGGGCGAGTGGATGCCGGCCTACAATCAGAGCGCTTGAACCTCGGTGTCGCCGCGAGCGCTCGATGCGCTCGCTGAAATGCAAGATCTCTGTGGCTTTCCGCCCACACTCGTCGATTGAGTTTGCATGGTCATGGTATTGGCGAACTTGTCATCGTAGGTCCCGAGTGGCTATGAGGTCATCACCACTTAATGATTAGACATGTCGCCTCTTTTGGCCTCATCGGTCGAAGGCGCGATATCAATGTGCGAGGTCTGTTAGGATAGGAATGCGCTCAACCAAGAATGAAAAGACTCTCTCCCGGCGCGCTTTCATGCTGGGGTCGATTTCTGTGACCGCAGCGCTTGCGGGCTGTGCCACCACGGCCCCGGTTCCAACTCCCATTGCAGCTCCGGTTCGTGTGCCGCCCGTCGTTCCCGTGGCGTCAGAACCTCAGAGCGTCATCGCGCCGGATCCCGAGCTTGAGGCCCGCTATGCCTCCGTGGTCGATGGCGGTCATGTCATTCCGGCGGTTCCCTATCGCAAGCTGGACCCGAAGTTTTATCGGCAGCGCGTTCCCGATCCGACCGGCGAAGCGCCGGGCACCGTCGTCGTGGATACGGTGTCGAGATTTCTCTATGTCGTGGAGCGTGGTGGCACGGCCATGCGCTATGGCGTCGGCATTGGCCGCGACGGTTTTGCATGGCAGGGCGAAGGGATCATCCATTGGCGCCAGCATTGGCCACGCTGGAAGCCGCCGGGAGACATGATCGCTCGCAAGCCGGAACTCGCGAAATATTCAGTTGCCAATGGTGGTATGGACCCGGGTATCAAGAACCCTTTGGGTGCCCGCGCGCTTTACATCTTCCAGAACGGCAAGGATACGCTTTACCGTCTGCATGGGTCGCCGGAATGGCGCTCGATCGGCAAGGCGGCGTCATCAGGCTGCGTTCGCCTGGTCAATCAGGATGTCATCGATCTTTATGAACGCATTCCCTATCATGCGCGGATCGTCGTTCACCAGTCGCCGCTGCAAAGCAAAGGCGTTTCTGCCTGAGTAAGCGGCTCCCCTCGAAAAGGGGAGCCACGTCTTCGGTTGATGGAGGGCGGCGCAGGATATCTGTGCCAATCAGCGATCAGGGCAGGAGGCTGCGCTGCTGGCTTTGACGCTGTGCTTCCTGGGCGGCCTTGAGCTGTGCCTTCGTATACATCAGCGCATGTTCGGCAAGGTCGCGGCCATCGTCCCACAGATTGCGCCAGATGCCGAGAATACCCTCGAGCGGCTGGCCGACGACTCGCGACGAGAAGGATTCGAACGTGATCGGTCCTTTGTAGCCGGAGCGGACGAGGGCTCTGAAGACGCCAGCAAGGTCGATCGTTCCCGAACCCATATAACCGCGATGGGAATCGCCGGTGTGGAAATAGCCGAGATAGTCGCCGGTTTCGAGAATGGCGGCCTGAATATCGGATTCCTCGATGTTCATATGGTAGACGTCGAGATGCACCTTCACGTTCGGCATGCCGATGCGCTTGCACATCTCGACGGCCTGAGCGGCGGTATTCAGCACGTTGGATTCATAGCGATTGACCACTTCCAGAACGAGCGTGATGTCGCTTTTGGCCGCCGTCTCGGCTACCTGGCGCAGGATATCGACGGATTGTGCGACCCCTGCTGCCGTCGTCGGCTCGGTATATTTGCCGAAAGCGGAATGCAGGATGCCGCCGATATATTCGCCGCCGCAATCGCGGCAAACGGCGATCGCCTGCTCCAGCTTCGCCTTGCCACGCCGACCCTTTTCCCTGTCGCCGCTTGAGATGTCGGTGTCGAAATCGAGACCGAGCGAGAAGTTGATGCCGATGCCGTTCTTTTCGAGCTGGCGGCGGGTGAATTCCGGATCGATCAGGCTTGGGTCCAGCGCCGGTGCCTCGATGAAATCATAGCCGACCTCGGCGCTGCTTGCGATTGCGCGGGCGCATTCGTCGCGGCTCCAGCCTGCCTCCCAGACCAGCGCGTGAACTCCCAGCTTGTTCATGATCGTCCTCCCGGTTTCGTGGATGCAAAAATAGTTGCTGCAGTGCAAAAGACATGAATCGTTTTATACTTGTAAACACTCACGTTGACACCGCACATATACAGGTATAGCCTACAATAAAACGTTTCACCAGAATTTTCGTAGTATCAATCTGAGATTGTTGAGGGGAGGGCAAAATGTCGAAATCGCGAACCCCTTCCATCAAGATGGTGGCCGATAGAGCCGGCGTTTCGGTTGCAACCGTCTCGAATGTCCTGAACGGCAAGCCAACGGTCTCTCCGGATTTCGCCAAGCGTGTGAATGACGCGGTGCGCGAGCTCGGCTATGTCGTCGATCTCGGCGCGTCCCGGCTGCGCTCGCGCAAGGCGCAGCTGGCGGGTGTCGTGGTGCCCGATCTCACTAATCCGATGTTCGCCTCCTTTGTTTCCACGCTGGAGCATCTGGCACGTCTCGACGATTACGATCTGGTGGTCGTCTCCGCGCGCAACAATGCCGAGGAGGAGGCAGATCGGCTGCGCAAGATCCGCTCGTGGCGTCCGGCCGGCCTGATCGTCATTCCCTGTGATGGCGCCATTGCCGAGCGTTTGCCGAATGGTTTTTTCGCTCCGGTCGTCCTTGCCGACCGCATACCAGATGCGGCCGGCTTCGATCTGATCGCCGTCGACAATGGCCCGGCCGCCGGCGCGATCGCTGCCCATCTCGACAGGCAGGGCTATGGTGATTGTCTGGTTCTTGGCAGCAGCCTGTCGATCACCAATGTTCGAGAACGCTGGGAAGGCGTGCGAGCTGCGGCCGGGCGCATGCATGTCGAAATGCTGGAAATCGGCATTGATGATGCCAATGGCGCGCAGCGCCTCGAGGAGCGGCTGCGCCACCGCCCGTTGCCGGGCGCGTTGTTTTCGCTTGACCACGGCACCACGCTTCTAACCTACCGCACTATGGCTGAGATCGGGCTTTCCGTGCCCGGCGATCTCGCCTTCGCGAGCTTTGACGAGATGGAATGGATGCGGCTGGTCGCACCCGGCATTACCGCCGTGCGCCAGCCTGTCGAGGAAATGGCCGAGCAGGCCTGGGCGCTGCTGTTGCGACGCATGACTGGCTCCGGAGGAAAGCCGGTTACGCGACGCCTGCGCTGCGCTGTCGAGATCCGTGGTTCGACGCCGCGGAGCCCGCTTGAGGAGGCGGGTAATACGAAACTGGGAGGAGAAAAATGGAAGTTACAAGACGAACCATACTCGCCGGAATAGGCGGCGCTGTCGTCGCCGGAACTCTTGGCGGCACAATCGGTGTGGCGCAGGCGGCCGAACCGCAGGTCGGCGTCGTGGTCAAGATCGGCGGTATTCCATGGTTCAATGCCATGGAAGTCGGCATCAAGAAGGCGGCGCCGGAATATAAGGCCAATGCCTGGATGGTCGGGCCAACGCAGGCCGATGCCGCCCAGCAGGTGCGCGCCATCGAAGACCTGATCGCCCGCAAGGTCGCCGTCATCGGCATCGTGCCGAACGATTCCGCCGCTCTCGATCCCGTTCTTGGCCGCGCTCGTGCCGCGGGCATCAAGGTGCTCGCCCATGAAGGCCCGAACCAGAAGGAGGCCGATTGGGACTTCGAGCTGACGACCATCGAAGGCTACGGTCAGGCCCATATGGACCTGCTCGCCAAGCAGATGGGCGAGGAAGGCAAATACATCGTCTATGTCGGCTCGCTGACGGTGCCGCTGCATAATGCCTGGGCAGATGCGGCGATCGCCTATCAGAAGCAGAAATATCCTAAGATGGAGATGCTCGGCGACCGCTTCGGCGTGGCCGAGAGCCTGGATGACAGCATCAAGACCACGCAGGATCAGCTTCGAGCCCATCCGGATCTCAAGGGTATCCTGACATTCGGATCGCAAGGCCCGATCGGCGCAGCCCGTGTGCTTGATGATCGTGAAAAGGCGAAATCGATCGCACTGGTCGGCGGCTTCTCGCCGGGCCAGGGCGCCAAATACGTCAAGTCCGGCACGATCCGCGGCGGCTTCATCTGGAATCCGATGACGGCAGGCGAGATTTTCGTGCAGCTCGCCTCCATCCTGGCGGCGGGCAAGGAGCCGACCGACAATATGGAGCTGACCGGTGTCGGAAAGGTTCGCGTCTATCCGGACAAGAAGCTCATTCAGGCCCAGAAACTGGAGTCGCTCGATAAGGAGAATATCGACCGGCTGGTGGCGCTCGGCCTTTAGAGCATTTCCAGGAAAAGTGCGTAGCGGTTTTCCGTCCGGAATGCGGACGGAACCAAGAGGATAGAGCCTTTCCGCGATTCGGAGAAAAGCGGAAAAGCTCTGACTGTTCCTCCCGAGGGCCGGCGGCAGGCTTGAATGCCGCCGCCGGCCGACCCATGGCAATCGGAGTGGATCGATGAGCGATGACGTTTCGTTTCTGCGTCTGACCGGCTTGTCCAAGCGGTTCGGCGGCGTGCGTGCATTGGAGGAGATCGACTGGGATGTGCGGCCCGGCGAGATCCATTGCCTCGTTGGTGAAAATGGTTGCGGCAAGTCGACCCTTATCAAGACGGTAGCAGGGGTGCACCCGCCGTCGGCCGGTATGATCGAGATCGAGGGTAAGTCGGTCCTTCCGCTTGATCCCGCCCGCGCAAAAGCCCTTGGAATTCAGGTTATTTTCCAGGATCTTTCACTGTTTCCCAACCTGTCCGTAGCCGAAAACATCGCCATCGAAAGCCATCTCGACCGGCTCGTAAAACCGGTCAAGTGGAAGCAGATGCGCGAGAAGGCAAGCGCTGTCCTTGCAAGGCTCGGATTTGCGCTTGATCTCGATCTCGTGGTTTCCGATCTCTCCGTTGCTGAGCGCCAGATTGTGGCGATCGCCCGCGGTCTGGCAGCCGCGGCACGGCTGATTTTCATGGACGAACCGACGGCATCGCTGACGCGGACCGAGGTCGACCGTCTTTTGGGGATTGTCGGACGATTGAAGGCGGATGGTATCGCCGTCGTCTTCGTCTCCCACCGGCTCGACGAAGTCGTAGAGATCGCCGAGCGCGTCACTGTCATGCGCGACGGCCGCAAGGTCGGCACCTGGCCCGCCGATCAGATGAACGAAAAGAAGATCGCTCATCTGATGACGGGGCTCGACATCGATCACGCGATTGTCGCGCGCGATATGGGTGAGGCGGCACCTGTTCTGGAGGTTCGCGGTCTGTCGCGCCGCGGCGAGTTTGCCGACGTCGACTTCACGCTGCATCGCGGCGAGGTGCTTGGCATCTCCGGCCTGCTGGGATCGGGTCGCACCGAACTCGCCCTGACGCTGTTCGGCATGCACCGCGCCGAGAGCGGCAGCATCCGCCTGGAGGGCGGGGAGCTTGGGCTCCGTTCCAATCGCGATGCCGTGCGCGCCGGCATAGCCTATGTTTCCGAGGATCGCCTGAGCCTTGGCGTCATCCTGCAGCAGTCGATCGGCGACAACATCATACTCGCCGTCATGAAGGGCATGGCAAACCGTCTCGGGCTCATTCCCGGCAAGACGCGCGGGCAGCTTGCCGATGACTGGATCAAGCGGCTCGCCATCAAGGTTCCCTCAGCCGATCACGCCGTGCAGACGCTTTCGGGCGGCAATCAGCAGCGTGTCGTGCTGGCGAAATGGCTCGCGACACGGCCGAAGGTGTTGATCCTCGATTCGCCAACCGTCGGCGTCGATATCAAGAACAAGCAGGGCATTTACGATGTGGTGGCCGATCTGGCGCGCCAAGGCGTCGCCATCATCCTCATCTCCGACGAAGTCTCGGAACTCTTTGCGACCTGCGACCGTATCCTCCACATGCGCGCCGGCCGCATCGTCGGCGAAGCCGTGCCCGGCGCAGTCAGTGAGGCCAATATGAAGGAGCGCATCTATGCGTGAGCACAGCCAAATGGCCGGACCATCCTTTGCCGCGCAATTGAAGCGACGTCCCGAAGCTTGGCTTCTAGCTGTTATTGCCGCGGTCGTAATCTTGTTTTCCCTGACCGCGCGCGATTTCCTGACGCTCGCCAATATCATCGATCTGCTCGAGACCTATTCTGTGCAGGCGATCATGGCGATGGGCCTCTTCGTGGTGCTGGTTTCGGGCGGCATCGACATATCCTTTGCCGCCACCGCTTCCGTCGCGCAATATTGCGCGGCGCTGCTCGCGACGCAGTTCGGCTTTTCGGCGCCAGCCGTCATTGGCTACGGCCTTGCGATCGGTGTCGGTCTCGGTTGCCTCAATGCACTGCTGGTTCATTATGTGCGCATCACCTCGATCATCGCGACGATCGCCATGATGAGCGTCAGCTTCTCGCTGCTGATGTATTTCTCCGGCGGCAAGTCGATCTACACATTGCCGGATTGGTGGACGAACCGCGTCGTCTTCTGGCGCATGGAAACGGCATCGGGCGATATCGTCCGTGTGACGCTGCCTATCGTCGCCATGGTGGTGGTGACGCTGTTCACCTGGGCATGGATGACGCGGTCTTCCGTCGGGCGGCAGCTTTATGCGATGGGCGGCAATGCGGAGGCGGCACGGCGCATCGGCATGAATATTGGCCGTCTGCAATTCGTCGCCTATGGCTATCTTGGGCTGATGGCGGCGATCGCCGGCCTGCTGCAGGCCCACCGGGTCGGCGAGAGCGTGCCCAATGCCATGTACAATACCGAACTTGCGGTACTGTCCGCCGCGGTGCTTGGCGGCGCCAGCCTGACGGGCGGCATCGGCACCGTGCCTGGCGTATTGCTCGGCATCGTGCTTCTGGCGGTCCTGCAGAACGGGCTCAACCTGCTTGGCGTCTCCTCTTATTTCTTCCAGATCGTCATCGGGATCACCATCCTGGTTTCGACCTCGATCACCGTGATCAGCTCGCGACCCGGTCGCCGCCATCGTATTATCGCCGGAGCGTCGTCCAATGGCTGAACCTCCAGTTCTCTATAACATCAATAACAGCCTGGCGGATCTAATGACGCGTATGCGGACAGGCATTCCCGGAGCACATGCCGGGCTTGTCGTCCTGCTGATCCTTCTGGTTGCCGGCTTCTCTCTGTTCATTCCGAATTTTGCCTCGGTTGGCACGCTGCAATCCTTCATGTATCAGCTGCCGCTGCTTGGCCTTCTGTCTCTGGCGATGATGGCGCCGCTGATAACGGGCGGGCTCAATCTGGCGATCATCGCAACGACGAACCAATGCGCGCTGCTGATGGCCTTCATCATGCAGAGTCTGATCACGCCCGACACTGGCGTCGGTACGGCATTCGCCGTCATAGTACTGGCGCTCGTCGCCGGCCTTGCGCTCTGCCTGCTCATCGGCCTCATCACCGGTACGCTCATCGCCTATACCGGCGTCCATCCGATCCTCATCACGCTCGGCACGAAATCGCTGATCGACGGCATCAGCATCTATCTCACGCGTGGCATGGCACTTTCGGGCATACCGGACGGCTTCAGCCGCATCGGGACGACCACCATTGTCGGCGTGCCGCTGATCTTCCTGCTGCTGATTGTGGTGGCCGTCATCGTCAGCCTCATATTGCGTCGCACCGCCTTTGGCGTCGCCTGCGCCATGATTGGCTCGAATATCGAGGCGGCACGCTATTCGGCGATAGATACGCGCCGGGTACTGGTCGGCGTCTATGTCATGTCGAGCCTGATCTGCTTCTTTTCGGCACTGGTCATGCTGGCGACCTTCAACTCGGCGAGCGCGGATTACGCGCAATCCTATCTGCTGGTGACGATCCTTGCGGCTGTTCTCGGCGGTGTCGATCCGTTCGGCGGCTTCGGCACGGCGGGCGGATTGATGCTGGCGCTGGCGATCCTGCAGGTCATCTCCTCGGGCTTCAACCAGTTCGGCCTCAGCAACTATCTGACGGTCGCGATATGGGGCGGCATTCTCATCTTCGTCGCTGCGATACAGACGGCGCGGCCCTACCTGATGTGGCTGCTGCCAGCACGTTTCTTCGGTCCAAAATGAGCATTGTTGCGGTTTTCGATATCGGCAAGACCAATGTGAAGCTGTCGGCGGCCAGCGATGACGGCCATGTGCTGGAAACGCTGTCGACGCCGAACATCGTCAAGGATGGTCCGCCCTATCGTCATCATGATCTTGTCGAGCTGGAAGCCTGGCTCATCGATAGCCTGACGGCATTGGGCAAGCGACACGATATAGGCGCGATCGTCACCTGCGCGCATGGATCCGGCGGCGTGCTGGTCGACGGACAGGGCGCGGCAATGCCGATGATCGACTATGAGCAGCCGATCCCCGCCGATGTCGATGCGCGCTACAGGGCAATTGTCGGCTCGTACCGCGAAAGGGCAAGCGCTATCATGCTGGGCGCAGCGCACCTTGCCAGGCAGATGCTGTGGCAGGAAATGCACTGGCCGGAGACCTTTGCGGCGGCCAGCGCCTATCTGGCCACTCCGCAATATTGGGCTTTCCGCCTGTCCGGCGTGCTGGCGGGCGAAGTGACGAGCCTGGCGGCGCAGTCGCATCTGTGGGCATCGGCAGACGGCCGGCCTGCCGCGCTCGTCGCAAGCCGCGGATGGCAGCGTCTCATGCCGCCGATGCGGCGCGCATGGGAAACGCTTGGTCCGCTGAAGCCGGAGCTTGCCAGGCGGTGCGGTCTGAAGGCGACGACGCGTATCCTGTGCGGCGTGCACGACTCCTCGGCCAATCTCTATCGCTATCAGGCGGCAGATCTCTCCGATTTTACCGTCGTCTCGACAGGGACTTGGATCGTTGCGCTCAGCGATCGCAATGGCGTCGATTTCAGCGTCGAACAACCCGGCCATTCCTGCAATGCCGATGTCTTCGGCAATCCGACACCCGGCATGCTGACCATGGGTGGTCGGGAGTTTTCCTCAGTCGCAGCAAAGGCCTCCGGCCCGGCCTCGTTGCAGGCGCTTCGGATGATCGTTGAGTCTGGTACTTTTGCGCTGCCGACATTCGGCTCGGATGATGGGCTCTTTCCCGGCACGGCCCGTCGTGGTCGTCTCGAAGGTCCGCACGCGGAGGAGGAAAGTGTCCGGTTCACACTTGCGGTACTTTATTCGGCGCTGCTGACTGTCGCCTGCATCCGCGATCTCCCGCCGGCGAGAACGGTGGTGCTGGACGGCAATTTCGTCGTCGATCCGCTCTATGGCGCTATCGTCGCGGCCTTGCTGCCCGACCGACGCGTGCTCGTCAGCCGCAGCACCACCGGAACGGCGACGGGCGCGGCCATGCTGGCCGCCCACGAAAGCCGTGCTTCGCCTGCAGCGCTGGCGGCCAAAGCCCCTGATATCTCTGGCCTTCCCGAGCTTTCATCTTACCAGCAACGCTGGCAAACCCTGATCAAGACAATGGAGTGATATCGTGACGACTTATGACGACAATGCCCTGCGCGAAGACATGGTGGCGATCTGCCGCCGGATGAATGCATCCGGCATCAACCAGGGAACGGCCGGCAACGTGTCGGTGCGAAATCCCAAGGGATTTCTGGTCACGCCAACCTCTCTGCCTTACGACATGATGCAGCCAAAGGACCTGGTGCAGATGTTTTTCGATGGCAGCTACGAGGGGGAGCGCCGGCCATCGTCCGAGTGGCGGTTCCATCGCGATATTCTCGCATCCCGCGGGGATATCGATTGCGTGCTCCATTGCCATTCGGTCTATGCGACCACGCTTGCCGTGCATCACAAGACCATCCCGAGCTTTCACTATATGACGGGTGTCGCGGGCGGCACGACGATCCGCTGCGCGCGCTACGCTACCTTCGGCACGCAGGCCCTTTCGGATGCCGCGATCGAGGCCCTGCAGGACAGGCTTGCCTGCCTGCTCGGCCAGCACGGGCAGATATCGCTCGGGAAGACGCCGGCCGCCGCTCTTGCCCTTGCCATCGAGGTCGAAACTCTCTCGCGTCTCTATGTCCAGGCACTCACCCTCGGCGAGCCGCCCATTCTCGATGATGAGGAGATGGCGCGCGTCATCCAGCAGATGAAGAACATGAGCTACGGACAGGCGCCGGATCTGGATGGGGTCAACGATGTGGCGAAGCGACGGCAATAATCCCTCGCAGCCTTCCGTCGTCGCGCCGCGACGTCTTGACATATGTGCGACTGAGTAGCACTTTAGATATCTGAAGGAGATTGCCCGTGAGCGTCAAGTCGTCGATATCGCTGACCGATCAGCAGGATGCATTTGCTCGCTCGCTTGTCGAGACGGGGCGTTATTCCAGCATGAGTTCGGTTCTCCAGCAGGGCCTGGAGCTGCTGCGGCAAAAGACGGAAGCGGAAGCGGTCGAGACGGAAGGGTTGCGCAGGCTCATGCAACGCCGTGTCGATGGGCCGAAGGTTTCGGCGGCGGACATGGATGAACGCATCGAGGGTATGATCGAACGGAAGCGGCGAGCCCATCGTGTGGAGCCTTGAATATTCCAGGGACGCCGATCTCGATTTCGAACTGATCTTTGATCATCTGTTTACGGCCTACCTCGATCTTGGAGATGCGCCAGAGGACGCTCTAGAGCGTGCGGCGAACCGCATCCGCGAGCTGCGTCTGGAAATCGATCGATTGATCGAGACCCCCTATATTGGAACATTGCGGCCGGATATCTATCCCGGCATCCGCTTTCTGCGGCGCGACAAGGCAGCCGTCTGGTTTTTGCCGATCGAGCAGCGCCGTACGATTGTCGTGGCGGCAATTTTCTTCGGCGGCCAGGATCACATCAGGCGGATGCTGGCGCGCATGCTGGAGCAATAATGTCTCAATTATCTATCCGCCCCGCGGTCGCTCCCGTTCGAAATCGAGCAGCCTCCTCCCTGACGGTTACCCATCAACACTGTTCTGATGCCACAGCGGTAAAGTGCATGTAATGTAGCCGCAATCTTTGGCTGTCAGTGGGGGCGAAGGATGGCGATGGCTGTCCTTTGGGGAAAAGTCATTGCGAATTCTGCTTCTTGAGGATGAGCCCGAAATGGCCCGCGCGCTGCTGGAAGCGCTACGTCGCCGCGATGTGCTTGCCGACCATGTCCGCACGATTGCCGATGCCGATGCCATGGCCCGTGTCGGGACCTATGATGTTCTTGTATTGGATCGCCGCCTGCCTGATGGCGAAGGGCTCGATCTGGTCGCGGCTCTGCGCCAACGCAGACATCCCGTGCCGATCCTCGTGCTGACCGCGCTCGGCAGCGTTGACCATCGCGTCGACGGGCTCGACAGCGGTGCGGACGACTATCTTGCCAAGCCTTTCGCGATCGAGGAATTGCTCGCCCGGTTGAGAGCGCTCCAGAGACGGGGGCCGACGGTTTCCGACAGATATCTGAATTTCGGCAATCTGAGCGTCGATCCTCGAACCAACGAGATCTTCGTCGGCGGCTCGCTCGTCGAATTTCCCCGCCGCGAATATCTGGTGCTGGAGACGCTGATGCGCCGCCCCAACCGCATCGTGACGCGGCCGAACCTGATCGAGGCCGTGTATGCCCTCGAGGACGAGATCGGATCGAACGCGCTGGATGCGCACATCTCGCGCATTCGAAAGAAGCTGCTTCTGGCCGAAGCCACGGTCGAGATAAGGGCCGTGCGGAACATCGGCTATCTGATCCGGGCCAAGGCATGAACCCGGAGCGCAGCCGATCGTTACGCTGGGGGCTGATAAAGCGGCTGATTGCCCTGCAGGCCTTCCTTCTCATTCTCTTCTTTGTCCTGCTCGTCGGCTGGATCTGGATCATCAATCCGGAGCTGGAGGATGCCAATGAAGAGGCCGTCCGCGTCGTCGCGCAACAGATAACGCGGGATGATGACGGGCAGCTGCAGGTGGCCGAGACGCAGGAGGTCGTGGAGCTGAAGCAGCGCTACCCGGAACTCTGGTTCATGATCCGCGACCAAAAAGGAATACTCTTTCAATATGGAGAGATACCGACGGCCGCGCTCACGGAGAGCTTTCCGTGGACGATCGACCGGGCGAGAGTGGAGACCGGCAACGGGGCGCATGCCACGGTCGAGAACCGGGAGACATCCATCGGCAAGCTGCAGATCATGGCGGCCACCGAACGCGGCTTCGACAATGACGGCCTGAACGTGTGGATCAATATGCGCGTCGAGGTTCCCAAGGGGCCGCATGGCGAGATCCACTGGCTCAACGTATTGCCGGCCATGGCATTCGTCATCTTCATCGGCGTCGCTCCGATATTGGCGCTCACCGGGGTTGCGACGCTGCTCGTCACGCCGCGCGCCGTCGGACGATCGTTGAGCGGGCTTGTGGAAACGGCAACGCAGGCGCAGGCGATCGACTTCGATACCCGCTCGGCACGGCTCGAGCGTTCCAAGGTGCCGACCGAGATCATCCCCCTGGTGGATGCCTTCAACCATGCCCTCTCGAAACTGGATGAAGGCTATAACAGGCACAATCGCTTCCTTGCGGATGCCGCACATGAGCTGCGGACGCCGATTGCCATTGCACGGACGCGTGCGGACCTTCTGCCCGAAGCCGAAGTCAGTCACCAGCTTCGGGACGATATCGACCGCCTGTCCCGCGTCGCCCATCAGCTGCTGGAAATGCAGGCGATCGGCGTGGTCGAATTGCGCACGGAGAAAAAGGATCTGAATGTGCTGGTCGAAAACATCGCCGCCGATCTCGCGCCGATTGCGATGGATGCCGGTTACGATTTCGATTTCGAGCCGAGCGTCGAGGCGGCGGTCTTCGTGATCCAGACGTCGACGATCGAAATGGCGGTCGTCAACCTGATCCGGAATGCGATCGATCACGCCGGAGGAAAGGGCGCGATCATCGTTCGCGTCGGTGCGGCCGGTACGATCGATGTCTGCGACGAAGGTCCCGGCATACCACTGGCGGAGCGCGACCGTGTCTTCGAGCCGTTTCGCCGCATCAATGCCAGCTCATCCGGCGCAGGCCTGGGGCTGAATCTGGTCAAGAAGGCTGCCGAACTTCACGGCGGGCGGGTTTCGTTCCTGGACATCGGCCACGGCTTTTGCGTGCGGCTGCAGATTGGTTCCATACCGCCGTCGATCGTGGTGGCAGACATGGGCTGGCAGCAAAAGCGGTAACTGCCGGTCCGAGATCGTGGATGCCGGCTATTGCAATGCAAAATCCTGAAAGTGTTTTCGTTTTCTCAGCGGTCAGGGCTCGGATATTTGATTTTCCGAAGCCGGGTTCCCTGCTAGGTTTGGGCAAAGACACCACCGGGATAAGGCATGTTGAAACTTCTGTTGTCGGCTTCGTTTTTCCTGGCGGCTGTCTGCACTTCTTTTCTTGCCTTCGGCGACACAATGGATCTTCGACTACACAAGGCGGCCGCGACGGGTGATGTCGCCGCCATACGGCAACTGCTTCGTGACGGTGCCCCCATCGAGGCGCGTGACGCAGTCGGAGCGACTGCGCTGCTTGTCGCGACCCATGGCAACAAGGTGGAGGCCGCGCGGGCGCTGATCGAGGCAGGCGCCGACGTCAATGCCAAGGACGATATTCAGGACAGCCCCTATCTCTATGCCGGCGCTCGTGGCTATCTGGATATTCTCAAGATGACGCTCGCCCACGGGGCGGATCTCAAAAGCATCAACCGCTATGGCGGTACGGCGCTTATTCCTGCATCCGAGCGTGGTCACGTCGAAACCGTCGACACCTTGATCAAGGCGGGTGTCGATGTTGATCATGTCAACCGGCTGGGGTGGACGGCGCTGATCGAGGCCGTCATTCTCGGCGATGGCGGCCCGCGCCACGTTCAGATCGTCAAGCTGTTGATAGATGCCGGCGCAAACGTCAATCTGGCCGATAATGATGGCGTGACGCCGCTGCGGCATGCCCGCAGTCGCGGTTATGCCGGGATCGTGACATTACTGGCGGCGGTGGGGGCGACGTAACGCGGCATTCCGACTTTTGACGCTATGCAATACGACGGGGAGGCAAATGCCTTAGCCTCCCGAAACGATGAGAATGAAGGGCTTGGACAATGGAAAGAAAATACTACTCCTCTCTGGGCGGTCATCCGCCGCAGAGCGACCTGTTGACGGGGCGTGCCGTATTCACGGAGGCCTATGCGGTCATTCCCAAGGGAGTGATGCAGGACATCGTTACCAGCTATCTGCCCTTCTGGAACGATACGCGTTGCTGGGTGATCGCCCGGCCGCTTTCGGGCTTTGCCGAGACCTTTTCGCAATATGTCATGGAAGTGGCGCCGGGTGGCGGCAGCGACCGGCCGGAGCAGGATGCCGAGGCCGAGGGCGTGCTGTTCGTCGTCGATGGCGAGATCGAGCTGACGCTGCCATCGGGCAAGCATGTCCTGCAGCCGGGCGGCTATGCCTTCCTGCCACCGGGCCTGAAATGGTCGCTGCATAATCGCTCGGGTGCCCATGCCCGCTTCCATTGGGTCCGCAAGGCCTATGAGGCCGTCGAGGGACTGGCGCATCCCGAGCCGCTCATCTTGAACGAGAAGGATATTGCGCCATCCGCAATGCCGGGCACGGAGGGACGTTGGGCAACGACCCGCTTCGTCGATCCATCCGATCTGCGGCACGACATGCATGTTACGATCGTCACTCTCCAGCCCGGCGCCGTCATTCCCTTCGCGGAAACGCATGTCATGGAGCACGGCCTCTATGTGCTTGAAGGCAAGGCCGTCTATCGCTTGAATCAGGATTGGGTCGAAGTGGAGGCCGGCGATTTCATGTGGCTGCGCGCCTTCTGCCCGCAGGCCTGCTATGCCGGAGGCCCAGGACCGTTCCGCTACCTGCTCTACAAGGACGTCAACCGCCACATGGCGCTTCGCCCCTTCGGCTCACGCCGTTAAGCAAGCCGCTTCAAGAAAAACCCGGCGCCACTTGTGGTGCCGGGCTGGTTTTGTACGTCCAGTCGTCTGCCCGATTGCCTCCGCATCAGTTGGTGAGGCGCACGGCATCGCCATCGGCTGAGGAACATTGCGATGAGATCGTATAGAAAAAGTCCTGTCGGTCCCAACCGCCGCCGTCTTCCCAGGCGTGCTTTTGCGCTGCCTGGCAGCCGAAATAATTCTCGATCGGCAAGGTGACGCCCTTGGGGAGTTGGCTACCGTCAACGAAGAGGTAGTTCGACGTATTCGGATCATCCGTCCGCAGGGTCAGATCGTATTTTGTGCTGGCCGAGCTCTTGCTGTTGCAGCTTACGGCGTTGTTGTTCGAGATGGACGCCGTTTTGCCAAGCGGGCAGCCATCGTCCTTGACGTCCATCTGTAGTACGAGCTTGGTGTATTGGCCCAGCGTAATCGGGCCGGACGGGACGGCCGTCATGGTGCCCTGACCATCGTTGTTATGAGTCGTCGGCTGATAGGTCACGGTGCCGACCACGGTTTCAGCTGTGGCGTTGGGTCTAACGACGCGGATCGTGATGACTTTGTAGTACCATCCCTGCGCCTGTGTCGGGGTGATCGTCACGATGTCAGGTTTTGCCGGGGCCGTGGCCTGAGAGTTCACGCCGATGTTGACGCTATTGATGTTGACGATGCGCATCAGGTTCGTGGGCACCGCTCCGGTCAAATTGACCGAAAGGATGCGTCCATTTGCTGTGATGGCATAGCTGAGGTTGGCAGGTGTCGTGTCTGCGTAGGCGGTGATGAAACGTGTTGCTTCTGCCTGCGCGGCAGCCAAGTTGGTGCCATCGAAAATCTTGCCGCCGGCCAGAGCGGCGCCATCGGCGATTTCCTGCAAATTCGTTCGCTGATGCACCGCCGACGCATAATCAACTGCCATGCCGGCAGCCGCAGCCAGCGGGACCGCGATCAGCGCCGTCAGTGTCGCGAAATTGCCAGCGCGATCGTTTGCCAGGCAGCATAGTTGCCGAAAAAAGCGAGTGCCCATTATTCCTACCAGAAAAGACTTAAGCTTTGGCCGGAGAATGGGCAAAACATATAAAGACGTGGTTTAGAAGGTGGCCCAACTTCTAGCCATGAGTTGTATTTTTATGGCTGACGGCCGACTGGCGGTACCGCACTTATGCTTCGGTATTGCTTCATGCCATGAGTGTTGATCCAGGGTGGATATTGCAGCAATCGCAGATGGGTGTTCGGCAATACTTTCCTTGTTAGTTCCGGTCGTCTGATTTTTGGGCTTCGTCGCCGGCCGGTAGCCCGAGCTCGATCAGCGTTCGGCTAATTTTCTCGCGGGCTTCGAGGTAGATCGGGCTGGTATTGCGAATGGGCAGGGAAATATTCGCAGCTGTCGAGCCTGGCCGCAGTTGCAACCCTTGCGCCAAAGCCTGTTTGGCTTCATCCGACCGACCCAATCTCTGATAGGCGGTTGCCAAAAGCATATGCGCGCGTCCCGTCCCAGGCGTGATTGCGATAGATCGTTGCAGCCATCCGATGGCATCTTCATTGCGATTGAGGACTATATCAGCCCATCCCGCGCCCAGCAGCCAGGTCCAGCGAGACACCGCCGGAGTGTCGAAGCGGTCGGCCCGCTCGAATGTCGCAAGCGCATCCTCGAAACGCCCGAGCTGGATCTGCGTCAGGCCAAGTTGGAATAGTGCCGCGCCATCCCATGGATTGAGGCTCAGCGCTCTTGCACACGCTACAAGGCTTTCTGAGAACTGGTTGGTTGCAGTCAGAAAACGGCAATAGATGTCGAGCACGGGGAGAGAGTTCGGTTTTGTTCGCAGCGCGTGCTCGATCAGGGATCTTGCCTCGTTTTCTGCTGCCTTGGCCTCGGCTGGATCATACCAGGCGAGCTGAATGCCGCGCAGATGCAGCGTGGCAAGCGCGATCTGCAGATCGGTATTATCAGGCTGATCGCTCAGATATTTTTCAAGAATCGATCGCGCCGTCGCGAAGCGCTCCTTCGTCGTCTGATTGATCGACGCGGTCGCCTGTTGGATCGCGACACTGGCGGCGCCGGACCGTGGGGTCGGACTATCGGTCTCTCCAAGTTTGTTGAGGCGGTTGGCGAGCTCATAGCCTGCGCCCGCAGCGAGCCGAGATGCAAGGCGTTGTTTATCAGGCTCGTTGGCATCCAGCGTTATCTCGGCGACGGATTCGATCTCGCGGCTGCTCACCTTTATGAGCCGTGTTTGAAGGATCCAGGATTGCGGACTCTTCTGCAGCTCACTCTGCAAGAGAAAATCGGCTTCGCCGACAATTCGCGAAATCGGGTTGGCGGCTGCCGCCGGGCTTTGTTCCTGTGGAGCTATCAGGCGGATATTGTCGATCGCGGCGAGGCCGTTGATCATTTCCGCGGCGATGCCTTGCGCCAAAACGGCGCTCTGGGAATCGCCGACAGTATCGACAACAGGCAGAACTTCGATGACCGATTGACCCGAGCCCAGAACATCGTGGAGCCGAGAGGAAAAGACAGTGGCACCAATGATGGTGGCAATCGCGCAAAGCATTGCCAACGCGGCGAAAGTCAAAACCTTGCGCGATCCGCGACGATCAGATGTCCCGGCACTATTTGCCATGACGCTTGCATTGGAGACCGGCATATCCCGCCCTGCAGGCTGCAGTGCCACGCTCTCCTGCCTTGCGGTTACCTCGGCGGTGAATAGATAGCCACGGCCAGACACAAGCTTGATCATGCGCCGCTCAGTATCGTTGAGCGCCGTGCGGATTTCGCGAATGCATTGAAACAGGCTGTCTTCCCCGACATAGATCCCGGGCCAGACCGCTTCCATCAGTTCCTGTTTGCCGACAACGCGCTTGTTATTCGCGACGAGAAAATTCAGCAGTTCAAAAGCTTTTGGGCGCAGCCGGATCGCGGAACCGTCAGGCCCGTGAAGCTCTGCACGATCTGGATCGAGAACGAATCCAGCAAAATAAAACACCTGCTCCCAATGATCCCCAACTGTACCATTTAAATTATGTCGCAATATAAGGAGAGGCTGGCTCGACAGTCAACGTGTCGACGCTGCTACCGAGAAAAAGATCACATCGCTTACATTGGTCGAGTGGCAAGCTCAAACGGAGTTGGCTAAGTGCCAATTTTCCAAGCAAAATCACCGATTTCAGAAAAATTTCAGAAAATATCAGAATCTTGACGGGGCTTTATCAAGACCTCACTGCGCTGTTCTGACTATTGTTGAAATAGATAATGAGAAATTACGGCGGTTGTTCATGGGTTGAGGGGATCTGCTCGATATCATCAAGAACAGGTGGGGATATTCTTTAATGCTACCCGCGCTTCTTCGGATTGTGCATTCTTCACGAGCATGATTGTCCCGGAACGGCATAGCAATTCCTGGACGCCAGCCAGTCGACAATCTTGAGAGAGCTTTCCATGGGAAAGGTGCTTGATTTTCGAGTGCATCGGCCGGCAGGTGGCATGCGTGCCAGCCGGGCATTGCCGACCGACAAGGCAGACGGTCTCTTTGAGCCGGTGGCATTCTCCCGCGCAGTCCTCTTGCTGGCGCGGAGCTTCGTCGAAGTTCATGAGGCTTCGCCGCGAACCGCGGCACTTTTTGCGACACAGCAACGCTGGCTCCTTTGCCATGCCGCGCTGGGAGACTACTTTCGAACAATTCGCGAATCCGGAACAGGACTGACCCGGCGCGGTCTTGGAAATCTCGCTCTGCAATATGCGATCGCCAGCCGCAATACGGCCTATGCTTTCTTTGACGAAGCCTTGCAATACGATGTCATTCGCCCGATCGCGGCCTCTAGTGGTCCGCAATCGGAGCAGGTCGCGCCGGCGCCGTTCACACTGCAGATGCTGGCCCACTGGTATAGCGTACATTTTCAAGCTCTCGATCTCATTGGCGGCGGCGGCAGGGTGGCCAGGTTCCACACCGAGCCGAAAAACCTGCTGGCATTGGTGCAGCCGATTGCGGCGCACGCACTTTTGACGAGTCCCGCAATCCGCAGCCCTGGTCCACTCTATACGATCTTCACCTGGGCCGATGCCGGCGGGCTGCTGATGGACCGGCTGATCGCCGGAATAGAGCCCGAGGTGCTGGCGCGACAAGGCAGGCTTCTGACGGATGTGAGCTCAATTTCGTATCTCGCTCAATCATTCGGTCTGTCGCGAGCTCATACCAGTCGCAAGCTTGCCGCGGCGGAATCGATCGGAGGCATCGGCTGGAGCGGCCGGCGTGGCCACTCCCAACTATGGATCTCGCGCGGCTTTTATGAAGAATATGCGCATGCGCATGCCCGCAAGCTGCTCATCCTCGATGAAGCTTTTACCAATGTCTTGTCGGCTCTGGAGCCACTCGGCGAAAAATCGATGGCGACCGCCGACAGAGGACTGGCGGAAGAGTGGGCCTGAAGAAGACCCTTGTCGGCCGGAGATAGTTCCGAGGTGGCTTCTCCTGGGGCACCCAGCTGTCGTCGTCAAACTCCCCAGATCACCGATTCCTCGTGGCGTTTGATCAGGTGCCTAAGATCCTGGAAGCCCAAGCGGACGAATTCTGCAAATTGATCGACGGCAGGCGCGCGCGGAGCATCGATGCGCTTGAGGATCGCAAGAGCGCGTTCCGGATGAGGAATGGTGATCGGCAGCGCGGTGATCGTCTTTTCCTTGCGCTGGGCGAAGACGACGCTATGAGGCATGACAGTCAGCGCATCGGCCGATTTCAGATAGTTGATCACGCTCATCAGCGAGCCGCCCGTGTAGCGGATCTTGATCTCGGTCGCGCCGAAGGAGAGCAGCAAGGCCCGCAGATCGGCCAATAGCGGGCTTCCCGGCGGCGGCGCAATCCATGGATAATCGAGGAGGTGGCTTGGCTGCGGCCGGCGCTTCAGAAGCAGCGGATGCGTCACCCGGCAGGCGACGACGTTGCGTCCCGGCAGGATCTGCTGGAATTCGAGCCCGGAACCTTCATCGAGTATGTCGATCGGGCATATGGCAAGATCGATCTGGTCGGCTTTGAGCGCTGCGCGCAGATCGGGAAAATAGCCATAGCTCTGGTCGATGCGTACGTCTGGGTGGCTGGCCTGAAATTCGGCGCAGAGCTGGGCAATCAGCGCGTCCATGAAGAAGGGCGTGCCGCCGATCCGCACGACCCCGCTCTTGCCGACCCGGAAGCTTTCGACCAGATCGGAAGCCTTGCGCGAGGTGGCCAGCATGACGAGACCATGCTCAGCCAGCGATAGGCCGAGAGGCGTGGGTTGCAGCGGCCGGCGTCCCTTGATGAAGAGCGGCTCGCCGATGCGTTTTTCCAGCATCGACAATGTGCGCGAAACGGCTGGCTGGGCCAGGCCCAGCAATGCCGCGCCTTCCGTGACGCCGCCTGTCTTCACCACGGCTGCAAGCTGAATGAGGTGACGTTCGTCTAGCTTCATAACGATCTGTTATATTGAATGACAACAAAATCATCAATCCATGCGCGTTCAACTGCTAATGTTCGTTCAAATGCATGGCAGATCCTGGAGGATGAGCATGGTGGAGCGTGCTAAGGCGCTCACATTCAGCGAAGCGATGTCGGCGGAGGCTTTCTCCGAGCGCTTCCCGGCGAATGGTGACGGTAATCTGCCGAGATTGATCGCTGCGGCCGTCACTCATGTTCACGATCTCATCAAGCAGTTCCGCCCGAGCCAGGAGGAATGGCGCAAACTCATCGCCTTCCTGACGGAGGTCGGCCATGCCTCGGACGATCGGCGGCAGGAATGGGTGCTACTGTCCGATCTCATTGGTGCTTCTGCGTTGGTCGAGGAGATCAATTCGCGCCGGCCGCAAGCGGCGACGCCGAATACGATCCGTGGGCCTTTCTTTCGCAATGATGCGCCGGAACGGGCGTCAGGGTCTTCGATCTCGCTCGACGGTATCGGTGAGCCATTGACCGTTTCCGTCCGGGTGCAGGACCTCGATGGGCTGCCGATTGCCGGCGCCGAGGTTGTCACCTGGCAGGCCAATGGCGAGGGCTTTTATGAAAACCAGCAGCCGGATCTGCAGCCGGAGCACAATCTGCGCGGTCTCTTCCGCACCGATACCGATGGACGGTTCCGGTATCGCTCGGTGATGCCATCCGGCTACGGCGTGCCGGATGATGGACCGGTCGGGAGGCTGCTTACTGGGGCGGGATATCCGCTACGCCGCCCGGCAAACCTGCATTTCGTCATCAGGGCCAGGGGTTTCGAGACGATTACGACCCACATCTACGATGCAAGCGACCCGCATCTTGGCGAAGATGCTCTTTTTGGGGTTCGGCCCGAACTTGTCGCCTGCTTCGAACCCGTCGAGATTGACGGAAAGCGGGCCAGAGCCGTGAGCCTTACCTTCGTCATGGTTCGAACAAAGCCGGGGAGGGCATGATGTCGCGAGAATTTTCCTATGCGGGCAGCCCAGCCCAGATCGTCTTCGGCGCCGGCAGCCGCAGCAAGGTGGCGGAATGGGTTGTGAAGGCCGGCTGCAAGCGGGCTCTGGTTCTGTCGACGCCGCACCAGAAGTCGGATGCGGAAGCACTGGCCCGGGAAATCGGCTCGCTTGCCTGCGGCATCTTCACAGGCGCCACGATGCATACACCGGTCGAGGTGACCGAGGCAGCGATGACGGTCGTGACCGAGACCGGGGCGGATTGCGTCATCTCCCTTGGCGGCGGATCGACCACTGGGCTCGGCAAGGCGATCGCCTATCGTACCGATCTTCTCCAGATCGTTGTTCCCACGACCTATGCCGGCTCCGAGGTCACGCCGATCCTCGGTCAGACCGAAGGTGGCCGCAAGACCACGGTGCGTGATGCCAAAATATTGCCGGAGATCGTTATCTACGACCCCGCGCTGACGCTCGGGCTGCCGGTCGCCATGAGCGTCACGAGTGGGCTCAACGCCATGGCCCATGCCGTCGAGGGGCTTTATGCCCGGGATCGCAATCCGATTTCGAGTCTGATGGCGCTCGAAGGGCTGCGTGCTTTTGCGCGGAGCCTGCCCGTCATCGTCAATGATCCCCAAAATGCGGACGCCCGTGGCGATGCGCTCTACGGGGCCTGGCTCTGCGGTTCGGTGCTCGGTACCGTCGGCATGGCGCTGCATCACAAGATCTGCCACACGCTCGGCGGTTCCTTCGACACACCGCACGCCGAAACCCATGCGGTGATGCTGCCGCATACGGCCGCTTTCAACGCGGCCGCCGCAGCGCCGGAGCTGACAGAAGCAGCCGCTGTCTTCGGCGGCTCGATCGGCGGTGGGCTCTGGGATTTTGCCAAGGCAATCGGCGCGCCGCTGTCGCTCAAGGAATTCGGGCTGAGCGAAGCTGATCTCGATCATGCGGCTTCGATCGCCGTCGAGAATCCTTACTGGAACCCGCGGCCGATCGACCGCGACGCGATCCGCCTGTTGTTGCAGGACGCATGGGAGGGCCGGCGGCCAAGGGACTGAGACAAAGGCGCCTGCGGGCGCGCTCTTTGGGAGGAGAGACGATGAGGGGAGGAAACATGTTTACAAGACGCGATTTTCTAAAGACGGCAGCTGCTGGCGGTGCATTGATTGCGACCTCCGGCCTGGCCATGCCGGCGATTGCCAAGAATGTGGCAATCAAGCTTGGCTATGTCAGCCCGCAGACAGGACCGCTTGCAGGCTTCGGAGAGGCCGACAAGTTCGTCATCGACGCCTTCCTGGCGACGATGAAGGCAAAGGGCCTGAACTACGAAGTCGTGGTCAAGGACAGTCAGTCGAATCCGAACCGTGCTGCGGAAGTGGCAAAGCAGCTGATCGTCGACGATCAGATCAATCTGATGCTGGTGTCCTCGACGCCGGAGACGACCAATCCGGTTTCCACGACCTGCGAGGGCGAGGAGATGCCCTGCATCTCCACCGTCGCGCCCTGGCAGCCCTGGTTCATCGGTCAGCAGGGCAATCCGGGCGATCCCGCCTCGTGGAAGCCGTTCAACTACGCCTATCATTTCTTCTGGGGCCTTGAGGATATCATCGCCGTCTTCACCGGCATGTGGAGCCAGATCGGGACCAACAAGAAGGTTGGCGGCCTGTTTCCGAACGATGGCGACGGCAATGCCTGGGGCGACAAGGTCGTCGGCTTCCCGCCGGTTCTGGAAAAGCTCGGCTACGGGCTGACGGATACCGGTCGCTATCAGAACCTGACGGATGATTTCTCGGCTCAGATCAACGCCTTCAAGCAGGCAGGCACAGATATTCTGACCGGGGTGATGATCCCACCCGATCTTACAACATTCTGGAACCAGGCCAAGCAACAAGGTTTGAAGCCGAAGGTCGCCTCGATCGGCAAAGCGCTTCTCTTCCCGCAGACTGTCGAGGCGTTGGGCAATGCCGGCCACAATCTTTCGACCGAAGTCTGGTGGACTCCGACGCATCCTTTCAAGTCATCGCTGACAGGCGAGACCGCTTCAGCTGTTGCGGATGCCTTCACCAAGGCGACGGGGCGTCCATGGACACAGCCGATCGGCTTTGCCCATGCGCTCTTCGAACTGGCCGTCGATGTCATGAAGCGAGCGGAAGATGCAGGCGATGCCGAGGCGGTCGCCAAGGCCATCGGCGAAACGAAGCTCGATACGCTCGTCGGGCCGATTGCCTGGGGCAACGAGAAGCTGCCGCCATTCGCCCAGAAGAATGTCGCCAAGACGCCGCTGGTCGGCGGGCAGTGGCGACTGAAATCCGGCGGCGGCTACGATCTCGTCGTCGTCGAAAATGGGCTGGCGCCAAGCGTGCCGCTTGGCGGCAAGCTCGAGGCCCTGGCGTGAGGGAGAAGGCTGCCCGCGCTCAGTCGGGCAGCCTCCGGAGGAGAGTGATCAATGCCCATGCTTGAACTGAACGGAGTCTCGAAATCCTTCGGCGCCCTCGTCGTCGCCGAGGATATCGGTTTCTCTGTGGAGCCCGGCGAGGCGCTCGGCGTCATCGGGCCGAACGGTGCCGGCAAATCGACGCTGTTCAACCTCATCAATGGCAATCTCTCCGTTGCCAGAGGATCGATCGAGTTCGATGGCCGCGATGTGACGCATACGCCGCCGATGCAGCGGTGCCTTGCCGGCATGGGTAGAACCTTCCAGATCCCGCAGCCGTTCGAACGCCTGACGACGTATGAAAACCTGCTCGTTGCCGGTGCCTTCGGTGCCAAGGCGCGGGAAGGGGAGGTTGGAGCTCTTTGCGCTGATATTCTTGTCGAGACGGGCCTGATCGCCAAGGCCAATGTGCCGGCCGGATCGCTGACCTTGCTCGAACGCAAGCGGCTGGAGCTTGCCCGCGCGCTTGCGACCCAGCCGAAGCTGCTGCTTCTCGACGAGATTGCCGGCGGCCTGACGGAAGGCGAGTGCCGTCAGCTGGTCGCGACGATCAAGCGGGTCCATCAGCGCGGCGTTGCGATCATCTGGATCGAGCATGTGCTGCACGCCTTGACGGCGGTGGCCGAGCGCATCCTCGTGCTGAATTTCGGCCGGGTGATCGGTATCGGCAAACCCGACGCGATCATGGCCTCGAACGAGGTGCGGGAAATCTATCTGGGGATGGAAGTCTGATGGCGAGCCTTGTCGAAACCCGCGGCCTCATGGCTGGCTATGGCGATTTCCAGGCGGTGCTTGGTGTCGATCTGCATCTGGAGGCCGGCGAGACCATCGCCGTCATTGGCGCGAACGGTGCCGGCAAATCGACGCTGATGCGCTCGATTGCCGGTGTCATCGCCAACAAGCCCGATATGGTCCTGCATCGCGGCGAGCCGATCGGTGCCCTGGCCGCATCCGACGTGGTTCGGCGCGGCATCGCGCTCGTTCCCGAAGGCCGGAAGCTGTTTCCCTCGCTGACGGTCGAGGAGAATTTGCAGATCGGCCGTTATGGCCGGCGGGTCGCCGGGCCGTGGACGCTCGACAGCATCTATTCGCTATTCCCGGTCCTGAAGGAGAGACGCCGCAATCCGGCGACGGCGCTTTCGGGCGGGCAGCAGCAGATGGTCGCGATCGGAAGGGCGCTGATATCCAATCCGGAAGTCCTTCTCTGCGACGAGCTGAGCCTCGGCCTCGCGCCCGTGGTCATCAAGGATATCTATGCCGCCTTTTCCCATATCCGCGCTGCGGGTGCGGCTATCGTCATCGTTGAGCAGGATATCGCCCAGGCGCTGAAGGTCGCCGACCGTGTCTATTGCATGATGGAGGGCCGCATCACCCTGACCGGGCGGCCGGCGGAACTCGATCGCGCCGATATCCATGCGGCCTATTTCGGAGCGGACACCCATGAACTGGCTTGATACGCTTCTGCAGGGTGTGCTGCTCGGTGGGCTCTATGCACTGTTTGCCGCAGGCCTCAGCCTTGTCTTCGGCATCATGCGCCTGGTCAATCTCGCCCATGGCGATCTCATCGTGCTGGCGGCTTTCCTGATTTTGGTGCTGGTCTCGCTGCTTGGGCTTGATCCTTTCCTCGCAGCGCTCGTTGCCGCACCGCTGATGTTCGCAGCGGGCTGGCTGCTGCAATATCATTTGCTGAACCGAACCCTCGGCAAGGATATCCTGCCGCCGCTGCTCGTCACTTTCGGCCTGTCGATCGTCATCCAGAACGGTCTTCTGGAAAGCTTCACGGCCGATAGCCGGCGGATCTCCGCCGGCGCTCTGGAGACGGCCTCGCTGCAATTTGGCGGCGTCAATGCCGGCTTGATGCCGCTCTTGACCTTTGCCTCGGCCGTCCTCGTCATCGTCGGTCTGAACCAGCTCATCTACCGCACCGAACTCGGCCGCGCCTTCCGCGCGACGTCGGACGATGTGGTGACGGCGAGCCTGATGGGCATTCGGCCCAATTCCATCTTCGCCATCGCGACCGGGCTTGCGATGATGATCGTGACGGTCGCAGCGCTTTATCTCGGCATGCGGGCGAATTTCGATCCGACGGCCGGGCCGGCGCGGCTGATCTATGCCTTCGAAGCCGTCATCATCGGCGGTCTCGGCTCATTGTGGGGCACGCTCGCCGGTGGCGTCATCCTGGGGGTTGCCCAGACGTTCGGCGCGGCGATCAATCCCGAATGGCAGATCCTGGCCGGGCACATCGCCTTCCTGCTCGTGCTGCTCTTCCGGCCGCGCGGTCTTTTCCCTCGGGCAGTGGATTGAGGCCGTCATGACCACAGGTTTCGAAACAATGCCGACCGAAATCGCAGTGCCGCCGGGCTGGCGGGTGGAAACGCGGACGCGGCTTTCCAGCATCTTCACCATCCTCTCGCTTGTCGCGGTAGTCGCGCTCGCCGCTGCACCCTTCATGGTATCGCGCGGCGTCGTGCAGGATCTGTTCTTCATCCTGACCATGCTGGCGCTGGCGCAGAGCTGGAACCTGCTTGCGGGCTATGCCGGACTGATCTCTGTGGGACAGCAGCTCTTCGTCGGCTGCGGCGCCTATGCGCTGTTCGGCTTCGTCATTCTTGCCGGCGTCGATCCGATCCTTGCCATTCCGCTGGCTGGGCTTTTCGCCATGCTGATCGCCGCACCAGCCGCTTTCTTCTCCTTCCGGCTTTACGGCCCCTATTTCGCGATCGGCACCTGGGTCATCGCCGAAGTCGGGCGGCTGCTCTTTGCGCAGTGGAAGATGCTTGGCGGCGGAACGGGAACCTCGCTGCCGCGCGAGGCCACCAAGGACATGCTCGGCATTTCGCTGCTGCAGAACTGGTTCGGCATGCGCTCCGCGGCTGCGGCCGATGCGCTCACCTATTGGCTGGCGCTGGTGCTGACGGCGTTGACGATCGGCTTCATCTACCGGCTGCTGCGCAGCAAGCAGGGGCTTGGCCTTGCCGCCGTGCGCGATAATGAGACGGCAGCCCGCGCGCTCGGCGTCGATGCGCGCCGGCTGAAGATCATCGTCTATCTGGCGACCGCCTTCGTGACCGGCATGGTCGGCGCCCTCATCTATCTGCAGAAGGCGCGGATTTCGCCGGACGCCGCCTTCTCGCTCACCGACTGGACTGCCTATGTCGTGTTCATTGTCGTCATCGGCGGCATCGGTACCATCGAAGGGCCGCTTGTCGGCGTGCTCGTCTTCTTCCTGCTGCAGAATGCCTTTTCGAGCTACGGCTCCTGGTATCTCCTGGCGCTCGGCGCGCTTGCCATCGTCACGATGCTGTTCGCGCCAAGGGGCCTCTGGGGTCTCATATCCAGCCGTACCGGTTGGGAACTCTTTCCGGTCCGCCGCCTGCTGAAAGGCGGATCGACGTTACATGATGAAAAGGGAGGGCCAAATGGCTGACATCACCACCGACGTTCTGATCATCGGTACGGGACCCGCCGGTTCGGCGACATCAGCGCTGCTTGCGACCTATGGTCTCGAGCCGATGGTGGTCAACCGTTATCGCTGGCTGGCGAGCACGCCGCGCGCGCACATCACCAATCAGCGCACGATGGAGGTTCTGCGCGACCTCGGCCGAGACGTAGAGGAGGAGGCCTATCTCTTCGCGGTCGAACAGGATCTGATGGGGCAGAACGTCTTCTGCACGGCGGTTGCCGGCGAGGAGATCGGTCGCATGCAGAGCTGGGGCAACCATCCTCTGTCGCGCGCCGAACACCTTCTTTCATCGCCCGCCCACATGAACGATCTGCCGCAGACCTACATGGAGCCGCTCTTATTCAAGACAGCCTGCTCACGCGGCGCGCAGGCGCGCATGTCGACGGAGTATGTGAGCCACGTGCAGGATGCCGAAGGGGTCACGACGACCTGTCTCGACCGTCTGACCGGCAAGGAGCTGACGATCCGCTCGAAGTTCCTGATCGGTGCCGACGGCGGTAATTCGAAGGTCGCGGAACATGCCGGCCTGACCTTCGAAGGCAAGATGGGCGTCGCCGGCTCGATGAACATCCTCTTCGAGGCTGATCTCTCGCGCTATGTCGCCCATCGTCCGTCGGTGCTTTACTGGGTGCTGCAGCCTGGCGCCGATGTTGGCGGCATCGGCATGGGTCTCGTGCGCATGGTGCGGCCATGGAACGAATGGCTGATCGTCTGGGGCTATGACATCAACCAGCCGGCACCGCAGGTCGACGA
The DNA here is from genome assembly GCF_900094555.1 of Martinezella hainanensis. GTDB lineage: Bacteria > Pseudomonadota > Alphaproteobacteria > Rhizobiales > Rhizobiaceae > Rhizobium > Rhizobium hainanense. Next base: position 370,547 of record NZ_FMAC01000003.1, read on the forward strand.
TGCTTTTGCCACCAAGGTCGTGCGTGAACTGGTCGGCGTTGCAGATCTCAAGCCGAAGATCAAATCCGTCTCGACCTGGACTGTGAACAACATGTACGCGACCACTATGTCGAACGGCCGGGTGTTCTGCATGGGCGATGCTGCCCATCGCCATCCGCCCTCGAACGGCCTCGGCTCCAACACCTCGATCCAGGATGGCTTCAATCTTGCCTGGAAGCTGGCAATGGTTCTGAGAGGTCAGGCCGGCATGGGCCTGCTTGAGAGCTATCAAGCTGAGCGTGCGCCGGTCGCCAAACAGATCGTCACCCGCGCCAACAAGTCGATCGAGGAATTCGGTCCGATCTTCAAGTCGCTAGGTCTGCTCGATTCCGTCGATCCGGTGAAGATGCAGCAGAACATGGATGCGCGCTGCGATGACAATGCCGATGCTGAGCGCCAGCGTACTGCCATTCGCGAGGCAATTGCCCATAAGGTTTACGAGTTCGACGCCCATGGCGTGGAGATGAACCATCGCTACGCCTCAAATGCCGTCGTCAAGGACGGGCAGCCGGAGCCAGCTTATGACAAGGATGCCGAGCTGCATTTTCAACCGACGACATGGCCGGGAGCGCGGCTGCCGCATGCCTGGCTGTTCAACGATAGCGGCAAGAAAGTATCGAGCCTCGATCTCACCGGTCATGGCGTCTTCACCATATTGACCGGCATCGGTGGCGACGGCTGGATTGCTGCGGCGAGGGTCTTGTCGAAGGAGTTGGGCTTGCCGATTGCCGTCCACAAGATCGGCCCACGGCAGGAGTGGCAGGACCTGACGGGAGACTGGGCACGCGCCCGCGAAATCCGCGACGCCGGCGTGTTGCTGGTGCGTCCGGACCATCACGTCGCCTGGCGTTCGGATACGGCGGTTGACGAGCCGGAACACGAGCTTCGCCGCGTGCTGAAGACAATTCTGGATCTGTGAGGCAATCATGAGCGTGGAAGAAAAAGGCTATTTCACCGAGGAAAATTCCGTCGAGGTGGTCACGAGCCGTAACGCCAATACCAGCGATGCGCGGCTGAAGCAGGTGATGGAGGTCGTCACCCGCAAGCTGCACGAGGCGGTTAAGGAGCTGGAGCCAACCGAGGAGGAATGGATGAAGGCGATCTTCTTCCTCACCCGCACCGGCCATACTTGCACCGATTGGCGGCAGGAGTTCATTCTGCTGTCGGATGTGCTCGGCGTGTCGATGCTGGTCGATGCGATCAACAACCGCAAGCCGTCGGGCGCTTCGGAAAGCACGGTCCTCGGGCCTTTCCATGTCGCGGACGCGCCGGAGTTGCCGATGGGGGCCAATATCTGCCTCGACCAGAAGGGCGAGGACATGGTGATCGGCGGCCGTATTCTCGATACCGAGGGCAGGCCGATCGAAAACGCAGTGCTCGATGTCTGGCAGGCCAATGACGAAGGCTTCTACGATGTCCAGCAGAAGGGCATCCAGCCCGATTTCAACCTGCGCGGCGTCTTCCGCACCGGCAAGGACGGGCAATACTGGTTCCGAGCGGTGAAGCCGAAATACTATCCAATCCCGGACGATGGTCCTGTCGGGAAGCTGCTCGATGCGCTCGGCCGCCATCCCTATCGGCCCGCCCATCTGCATTACATCATCAAGGCGGATGGCTTCGAGACATTGACGACCCATATCTTCGATCCCGACGACCCCTATATCCATTCCGATGCGGTCTTCGGGGTCAAGGAAAGCCTGCTTGCCGAATTCAGGCTCACCGAAGATCCCGCCCGCGCCAAGGATCTCGGTTTCCGCGGCCCGTTCTGGCAGGTCGAGCACGATTTCGTGCTGGCGCCAGAGCGCAAGCGAAACTAGAGCGTGATGCCGAAAGGTGTGGGCGGTTTTCGGACGACATCCGGCTCTAGGCGACAAGCGATCGCGGCGCTCCATCATGGGCGCTGCGGACGCTCGAACTTGCTTGTGGAAATTCTTCGTCGCAGGTAGTGACGCGTAATTCTTCAATACAACCTTAGAATAACGTGAAAGTAAGCTTTCCCGAATAAATGTAGTTTCCAAGTCTCAGAAGGCTCGCCGATGCCGCTGGGGATAGGAAGCGCCATGCCATCGATCGATATCATCGTTCCAAAATCTGCTCCACGCCGATGGCAGGAGATCGTTGTCGCGTGTCTGCAAACAGACGGACACGACATCGCCGTCATACATGAATCCGGGTCGGACGCATGGCCGGCAACGGTCAACGCCGCTCTTTCTTTCGAGCGCAAGATCTTTCGCCGACGAGATCCGGCTCTTGCCGCGCCATTGTTGCAAATCCCAGCAAGCGGTCGCAACCGGTCCGCAGCACTTCGGCTGGATCTTACAGGCAATGTCGCGCCATCGGATGTTCCAACCATTGCGCTGAACTTCGACGGCTTCAATTCCGACCTATCGGTTGCGACGGCGGTCGCCGCCGGCACGTTGCCTGTCATCGAAGCCTTTCTGGATGGGAGGACCGTCATAGACCGAGCCTGGCCAATGATCGACAAACGTGAGTCCGTTGCGCTCGGCGTTGAGGATGTCCTGGCGCGCGCCATCACGCTTGCCGTTTCCGTGGTTCGCGCCTTTGTCGAGAACCGGCTCGTCTTGCATGAGCCGATCTCCGTGGCATCCGAGGGCCTGACAGGTGAAACGGCATCTTTTGCGTCGACTTATTTGACGGCAGCGCTACCGCGCTTGGGCCAAGAGGCATTGCGGCGTGCGCGCTTTCGCCATGCGCATTGGCGTGTCGGCTATCGCTTCACGGACGGGCCGGGTGTGGCGAGCGCCTTTGAGCTTGGCTGCGGTTGGTCGGTGCTCCCGGATACGGGAGATCGCTTTTATGCGGACCCCTTTCCGTTTCAATGGCGGGGTCATTCCTTCCTCTTTGTGGAGGATTATCCGCATGCGACAGGCAAGGCCGTCATCTCCGTCGTGCCGTTCGATGCCGCCGGCGTGCCCGGAAAGCCGCGCTGCGTGCTGGAGGAGCCATACCATCTCTCCTATCCGCAGGTCTTCGAACGTGACGGCGCGATCTGGATGCTGCCGGAGGCGAGTTCTGGCGGAAAACTCGTTCTCTATCGGGCGACAGAGTTTCCGGATCGCTGGGCTCCCGAAGCCGTGCTCGTCGAGGGCGAGATTTCCGATGCGACCCTGCTCGATCATGGCGGACAGCTCTGGCTCTTTGCGACCGATCGCGACGGCTATGGCAGCACGTCCGATACGCTCGTGGTCTTCCGTGCGTCGCGGCTCGCCGGCCCTTGGAAGCCGCATGTGTTGAACCCGGTTCTCATCGATCGTCGCATGGCGCGCCCGGGAGGCGCTTTCGTCCGCGAGGGCGGCGGCATCTATCTACCGGTTCAGGACGGAACGCTCGGTTACGGCGGCGGGCTCGGTATGTCGCAATTACTGGAGCTGGATGAGAAGGTGGTTCGGCTATCGCCGCCCCGCCCGATCGCGGCGCATGGCGATTGGCCCTATCCGAAAATCCATACGCTCAACCGCTCAGGCCGATTGGAGGTTATCGACGGGATCGCAGCCGTGCGAAAGTGAGCGCGACAGGAGCAGCTCTTCGTAACCGGCGCACATGCGGGCCGGCGAATATTGTTCCTTCAGTTGCCGTCCGGTGGCGGCAAGCCTCGCCGCAAGCGCCGGCTTGGCGATGAGTTCGGCAAGTCCTTCGGCCACTCCCCTTGCATCGGCATCGACAAAGAGCGCGGCGGCCTCGCCATCATCCGTCGTCAGCACTTCCCGCAGCACGTCCAGCTTGCTCGTGACCACCGGCAGCCCGGAAATGGCCGCCTCGACTGCGGCAAGGCCGAAGGTTTCCGTCAATGACGAGAAAGCATAGGCGTCTCCCGCCGCCAGAAACTCGAAGATGCGCGCGGGAGGCACTTCGCCGACGAGATGCAGCCTGTCGGCGACGCCATTGTCCTGAGCAAGAGCGATAATCGCATCCTGCTCGGGGCCGGTGCCAGCGATGGCGAGATGAATGTCGGGCAGATGGGCAAGGGCGCCAACGAGCGCGATCTGGTTCTTCGAATACGCCATGCGGCCGGAAGAAACGGCAAGCCATGCCTGCTGAGGGAGGCCGAAGGCGGCGCGCGCGGCTGCCTTGTCGAAGGCGACCGAAGGTGCGGGGACGCCGTGATCGATGCGTGACATCCGGCGCCGATAGGCTTTCGGGAAGGTGTCGAACTGTGCTTCCGTCCAGCGCGAATTGACGACATTGGCGTGATAGGCGCCGAGCGTGCCCATCAGTTTGTCGATCTGAGTGAGAATTCCCCTGACGCCTCTGGTTTGCGGTGCGCCGCTCTGGTTTGCGATGATGAAGTTTGCGCCGGCGAACCGCGCGCCGATGGTACCGAAAATATTGCCGTAGTGCTGGAAGGTGATGACCGCATCCGGCTGGGCGTTGCGCAAATAATTCGCAAGTCCGACGGCCGCCCGCATTTGGCCGAGCAGACCGCGTGGCGGCTCGGTGAGGATGAAATCCGCATAAGGGTCGCGGTCGTAGACGTCGGTTTTCCTGTACATGAAGACGGTGCGTACGTCATGGCCGCACGCGCGTAGCCCTTCACCGACCATATCCGAAATCCGCTGCGCTCCACCTGCTTCCGCCTGGGTCTGTACCTGCACGATTTTCATGAGCGGCCTTTCAGGAAGGAGCGGGCGGCCAGGGCGTCTTCACCGGCAAGGAAGCCAAGGATCGATGGGTTGATGCCGATGGTGCGGCGCGCGATGAATACGGCGGTCACGCACCAAACGATGATCGTGCCGGCGATGGCGAGCGCAGCACCGATCGGACCGAGCCAATAGGTAAGCACCGCCGTTGCACAGAGCCCGAACGCGTTGACGATGACCAGCAGCTTGAAGAGTGCGTGCTGAAGGCCCGTCAACTGCATGAGGATTTCGGTCGGTCCGCAGGCGGTGCCGATTGTCGCGCCGATGCCGAAGATGATCAGCGTCACCTGCATCGTCGGTGTTGCATAGGCGTGATTGAATATCGACAGGATCAGGTCACCGAAGATCAGGAAGGATACCAGCACGCACAAGGCGATGATGAAGCCGCCGAGTGCGGCCAAGCTGGTGATACGCTGCACATGCGCCTTGTCTCCAGTATAGAAGGCAGCCGAGATTTGCGGCGCGAGTGCCTGGTTGATGCCGTTGAGCGCGAGGACGACCAGCCGCATCGTTCGATCCGCCACGAAAATTGCGCCGGCGGCTTCGGGGCCGAGAATGGCTGCGACAAGCAAGGTGCTCGCCTGGCTGAGTGCCGGCGGGAGCGCCGTGACGCCCCAGAGCCCGAATGTCACGGTCTTGAATTCATCCTTCTGTTCTTTTGTAAGCGGACCGCGCTGGGCGCGGATCGTATCGCGGAACAGGACGAATGTTTGCGGAGCGATCATGAGGAGCAGCAATCCGGCCGTCAGGTAGGTTGCCGTCACCGCGCTCATCTTAATTTGCATGAAATGGGCAAGGACGAAGACCGGGATTGCCACCGCGCGCCACAGGACGTCGCGTGGTAGCAGCGCGAAGATGAGCGCATTCTTGGCGCGAAGGGCGCAAGCGACGAACTCCGACCAGCCAAGTGCGAAGGCCAAGACCATGGTCGCCACGCAGATCGCGAGCCATTCGGGTGTCTGTGTGCCGGCGAATGGCAAGAAGCCGATGATGAGAATGAGCAGGCTGAAGCCAGCGAGCCCGGCAAGCGAGACAAGGATGGAGCGGGCCATCATGCCGTTTGCCGAATTCAGATCATTGTTGCCGGCATATTGCGGCCAGAATCTGAGCACGGCGCTTTGCTGGCCGACGATGGCGAAGAAGGAGACCAGGCTCGCTCCGGCATAGGCGGCGCTATAGAGACCGAACTGCCGCTCATCGGTCGTCATGGCGACCGCGACGAACATCAGGAATGACAGGCCGGCACTGGCGAGCTTTATGGCTCCCGCAACGGCTCCGCTCCTGGCAAGCGCGCCGATCGACAAGCGCAGGTTGCTCGCGAGCGGCGGCGTTTCGGCCGATAAAGTATCGCTGCTGCCAGCTTTCTCACTCAACGCCCTAATCCTGTGTTGATTGCTATCGACCGAATGGCCTGCAGCGCCTGAAATAGAGTGTATCTCTAATATCGTAAGTACTCATGCTCGCGCTAGAACGAAGTCGCAACATGGTTACTTGCGATGTCTCAAGTCGATCACACGCTCTGGTGTAAATTCAACGGATGATTAACATTATTCACTAATACTGAATTTAGTGATGTGCGATGAGCCGGAGATCCGCAGTCGCGGAGAGGAACTGGATGAAGCCGTTTAACATTGACGAGCGCTCGCTTCCGCCGCTGTTCGATGTCGGTGCCGTGTGGACCATCCTGTGGCAACGCTGGCTGACCGTGTTGGCAAGCACCGTTGTCGTGCTTCTCCTGACGCTGGCCTACCTTGCCGTTGCAAAGCCGAGCTATACCGCGACGGCTTCGGTCATGATCGATCCGCGCGATCCGCGCGCGACGAATCTCAACAATGTTCTACCTGGCATCGGCAGCGACAGCGCGGCGATCGCAAGCCAGGTGTTCGTCATTGAATCGCGCGACCTGCTGATGAAGGTCTTTGAGAGCGAGAACATCGAGAACGATCCGGAATTTGCGGGTGGCGGTCTGCTGTCGCGTATTGGCTTGGCCTCACATCCCACGAAGGATTCGATCTTCAAAAGCTTCCAGCGTGCTGTCACGGTAGAACGTGCCGGGCTTACCTATGTCATCGATGTCAGCTTCGCGTCACGATATTCCGACAAGGCGGCACGGATCGCCAACGCCATCGTCGACCGCTACAAGGCCGGTCTATCGGGTGAGCGGGAGACTGCGAACAGCGACGTGAATTCGCTGCTTGCGAGCCGGATCGGCAATCTCCAAAAGAACGTCAGCGATGCGGAACAGGAAGTCGGAGATTTCAAGGTTTCGCATCAGATTCTCGATGCTTCCGCCGGCGGCACGCTGCAGTCACAGATCGACAAGCTGACGGATCAGTTGATCGGCGCGCGAAGCGACGCCGATCAGGCCAAGGATAAATATGCCCAGGCCGTGGCCGCAGGCACATCGCCCGCCGGGCTCGCCAAGCTTTCGGAAGTCCTGTCCTCCGAAGCCACGGTCAAACTCCGGGAGAACTACAATCAACGGGCGGCCGATCTCGCCAACTACGAAGCCATGTACCAGCCGCGTCATCCGATCATCAAAAGACTGCGATCCGAGTTGGACAGGATGCAGGGCCTCATGGCCGTCGAGGCGCAGCGCATTACGCGGGAACTGAAGGCAAAATCCGATCTTGCCACGCAGAATGTCGCGGCGCTGCAGAAAAAGCTCGACGACCTCCGCCAAAGGCTGGAAAGCTCGGATGCGGCGCAGGTGCAGTTGCGGCAGCTGGAGGCGAAGACGAAGGCCGCGCGCACGGTGCTTGACGATTTCCTGAAGCGCGCCGAAGAGACGTCGCAGATGCAGGGCCTGCAGTTGCAGGAGGCGCGGGTGATCAGCGCCGCTGCTCCGCCGGTGCAGCCGACCTGGCCGAAACCGCTACTGTTGTTGCCTGTCAGCGCCGTGCTCGGTCTTATCATCGGTTGCGGTCTTGCTCTGGTGCGCGGGCCGAAACACCAGCCGGAACAGGATCCGACAAGCCCCATAAGACGTAGCCTCCTCGACGTCGAGCCCCACAAGGATCCTTTGCCGGAAATCGCAAAGCCGGAACCAGCGCCCGTCAATCTTGGAGAGTATCGGCTTCCGGGCGTTGCTGGTGCCGGCGCCTATCTCAGCATACGCGCGATGCGAAGACGCTTTTTCCAGGCCGGAAACGAAGCCTTTTCGCGCGATGTGCTGCAGCTCATGCGACACATCATTTCGCATCTGACGGAGCATCCGAAACCCTATGTGCTGCTGGTCTCTTCGCTTCATACGCCGCTGGCGGCGAGACTCGCAGGGGCCATGGTCGGCCTCGGTCTCCAACAGGCCGAACAGAATGTGCTGGTGGTCGAGTTCGGCGATCAGCCCGGCATGGCAGCACCAGCGCGCAGCGGTAACGGCGTTTTCATCAGCGGCGCGAGCGGTCTGCGCACCGTCGTGTACAACAGGTCCACGACGCAGGGCGCGGAGTCGCCGGTGCGCCTTAGCCTGGACGACATATTAGCCGATGCCGGCGCCTTCGATTTCGTCCTTCTGATGGGGTCTTCCATCATTGACGGCAACTGGGACCCGGCGCTTTTTGCCGAAGCGGATCTCATGCTTTTCGCGCTCAGCCCCGGGGAAGAGACGGGCGAAATCGCCAATATGCTTCGTCAACGCCTCGATGCCGATCAAATCAGGCGCAGCGCCACGCTGACAATTGCGCCGGAGCATATCGATGTGCGCGTTAGCCAGGTGGTACGACCGATCCGATCGGCTGACAACGGAGGGCAGGGCGACCGGATCTCTGCAAGGGGATGATCGTGGGACGTGGCTTGCGATCGACAATGATATCACGCCGAAGTGCTCTCAAGCTGGCAGGAGGCTCCATTCTGGCTGCTCTTCCCGCTGCTGGCGGGACGAGCGCGACGGCCAAGCCCAGAGTACCCTCGCGCGGCATCAATCTGCCCGGATGGTTCGATAAAAGCGATGGGGTGGCACCAAGCGAGGCGGTGCTCGAAAAGCTTCGTCAATCGGGTTTTGAAACAATCCGCTTGCCGGTTAATGGCGATCTCTTGTCGGCAGGTGACACGCCCACACTTCGTCGCATCGAGGCTGGCGTGACTGACCTCAATCGGCTGGGTTTTTCCGTCCTTGTGGACATGCATCCCTCCGCAAGTCTGCACTCGGCTCTCCGTCAGGATTTCGAGGCTGGTTCGCAAAGGGCGGCCGAGGCATGGATGGCGTTGAGCAGCGTCGTTGCCAACCTTCCGAGTGATAAGGTCTATCCCGAGCTTTTGAACGAGCCGCCCATGGGGAGCGATGCCTGGCTTCAATTGCGGGATAGGCTTGCAGAAGTCGTGCGGTCCAAATGCCCCAGCCACACGCTGATCTGGGGGCCTTCGCCCTCGCAAGGCATCTGGGAAATTGGCGAGACGCCGCCTCTCGCTGACGGCAATCAGATTGCCGCCATTCATTTCTATGCGCCCACGGCCTTCACCCACCAATGCGAGACCTGGGATGCGTCTCCGCTTGCCCGGATTTCGAATTTGCCCTTTCCAGCGACCATCGAAACGCCTCTCGTGCAGGAGGGCATCGACAAGCTGCGCGCCGACGGAGATGAACAGGCCGCAAGCCTCATCGAGGAACAATTGACGACGCCCTGGACCGAAGCGGCGATCGCCTCCGAATTCGTGCGATTGAGGCGCTGGTCGGAGACGCATGACTGTCCGGTGATGATGAATGAGTTCGGCGTATTGAATTTCTGTGTCGATGCCGAAAGCAGAAGATTCTGGGTTCGAGCCGTGAGGCAGGCGGCGGAGGCCAATCAGGTCGGCTGGGCCTATTGGGAGCTCGATCAGGGTTTCGGCATCATCAAAAGCCGGGCCAGCATCGAGGGCTTCGACGGCGCCATGATTGCCGCGCTTCTGGATGGCCATGGCGGAGGTTGAGATGCGAGGAGATACGGCATTGCGGAACGACAACTGATGCGAACGGATGGAGACTGGTGATGAGCGTCACGGAAAGTCGCGTCGGCCTCGGGTCGGGAGGCCGGGGATCGCTGCGCTCGGATGCCATGTTCCATCTCTGCATCGCCATTCTGGCGGTTATCGCTTCTGTTTCGGCATTCGCCGTCTGGACGCCATTCGGGGTTGCCGCGACGTTTGCCGTGACGCTCATCCTGTCGATCGCTCAGCCCGGCTGCATCCCGATCGTCATCGCCTGTTCCTTTCTCTATCAGAACCTCGTGGTTGCCTGGTTCACCCCCTTCGTGCCCGATCATAATACATTCGATGCATTGCGTGGCGCCAATTTCGTCATCCTGATGACTGCCTTCGTCGCCTTCGTCATGGCCTCCTTTCAATATCGTGTGCGGGCTCTGGCCGAATTGCGGCCCTGGCTGATATTCAGTTTCGTACTCTGCGGCATGGTTGCTTTCTATCTTGCGCTTGGGGCTGTCCACGGCGGACCGAAGGATGCAGTCATCTATTTCCGCAATACGATCACGCCGCTTGCATGTTTCCACATCGCAATTCTCGCAGCCAGTCTATATCCCATTGATCTGCGCAAGAGCATTTTCTGGCTCTGCGCCGTTGCCATCATCTACGGCTATCTGGAGCAGATCTTCCGAATGGATTTCCTGAGCCTGTTCCACGGCGATCTCTATATTCACCGTGGCCTGAAGGCGCAGATCGAGGCCGGTGTTTGGGAAAAGAAACTGAGGGAAACCGGCTTCGTGCTTCGCGGTATCGAAGACACGATGATGACGACCTTCTTCAACATCAAGCTGTTCAGCGACCTGTTTCCGCCAATCTTCCGCAATGGCGGCCCGAACTTTCACCCGATCAGCTATGCCTACGGCTTGAGCATCATGTCTGCCTGGCTCCTCTTCAGAGGACGTTGGCTGCTGCCGATTGCCGCGTTGCCGCTGTTGCTCGTCATTGGCTCCAAGGGTGCGACCTTCATGCTGCTTGTGGCGATCGGCGCTCGGTTGATCTATCGCCCTTCGCGTGCGGACCTGACACTGCTTGCAGTTGTCACGCTGGCTGTCGTCTGGACGGTTGCCGCTATCCTTTTCGGCGCGACGCACGGCGATTACCATGTTCTGGGCTTGATCGCGGGTGTTCGCGAGTTCCTGCACAATCCGCTCGGGCAGGGCCTGGGGATCGGTGGCAACCTTTCGAGCACAAGTCTCAACCTGGATTGGGACCGGGCGCAGGATGAGGGCGTTGCCTCAGTCCCCGTCGAAAGCGCGGTCGGCGTCATGCTCTACCAGATGGGTGTGGGCGGCTTCGTCTTCTTCGGCTTTCTTGCCGCATTGGCGCTATCGGCTCGCAAGCAGCTGATTGCAACCGGTGCCCCGGATTTTCTCTTCGCTTTCGTCGCGGTCGTCACGATCGCGTCCAATGCCGTATTGCAGGAAGAGGCGTTCTTTTCGCCTCTTGCGCTCGGCTTTTGCCTCTTGCTGGTCGGTGTTTCCTTTGGAACGCGATGGCGCTCGCTCGGCATCTCGAGGGGTCTGCTCAGCCAGTCGGGCGAACATAGGCTGTCGCGGCAACTATGACTCGGCCGATATTCAATCGTGCCGGCATGGCGCCGTTCGCCCGAGGGAACGAATAGCACGATTGGAACGTGCCTAGGCCTTGCGGAAACTGCAAAAGCCCGACATCGGCTCTTTGTGAGGATCAGAAACCGAAGATGACGAGCTCGGTGAATGTCAGGTCTCCGAGCGAGGGCGGCTTCGGGCCTTTGAAATACTTGGTCCCGCTTCCGGCAAAGTAGCGGCCGACGAGACCGGGCACCGGCCCGTTCGCGTCGACGACGCAGAGAAATATGCCTTTTCGCAGGAGATGGCGACCAAGCGCGCCTGCGCACCGGCTAAGCTCCGCGGGCGTGCGGCAGTAAATCACCTGGGCACTCGGAACTGTGCCATGGAAGATGCGGCGTGTCTTGAAAACGAAGGGAAAGGCCTCGTCACCGTCGACGCAAATCAACGACAGGCATTCGAGTGCCGCATGCTGGAGAAGAATCTCTCTATCGCCCTCCGAAAGCATCGACATTTCCGGAAGATCAGAGCGGGCTTCGAGCACGCGATAAGGCCGCCTCGCAGCACTCAGCATCGGCAGAAACGCTAGCTGCCCGTCCGCATAGCGGCGAAAGCCGAGCGCTTCATTGACCTTTATCGTCCCCGGGGCCGGAGAGACGTTGATGTAGGTAACGTTTTTTCGTCTGAGCGCCGCGATAACCATCTTGCCGGCAAACGCGCGGTACTCCGGATCCACAGACCAGCTTGATAGATTGCAACGTAGCTCTTCTCCTTCCAGTCCTTCATGCCGAAAATAGAGCGCCAGCAGGACGCCGACGATGCGCCCGGACATATCCAGAACGAAGCCGTATTTCGGTAGGTCGGGCACGAAAGGCCGTTTTTCCATCCGTGTGACGGCGCGCTTCCAATAGCCTCGATCGCGCGTCGGAAAATTTCTGCGGAGGCAATCGATGATACCGTCCCAATCATTCTCCTCGATCGGCCGGCAAGTAAGTCCAGGAGGAAATGCGCCTAAAACTGCCATGTTCAACCCCATAATATTAGCGATACAGAACTGTGTTCCTCACATCTTCGGAATGTACAATATTTCTACTGATGCATATTCCCGAAGCAGAATTTCCTGCTTGCCAGTCCGGCTATGCCATCGGTTTCGAGTTCAGCACGGCCGATCGCAGTGCAGACCTGGCGCGTATCGTCTTGAGTTGATGAAGCTTTGCGGCAAGAGCAGGACTGATGCTTTCGATACCGTACAGCACGCGCCGCCGCACGAAATGGAACTGGCGGCGCAGACGCCACCCGACATCGGTTTTGGTCGCCAGATTGAAGTGATGATCGGTCATTCGCGCCGAGTTGATGTCCATATCAAGCTTTTCCGGGTCGTCATAATAGGTGGCGATCCTGGTATGATCGATGGAGGTTTCCGTCATCCATTGTGGAATATACGCGCAACACAGACGCTCTACATCAGTCAGAAGCCGGCTGACACCTAGGCCGCTTGCCGGACAGGAGGTCAGATAGGCATCTCCGATCAGCACGACGCCATCCTGCCGGCAATTGCCGGCCGCTGTTATATCGGTAAGCCAGCTATCGATCCGGCTGCCGATTTCAAAATCACCGAAGGTGTCGACAAGTGACGGGAAAGCATTCGTGAGCGCCTGCTTCGGATCATCATGTAGCGACTTGACCCAGGGGTCTCGCGGATCTCGGAACAGGAAGAGGTTGGCTCGTGTCGCACCAGGGACCGGAAAGAGATTGAGATGGTCGATTCCATCGCCGTCGCCATGATAGGTCAGGGCGGTGTGGCGAAATCTGTTGGAGCGCAGCGGACGAATGTTGAACCCGAATGCGAGCGGGCGCCTATCGCTAATCTGTCGGTGCAGAATGCCGAGATCCCGGCGCAAGGTATCGCCCATACCTGTTGCGATCACCAGCAATCGCGCGGTGATTTCGTCCCGGCCAAGGATCGATACCTGCTGTTGAGCAGCTCCGATCCGCAAACCGCGGACCTGACCGACCACGAAGTTCACCGTTTCGGGCAGTGCGCTCCGCATCGCCGTGACGAGCCTGTTGTAGAAAAATCCGTAGTGCTGGCCATATGTCCGGTCCACCACGTGCCCTTTGTGCATATTGACGATTTCGTCAAAAGGTACGGCGGCAGTCGACAGAGGCGCAAGTAATTGAAGTCGCCGAAGTTTTTCGATTGCTTCGCCACCGATTTTTTCAACGCGGAATTCCTGGGGAAAGACGCGATGACGATCGATGAGCGTCACGCGATAGCCCGCTCGACCGAGCAGGCAGGCCGCTAGCGTGCCGGAAAGCCCGCCGCCGACAATGGCGATGTCGGTGTCCGTTTCGCTGGTCTGCAGTTCGGGATATCGCCTATTCATCATTTCGAATACCTCAAGATCGCGTAGATGGCGTAGGGATTGGTCGTCAGGTAGCGCCAGAACAGACGGCGGGGTTCCATCACCATCCGCCAGAACCACTCAAAACCGGCTCTTTGAACCCAGATGGGCGCCCTTTTCGTTCTCTCCGCCAGATGGTCGAAGAGCCCGCCCGATGTCTTGATGATGCCGACATTGGCAAGTCGCGCGGCAAAGTCATGCACGAAGATCTGTTCGCGCGGAACGCCGAGGCCGATCCACAATATGTCGGGGGCGAGCGCGTTGATCTCGTCGAGCTTCCGTTCCAAGGCTTCTCCCGCAAGGTAGCCGTGGCAATGACCCACGATGCGAAGGTCGGGATAGCGTGTTTGCACGGCGGCGACGGCTTGATGATTTGCCGTCTCGGTCGCTCCTAGAAGATAGAAGCTTATGCCGTCCTTTTCGGCCAGTTCGGCAACATCGTGGAAGAGGTCGGTTGTCGCTACGCGCTCGGGAAGTTGCACCCTGCAGAGCAAGCGCGAGGCCATGACGAGCGGCTGGCCGTCGGCCAGGATCTGATCCGCTTTCTGGAAGAGTTTGGCGATATTGGCATCCGCGTGAACGCGTGCAACGACCTCGCCATTGGCCGAGGTAAAGTAATAGGGCCGGCTGTCGCGGCGGCGTCTCCGCGCTACATCGATCATGAAGGAGGCGGCGTTGCGTCGATTGACGACAGTGATGGGTAACCCGCCGATCAATACGCTTGGAAGCGTAAGTGGATAGTCTTGAGCAGGAATGGCGGCTCCATGTTCGGGCGCATCTGCGGACTGCATCTGGCTCTCCTGATTTGAAATCGGCTCTTCGGAAACAAGATGTGCACCGGTGGCGTCCGGCCGCTTGGAGTCGGATTTCTGAGCACCATTTTTGATTGAGTAAGCTCTTCCTGAATATCTTTGAGAGTCTGTACCAATATCTTGCACAACCATTACCTCCACTTGCGTAATGGTTAGCTAATATGACTCGGAAAGTTAAGGCGTTTATTAGTATTCAGTTAATATGTAAATTTCTAAATAAATAATATGCGCATAAACTTAACTTAACGCAGGATTGAATCTCCCGAAAAGAGATGAATATTCTTAAATTATTTCAGTGCCTTGGGCGCTTCATGAATAATTCTATTCGCGTGGAGACATGGGAAGCATCGTGGTGTCGGGCTGATATGTGGAGGCTCCTGTCAGCAATGCGTCTCCCCAAAGCGATCCTTTTGTGCGTTCCAGATTCAAACAGCATACGACCTTGGCGTTAGTTCACTTTTGGATGGCAGCGATCGGCAAAAGGCGGGACTGCTTGGTAAATGCAATCATTGAGATTGTATGTGTGGTGCGCATCCTCCAAATGAGCGATAGCGGCTTGATCACAGTCGCATAACAAATTATATAACTAGTTATGTAATTTGAAAAATGGAGATCGCTTTGACTGAAGATATTGTAAGGGCGATGGGTTTCCTCTGTCTCGGCAGCCGATTTCGCCGGATCGGCGAGCGTCTGCAGGCCGATACGCAGCAGATCATGGAGGAGCTGGACGTCTCTTTGCAGTCTGCCCAGTATCCGTTTCTCGCAGCCATTGATCGCGCTGGTCCGCTGACGATCGGCGAACTTGCCCAGGCTGTCGGCATCACCCAGCCGGGTGCAACGCGCACCGTCTCACAGCTTCTGGAATTGGGTTATGTCGACATGCAGGCCTCGACCGAAGACCAGCGTCGTCGTCTGATCTCGTTGACGTCAAAGGGACAGGAACTCATCGATTATTCGAAAAAATCCGTCTGGCCGCGCATAGAGCAGGCGGTTCGTGAGCTCTGCGGCGACCTATCCGGGCCGATATTGCAACAACTGGCCGCAATCGAGGACGGGCTAGCCGAAGCTCCGCTCAGGCGACGCGGCGACTTTGGCAAGGAGCAGCAGCGATGAGCCACATTCTCGACCGACCGATCTGGCGTGCCCTTGAAACCGCCCACGCCTCGCTGGCGGAGGGCAACGCGCTGGCGCGCCGCTACCCGCCTTCCATCGTGCCCTTTGCGGCGTCTGCGGATAATTCGGTCGAAAGTCTCGACGCCTTGGCAAAGCTGCCTTCGGGAGAAGAGGTCATGGCGATCGTCGAAGCCGAGCCGATCATCGTTCCCAAAGGGTTGATAACCCTTTCGAATGCCAGGCTTGTGCAGATGATGGCTCAGCGCTCTTCCGAGCGTATCTCGGATCCCCGGATCGAGCCGCTGACGGAGGCCGATGCCGCCGATATGTTGGCGCTTGCCACACTCACCAAACCTGGCCCGTTCACGCTGCGCGCGCAGAGCCTCGGCTCCTTCTGGGGTGTGAAAATCGATGGGCGCCTCGTTGCCATGGCAGGCCAGCGCATGCGCCAGACGGGATTTGCCG
The DNA here is from genome assembly GCF_900094555.1 of Martinezella hainanensis. GTDB lineage: Bacteria > Pseudomonadota > Alphaproteobacteria > Rhizobiales > Rhizobiaceae > Rhizobium > Rhizobium hainanense. The sequence continues at coordinate 386,542 of NZ_FMAC01000003.1, forward strand.
AGCTTAGCGGCCTTTGCACCCATCCAGATTTTCAGGGGCGCGGCCTTGGCACCCTGCTCTTCCGCTTCGTGGCTGGTGAGATCGCGGCACGGGGCGAAACCGCTTATCTGCATGCCTATATGACGAACGCGCCAGCCATCGCGCTCTATGAAGCAATGGGCTTTCGCATCCGCTCGGAGATGAACTTCTGTGTCGTCAAACGGCAGCCGGTTTGATTTTCCCTTCGGCGCCGTAAAGACGGATCACTGCTGCTGCAGGGCGAGCCTCAGGCCCAATGCCATATAGATCGTGCCGATGACCTTTCCCTGCCATCGGCCGATGGTGCGGTTGCGGCGCAGCCAGCCGCCGATCGAGCCGGCACCGACCGCCAGAAGCGAGGTCACCCCGATGCTGAGGGTCACGAAGATGGCTCCCAGCAGCGCGAATTGCGCGATGACGGAGCCGCTTTCCGGGTGGATGAACTGCGGCAGGAAGGCCAGGAAGAAAAGTGCGGTCTTCGGGTTGAGTATCTCGGTGAAAAAACCCTGTCGGAACGCGCGCATGGGGGTGATGGCCTGCGCAGTCGGCAGATCGATGCTGCCGCTTTTCTCGACAAAGGCCTTGAAGCCCAGATAGATCAGATAGATGACGCCGGCATATTTGACGATCTCGAAGGCCAGCGCGGATGTGGCGAGCAATGCCGACAATCCGAAGGTCGCCATCATCGTGTGGAAAAGATCACCGGCGGCGATACCAACGCCAGTTGCCAGCCCTACGCGCTTGCCGCCGCTGACTGCTCTGGCGAGCGTGAGCAAGGTGGCAGGACCTGGAATGACCATGAGGCCAAGCACCACCAATATATAAGTCGTCAAAACACCGAGGCTGACCATCGATCTCTCTGAAGTTGGGTGCTGCGGCAAAGTCCCCCGCAACATGGAAACTTCGTATCCGCCGTCGTTAGCTGGCTTGAAGACTAATCGATTTGGAGATCGTTGCAACAACCATGTTGGGTTCGCGCCGACAGCTCGCCGAAGTGCAATGAACTGTCGCCCGAGATCAATGGTCCACATTCGCGCATGTCCGTCTGTGCAAGCTCTAGTTCGTCATCCCGAAACGGGCGGCGAAGAGCGATTTCAGGCGTGTGAGATTCTCCGGGGAGATTTGTGCATCGGTCAGCGATACCCAGCAATCGATATAATGCTGGGGCGCATAGATGTGCCCGTAGCCGATCGGCGATGTCGTTGCGATCATCATATCGAAGAGCAGCTGGAGCATGGTGACGACCGGTATCCAGGTGAGTTCCGGCGAGACGTCAGGCCCGCGAGGCGCTTTCATCCATGCCGGCTCGCGAAAAGCTGAGGTGGCATCGAAGAATACCACCGGGTCGCTCGCATATTGCAGATAGATGACTCTGAGCGGCCCCCAGGGAGCGGCGAACTGATCCGGCGCGTGCTCCTGGTTTGCAAAGCGGATCACGGAACCGTCACGAAATCTCGGCAGCCATTCCGGTGTGCCGGGGCTTCGCGCCGCAGTTGCCGCTTTCCATCTGGTACTGCGGAAGGGTGGGCCGCTCCAGAGTGCGCCGTTCACCGGATCGCCAATAATATTGTAGATATCCAAGGATAGCTGCGAGTTCATCGCGCCAAGGCTCAAGCCATGAAGATAGAGCTTGGGTCGCTTGTCACGAGGCAGTTTCGACCAATAGCCGTAGACGGCATCGAATAGATCAATGGCCGTCTCCTCGCCTTGTTGTGGTTCGAACAGCAACGACATCCAGCTGCTCAGATAGGAATATTGCACGGCGACGCTGGCAACATCGCCATGCTGCAGATATTCGAGCGTGTCCATGGCCGCCGGGTCTACCCAACCTGTTCCGGTCGGCACGATCACGACCAGCATGGAACGATCGAAAGCGCCTTGCCGGATCATCTCCTTTAAGGCTAGCGCTGCACGCTCCTTGCTGGTTTCGGCATTGTTCAAGCCGACATAGATGCGAAGCGGTTGCTTTGCCGGGCCGTTCCAGAAGCCTGAAATATTGCCGGCGCCCGGCCCCGACGTAACGAAATACCGGCCCTGGCGTCCTAGTCCTTGCCAGGCAACCAGCGAGGCGGAGCTGCCGGTCTTCATGTCAGCCTGCGGCATGGGCTGGTCGTCTTCGATCAACGCGTCCGCCTGCTTGAATGAGGCATCGGCGGCATCGAGTGCAAGCCGCAGCAATATGCCCTGGCCGATCGACCAGAACAGTGCAACGGCAAGCAAGGCTCCGACAACCTTTGAAAGCCGGCTCGGCACGACGCGCGAAAGCCATTGTGAAAACAGCAGGCTGGCGATGCGGAAGAGACGCCCGACAACAAGCGCAATGAGAAAGGTCGCTGCTGCCACGACCGCAAGCCAGTAAGGGTCGGCGGTGGCAATCGGCGGCATCTTCCACAAAATGCGGATTGAATTCTGCCAGAAAGTCGCATGCCAGAGCGCCGCCATGCAGAGAAGCAGGCAGGCAATGCCGATCGACCAGCGGACCAACCTCAGCGACCGCCTGGGAACGGGTAGCTGCAAATAGATCCAGAGCCAGGTCAGTGCCGTGCCTATCATGTAGCCGACCCCCGCGCTGATCCCGGAGAGGGCGCCCTGGACGAGATAGGACCGCGGCATCAGGCTGGGTGTCAGAGATGCGGCGAAGAAGATCAGGCCTAGAACCATGCCGAGGAGAGAGAGGGAGCGGAACATCTCCTGGTCCAAACGGCGCATGGCGATCCTTCATCATAGCTTTGGCACGGGCCAGGATTGCCCGCAGGACGTGTTGCAGCTTCGTGCGATGCTACGCAATGGCGTTCGGAATGCCAAGGCGATCTCCCGGAACATATTCGTAGGATTGTGCTGATCGACCATCTACATTTCGCCCAGCCTGCCATCTGGTCTATAGTATCGGGCTGATTTGCCGGTAGGAATGGAGTTTGAAATTGAGCACTGCGTTCATGAAGGAAGAAAGCGCTGAAACGGCCGCGGAAACCGTGCTGCCCGACCGGCCCATTTCTCCGCATCCGAACCGTGTGACGGCGGCGGGCCTGAAAGCTCTGGAATTGCAGCTTCATGAGGCGCGTAAAGCCTATGAAGCAGCGACCACAATCGAGGACATCAACGAACGCCGGCGGCAGACAGCCATCCCGTTGCGCGATGCGCGCTATTTCGCCGAGAGGCTTCGCACCGCTGAAGTCGTGCCGGTTCCCGACACGTCTGATGTCGTCGCGTTTGGAAGCACGGTCACCTATAGCCGTGAGGATGGCCGCATACAGAAATATCGCATCGTCGGGGAGGATGAAGCCGATCCCAAGGCGGGTTCGATTTCCTATGTCTCGCCCGTTGCAAGACTGCTGATGGGGAAGGTGGTTGGCGATATCGTAACCCTTGGCAAGGAAGAACTGGAGATCACCGCGATCGAATAGGTTTCCTGGCGTTTCGATTGGCCCCGAAAGCGGATTAATGCGCGGTCTCGAATGGCGTTGCGATGGCAACCCTCGAGGGCGCGATCTGGAAATCGGCCGGTAGCATCCGATGATAGGCAAGCATCAGCTGGCAGGCACTGCGGGCGTCATGGCGTAGGTCGTGGTGGATGACGAAGGTAATTTCGCCGGCGGCGAGCAGCCTGATATTGTCCTGATCGAGATCGTGGGCGGCAAAGACCGTGCATTCTCGTCGCGCATCGGCAAAGGCCTTCAATATGGCTCGGTTGCCACCGCCCGCCGAATAGACAGCGCGGATTTCCGGCTCGCGTTCCAGCGCATCGCGGACAAGAAGTTCCGTCGCGCGGTCGACACCGAAGCCCTCCGAAATCCGGACGACCGCAAGATGTGGGAAGCGATCCGCCAGCACATCGCGAAATCCACGCTCACGCTCGTCCTCGCCGGCAAAAAGGCTGCTCGATAGGGTCACCAGCACCTTGCCAGCCCGCTCTCCGGCCATGCGGCCAAGCAGATAGGCTGATGTCGCGCCCGCCACGCGGTTATCCATGCCGACATAGCCGATGCGGGAATTTTCCGGCAAGTCAGTCACCAGCGTGACTACTGGAATCCTTGCCGCCATAAGCTGACCGGCAAGATCGGCAATCGCGGGTGTCGACGGAGCCTTGAGAACAACACCATGGCTGCCGCGGCGGCGTATGGCGCGCAGGATCGATAGAAGCTCCTGTTCGCTCATCGTCTCGGCCACATGAAACCGCGCGGAAAAGGACGCGGGCCGCATGCCGGGCAATTCGGCTTCGAAGGCTTCGCGGACGGCGGCGGAGAAGCGCTGCGGCGTATCCATGACGACATCGATGACGAGGCGCCGGCCGGCCAAACCCGCTTGCACATATTGCCGCTCCAGTTCGGCAATTGCCGCGACGACCCGTGCGCGGGTAACGGCGCGAACGCCTTCGCGCTCATGCATCACCCGATCGACGGTCGCGAGGCTAAGCCCGGCCTGCAGCGCAATGTCTTTCAAGGGGAAACGAGATTTCAATGTGCTCGTCCTGAGGTGTTTTTGAGGGGTTTTCTACCTTTTTCATAAGTCTGCCCGAGACTAGGATCAATCCCATAAGTCCAACGTCACTTTGGGAGGAGATCACCATGGACGCTCAGACGCTCGCCAGCAGGCGTAGCCAGAAGGTTTGGCTTTCGGCCGATTGCGGCAATTTCGATACCTTCAAGACTTTGGTCAAAAAAACTGCCAATCCGGCGGATTGGCCTTTGGCGGTGGGGATCGAGAAAAATATCCTCATCTATGATGGCGACAAGGTTCGAAGCGCTGCCGAGAATGAAGACGACCGCCGCACGCTGATGGCCGAGTGGGTCGAGGCCTTCACTTCAGGTCCCGGCATCATCGTCATCAAGAACGCCATGCCGGACACGACGGTCGTCGATCGCGCAACCAGCGTGTTCGAAGCGATCGTCCGCGAAGAAAAGGAGAAGGGCAAGGGTGCCGGCGATCACTTTGCCAAGCCCGGCGCCAATGACCGCATCTGGAATGCGCTCGAGAAACACTGCCTGGCGGACCCGGAAAATTTTGCCCGCTATTATGCCTCGACCACCGTCACGCTAGTGTCGGAAGCCTGGCTCGGCGTCGGCTATCAGATGACGGCGCAGATGAACCGGGTCAATCCGGGCGGTACCGCGCAGAAGCCGCATCGTGATTATCACCTCGGCTTCATGTCGCCGCAGCAGATGCAGGCCTATCCCGGCCATATCCATGCGGTTTCGCCTCTTCTGACTCTGCAGGGCGCCGTCGCGCATTGCGATATGCCCCTTGAAAGCGGGCCGACGCTGTTCCTGCCCTATTCGCAGACCTTCTTTGAAGGCTATATCGCCTTCGGCCGGCCGGAGTTCCAAGCTTATTTTGCCGAACACCATGTGCAATTGCCGCTGAAGAAGGGCGATGCCGTCTTCTTCAATCCGGCCGTCATGCACGGTGCCGGCAACAATGTCTCGAAAGACATCTATCGCATGGCCAATCTCCTGCAGGTGTCCTCGGCCTTCGGGCGGGCGATGGAGAGCGTCAACCGCACCCGCATGTCGGTGACAGTCTACCCTGCACTTCTCGCTGCGCTTGATGCCGGCACGCTGAGCCGCGCGGACGTTGCCAATGTGATCGCATCGACGGCCGAGGGCTATGCCTTCCCGACCAATCTCGACAGCGATCCGCCGGTCGGGGGGCTTGCGCCGAAAACGCAGGCGCAGATCATGGCAGAGGCAATCGACGCCAAGACGGATGCCGGGCAGTTTGCCGAGGTTATCGCCGCCCATGCCGCACGCAGGGAGGCTTGAGATCCGATGAGCCGACTGGATGGAAAATTCGCCGTCGTGACTGGCGGCACACAAGGGCTGGGCGCGGAAGTCGCCCGGCTCTTTGCCGAGCGTGGCGCCGCCGGCCTGACGATCTGCGGCCGCAGCATTGCCAAGGGCGAAGCCAAGGCGCGGGAGATTGGCGATCGATATGGAATCCCGGTTGCCTTCGTCAGCGCCGATCTCGGCGAGGTCGAGGACTGCCGCAAGGTCATCGCGACAGCGGCCGAAAAGTTCGGCCGCATCGATGCGCTTGTCAACGTCGCTGCGATCACCGATCGCGGCACCATTCTCGATACCGATCCGGCTCTGTTCGACCGGATGTTCGCCGTCAATGTGCGCGGGCCGTTCTTCCTGATGCAGGACGCGATCAAGAACATGATCGCCAACGGCATCGAGGGCACCATCGTCAACATTTCCTCGATGTCGTCGATGGCCGGTCAGCCCTTCATCAGTGCATACTGTTCTTCCAAGGGCGCTCTCGACACGCTGACCCGGAATACGGCTTTCTCATTGCTTAGGAACCGGATCAGGGTCAACGCCCTCAATATCGGCTGGATGTCGAGCGACGGCGAGGATCGCATCCAGCGCGAATATCATGGAGCCGCGGAAGATTGGTTGGCAAAGGCGGCGGCAGAGCAGCCTTTCGGCCGGCTGGTCGATCCGGCCGAGGTCGCCCGCGCGGTCGCCTTCCTGTCGTCCGAAGAGTCCGGCCTGATGACCGGTGCCACGATCAATTTCGATCAGTCGATCTGGGGCGCCTATGAGGGCACGCCGCATCCGCAGAAAGCGATGTGAGCCATGGAGCTTGGCGGGAGGGAAGTTCCCTCCCGCTGGCTGAGCAACTTTGTTTACGAGCTCCGTGCGCGAGCAGGCCGTCCCTCAGTGGCTCAGAAACTCTTGATCGTGCCGTCGGACCAGACCATTTTGCCGCCACGGATCGTACCGCGCACGCGCGGCACGCGGCCGCGTTCTGCGATCACGAGATCGGCGCGCAGTCCCTCGGCGATGCGGCCGCGGTCGGTGAGGCCAAGTGCCTTTGCCGGGTTGGCGCTTGCCAATGCGGTTGAGGGGGGAAGCCCGCCCTTGCCGATTTCCGCAAGTGCGATCACAGCGGGCAGAATGGCCGATGGGTGATAGTCGCTGGCAAGAATATCGAGAACGCCGGCTTCATAGGCTTCCCGGGCGGAAAGATTGCCGGAATAGGAAAGGCCGCGCAGCGCATTTGGTGCGCCCATCGCCGTTGCCAACCCCAAACGCCTCGCTTCGGTCGCCGTCGCGATATTGATCGGAAACTCGCTGATTGCGGCGCCGAGGCTGTGCAGCAGCGCTGCCTTCTCGGCCGTGTCATCATCATGAGACGCGAGCACGACGCCGTGCTCGCGCGCCAATTGCGATAAGCCGTTGATGATGCCCATACTGTCGCCGTGCTCGCTGCGTGCAGCCATGCGCTGCTTGACCATCTCCGCTGCCTGGGTCTCGCTGATCTTCTTGGCTTTCGCAGTGTTGGCGATATGGAGTTCGATATCGCGATACTGTCCCTGGCCTGGTGTGTGATCCATCAGTGAAATGAGGTGAAGCGCGCCGGCATTGATCAGCGTCTTCGCTTCGTTGACGGCCGGCAGGAAGGTCACCTCGAAGCGGCCGTGGACGCGGTGGTCGATCAAAAGCTCGTCCCGCATCGATGCGAGCTTTTCGATCATCGCATGGGTATGCTCGATAGAGCGCACATGGCCATAGGTGGCGGGCGTGAAGGCAACCGCCGCATAGGCAGTCGTCACACCATTGGCGGCAAGCATCTTGTCGAGATCGTAGACGCCAAGTTCGAGCGGCATGCGGACATTGACCCGCGGCTCGACGCATTTCTCGATCATATCGCCGTGCATGTCGACGAAACCGGGCAGGAGAAACCGACCGTGGCCGTCTATCTCCGCACCTTCGACCGGTTGCTCGCTGATATCGGCGATCAATCCATCTTCAATTTTGACGGCACCGCGTTCGATCACACGGTCCTGCAGCACAATTTCAAAATTACTCAGCCACATCGTCTTGCTCGTCCTCGATCTTGATGGCTTCGAGATGAAGTTCCCGGTCGATCAGCGCCCGGACGTCTTCTGGATGGTGGAAAACACCGATCATTGCAACACCTGACGTTTTGAGCTGCGCCAGTCTTTCGACGAGTGCCTTGCGTGCAGCATGATCGAGCGATGCCGTCGGCTCGTCGAGCAGCAGCAGGCGCTGCGGCAGGATGAGCGCGCGGGCCAGATTGACCTTCTGCTGTTCGCCGCCGGAGAAGGTCGAGGGGTAGGCCGACCAGAGCTGTTTCTTGACGCCGAAGGCATCGAGCCAGCGCCGCGCTTCGGCGAGGGCTTCGGAATGCGACCTGCCGGCAAGCCTCAGCGGTTCGGCAACAATCTCTTCGGCCGGAACACGCGGGCGGGCATTGAGGAACTGCGTGACGAAGCCGATTTCCCGGCGGCGCAGCACGGCGATGTCGACGTCGGCGGCGGTCGCCAGATCGATGATCCCTTCCTGCGTGTGATAATAGACGTGGCCGGCGCGGGGCAGGTAGGAGCGGTAGAGCGTGCGCAGCAGGGTCGACTTACCCGCACCGTTTTCGCCCTTCAGCAGGATGAACTCACCTACATTCAGGTCGAACTCGATATTCTCAAAGGCAAACAGCGTGCGCTTGAGGTGGTGCATCTCGAATTGCTTCGAAAGTCCCTGCACGCGCAAAACCGGAGCCGCGTTCGGCCGCGCGGAAACCTGAATATTCATCTCTCTTGTTTCCCTCAAAGCTTGGCGTGAACGAGCTGCTGCGTGTAGGCATGCTGCGGGTCCTGGAAGATCTGGTCGGCGAGACCCTGTTCCACGACCTTGCCGCGCCGCATGACCATAACCCGGTCTGCCATCGTGCGGATGACGCCGAGATCGTGCGAGACCAGAACCATGGTGATGGAACGCTCGCGCTGCAGCCGCTTCAGTGTGTCGAGCACCAGGGCCTGAACGCTGACGTCGAGGCCCGTCGTCGGTTCATCGAGCAGCAGGACGGCGGGCTCGAGCGCGATCGCCTTGGCAAGCTGCACGCGCTGCTGCATACCGCCGGAAAGCTCGTTCGGGCGGGCGTCCATGCGCTCGATCGGAAATTCCGATGCGTCGAGCGACTGACGTGCCCGTTCGCGCAGCTCGGCGAAATTGCGGTTGCCGGCAATCAGCAGGCGTTCGGCGACGTTGCCGCTGCTGGTGTGGTTCATCAACAGGCCGAGATGCGGATTCTGGTAGACGATGCCGATATGATGCGCCCTCAGCATCCGCCGCTCGAAGCGGTCGAGCGTAAAGAGGTTGCGGCCCTCATGCCCGGGAAGCGCAAGACTGTAGGTGCCGATATCCGGCGTATCCTCAAGGTTCATCATCCGGAGAAGCGTCGATTTGCCGGAGCCGGATTCGCCGACGATGCCGAGGACTTCGCCAGGATAGACTGTTACGTCGACGCCACCAAGAGCAGTGACGTCGCCATAGTTGCGCGCAATGTCGCGCATGGTCAGGATCGGTTCCGCCATCATCAGCCGCGGCGGCTGGCGGGTCAGCTCCGCCGATTGAGTGGGATCAAGCGCGGCCATCAGTCCATCCTTCCATTCTTGTACCAGGTCTCGCCGATCTCGACCGCCTCTGCTTCCGACTTGCGGATGTGCTTCACGCCGAAATGGCTGTCGGACAGTTCGTATTGCGAGGAGCCATCCTCCTGCGGCAGCTCGTTCATGAAGAAACCGGTGACGTTGCTGCGGTAGCAGGTCTTGTCGTGATGATCCTCGACCCGGTAGGGCACATCGTCGAAGACGAGCGGTTCGACGCGCGTGTAGGGCGGCACGGCGAAGATGCGCTTCTCGCGGCCGGCGGACAGGATTGTCAGGTGATCGGCCTGATTGAGCTTCGGCACGTCCCAGCGCGGGATCGGCGAGGGCGTCATCACGTGGCGGCCGTTGACCATGCTCGGATAGCTCGATCCCTGCATGATCCGTCCCGATTTGACGAGCTGCTCGTAGAGCACGAGCCACAGCTGACCGTAATCGGCATCGCCGTGCATTTCGCGTGCGACGGACATATCCGGCTGGACAGGACGCAGCGGCTCGGGGTTCGGAACTTGGAGCACCAGGACTTGGTCCTCGCGCAGCTTTTCCTCCGGAATGCGGTGGCGGGACTGGATGATGGTCGCGGCCATCGTGTCTTCAGTTTCCACCGCGCCGCCGACGCGAGCGACGAATTTGCGGATGCTGCTGGCGTTGACGGAATCATCCGATCCCTGGTCGATGACCTTTACGACGGATGTGGGCTTCAGCAGCGTCAGCGTCACCTGCAGACCACCCGTTCCCCAGCCGCGGGCGATCGGCACTTCGCGGCTGGCATAGGGCACCTGGTAGCCGGGAACGGCGATCGCCTTCAGAATGCGACGGCGCATTTCGCGCTTGGCGGATTCGTCGAGAAAGCCGTAGTTGAAAGCCATCCAGGGCTTGGTCAATTCCTGCAGTTTCATAGCGCGACCTCTTCCTGTTGCGGGGCAAGCTTCTCGGCATCGGCAGGTTTTGCAGCGGCCTCGCTCTTATCCGCCTTGACGCGGCGCAGCGCATCGAGGCTCGACTGGAACGTGACGTAATGCGGAAGCTTGAAGTGGATGCAGAAGCCGGAGCTTTCGACCGGTTCGGTGTGATAGAGAACGAATTCCTCATTGGCGGCCGGATGCGGATTCGGTTGACTGGAGGCGAGATCGAGCGTTGCCGCCGCGATCACCTTCACCTCGTTCCAGCCAAAGGTCGCCGAGAAGCCCAGTTGCAATTCCTTGGCCTTGGAGATGACTTCGGTCTGGCTGACACGGACGCGACCGGCGCTGAAGATCGTGCCGGAGGGATGGCGCAGGCGAACCGGGGCGTAGGCCAGACGCAGTTCGTTGACCGTCGGATGCACGGCGCTATAGCCGCGCATCGTCGCATATCCGAGCGCCAGTGTGCCGCCGGTGTCGGCGCGGGCCAGGCTCTGCAGCTTGTGGGCGCGCGCGGCTGGAAAGAGCAGCGGCTCGCGCGTCAGATCGGGGATTTCCTCTGGTGCGACCGTCTCGACCGGGTGATCCGGAATAAGCCCCTGCGCCTTCTGCCAGCTGGTCAGCGACGGTTGCATCGCCGGTGCGGGCTTGGCGGCCGGGATGACCGGCTCTGGCACATAATCCTCGCCTTGCAGGACATCGACCTGGAGCAAACGATGGGAGTAATCGAGTGTCGGCCCCAGTATCTGGCCGCCCGGAATGTCCTTGAAGGCGGCGGAGATGCGGCGAACGGTGAAAAGATCCGGTTGGTCGACGGGTTCAGCGACGGCAATGCGGGGCTGGGTCGTGCGGTAGGCGCGCAGTAGGAGGATCGCCTCATAGAGATCGCCACCGGCCTGGGCGAGCGCCAGGGCGGCAAGATCCGGCTCGTAAAGCGATGCCTCGCCCATCAGCCGGTCGATGAGATAGGGAAGACCGGTCCGCACGGCCTCGACGCGTTCACGTGTGATCGGGCCGAGATCGGCGCGGAACAGCCGTTCCGCCTGTTCGATAGCGTATTCGCCGCCGCGGGTTGCCACATAGGCCATCAGAGCACCTCGATTTTCGTGGAACGGGGAATGCCGAGCAGGCGCTTGCCGTCGACGAGATAGAGATCCCAGCCGAGCGGATAGCGGATTGCCCTGGCGCGCATGTGCCAGAAGGCAGGATCGATGCAGCCGATGGAGATCGTCACGCTGTCCTTGATGCCGGGGCCGGTGAGGCGCAATTGCTGCCCGGAACCAAACTGTGCGGAAGCAAACAGCGTCGCGGCGTCATCCGGGTAAAGGAGGCTGCCGATGCGCAGTCTCGACAAGGCCTCGACGTTTTCGGCGGCATTGATGGCGGCAAAGACATAGTCCGCATCGGCAAGCGGCATCCGCCTTGCCCCGGTTGTGGCCATCTTCAGGTCCAGGGACGGATCGTTTGCCACATGGAAGCTGCATTCGCGATCGAGCAGGCTTTCGGCAAGCGGCCAGAAGCCTTCGACAGGCAGTTCACGCGGCTCTCCGGGGCGGCTCAGCGCCCACATGAGTTCCTCGAACGTGGCGTTGGTGCGGGTGTCGTCCGGAGTGGGCAAGAGATTGTTGGCCATGGTCAGAATGTCTCCATCTGCACGCGGGTCGCTTCGACTTTCTGCAGAAGCTTTCGATCCTCTTCCTCCTGATGACGCCGTTCGGCATTCAGGAGTTCAAGGATCAGATCGGCCTGATGACCGGCGGCGATAGCCGCATCGATAACAGCCATTCCCATGGCATGTTCGAGATCCCGGCCGACGACCGCGCCATAGCCTTCAACGGCACGGTCCGGTACGCGGATATGGGCTTCGGACACCAGGACTTCGCCGAGATGGAACGCGGTACCGCGAACGGTGTCGACGAGCGGCAGCATGGCAAGGCCGGTGCGGTTGACGACCACGTCGACCTCACCGAGTGTGTCGAGCACTTTCTCGGCGACCGCCTTGATGTTCGCCGGCCGGCCGGCGGCAAGAATTTCCAGCGCTTGGGCATGGGTATGGGATGCGCTGACCGGACTGCCAGTCTTCTCCTCAGTCATCATCTTTTCCTCGGGCATTTGGGGATCGTCAAACAAAGGCGAGGGCTCGCCGGAAACATTCGAATAATTACTATAATCATCCGAATGAATTGTCTACGACGTTTTATCTTCCAAGGTGAGATTTCTGAGGCTGTGCGAGACCTTTTAGTCGCCGCGCCGGCGCAGCCAATCCGCCGTTATCCGGCTGGCGTCCTGCGCGGCTGCCGCGGGAGCCTTTCCTTCCAGCAATGCAAACAGGAAGGAGCCAGCAAAGCGATCGCCAGCGCCAATCGTGTTTGTCGTATCGACACGATCCGCTGGCGCGACCTCAACGGTCTGCGAACCGTCAAACAGCGTGATCGGGCGCGTGCCGTCGGTAAGCACGAGCATCTTCAGGCGCGGACCGGCGATCTGGCCGGCGCGTTGCCAGGCAAGAGCGAGGTCGTCCGGAACATCGTCGCGCGAGGAGATGACGTAATCCGACGGGCGAGGCGTTGCCGGCCGCAGCGGAAATTGCGTGAGGACGAGCGGCTGGGCGTCAATCTGTTCGATGAGGTTCTCTTCGAGGGCGAGCGCATTGATATAGACGCCCGCGCCGGCAAGCTTGCCGGCTGCCGTCAGCGGTTGCGATCGGCCGGCAGGCGCGATGATCGTCCGCTCGCCGTTCGGCTCCAGGAAGATTTCGAGCGGCGCCGTCTCTCCCGGCAACATTGCGATGTGCTCGACATCGAAGCCGTCGACGGCGAGCGATTTGAGCGCCGCTTGTCCCTGTTCGTCCTGCATCAGCCGTGAGACGATGGCGACATCGGCCCCCAGCTCCAGCAGCTGCTGCCCGGTGTAGAAAGCACCGCCGCCGAGCCGGGTTGTTTGGGATGAAAACTGTATCCGCCCACCCGGGATGAGCGGAGCGTCCAATTGCCATATGCGATCGTGATTGACCGATCCGATTACGATAATGCGGGGCATGCTTTGCCTATCTGTCGTCAATGCCTGGTGCGAGCGCGTCCACGATGAAACGCTGTGCCAGCAGGAAGATCAAGAGAACGGGAATGATCGACAACAGGCTTGTCGCCATCAATGGCCCCCAGGCTCGTTCGGCGCCTTCGAGATCGGCAAAGACGGCAATGCCGGTCGTGAGCGTCTTCTTGAATGCGTCGTCCAGCACGAGTTGGCCCCAGAGATAGATGTTCCAGGCGCCCATGAAGGAAATCACAGAAAGGGCCGCAATCGCAGGAATGACGTTCGGAACACCGATCTCGATGAATTGCCGCCACAATCCGCTTCCGTCCATACGCGCTGCCTCGAATATCGAAGCGGGAAGCGACCGGAAAGCCTGACGCATGTAAAAGACGTAGAAGCCGATGTAGGGGATCGAGGGGATAATCATCGCGCCGTAGGTGTCGACGGCCTGGAGCTTTACGACCGCGATATAGGTGGGGATGATCGCAAGCACGTTCGGAAAGGACATGGTGGCGATGACGAACCAGAAGAGCACCTGCTTTCCCTTGAACTCCAGCCGCCCGAAGGCAAAGCCCGCCGGGACCGAAAGAACAAGCTTTCCAACCGTGATGAGAGTTGCGGTCAGCATGGAATTCCACAGCCACATCCAGATCGGATGCCGGCTTGCGGCGATGGTGAAATTCGACAGCGTCGGATGATCTGGCCAAAGGCGCACGGCCTTGGCCATGATCATGTCATTGGGCGTGAAGGCCGCGGACACCATCCAGACCAGTGGAAAAACGGTGACGATGCAGATTGCCATGAGCACGATATGAAGCAGCAATCTGTGCAGTCTGTGGACAATGCCGCTCATCTATAGTGTACTCGCTTCTCGCTGACGCGGAACTGCAGCCATGTGATGGCGAGCACCAGCACAATGATGATGACGGCAACGGCGCTGGCCGGACCGAACTGGAAGAACAGCAGGCCCTGCTGCCACAGGAAATAGAGGAGGCTCGAGCTTCTGCCGGCGGGTCCGCCGTGTGTCAGCACGTCGATGACGCCGACGATGTCGTCAAGTACATGGAAGAAGGTCGTGACGCTGATGAAGAAGGCAGTCGGCGTCATCAGCGGCAGGCTGATGTTGAAGAAATGCCGTGTCGAGCCCGCGCCGTCGAGTTGTGACGCTTCACGCAGCTGATGCGGCAGGTTTGCGAGCGCCGCCAGCCAGAGCAGCATGTTGAGGCCGAAGGTCTTCCAGAAGGTGACGAGGCTGACGCAGAGAAGCGCAAGGTTCGGATCCGTATGCCAGCGCGATGGCGGGAAGCCCAAATGGCCGAGCACCTCGTTGAAGAGGCCGTTGACCGGATTGAACAGCCAGGACCAGGCAACACCCGCGACCGAATAGGCGACGATCGTCGGCAGAAACAGGCTGCCGCGATAAAGTCCCTGCAGCGGATTCTTGCGCACCGCGTGCAGCATGACGGCAAAGATCAGCGGAATGACGATCTCGTCGGGGATCAGGACGGCGCAGTAAAGCAGCGTATTCCATGCCGCCATGCGGAAATCAGGATTGTCGAAGACGGACGCGTAATTATCGACGCCGACGAAGCGGATGTCGGCCGACAGCAAATTCCAGTCGACCACCGATAGCAGCATCGACGCGATCAGCGGGCCGTATAGGAATATCGCAACGGAAAGAACGGCTGGCCCCACGAATAGATAGGGGGCCAGCGATCGAAAACGAAATGGCATGATGCGGAGCCTATGCCGAAATCAGTCCAGTAAGCTCGTCATGAGCGCCCTTGATGCCGTCGGCAACCGTCGTTTCCTTGAGCAGCATGCGCGAAACCCACTTGCGCCACACGGCTTGGCCTTCGAGGCCACGCTTGCCCGGCCAGATCGTTTCCGCGGTCAGGCCATCGGTCAGCTGGGCAGCGGCCGGCTTCATGAACTCGTTGATGAGCGGGATGTCATGCTTCGAGGTGTTGAGGTACCCGGTCTGAGACCAGAGCGCCTGGCCTTCCTTCGATGCACAGAATTCAAGGAAGGCAAGCGAAGCTTCCGCCTGTTCCTTGTTGCGCGTGTAGACGGCGAGGAAATTGCCGCCGCTGTTCATCTTGCGCGGATGTCCCGACAGGCCTGGGAACTTGGTCGTGACGGCCTTTGCCGCGCCGAAGGGGAAGGTGACGGCGGCAGTCGAGCTGGTCGTGCAGATGGCAAGGGCGCCGGCCTGGAACGCGGCGGTCTGCTCCTTGTCGCTGACGGGCAGCCAGAGGCCTTCATGGGCCGGTGCGCAATATTCGGTCATGCCAGCGATTGCTTCGGGGCTGTTGAGCGCCAGCTTGCCATCGGGATCGATGATGAAGCCGCCGGCATTCTGGATGAAGGACTGGCTCGTCCATTCGTTGTTGGAAAGAGAGATCGGCGAGCGGTAGGTCGGATGCTTGCCCTTGAGGGATGCATCGAGCTTGCGCGCGGTCTCGTAAAGCCATTTCGTATCAGGTGTCTCCGGCAGGTTGGGATCGAGGCCGGCAGCCTTCCACATGTCGCTGTTGATATAGGTGATCGGGGTCGACATGGCCCAGGGAAGGCCGATGACCGCGCCATCGATGGTGACCAGCGGCAGAACCGACGAACGGAAATTGGCAAGGATCGCTTCGGCCTTCGCCGCATTGATCTCGCGCAGGTCGCGCGCGCCGAGCGTGCGCTTGGCGAAATAGCCGAACTTCCAGCCAGTGACCATCATAGCCGGCGGGCGGCCCGCGGCAACGCTTGCGACGGCCTTGGCCGTCACCGCCTCATAGTCGCCGTCGAAACGATTGGTGACCGTGACGCCCAGCTGCTTGGCGTTGAACGCATCGACAACCTTCTGGAAGGGCTTGTCGGAGCCCCAGGTACTCGAAATTTCAATAGTCGCATCGGCGGACCGGGCCTTGCCGATCATAGCCATTGATGTGCCGATGACTGCGGTCGTACCCGCGATAAATTGACGACGATTAAGCCCTACCATCTTATCCTCAATATCCGAATGATTAATAAAACATTCGGATATTTACCTAACGATAGCGAGTGACATCCATATGAAGGGGAATGTGGCTAAGCACCAAGGTCCGATGGCGAAATTGACTTAAGTCGTTGTTTACTAGATTTCCGATATTCGGCAGAGATTGAAAATCGATGCTGTAGCCGATATATGACATTCGAATGACATGGTTGAATTCGGAAGGCAGGCATGGAGAAGAAATTGCTGCACGGGCAATGGCAACAGGTCGAAAGCGATATTGCTGAAGATATCCTGACCGGCCGCCTGTCACCAAAGACACAGCTTCCGACGGAATCCGACCTGATGGAACGTTTTGGTGTCGGACGGCACACCATACGGCGGGCCATTTCCCGCCTCGAAAGCCGAGGGCTCGTGCTGGTCGAGCAGGGGCGTGGAACCTTTGTGCGGGATAGTCGCCTCGATTACCGCTTGTCCGAACGTACGCGCTTCTCGCAAAATCTGCTCGATCAGGGCAGGGAACCGCTCGGCCAAGCCATCCACGAAGAAGTTGTTCCGGCCTCGGAACTGATCGCCGAGGCTTTGCGGCTTCCCCTTGGTGAGCCGGTCTATCATATCGTGAGGCGAGGCTTCGCCGACGAGGAGCCGATCAACTATTCGCATGCCTATTACCCCGTGCGCCGCTTTCCCGGCTTCGACGAGGCACGGCGCAGCGGGAGAAGCGTGACCGTCATTCTGGCCGAATACGGCATCCCCGACTATATCCGCCTGCGCACCGATATCATCGTTCGTCTGCCGACGAGCGAGGAGGCGAAGCAACTCTGCCAGTCCATGTCTCAGCCGGTGGCTGTGTCGAGAAAGGTGGACGTCGATCTCAAGGGCACTCCGATCTCCTATTCGGAATCTGTATGGCCGGGTGAGCGCATACAATTCTCGATCGACAATACCAGCCAGCTTCTGGACGTGCTTGCGCGCGGCGAAGTGGGCTGACCAGATCGGTTCTGCGCGATTGGCCTCTTCAGAGCCCGAATGACGCGTGTGCTGCGATATGCTAATGTTGCGGTCTATCAGGCGTGCAGCGGGTGATGGTGATGTTGGAGGCAGACAAGGTATTCGCTGGCTCAATCCCGGAAAACTACGACCGCCACATGGTGCCGTTGATTTTCGAGCCTTACGCAGCAGATATTGCACGGCGAGCCGCGTCCTTGCGGCCTGGCGCGGTGTTGGAAATTGCCGCGGGGACCGGCGTTGTCACTCGAGCCTTGGCGCCGAAACTAACCGCCGATGCAAGCTATGTCGTCACCGACCTCAACCAGCCGATGCTCGATTACGCCGCTTCGCGGCAAGCTCCGGACAGCCGCATCACTTGGCGGCAAGCGGATGCCATGGCGCTGCCGTTCGAAAATTCATCCTTTGACCTCGTCTTTTGCCAGTTCGGCGCGATGTTCTTTCCTGATCGCATCTCGGCCTATCGCGAAGCAAAGCGCGTTCTGAAGCGCGGCGGACATTTCCTGTTCAACGTCTGGGACCGCATCGAAGAGAACATATTCGCGGATGATGTGACGAACGCACTTGCCAGGATTTTTCCGAACGATCCGCCGCGCTTTCTCGCGCGCACTCCGCATGGTTACCACGATGTGGACCGGATTCGCGGCGACCTCGAAGCTGCAGGTTTCTCCGAAATTGTGATCGAAACGAGAGCCGAACAAAGCCGGGCATCCTCACCGCGCCTTCCAGCCGTCGCCTATTGTCAGGGAACTCTGCTTCGCACCGAAATCGAGGCCAGAGAAGCGGGGAAGCTTGAGGCGGCAACCGACCATGCCGCCGCCGTGATCGAAGCCAGGCATGGTACCGGCGAAGTTGCTGCCAAAATTCAGGCGCATATCATACTGGCGACGGCTTATCCTGCCTAGTGCATGAAAGATTAACTGAAGAATAACTATAATTTAAAGCAGGGCTGCCAACTTATGCCCGGGGCGACGAGTTGTTATATTGTGTTGGATACCAAATGGAAATCCAAGGCAATATTTACTGAGCTTTCCGGTGAGGTTTTATAGGGAAATACTTGAGGGGCGAGATGCGGGCAGCGATGCCGGCAAATCCACTCATATGCTCCTGAACCTGCAGGTGCTGCGCGCGCTTGCAGCC
This sequence comes from Martinezella hainanensis, assembly GCF_900094555.1. Lineage (GTDB taxonomy): Bacteria > Pseudomonadota > Alphaproteobacteria > Rhizobiales > Rhizobiaceae > Rhizobium > Rhizobium hainanense. The sequence continues at coordinate 405,035 of NZ_FMAC01000003.1, forward strand.
TCGTCCGTGGTCATCGCCCACGCCTTGCATGAAACAGAGATGCTGGCTGCAGCGACAGGACGTGCGGCGGTCGATGGCTCCGCCTGGAATCTCGGTTTCGGCGTCGACATATTCTTCGTTCTTTCCGGCTTCATCATGACCCATACGGCGGCGTCTGAGTTCGGCAAGAGCGGCGCTTCGCTCCGCTTCTTCCTGCGGCGCTGCGCCCGCGTCGTCCCGCTTTACTGGCTGTTGACGAGCATCATGCTGCTTGGCGCGCTCGCGGCACCCTCGCTGCTCGCCGTTCCCGTCGGCTCCATATCCCATGTTCTCGCATCTTATTTCTTCATTCCGTCCGGGCGTGGTGTGGATGAGGTCAGGCCGGTGCTCGCGCTCGGCTGGACACTGAACTACGAGATGCTGTTCTACGTGTTCTTCGCACTGGCGCTCCTTTTGCCGATAAGGCTGGGGATCGTCTGGCTGTCTGTGCTTATGGTCGGCATGGCACTCGTCGGAAATCTCGTCGATCAGAGCCATGTCCAGATAGCCTTCTGGACGAGCCCGATCATTCTGGAGTTCCTGTTCGGCGTCTATGTCGCGCTGATCTTCCGCAGCGGCGTAAGGATCGGCAAGGGAATTGCGTTCGGGCTCGTGGCCATAGGGCTTCTTGGCTTCGTTCATATCTCTACACCTTGGAACGATGCAGCCTTTCCGCGATTTCTGCGGAGCGGTTTGCCTGCGGCTCTCTTCGTTCTTGCGGCCGCAATCGGCCCCGTCTTGCCGCACAAGAGGCTCGTCCTCTGGACTGTAGCTTTGGGAGATGCCTCCTACAGCCTCTACCTCGCCCATCCTTTTATCCTGCGGCCCATGCGAGCCCTCTGGGCGAAAGTGATCGGCGGAGCTCTTCCGCTCGGCCTGTTCGTTGTCTTCTCGACGCTTGCTGCTGCCCTGCTCGCCCTGGCGCTCTTCAGAGGTGTCGAGAAGCCGCTTACGCGCCGCGTACAGGGTGTCGTGCTCGGTTCGGCACGACGGAAGCGGAGATCGACCGGGGTGCTCCCGGCGGTGGATACCGAGAGTGCCTGACGCCTTCAGACGGCTCGTTTCTCGCGGAGATAATCGGCATGGTTCAATGCGGCCGAGGCGATCGCGTCGAGCTGGCTCGCGGCGCGGATCAATGTGCGGCGGGTCGAGATGTCGGACCTGTTGATCCGGTAGGAAAGATGGCGGGCGGCTGCGCGCGAGACTTTTGCGAGGCGCGCCGGATCACCGCGGCCAAGCTGACGCAGCACGACTTTCAGCGGTTTGGCGAGACGAGGATGTTCCCTTGCCAATTCGGACAGCGTGATCGCAGCTTCGCCGATCGTGAGCGCAGCAAGCATTCCCCTTAGATCGTCTTCCGCCTGTTTCTCGGGAACGCCGGCGTTGGTTGCGGCCTGTCCACCCAGGCGGTCGACGGTTTTGCTCAGCCAGTGTTCTCTCGTCCAGCGGGCAGGCGTCTTACCGATATCTGCGAGATCGCGCCGTGTTGCGCGCTGCAGGCGCAACCTCTTTGCCTTGGGGTTGGAGGGAAAGAGCAGCGTGAAGACAAGCACGCCGGCACCGACACCCAGCAGCAACGCCAGGGCGCCGTTCAGGAAGGATGCGGCATCGACGCGGCTTGTATTGTCCGGGCTGATCAGATCGAGAAACAGAAAGGCAAAGCTCGTTGCCAGGGCGGCGGTGCGGGCATTGCGCATGGCAAGCCCCGTTGCAAACATGATGATGCCGATGACGACGGCCAGTTCGGTAAAGTCCGACAGCATCGGCAGGATGGCGAAATTGCAGATCGCCGCCGCAATCACCGCGACGAGCCCGCCCTTGAGGAAACCCATCCCGCCGACCACCGGATTGGGTCGAGTGGCAAACAGCGCGCAGATGACACCGAGGATGATGATGAAGCTCGGGCCGGACGGCCAGGCGGTTGCGATCCAGAACCACGATCCCACGACGATCGCGACGAAGGTGCGAAGACCGTTTTGAACAGCGTCGCGATGATCGACATGGAAGGAGAGTTTGAGCCGTGAGGATGGCGCCTTCTCGTCCGAAAACAGAGCCTGGCGCATCAGCGCGTCGTGTGCAGCTTCGAGCAGCCTGTCGAGATGGTCGAGGATCGGAAGCCGGGGCGGGATGTTATGGCCGCAGTCGGCGGCTGTCGTAGACAATGCAGCCCGAACATCTACCCGCAATGCAGCAATGGCGGTGGGGTCGACGGGTGACGTGGAGCCGATGGCGTCGAGCGCGACGGCTGTTTTCTCGACGAGAGGTTCATCGAGATCCGGCCGCGCTGCGAGATGCTCGCGCAGAGACTGGGCAACCGCCATCTGGGTGAGTATTGCGACTGAGGCACCGCGCAAATGACCAAAACGGCTGCGCACGGAACTTGAGCTTGCCGTCGCATATTCGGCGGCGACATCCAGTTCCAGCGCGCCTGTCAAAAGTCGCTGGAACCCAGAAGTGTTGGCTTGACCGCGCAATGCGCGGGCGCAGAGATCGGCGACCTGGCGGAGATATGTTGCCAGACGGTTCCGGGTCTCCTGCAGCGGCGCGCCGGGTGCGAAGATGGTGGTGAAAACAGCTTCCGTCATGATCCCGAGGGCGATGTAGATCACCCGCGCCATCGCAATGTCGAAGACCTCCAGTGGCGAGCTTATGGAATCGAAGGCGATGATGGCGGCGGTGTATCCGGCAAGCACGGCGCCATAGGAGCGAAAATTGCGCAAGCCTGTGGCAAGTGCCGTGCAGAGCCCAAGCCATAGGGCGAGTATGAGAATGAACAGTTCCGGCACCTGCGCGAAGAACGCAACCATCGTTACAGCGGCGACAGCGCCGACGATCGTCCCCAATATTCTGTATTGGCCTTTTGAAAGGCTCATGCCGCGGCTTGATTGAGCAACGATCCAGACCGTCATCGGCGCCCATTTCGGATCGTCGAGATTGAGCAGGAAAGCGATATAGAGTGCCACGAGCGACGCCGCCGTCGTCCGCAGTGCGAAACCCATTGCCGACCACGTCAACCACGGCGGCAGCGCAAGCCTACGCGCCATCGGGCCGAATAGTCTTGCTGAGTTAAGAGATGCCTCGGTCATGCGCGTAGCGATAACTGTATGGACGAATAAAGATAATGGCGTAAATTCGAGACATATTATTGCTGGAAACGGTAGAATATGGTCATGGACCTCGAGAGCATTCGGATTTTTCTGCGGGTTGCGGAACGCGGCAGTTTCACGGCCGCCGCCACACAATTGCGGCTGCCTTTGACGAGCGTCAGCCGCCGGCTAAAACAGCTCGAGGACGATCTCGGCGTTCAATTGCTCTACCGTACGACCCGACGCGTATCGGTCACGGATGCCGGGCGCGACTATTACGAGCGCTGCATCAGGGCGGAAGAGATCCTGGAGGAGGCGGACCAGACAGCACGCGCGGTGCGCATCGAGCCGCAAGGGATGCTACGCGTCCTCATGCCTTATACGCTTGGTCTGAGCGTGGTGGAGCCGAGGCTGGGCGAGTTCCGTCGGAATTATCAGAAGGTGCAGCTGGCTCTCACCTACGACAATTATCCTCTTGATCTGATCGAGCACGGTTTCGACGTCGCGCTGCGAACGGGACCGCTTTCCGATTCCGGCTATTCTGCGCGCATACTTGGACGGTCTCGCGCCCATCTTGCCGCAAGCCCCGCCTATCTCGACAGGTTCGGCCGACCCGAGCGTCCAGAGGATCTGAGAGACCATGCCATCATGATCATGGGCGCCGGCACATCTTTGGCGACGGTGCGATTGCTCGACGAGGCCAGCAATGTAGCCGAGGTCGTCGTCAAGCCGATCCTGATGTCGAACGAGGTAACGACCATCATCCGCCAGGCTGTTGCCGGTGCAGGCATAGCGTTGATATCGCCCCAGCTCGCTGCGCAGCACTTTGCGCGCGGCGAGCTCGAGGCGGTTCTTCCGCAATGGCAGCGTGCCGATGATATCGAGCTCAATGCGCTATTTCCACGACGCGCCACCACGGATCGCAAGGTGCGCAGCTTCGTCGATTTCCTCGCCGAAGTATTCAGGGACTGGCGGGTATAGTGGCTGCTCAATCGGCCCATTCCGGATCGGTCGTAAAAGCGATCGTCAGCCACCGGTCCGGGCCTTCGCCGCCGATCGCTTCGCCGATCTCGTCACGGATATGATCCCATTCCTCCAGCTTCTTCGCCGGCCCGTTCGGCGGAACGATGAAATAAAGCTCGATCTGCTTGCCGCGGCCGACCCGTGCGACATAGGAGCGGTAGGATAGGAAATTGTAACGACGAACGATGTCCGTCGCGACGCGATCAACATGTTCGCGAAGATCCGCAGGTGTCACGAGCAGGATATCGGCGAATGCCTGCTTGATCGTTCCGATCGGCATGGGAATGACGATGAGGCAGACCAGAGCCAGAGCGACCGGATCGACATAGGGCGATATCCATTGCAGGTTCGTTCCCTGAATGAAAAAGCCGAAGATAAAGGCGAGAAGCAGCGCTCCGCTCAGGCAGCCCGTCATCACCCAGGCCTTGGCATCCAGCGCAATGAAACTGGATTTCAGCGTCTCGTTCGCCCGCCTGCCATAGGCCGCCATCAGGAAGGCGATAACCATGGTCAGCACTGCGTAGATGATGGCCTGGTCGAAAGAAAGATGCCGGCCGCCGGCCATGATGCTGCCGATGGCGTTGATCAGGGCATAGATCGCAGCGCCCGTCAGAAGCACGCCATTGAGGCCAAGAACCATGGGCTCGAGGTGCCAGAAGCCCATTGTGAAATGCTTGGCGAATTTGCCGGCGGGTGTGGGGTTCGTCGCGGAGGATATGATCAGATTGGAGACGATCAGCGCAACGATCGTCATACTCGCATCCGTGAGTGCGTAGACGCCGTCGAAGACGATCGCATAGGAGCCGGAGAGAAGGCCGAAGGCAATGCCGGCGACGGCGAGAACGAACGTCACGATGATGGAAATGCGCAGGACGCTTTGTTCGGTCGTCATTTTTCAATCCCCGGCTAGAGACGTGGCATACGCTTCGGATAGCTGCCCACACCTCTTAACGCGTCGCGTGCACTGAGCCAATCGGTGCGAACCATGTCAGTTGGGCCGATATATTGGGGAAGCCGAAAGGTATCGACCCGTCAGACTCCTGTGAGCCTCGCGTTCTGCCCCTGTCGCCTGAACTCGCTTGGCGGGACACCGACCAGCTTCTTGAAGTCGCGGGCAAAGTGAAAGGGGTCGGGATAGCCGCATCTGGCGGCTATCCGGCCGATCTGTTCGTCCGTCACGACCAGCAGCGGCTTTGCGGCGTTTACGCGCTCATGACGCAGCCAATCGAGAGGTGTCGTTCCCATTCTCTGGCGGAAGCGGCGGAACAATTGCGCCTGGCTCAGATTGGCGGCAACGGCGAGCTCCCCCACCGTCCAGGGGTGCGTCAGGTCGGTGCGGACAAGTTCCATGACCCGCTGTAATCGCTGGAGGGCGCCGCCAAGCTCGCCGTTTTCTGCACGCTCGGATACCAGGGCTGAAATCAGCTGCGCCAGCAGGGCAAAGCATCTGTTGTCTGCAAGGAAGCTGCCCGTTTCGACCTCTCGCAGGATGCCTTCGAACAGGGTCCCCACATCGCGCGGGCTTGCCGTGTCGAAGACCGGGTTTCCAATCACGCCGAGGCTGTCGAACAGGGTATCGAGCCCATATCCGACGAATCCCAACCATAGATAGGACCAATGTGAATGGCGCGGCTCGCAGCGATGCGAATAGAGCATCGAGGAATCCAGCCAGGCGATCGTTCCTTCGCGCAGAATGCTCGAAAGTCCGTTGACCTGCAGCAGGCCTTGTCCGCCAAGGGTCAGGATCAGGGTGTGCTGGTTGAAACGATGGGCAATCGGCGGTTCCGCAGGCGAGCAGACCCGCCGGCCCGCAGCGAGAAGCGAGTAGGGGAAGGCGCGGGACAACCGGCCCGGGGTCTGGAAGAAGACCTCGTCGAGGGGGCGGGTTTCATGTGAAGTCATATCGTCGGTCATGGCGGACCGATCCTATTTAAGTATGAGAGTTTTATCCATATGGCTGCGGTTCGCATCCATGTCTTTTCATCCCGCGTCGCTGTATCCTAAGGCGATAAACCAGAATGGACAAAGGTCCTGATCATGCCGACTGCAACCCCAGCATTTGATCCGCTCTCGCAAGCGTTCACGGACGATCCCTATGCCTCTTACCGTGAGCTGCGCGCCAGCCCCGGTCCGGTCTATTACAAGCATTTCGACATATGGCTGCTGTCGCGTTATCAGGATGTGGCCGCCGCCGCCGCCGACAAGACGCTCGTGCGCTCGCTCGAATTCTTTCTTTCTCCGGAGGAGATCCAGGAGCAGAAGGTTCGGCAGAACTGGCACGATATGCCGAACCATTCGCGCTTCGTGCAATTCAGCCTCCTGGATTCCGATGGCGAGACGCATGACCGGCTGCGGCGCAAGGTCTTTCGTGAATTTACGCCAGCCCTCGTCGCGCGCCAACGTGGCATGATCCAGGATTTCGTCGACCGTCTGCTCGACCGTCTCCTTCAAGCAGGCACGATCGACTTCGTCGAAGATCTTGCCTCGCAGGTTCCGGGCCACATCATCGGCTCGGTTCTGGGTGTGCCGGAAGAATATGCGGGACAGCTGCGCAAGTGGTCGGAAGAGGTCGTGCAATATTTTGATGTCGATCGCAGCGAGGAGCGCAAGGCGACCGCCGAACGCGCAACGACCGAATTCTACGAACTCCTCAAGGAGCTCATCGCCGAGCGCATGCGCACTCCGCGCGACGATCTTCTCTGTCGGCTGACTGAAGCGCATGTCGCCGGTGAGCTGACGGAAGACGAACTCGTTTCCACTTGCATGCTGATCCTGATGGCCGGACACGGCTCGACGATCGATGTGCTGGGCAGCGGAATGCATGCTCTGTTGCAACATCCTGGCGCCCTGAACAAGCTGCGCAAAACGCCGGCCGTGATGTCCACCGCCATCCAGGAGATGTTCCGCTTCGAATCGCCCTTGCCATTCTTCCATCGCTATCTGACAGAGGACAAGACGATTGCCGGCGAGCCGCTGCCAAGAGGCACGAAGGTCGGCCTGCTCTATGGTGCGGCCAATCGCGATCCCGAGCAATTCGAGGCGCCGGATGAGTTTAATGTCGAGCGCACTCCCAACCGCCATCTGGCCTTCGGCGGCGGTGCGCATTTCTGTCTTGGCAATCACCTTGCCCGGCTGGACATGGAGATCATTTTTTCGACGCTCCTGCAGCGCACCCGCGCGATCGAGCTGTTGGACGACAATCCGGCCTATAAGCGCGGGCTCTCCGTGCGCGGTCCGAAACGCCTCGATATCCGTCTCGTTGCCGCCTGAGCGGGTCTGCTGAAAATATGGAGAATATCATGTGTGAAATCGTGTTCATCGATTCCGCCGGTCGCGAGACCCGCGTTAAGGCGCAGGAAGGCGAGACCCTGATGGCCGTCGCCGTCCGCTGTGGAATCGATGGCATCGTGGCACAATGCGGCGGCGCCTTGGCCTGCGGCACCTGTCATTGCTATATCGAGCAACCCCATCTCGATCTTCTGCCGCCGCCTTCAGAAGAAGAGGCTACGATGATCGAATTCGTGATGGAGCCCACGCCGAACAGCCGCTTGAGCTGTCAGATCCTCGCGAGCGGCGTCACCAACGGCATGCGCGTCGTCGTGCCGGATAGTCAGCACTAGGGGCTTGCCTCAAGACGAGGCGACCGATGTAGCGACCTCGCCTAAATCTTTACGGTATCCGGCCTAAACCGACTGCTCCGATGCCAGGAGATCGGCATAGTGAGCGCGGGCGACATCCGGGTGGGAGCGCAACCGGCTCTTCAGCTGATTCTGGCCGACTTCGCGGAAGATCGGGTTCAAGGGATCGACCGAGATGCCGCGTTCCGATCGCTTCAGCTCATCCGGCAGCTCGATGACGGGGATCGTCGCATCCGGACGGGAGCCCAGGAAGAAGGCAACAGAGAAGCGTTCGACGCCCGCGGGCGGCGCGATGACGTCATGCACGTCCGCGCGCACGAACCCGTTCGTCGCAAGCTCGAGCAATTCGCCGGTGTTGATGACGAAGGTGCCCGGAACCGGCGGTGCGTCGATCCAGACGCCATCTTCAGTGCGCACGCGGAGGCCGGGCGTGGTGTCCTGCAGCAATACGGTGACGAAGCCGCCATCCTTATGGGCGCCGACGCCCTGGTCCGTTTCGGCCACATCACGGCCTGGATAGCGGATGATCTTCAAGAGCTGCGAGGCTTGTGGCTCGTAAATGTCTGCAAAGACGTTTTCCGATTGGCCGAGAGCGGCGGCGATCGCCTTCAGCACATCGATGCCGATGCGCGTCACCTCGGCCTGATAGGCGAGCAGGAGGGGCTTGAGCTCGGGCAAGGCCTCCGGCCACTGGTTTGGGCCTTGCAGACGCCGCCAGGCCGGCGTATCCGGACGGAGCTCGAAGGGGGCGCTTTCGGTGTTGATGTCGAGCTGCTCGCGCCAATCCTGTTCGCCGCGGGTGCGCTCCTGACCGGCGCGATTGTAGCCGCGGAAATGCGGCGATTTCACCATCTCGATCTCGAGCTTTTCTTCCATTGGCAGTGCGAAGAAACGTTTGGCCGTCGCCACCACGTCGGCAATCAGCTTGGGATCGACGCCGTGTCCTGTGAGATAGAAGAAGCCGTGATCGTAAAGCACCGTGCGAAGCTCGGCGATAAAGGCCTGATGCTCTTTCGGTGAAGCATAGAAGCGCGACAGATCAAGCGTTGGAAGCGATGTGCCGGAACCGGTCGGCGTGGTATGGGAGGTCAATGGGGTTTCCTCTTTCAAGCTCGTCTTTGTTCTCGGGCAGTGATGCCATCGCCTGCTTTGTCCGAGCAGTGGTGACGCAAATCGCCCTTAAGGGTTGAGATGAGGCTAGAAGCCTGTCGTCACTAAGGCAAAGAAGATAATCTCAAAGATTGCTGATCTTTTGGAATGGTTTTTACGGTCAGCATTCTCGCGACAGCAGCTTACATGAATAGTCATTGAGCCCGCAGTTCACTTCAATTTCTGCGCAAACGCATCCAGCTCATCAACACTGCCTATCCGTGTCAGCGTCTTGCCTGCGTCATGGGCTTCGGCACACAGGCGGCGAATGCCGGGCATCCAGTCCTGCTCGATGTCCCATATGGTCCGGAACAGATCCCGCGTCGGCGGCATGGCCGAGAGGCCACCGGGCGCGTGTTCGAGCTTGCCCGACTGCCAGGCAATCTGCCGCTCTGCGGCAAGCCAGAAATGCATCCAGAGCGGCATGTCGATGAGGATGATCTCGGTTGCGCGATCTATCCGTGCCGGGATTGAATCTTTGTGCCCGAGGCCGTCGAGAACCCAATCCTCACTGGATAGGATCAGTTCATGTTGCTCGATGTAAGTCTCGATCGGTGTGGGAATCCAGCCTTCCCGCCAGAGCAGCCCATCAATCTCGAAATGCGGGATTGCGCGTCTTTCGCCCAATTTGCGGGCGAGGGTGGATTTGCCACCGCCTGCATTTCCCAAGATGGCGATGCGCGACATTGGATGATGACCTGACGATTCGAGCCTATCGGAAACCTGGCAAAGATGCCGAAGCGTTTATGGAGTTATTCCATTGCTGTTGCAATTGATGCAGAGAGGCGGGGGTCAGGCCGCATCGCGCCGCACGATGTGCTGAATGCCAGCGGGATCGGTGGCGATGAGATTGCGTATGGGGGTGGGCACCAGGTCGAACCGATCGAGCCCGACCAGCGTGGAAGGTGCCCAGCGAAATTCGAGTTCGGCATTGCCGTCCATCACTCGATGCACGATGTCCGTTTCGTGAAACGGAAATGGCTGCAGCAGTTCCGCCTCATAGTAAAAGCCGAGTTCGTGAACTCGTCGTCCGGCAAACTCGAAGAAATTCTCAATGATGAAGCGCAGGGGGCCAACCGTGGCTCTGCAGCCGATTTCCTCTTCGATCTCGCGGGCGAGCGTTTCGGCGCCTGCCTCATGAAACTCCACACGGCCACCGGGCAAAGACCAGAAGCTGTCTGCGAGCGCACGGTGGATGAGGATATGATCGCCGCGGCGGATCAATGCGCCCGCGCGCAATTGAAAGCGGGAATTTTCGGAATCCATGACGATCATGGTTCGTACGGCTTCAGCCATGAAAGGCCCTCCGATTGCAAGACGAGATGGAAGTTATCTGCCAGATGTCGACATCTGGTTCCGAGATATAGTGCGCTAGTTTAAAGGTTGTTCTTCTCTTGGTTCTTTTTTCCAATCGGAGAGGTCCTGGCAATGCGTTTCGTAAATCCAATCCCTTTCGTCAGCGATATCGCTCGCTCGAAAGTATTTTATAGCGATCTGCTAGGCCTCAAGATCCTGAATGATTTCGGCAACTTCGTGCTGTTTGAAACCGGCTTTGCGATCCACGATGGGAAATCGCTGGAGCAAACAGTCTGGCGGAAAAGCAGCGAAACAACAGAGCCATATGGACGAGGAAACATCCTTCTCTATTTTGAACATGAGGACGTGGATGCAGCGTTCATGGCGATAGCGCCGCATGTAAACCTCATTCATCCCGTCGAAAAGCAGGAATGGGGGCAGCGGGTATTCCGCTTCTATGATCCTGATGGCCATGCAGTGGAGATCGGTGAGCCACAGCGGGACATGATGGCCGATTGATCCTTGCCGCCGTTAACTTGAGCGATTTCATCGCTTAAGGCGGAAATAGACTAGCCCCTATGGCGCCGTGCCGGCGCCTGCGGCCTTGAGGATCAGTGCGACGCTATTGCGCGCGATGCGCTCAAGTTCGGGACGGGCTGTGCCGGCGCGAGCGCGTTGCGCAAGGCTGTGCTGCAGGGCGGAGAGCATTTCGGCGACGGCATCGATGTCGGTCGTAGGCGGCAACTGGGCCTCATCGCGCGCCACCGCAATCCGATCACGGAACCGCGCGTCCGTGCGTCCGAGCGCAGCAAACAATTCCGCGCCGATCACCGGGTCGGCTGTCGCCTCGCCGGTGATGACACTGAGCATGGGGCAGCCGAGCGGGCGATCGTCACCTTCCGAATAGATGGCGACGAGCGCCAGGAAATAGCCATCAAGCGCCGCTGCGAGCGATGGCTCGTCGAAGAGGGCACCGTCCCGGCGTTCGGCACTATCCTCGACATATTGTGCGACCGCCCTGAGATAGATGGCGCGCTTGTTGCCGAAGGCGGCATAAAGGCTCGGCCGAGCCATTTTCGTCGCCTCCGAGAGGTGGTCGAGCGATGTGCCGGTGTAGCCACGGCGCCGGAATTCGAGCAATGCGGCGCCAAGCGCAGTCTTGGTATCATATTGGCGTGGGCGCCCCCGGGCGGACTTCTCTTTCATTTTTGTACCGTATCGCAATAAATTCGTTGCGGATTATTTTTGTGCGAAGTAGTCTAAAAATCAGCGGCGCGGAAAGCAATCCCTCTCCAAATAATGGGTAGTGGATGGGCGTGCGCGTCCTGCAGCGCTCTGAGGCGAGCGGAAGAGCGCCATTCTCCATCTCGATAAAAGGGACCATCGATGACTGACAAGATCCGCGTGGGCATTAACGGCTTCGGCCGCATTGGTCGGACCGTTCTGCGGGCTGCGATGGTGCGCGACGATGTCGAGATCGTGGCGATCAACGACCTGTTGCCAATCGATCACCTCGCTTATCTCCTCAAATACGACAGCGTGCATGGCGGTTTCGGAGGCAGCATAGTTGCCGCGGACCGTGCGCTTCGTATCGACGACGCCAGGATCAGGGCTTTCAGCGAAAGGGAGCCGGGCGCGATCGATTGGGGCGAGGTGGGCGTTGATGTCGTCATCGAGTCGACCGGCCTGTTCCTGACAAAGAAGGTCGTTGAAGGCCATCTCGCTGCCGGCGCCGGCAAGGTGCTGCTCTCGGCGCCGCCCGAGGATGACACGCCGGTCTTCGTGATGGGCGTCAACGCGAGTAGCTATGCCGGCGAAAGCATCGTTTCCAACGCCTCTTGCACGACCAATTGCGTCGCGCCGCTCGCCAAGGCTTTGAACGACGCTTTCGGCCTCGAGGAAGCGCTGATGCTGACGGTTCATGCCACGACATCGAGCCAGAATACGGTTGATGGTGTGGCGCGCAAGGATTGGCGTTTCGGGCGTGGCATTCTCGAAAACATCATCCCGGCAACGACGGGTGCGGCGCGCATGGTCGGCAAGGTGGTGCCCGAACTGAACGGGCGGATCAACGGCATGGCGGTGCGCGTGCCGGTGTCGGACGTATCGATGATCGATCTCACCTGCCGGCTCAGAGAAAACGCCTCCTACAAGGACATATGTGCCATGATCCGGGAGCAGGCGACGAGTGCGATGGAGGGCATCCTCGCCTATTGCGACGAGCCCGTCGTCTCGACCGACATGCGCGGCAATCCTCATTCTTCGGTCGTCGACGGGCTGGCCGGCATGCAAATCGAGGGTGGGCTGACGAAACTCGTTGCCTGGTATGACAACGAATGGGGTTACGCCTGCCGTTGCCTTGACCTGGCAGCACATATCTCGCGCGGCAGGTAGACACTGGTCATATCATGCGTGTTCCGATGATCTTCGTGCCTGATCTTCCAAGCACCGAACCTTACTACGGTTGATCTCATCTTCCCCGGCCGTTGCTCCAGCGTATTTCGATGGCGCGGCGGCCGGCCGGTGGACAAGTGATGCGATGGCCTGTTTGGCCGGCCGTAATATTTCTCAACAAAAAAATACATCGCTGAAAACGGAACTGGCCATACTGGCGAGGTCGCTCGCAGGAAGCTTGCATTGCCTTGCGCTTGCGGGGGTGAAGCAAGAGGATCAAGCAATGAAGATCTATTACGCGGCATTGACAATGATGGTGGCAACGACGGTCACCATTGGAACTGTCAGCTCCTGTTATGCCCAGGTCGTATTCTATGAGGACCAATCGCCAACCTATTCTCCGGGAGAAGGGCAGCCGGAAGCCGATTTTCTTCAGCGATGGAATCGCCGCCACGAAGAACGTCGCGAATGGGGTCAAAACTCCGACGATTTCGGTCCGTCCGATGTCATTCGTCTCCTGGTGCGTCGGGGATATCGGGTCAAGGATGTGCAAGACGTCGGACCACGTTACCTGGTGCGAGCATGGAGAGACGGAGACGACCTGTTGGTAAGCGTTTCCCGTTCTGGCGAGATCGTCGGCGTGGTCCACGACCGCGGCTGACGATGTCTGCGAAGGGTGAAAGGCAGTGCAGAGACATTGCCTTTCGCTTGTATTCCATGCGTGCGTGTCATGGGTAATTTGCGTGCAAGCCATCGGGCTGGTGTGCCTGAATGGATGTTCTGACATCTGTATGGGTAATCTTGCCGAGGTCGCGGTTGTACCCAGTATTCTTGGCTTTCGATGCGTTCGGATACGCAGCCAATCTCCTTGTTCACATCACGCGACCCGGCAGCCATCTACCTCGTTCGGGTCAGGAGATCGGCGGCGCCCTTGTCTATTGCGACATAAGAGGCCTTCAGACTTCCGAATGATGCTCCGAGATTGAGCGCACCCGGATATTGCTTGGCGACATAGGCAAGCAGCAGGCGGTTGGATGTTGAATCATAGATCTCGACCGCATAGGTTGCCGAGCCGGTCATCGATCCTTGTTTTCCGCGCGCCGCCTGGACGGTATTGTAGACGCCGCCGGCGATGTCGACATGCGAGGCCGGACCGAGCACGGGATTGGTTGTTTCCGCACCGGCAAGCGTCAAGCGCAGGCGCAGCGTAGTGGGGTCGGGGGCGGCGGCCATCGAATAGCGTTGGGTGAGCACACTGCTGAACTTGTCATGCATATAGCGCGCGAGTGTCTGCTTGTCCTCTTCGGACATGTCTGCGAATTGGCTGTCCTTGCCTCTATAGATGCTGGCAGGCTCGACGATGATCTTGTTATACTGGCTCCAGTTCACGCTCACCTTGTAGCTGAACGGGGCCTGCCCGGAACTGTCGCTCGGATCGGGTCTCAGTTGCGCCGCGGATGCAAGGCCCTGATAGACCATGGGTTCGGAAGTGGCGCAGCCTGCTGCAGCAAGGGAAATGGCTGCCAATGCAAGGCATGCGGGAAGGGACTTCATGGAGAGCTCCTGGAGTGTTTTTGCGATCTCCTTGTAAAGTTTGCCCTTGTTGCGTTGTGTTCGGATTTTTATGAAAATGTTGCGGCATTGCCGATGCCGGAATTGGCGGGCAGTCGTATTACGACGACCAAGCCGCTCGGCTTGCGGTCAAGCAATTCGAAGCTGCCTCGATGACCGACCGTAATGATTCCATGTGCAATGGAAAGCCCGAGGCCGAAACCGCCATTCTTGCTCGGCGAACGTGCCTTGTCGGCCTTGAAGAAGGGCTCCATGACCTTCGGTTTCAATTCGTCGGCGATCCCGGGACCATCATCGGCAACCGTGATGACGATTGAACCATCTTCTTCCCGGGCAAGTGTCAGATCGATGCGGCCGGCATGGCGGGAGGCGTTGTCGATCAGGTTTGATATGGCTCTTGATAGCGCCCGCGGACGACAAACGTAGGGTAAGCGCCGCGGTCCGGTGAAAGTGACCTCAATGCCGGTATCGGCAAAATCATCGGTCACGGTTTGCAGAAGGCTGGACAGCTCCACCTTCTTCAAGGCCTCGACCTCACCGCCGAGATAGGCAAGGCTTTCATTGATCATGCCGGACAGCACATCAATGTCCCTCAACATTTGTTGCCGCAACTCCGCTTGTTCGCACCGCTCGCTGCGCATTCTGAGCCGCGTCAAGGGTGTGCGCAGGTCGTGGCTGATGGATGTCAGCATGCGGGTGCGTCCGGCTACCAGCTCGCGGATGCGTTTGCGCATGAGGTTGAGCGATGTTGCGAGGCTCCGCAGCTCGGCCGAGCCACGAACATCGAAAGGCTCGTCAAGCTCGTCATCGGAGCGGACGGATTCGGCTGCCTTTGCCAGATTGACGATTGGTCTTCCAATCAACCACGCGGTCAGGATTGCCAGAATAGCAGCAGGGACAATGATCAGGACAAGATTGCCCACAACAGCAGGGAGGACCCATCGTGTCGTGGAAAACTCCGGCAATGCAAATACCAGGCTGCCATCTCCGGCTTTGACCGTCAAAGTCGTGGGATTGTTCCAGCCCATGAAGCCTTGAGGGTCGAGAAAGAGATTATAGTCGAGCAGTCGGCGCACGGCGGAGGGGATGTCCTGTGTCGCGATCGGCGAAGCGTCGGCCTGTTCACCGGTCGCCCTCCAGACATCGACGCCTTGTGCTTTGAACCTTGAAAGGATTGCGTCTCCTTGCGCTTCATCTGTCGAAAGCGCGAACTCCTTTGCAATGGTCTCGATGCGGCCGGCAAAAAGTCCGACTTCGACGCCCTTGTCGAAGCGGCTGCGCACGAATGGTTCGGTGCCGGCCGTTATGGTTGTGACGACAGTAGCAAGCAAAGTTGTGAGAATGGCAATCTGGGTGCGGACGGATGATTGGGATAGCCACTTCACGGCAGGTACTCGACATTCGCGGCGAAAAGATAGCCCCCAAGCCGCACCGTCTTGATGAAGATCGGCTCCTTCAGATTTGGCTCAATCTTCTGCCGAAGGCGGCTGATTTGAGCGTCAACGCTCCGTTCGACCGGCCCGGCCGTGCCGGCATGTGTCATAGACAGCAGCTGCTCACGGGTCAGGATCTGGTTTGGATTGTGACAGAAGGCGAGCAACAGATCGAATTCGGATGTCGTCATCAGCACTTCGGCGCCTTCCGGGTCCACGATCCGCCTGCTTCTCGGATCGAGCACCCAGCCGGCAAAAGTCATCTTCGTCAGCGGCTTTCGCTCCGATGTCTCCGTACCATACGAAGCTCTGCGAAGAAGCGCCTTGATCCTGGCGACAAGCTCCCGTGGGTTGAACGGCTTGGTGACATAGTCGTCCGCTCCAAGCTCAAGGCCGATGATGCGATCGATATCCTCCGTGAGTGCGGTCAACATCAGGATCGGGATCGTTCCGGCCGACCTCAGGCGCCGGCAGATGCTGAAACCATCCTCTCCGGGAAGCATGGCGTCGAGGATCACGAGATCGAATGGGTGCCTTTGCAATATCTTGTCCATCTCCGCGCCGCTTCGCACAGGCAAGGCGCGCAAGCCATGGTCCTTGATCAGTTCGACCAGCATAGTTGCAATCTCGTCATCGTCTTCGACAACAAGAATATGATGTGAAGGCTCAACCGTCCTCATGCGTGCAACCATGTTTGTAGATCCTGATCCTTCGCCCATTATCTGCGTGCCGGAGCAAGCCTTACGCCGCCTAAAAGGGCTGGGAGATGGGCCGAGAGCAACCAGCGATCGATGACTTTCGAAGGAATATCTCGCAGATCTTATCCTCGGCCGTCCATAGCAGAAGAAATTATAGCGACGTGTTAGAAAATATTACAATATGTTGCAGGCGGTCGCCGGAGCCATCAAGCTGAAGCGAGGAAACGGTCGCCGTCGCCGATGCCGGTACCTCTTAAACTGAATGGCAGGTCATGCAAGCATCGGCCTTCGGAACGCCATCACTGGCAACCCGAAGGCCGTGGAAATTGGATGAGATATGGCCCTCATCACTTCTGTTCTTTTGCATCACGCGCAGCGCCAACCAGGCCATCCAGCCAATCTTGATGGCCGTTGATCATCGGATTGGGCTTGGTGCGAGCGAGTTCGGCAGCTGGCTTACCCTTCTGAGTTTCCTGGGTCAGGATGCGCACCCGGCCCTCGGACAAATCTTCAATCAGCCAGGCGTGGTGGACATCCAGCCGGCTTTCGCTACCTTCCTCGCCGGCCCAGCCATGCCAGGCGACGCGGCCAGGCTGTCCATTGGCAGGCGGGATATACTCGGTGCACCGTGCTTCGACCGGGAAGCCGAAGGTCTCGAAGTAGAAGCGGACGCCTTCCTCAAGTTCCGGCCCCCTGTCATCATGGAAGCGGATGTTGGCGGAGTTGGCATAGTAGCTCGGCCAGCGCGGAGCATAGCCGAGAAACGGCCAGATTTCTTCTGCGGAAAGGTCCGCCACTATGACTTCATTCGATACGAAGTTCTCCGTAAAGCCTGGAATATAGCCCTTCGGCCAGATGATTTCGTTCATGGTGCTCTCCTGATTATGGGCCGGCACATGCCGGGAAATTGCAGTTTTCAACTTGCATGATGATGGGAAATCTGCAGACATAACGCAAATAGCAATACGTGATCACGCCTATAACGATGAAAGATATCAGAGCTCTCGACCTCAATCTCCTGCGCACGCTCGATGCGCTGCTCGATGAACGCAGCGTCACGCGTGCGGCCGAGCGCCTCGGCTTCACGCAGCCTGCGGTGAGTGGGATGCTGACGCGCCTGCGCGAGAGCTTCAACGACCCGCTATTCGTCCGTACTCGGCGCGGGATTGTGCCCACACTGCGTGCAACGGAGCTCGCAGGACCGCTCAAGCAGATCCTTGTTGATGTCGGGGCGCTTCTGCAGCCTGCGGCGTTCGACCCAACCACTGCCAAGTTCACGCTCTCGATTGCCGCGACCGATTATGCCCTTCAAGCCGTCGTCGTGCCGTTCCTGGCGAAGATGAGACCGTTAGCGCCCGGCATTCGCATTGCCATTCGTCCGGTCGAGGACGATCGTGTGCAGATGCAGTTCGAAAGCGGTGATCTCGACCTCGCATTGATGACCCCGGAGACCGCGCTGCCGGAGCTTCATGCGCGGCGGTTGTTCGATGAGACCTATGTCTGCGCACTTCGGAGCAACCATCCCGATGCGCGGAAGCAGCAGCTTTCCATTGACCGCTTCTGTGCCCTTGATCACGTGCTGGTCTCCTATTCCGGCGAGCGCTTTTGGGGCGTGACGGATGATGCCCTCTCCAAGATTGGTCGTCGGCGGCATGTTGCGCTGACGGTTACGAGCTTTCTTGTTCTTGCCGAGATTTTACGCACGACCGATCTGGTGGCCGCCGTTCCCAGACGGCTGGCGCAAAGCGCAAAAGGTCTTGTTCTGCGTGAGCCTCCCGTCGAAATACCGGGCTTCACCAAACTCGCCGTCTGGCACGAGCGCACCCATCGCGATCCCGGCCATCGTTGGGTACGCATGCTGTTGTTCGAGACATGCGGCAATCTGGAAACGGCAAAGACCTGAGCCGTCTTCTGCAAAGGTGGCGCGTTGTTTGACTCACAAGGAATTGAATCAGAACATCATTCTCTTCAGGACCTCATCCTTGCGGACGAAATGGTGCCAGAGGGCTGCCAGGATATGCAGGCTGACGACGGCATATAGGCAGTAGGCGCCATATTCGTGAATTTCGGCAGCCGTTCTCTCTAGGCCCTTATCGAGCGGCAGCAGATTGGGCCATTGGAAGAGACCGAACCATGGCAGGTCGTGGCCCCCGGTGGCGGACGTGGTGTAGCCTGCAAGGGGCATCAGGATCATCAAGACATAGAGCAGGATATGTGCGCCACGGGCAGCAAGGTGATTGAAGACGCCAAGCGGCTGTTGATATGCAGGTTCACCCAGCGAAAGCCTGAGCGGCAGACGTATGGCGATGAGGAAGAGCGCCGTCATGCCCAGGGACTTGTGTACATCGAGGAGCGCGCGACGCAGCGGTATGCCCGGTGTGAGGTAGGAACAATAAAGGCCGATGACGAGCGCTGAAATGATGACGATGGCCATGAGCCAATGCAGGAGTCGTTGCGACGATCGATAGCGGGAGGCGGGCGTTTCTGCTGTGGTCGCTGTAGTATCGGACATCGGTTTCTCCGGTCGTCTGGGGCACGGCGCGGATGCGGTAATCGGTCGGAATCTGGCTGAATTGAGGGCTTTTCCGTTCACCTTCTCGCGAGCGGACGTCTATCGGCCGCCGGCGATCTGACGCCGGCGCGGGCCAAAGGCTTCATTCCGGTTCGCAAAAGTGGCTTTATGGTCGGAAGTTGCATCGAGCGCGCCCAGTTCTATTCGGCGCTATTGCTCCGATTTAGGAGGTGTCCGGTTTCTTTCGCCGGTGCCGGAAAGGATCTCGCAGCTTTCTGTATGTGTCGGCGCTGGTGCTTCCGCGACAATAGCCTTCGTACAAATGCCGATCTCATGTCCTTCGATCCGGAAGAAGGCGATTCCTCCTGCCTCGAGCGCCAGACGCAACTGCGCCTCCGTTGCCCGATGCAGGCTATGGCGGTTGCCTTCATAGTCGCGGATCGTGCTGCGCGATACGCCGGAGCGGTCGGCAAGGTCCATCTGCGTCCAATCGAGGAAGCCGCGGGCTGCCCGGCAGAGCGCTGGTGTCAAAATCATCGCCATCTTACCTTGACGCAGGGTTCGAAGCTGCCCATATTGGGCGATATCTATCATATAGGACATAATATACCGGATTTCTAGGGGTTTTGCGGACGGGTAGTCTGGCGTGATCCGGCCAAGCGAAGGAACAACGTTTTGGGATAACGAGCGAGCCTGTTTTCATTCTGGCACTTTTGGCTCTGCCGTTTATCGGAAGTCTTCTTTCCGTATGCCTGTTGCGCACGCAGTCGCGGCGCGGTCCGGCCTGGATTGCCGGGACTGTCACATTTCTGGCGCTGTTGCTGTCCGCAAGCTTCTATCCCGCCGTCAAGGACGGTGGCGTCGTCCGTTATAGCATAGAATGGCTGCCGCAGCTCGGGCTCGATTTCAGCCTCAGGCTGGATGGTTTTGCCTGGCTGTTTTCGCTCGTCATCACCGCGATCGGCTTTCTCGTCATCGTCTATGCCCGCTACTACATGTCGGAGGAGGACCCGGTTCCGCGCTTCTTCTCCTTCCTGCTCGCGTTCATGGGTGCGATGCTCGGCATCGTGCTGTCGGGCAATGTCATCCTGCTCTCGATATTCTGGGAGCTGACCAGCATCTTCTCCTTCCTGCTGATCAGCTATTGGCACAACACAGCTGCCGCGCGTGACGGTGCCCGCATGGCGCTGACGATCACGGGGATCGGCGGCTTCTGCCTGTTGATCGGGCTGATCCTGCTCGGCCATATCGTTGGCAGCTACGATCTCGACAAGATCCTGGCCTCTGGCGACATCATCCGCAATCATCCGCTCTACCTGCCTGCGCTGATACTCATCCTGCTCGGCGCGCTGACGAAGAGCGCGCAGTTTCCCTTCCATTTCTGGCTCCCGAATGCGATGGCGGCGCCGACGCCGGTTTCCGCCTATCTGCATTCCGCGACGCTGGTGAAGGCAGGCGTTTTCCTGCTTGCCCGCTTCTGGCCGGTTCTCGCGGGTACCAACGAATGGTTCTACATCGTCGGGGCCGCCGGCATCATCACGCTGCTGCTCGGCGCCTATTTTGCGATGTTCCAGCAGGATTTGAAGGGGTTGCTCGCCTATTCGACGATCAGCCATCTCGGCCTCATCACCACCTTGCTCAGCCTCGGCAGCCCGCTTGCGACGGTTGCCGCCATCTTCCACATGCTGAACCACGCGACCTTCAAGGCGTCGCTGTTCATGGCAGCCGGCATCATCGATCACGAGACCGGCACGCGCGACATGCGCCGCCTCAGCGGCCTGTTCCGCTATATGCCGTTCACCGGATCGCTTGCGATCGTCGCGAGTGCCGCCATGGCCGGCGTACCGCTGCTCAACGGCTTCCTGTCGAAGGAAATGTTCTTCGCGGAAGCGATCGAAACCCATGCAGATTCCATTCTCGATCGCATGCTGCCCTATGTGGCGACGCTCGCAAGCGCCTTCAGCGTCGCCTATTCGCTGCGCTTCATCCAGACGGTCTTTTTCGGGCCGGCCCCGACCGATCTGCCGATCGCCAAGCCGCATGAGCCGCCGCGCTGGATGCGTTTTCCGATCGAGCTTCTGGTCGTGGTGTGCCTGGTCGTCGGCATCGTTCCGGCGCTTTCGGTCGCGCCTTTCCTGCATGCCGCCGTCGTCAGCGTTCTCAATGCCGATACGCCGCAATACAGCCTCTCGCTTTGGCACGGCTTCAATCTGCCGCTCGTCATGAGCATCATCGCATTGGTCGGCGGAACGGTGTTCTATTTCGCCTGCAAGGATTACCTGTCGCGATGCGACGACGGCCCGCCCATCTTCCGTCGTCTGAAGGGGCAGCGCATTTTCGAGCGCGTGCTGGTCGAGGTCTCCTGGCACTGGGCGAGAACCGCCGAAAAGCGGATCGGCACGCGCAAGCTGCAGCCGCAGCTTCGCTGGGTGGTGGCAACGGGCTTCGCGGCCGGTTTGCTGCCGCTCTATTTGTCGGGCTTCGAGGCGAAGCATTTTGCCTTTTCGGGCGCTGATCCGGTCTTTGCTGCCGTCTGGGCGATCGGCATCTGCCTTGCGATTGGCACCGCCTTCTTTGCCAAATATCACCGGCTTGCTGCTTTGGTGATGCTGGGCGGGGTCGGGTTGATCGTCTGCATGACGTTCATCTGGCTGTCCGCGCCGGATCTCGCGATTACCCAGCTCCTCGTCGAGATCGTCACGACCGTTCTCATCCTGCTGGGCTTGCGCTGGCTGCCGAAGCGAAACGAGGGCATCGACGATACGGTCGACCTGCGTGCCCGTTTCCGTCGCTTCCGCGACCTGGCGCTGGCCGTCATCTGCGGCGTCGGCATGATGTTCGTCTCCTATGCCGTCATGACCATGCCGGTGCCCGACGCCATCGCGAATTACTTCCTCGAAAACGCCTATTCGAAGGGCGGCGGCCGCAATGTCGTCAACGTCATTCTGGTCGATTTCCGTGGCTTCGACACCTTGGGCGAAATCGCCGTTCTCGGTGTCGTCGCCTTGACCGTCTATGCGCTGCTGCGTCGTTTCCGTCCTGCACCCGACAGCATGGAGATGCCGGAACAGCAGCGGATACAGAACCGTTTCGACGAGGAACGGCCAGAGCGTTCGGCCGGTGACACGGTGCGCGACTATCTGCTCGTGCCATCCGTCATCATGCAGTGGATGTTCCCCTTTGTGATCGCCCTGTCGGTCTATATCTTCATGCGGGGGCATGATGCGCCGGGCGGCGGGTTCTCGGCTGGCTTGACGCTCTCGATCGCCTTCCTGCTGCAATATCTGGCCGGTGGTACGCGTTGGGCGGAGGATCGCATCCGCATCCTGCCGCTGCGGTGGATGGGCGCCGGGCTCTTGATCGCGACGGCGACGGGTATCGGTGCCTGGTTCTTCGGCTATCCATTCCTCACCTCGCATTTCCAGTATCTGGACCTACCGTTGATCGGCAAGGTGCCGGCGGCAAGCGCGTTGCTCTTCGACCTCGGTGTTTTCCTGCTCGTCGTGGGATCCACGGTACTGATCCTCGTGGCGCTCGCGCACCAGTCGATCCGCATCAATCGCCTGCGCGCGCTTGATGTCGACAAGGCAAAGGGGGATTGATGGAACTCATCTTGTCCATAGCGATTGGCGTGATGACGGCTTGCGGCGTCTGGCTGATCCTGCGTCCGCGCACCTATCAGGTCATCATCGGACTGTCGCTGCTCTCCTATTCCGTCAACCTCTTCATCTTTGGCGTCGGCGGTGTGAAGACGAATGTGCCGCCGCTGCTTGGCGAAGGCACTGCGACGCGCGCTCTGGCGGACCCCGTACCGCAAGCGCTGGTGCTGACGGCGATCGTCATCGGCTTTGCAACGACGGCCCTGTTCCTCGTCGTGCTGCTTGCCTCGCGCGGCCTGACCGGCACCGACCATGTCGATGGAAGGAGTGATCGGAAATGACGGGCTGGTCGCACCATCTCATCATCGCGCCGATCCTCGTTCCGCTGATTGCGGGTGCGCTGCTCGTGTTCATTGACGAGCGTTCGCGCACGTTGAAGGCGCTCATCAGCCTTGCCGCGACGCTGTTGCTGGCCGGCATTGCACTTGCGCTTTTCCGTGCGGAGGGCGGATCACCGGGGCTGGAACGCGCCTATCTGCTTGGAAACTGGAGCGCACCCTTCGGCATCGTGCTCGTGCTCGACGGCTTGTCGGCACTCATGCTGCTGCTGACATCCATCGTCGCCATTGCTGCGCTGATATTCTCTCTGGCCCGCTGGCACGCGGTCGGTGCGCATTTCCACACCATGTTCCAGCTGCTGTTGATGGGCGTCAACGGCGCTTTCCTGACGGGTGACCTCTTCAACCTCTTCGTCTTCTTCGAGGTTATGCTGGCTGCATCCTACGGCCTTCTGTTGCATGGCTCGGGGCCGCTGCGCGTCAAGGCGGGCATGCATTACATTGCCGTCAATCTGGCAGCGGCATTGCTCTTCCTCATCGGTGTCAGCCTGATCTATGGCACGGCGGGAACGCTGAACATGGCGGATCTTGCCGTGCGCATCCCGGAAATGTCGGCCGATCGTCGCATGTTGATGCAGGCGGGTACGGGCGTGCTCGGCATTGCCTTTCTCATCAAGGCTGGGATGTGGCCGCTCTGCTTCTGGCTGCCGACGGCCTATAGTGCGGCTTCGGCGCCGGTCGCGGGCATATTCGCCATTCTCAGCAAGCTCGGCATCTATGTTATCCTGCGGCTGACAATGCTTCTGTTCAATACCGGCCCTTCGGCGGGCTTCGGTGCGACCGTGCTTCTCTACGGCGGCATGGCAACGCTGATCTTCGGAACGGTCGGTGTGCTGGCATCACAGGCGCTTGGCCGGCTTGCAGGTTTTTCGGTGCTGGTCTCATCCGGTACGTTGCTGATGGTGATCGGTATCAATGACGGCTCCATCTCGTCCGGCGCGTTGATGTATCTTGTTAGTTCGACGCTGACGATTAGCGCCTTCTTCATGCTGATCGAGCTCGTCGAGCGTGGGCAGGATGCCGGCGCCAGCGTTCTCGCCGTCACGATGGAGGCATATGGCGATGCCGAGGAGAAGGAGCCGGCAGAAGGCGATGGCGTCACCATGCCCGGCACTATGGCCATGCTCGGCATCTGCTTTGCCGCTTGCGGCATCCTGCTTGCCGGCCTGCCGCCTCTTTCCGGCTTCGTTGCCAAGTTCGCCATGCTCTCGGCCATGATGGGAACCGGCGCGATCGGCATACCGCCGAGCGCCGCCGTCTGGACGTTGATCCTGCTTGTCATTCTCTCCGGCATCGCCGCCCTGATCGCCATGACGCGTGCCGGCATACGCACGTTCTGGAGCTCGCTGGAGGGCACCGTTCCCCGCGTGCTTGTCATCGAGATATTCCCGGTCATGGGCCTGCTCGCATTGACGCTGGCATTGACCATCTGGGCCGGCCCCGTCATGCAGTACATGGATGCGACCATCCGTACGCTCAGCGACCCCAATGTCTATGTCGATGCTGTCCGTAATGCCGTGGTTGCGTCAGCAAAAGCGGGAGGTCTGTGATGTTGCCTTATCCGCTCCTGGCGCTGAGTCTTATCCTGATGTGGCTGTTGCTGAACGGCTTCACGCTCGGCCAGCTCATCCTTGGCATCATCGTCGCGGTTTTCGCTTCCTGGGGTATGGCCTCGCTGCGCCCCGAGAAGCCGCGGCTGCGAAAATGGTATTTGCTACCCAAGCTCTTCTTTCGCGTCGTTTTCGACGTCTTGAAGTCTAATGTCCAGGTGGCCTGGATTATCCTGAGGGGGCGCTCACGCAAGACGACGCCGGGATTCGTGGTCCTTGAGCTGAAGGTGCGGGATCAGATCCCGCTGGCGCTGCTTGCGGTTATCCTGACCAGTACGCCGGGCTCCGCGTGGCTGGAATATGATTCCAACGACAACACCGTGCTGCTGCATGTCCTTGATCTCGAAAATGAAGCGCAATGGCGCAGGACGGTCACCGATCGCTATGAAAGCCTGTTGATGGAGATATTCGCATGAGTGCCATGATCCTCCAGATATCCGTCGCGGCTGCGCAGCTGATGATCGTGGCGGCGATGGCGATCGCCTCCATTCGCATGTTCCGCGGCCCGCGTGCGCAGGATCGCATCATCGCGCTCGACACGCTCTATGTGAATGCCATGCTGCTCTTGTTGACCTTCGGCATAGGCACCGGTCGTGTCGTCTATTTCGAGGCGGCGCTCGTCATCGGCATGCTGGGCTTCGTCGCAACCGTTGCTTTGGCGAAGTTCCTGATGCGCGGGGAGGTGATCGAATGAGCACGCCGCTTGAAAACATACCGCTGTGGGCGGCGATCCCCGTTGGCGGACTTCTCGTGGTCGGCGCCTTCCTGACGCTCGTCGGTGCGATCGGCTTCCTGAGGCTTGGAACGTTCTACGAGCGCATCCACGCGCCGACATTGGGAACGAGCGGCGGCATCGGTGCGATCATGATCGCATCGATGATCTTCTTTTCGATCTCGACACAGACACTCGTCATTCATGAACTGTTGATTGGCATCTTCGTAACGGTCACCACGCCGGTCACCTTCATGCTGCTCGCGCGCGCGGCGCTGCATCGGGATCGCGCCGAGCAAAACGGCAACGTCCCGCCAAAGCAGGCCTCGAGCCAGCCAGAGGCTGAGCAGTCAATGCCATAGAGCAGTGGTCGCACGGGTACGGGCTCATTCCGAGCCCAGCCGATTATACCATGGTATCGATTGATCCCGTTACGCAGTGGCGTATAGAGCAACTCATCCTGAATTCTTGCATTTCGGAAAGCCTGATTCCGGTCGGGCGCGCAGTATCACAGAGGATCACATGAATCCGCGATCTAGTCGCCAGCACACGGAAGCCGACAGTCGACGCTCGTCGGATGCGTTCGTCGTGCTGACCCAACGCCCGGGCAGACCATGTGACCGCAAAGGCCAACGCCAAAGGCGTTGATCCGCGGCGTGGCCTTCCGGCTTCGAACAACCATCGAACCAGGAGGTCGCTATCATGGTCACTATCTTCGAATTGGCTGCGATGAACGACGCGCCGCGCGCCGTAACGCGGTTATCTCGCTGTCACAATTGGCATGATACTTTTGCGTGTGGTCGATTGCCAACTGCGTGGGCGGAGCCCGGCCATAACGGAAATGGCTCGCGTCGAAAATGACGATCCCCGGCGGCATGAGCCGTCTGCATTCAACCAGCATTGTTTTCATTTTCAACCGGATAATGTGTCATGACCGGTAGTCTCGTCATCCTGGAACTTATGGGGCATGTCGCACTTCTCCTCTGGGGAATGCGCATGGTGCAAGGCGGCATTGAAAAGGCCTTTGGCTCCGACCTGAGACGCGTTCTCGGCCGTGCGCTGCGCAATCGCCTGGTGGCCGTTGCCGCTGGCGCCGGCGTGACGATGCTGCTCCAGAGCAGCACCGCAACCGTCATGATGGTCACCTCGTTTGCCGCCCGTGGCGCGGTCGCGCTCGTGCCGGCTCTCGCGGTCATGCTGGGCGCCAATGTTGGTACCGCACTGATCGTCAAGGCGCTCTCCTTCGACGTCTCCTTCATCTCTCCTCTGCTGCTGCTGATTGGCTATGTCGCGTTCAAACGAGGGCCGAAGGGGCGCGTGCGCCACCTAGGGCGCGTCGGCATTGGGCTTGGCTTGATGCTGCTCGCCCTGCATGAACTCGTGCAGACGATCCAGCCGGTCAGCACCGCTCCTGCGCTGCGGAGCATCCTTGACGCGATAACCGGCGATCCCGTGCTCGACATATTGCTGGCTGCGGCGCTCACCTTTGCGGCGCATTCCAGCGTCGCCGTGATGCTGTTGCTGGTGGGGCTTGCCG
The DNA here is from genome assembly GCF_900094555.1 of Martinezella hainanensis. GTDB lineage: Bacteria > Pseudomonadota > Alphaproteobacteria > Rhizobiales > Rhizobiaceae > Rhizobium > Rhizobium hainanense. Next base: position 431,710 of record NZ_FMAC01000003.1, read on the forward strand.
CCGGCAATGTCGTGACGCCGACCGCCGGCCTCGCATTGGTTCTCGGCGCCAATCTAGGTGGAGCACTCCCGCCGGTTTTCGAAACGAACGCGGCCAATCCCGCCAACCGTCGCGTGCCGATGGGTAATCTCGTGTTCCGCGCGATCGGCGGCATCGTCGTGCTCCCCTTTCTGCAGCCGCTCGCGGATATCCTGCAGAAGCATATGGCCGACCCCGCATCCATGCTGACCAATTTCCATCTGGCCTTCAATGTCATGCTTGCAGTCGCTGGTGTTGGACTGCTCGGCCCGACGCAGGCGCTGTTGGTCAAGCTGTTTCCTGAAAAGATCAAACCGGTGGGGGATGCGGCACGCCCGCTCTTTCTCGACAAGTCGGTACTGGAAACGCCCTATCTCGCCCTTGCCAGCGCCGCGCGCGAGATCCTGCGCATGGGCGATCTAGTGGAGGCGCTTCTCCGTCTGGTTCCGGCCGATCTCGCTCGTCCCGACAAGCAGGCGACGTCGCAGGCCATGCGGCTGGGCAGGGAACTCGATGTGCTGCATGAGGCGGTCAAGGCCTATCTTGCCCGGCTGGAGCCGTCGGAATTGACGGATCGCGACGCCAGCCGCCTGTCCGACGTCATCGAATTCGCCGTCAATCTCGGGCACTCCGGTGATATTCTCGAGCGCTGCCTAGAGCAGATCACGCGGCGCGCCGAAGGGACGATCAATGCGGCCGACCATGCAGCCCTGCAGACGATCCAGGCCGAGGTCGCCGCGGACCTGCGGCTGGCGCTATCGACATTGACGACGGAAGATCCGCGTTCGGCCCAGGAACTGGTGGATGCCAAGCGGCATCTCAACGAAGCCGAGCGGGGTGCGGCAAGAGACCATCTCGCCCGTCTGGGCGGCGCCAATCCGGCGCTGCTCGGTTCAAGCAGCCTGTTTCTGGCGACGTTGCGCGATCTCAAGCTCGTCAACTCCCATTTTGCCAGTATCGGCTATGCTGTGCTGGGCGCGGAAGATACGGGTGCCAGCCGCGCCTTGCGGGAGGATGCCGACAAGGCCAGTCTGGTCTGATCCAGCAGTTGCTGCGATCACAGCCAGCCGAGCGCGGTTGCTGCCCGGATCGCTTCGGCGCGGCGATGACAGCCCAGCTTGCGAAACAGATTTCCGAGGTGAAATTTCACCGTCACCTCGGAAACATTGAGAGTATGGGCAATGCGCTTGTTCGACATGCCGCTTGCGATCAGCTGGATCATCTGCACCTCGCGCTGCGAGAGACCACCTTGCAGGGCTTTCGCCTGCGGCGAATTCATCGAAGCGGCAAAAAGCGAAAGCGCGGTGCGGACATCGGACGAGGTCTCTATGAAGCTGCGGATACGCTGGTTCTTGAGCAACGGCGAAAGGAAGATCCGCTCCTCGGAGAGGACGCCGTTGCAGCCGAGGCGTGTCGCGCTTTCAAGCGCAGACAGCAGATGCGCGCGCGTCGCGGCATTGTCACGGCGTTGATAGGCGGCATAGCTTTGCCAGAGCTGCAGGGCAACTTTCTCTCGGTTGGTGACTTTCGGGTTGGCGATCAGCGCATCGATCTGGCGCGAGAGATAGGGGCGCGGCGTCGACAGACGCACGCTGTCGCGCAGCCATGCCATAGCGTAGGAAATCTCGTCCCGTCTCGTCAGGCGGGTCAGTTCTTCGTTGGCGCTTTCGACCCAGTTGCGGCCGATGCGCATGCGGACGGCGGAAAGCGTTAGTGCTGCATCGCTCCAGCGATTGGCATTCTGATACGCAATCGCGGTGCGGATCTCCATCATCGCGTGGAATTGCAGGCCCTCTGACAGATGGATCCAGAGCCCGTCGAGAAAACCGGGCCGGATCACCATCGGAAAATGATCGGCCAGGACCTGTGACGCATAGTGAAGCGCGAACTGCATCAAGCTGGGCCAGATTTCCGCGGCGGCGAAACCATCGAACTCATTCTGAACGAACTGCAGGAGATCGCGAGGGTGACCTGCCTCATAGGCGATGGAGGCTTCGGCGAGCCGCAGCATCCGGAATTCCGCCTCTGCCGCGTGCGGCACCTGTTCGAGTTTCTGCCGTGCCTCCTGGGCAGCCCGACGTGCAAAAAGGGCATCGCCGCTCATAAGGCGCAACACCGTCTGATGCAGATGGATGAAGAATTCCAGCAGCGGCTGGCCGCCCATATGGCCGAGGTAGATCAAGGCGCGGGCGGCAGCCGCCTCCGCCTCGCGAAAATTCCGGCGGCGAATTTCGAATTCCAGCAGCGCGTTGTAATAGGCAGCCCATTTGCCGTAATCCCCCATCGGATAATCCGCCATGAACTCGCCGAGCCGGGTGATCATGGCGTCGGTCGGCATCAGGTCTTCGGAGATCATGAGATTGAGCCGGAAGGTTCGTGCCGCAAAGGAAAAGCGCGACCCGCGCAGCAAGACCTTGAGCGGATCGAGATAGTCCGAACCCAGATGCTTGCCGACCAGATGGCGCACGCGCTGCAGTTCTCCGAGCTTCAGGAGCGTGCGGGCCATGGCAAAGAGCACGACCTCGTTGGTTGCGATCATCTCGTGGGAAAACCGCATGATGATGTCGCGAAAGGTCTGGAGGCTGTTGCGGTAGATCAGTTCCAGGCCGCGGGCACGCTCCAGAATTTGTGCTGCGTGGGCCTCATGTCCATGCTCCAGGAGCAGGGCCATGGCAGCAAGCGCTCGTCCCGCCCGTTCGAGGGCGGAAGCGACCTCAATCACCGCGACTGCTGTCTCGAAGGTCGCCAGCCGTTCGCCGACGGCGATGGTCAGAAGTTTCAACAGCTCTGGGTGTTCATCTGGAGCCTCGACAAGCAGAGGCGGCAATAGGCCAGCCCATTCATCGGACGGGAGCGAGGCGGGCGCTTCGAGCCAGATCGATAGCGAAGCCGTCTGTCCCGGTGAAAGGTGAGCGAGGAAATTTTCGCGCAGGTAGTCGATGCTCAGGCGTGTGTCCTGCAGGTGCGTCAGCGGCAGAAATGCCGGCCAACCGGCGTAATCCCTGAGGAGCCGCTCGGCTTCTTCGGTATGAAGATCACGCAATTCCTCTTTCGAAAATGTGAGATCCCCACCGTCGAGCGTGACTGCACCGCGATGCAGGATAAGCCGCGCCAGTCCGCTGATGCGCTGATCGGGGCGGCAGGCGACCACCAGCACGCCGATGGTCTCGACGAGTTGGGCAGAAACGCGAGCCGACCGCACTGACACTGGCACGTCCCAGAAGAGCCAACCATCCTCAACATCGCTCATCCGCGGCTGCTGCAGGCTGCAGACCTTCCGGCCCATCGCCTTTGCTACCATGGACAGAACAGTGGTCTTTCCGGCGCCCGCAGGGGCGCGCAGGAAGATCACGCCCGCTCGCTCTGCGGCGATGCGGCGGCAAAGATTGGGCCGGGGGATCAATCTGTTCATGCAGGGTTTGTAAGCATATAGCGAAAAATAACCTATACCATAAAGCTAAAAAACTATACCTTTGTCCCGTTGTTCATCGCCGGAAGATGCGGATTGTTGTTGCCAGGTTAGCTGGCGAACAAGGAACCTCCCGTCGATGCAGCAACATCCGTTGGTCGCGATCCTGACGCGGCTCAGCACTTTCGTGCTGGTCATGATCGCGCTCTCCATCATGATTTTCGCGCTGGCGCGCGTCGTGCCCGGAGATCCCGCGCGCATGGCGCTCGGCCCTGCGGCAACGCAGGAACAGGTCGATGCGCTCCGTGTTCAGATGGGCCTGGATAAGCCGCTTCTGGTGCAATATGTCGACTATGTCGGCAAGGCGCTGCGGGGTGATCTCGGCATGTCGCTGGTCTCGCAGCGTCCGGTCACGACCGATTTGGAGCAGACGGTGCCGGCGACCGTCGAACTGGTGCTCGTCTCCGTCATCTTCATGTTCGTGGTGGCCATTCCGCTCGGGGTCATCACCGCGCATTTCCGCGATCGTGCGCTGGACCATATCGGCCGAATCCTGTCCTTGACCGGGGTGACCATTCCGAGCTTCCTGTTTGCGATCAGCCTGCAATTGCTGGCCGCGCGCTGTCTGCCGAACTGGCCGATCATCGGCCGTCTCGATCATTCCTTAAGTTTTCAGCCTGGGCCGACCGGATTCCTGTTGATCGATGGGCTGCTAGCGGGACGTCTGGATGTGTTTGTCGATGCGCTCCAGCATCTCGTGCTGCCTGCCTTTGCGCTTGCCATGGCCGGTATCGGCCAGATTACCCGCATCACCCGTTCCTCCATGCTGGAGAACCAGCGCAAGGACCATGTCTTGACCTTGCAGAGCTTCGGCGTACCGGAGCGGGTCATCATCTTCCGTTATCTCCTCAAGCTGTCTTCGATCGCGCCATTGACGATCATGGGCCTCGAATTTGCATCGCTGATCGGCAATGCCTTCGTCATCGAGATGGTGTTCGCCTGGGGCGGCTTTGCGTCCTACGGGCTCAACGCCATCTTGCAAAAGGATCTCAATGCCGTGACGGCCGTCGTGCTGGTCGCCGGCCTGTTTTTCATCGTTGCGAACCTGGTCGTTGACGTCCTGATCTCGATCATCGACCCGCGCCTGCGCCGCAAGGAGGCACGCTGATGGCCGATATGAAGATGCTTGATGCCTCCGACCGCGGACTGAGCACGGGTTACATGATGTGGTATCGCTTCAGCCGTAATCCGGCTGCGGTGATCGGTACGCTGATTCTGACATCGGTCGTCGTGCTTGCAGTCTTTGCACCCTGGCTCACGCCTTATCCGAAGCATGTCGGTGCCGTCGTCGATTTCCGCGCACGGCATGTAGCGCCCGATGTCACTCATTGGTTCGGCACGGACAAGGTCGGTCGCGATATCTTCTCCCGCACGGTCTTCGGTCTGCGTGTTTCACTGCTGCTGGTCATCGGCGTCCTCGGCATTTCCGTGCCGATCGGCACAGTGCTCGGCCTGGTCGCAGGTTATTTTGGCGGCTGGGTCGAGAAGCTCATCACGGGTCTGACGAATGTCATGCTGGCGATGCCGCCGCTCGTCATGGCGCTTGCAGTGTCGAACTTGCTCGAGCCGAACCTGATGAACGCGATGATCGCGATTACCTTGTTGTGGTGGACCTGGCATGCGCGGCTGATCTATTCCGTCTCGAAGTCGATTGCCTCCGAAGACTATATCGAGGCGGCGCGACTTGCCGGCGCCGGGCCGATGCACATCCTCTTTCGCGAAATCCTGCCGAATTGCGTGGCGGTCATCTCCGTCAAGACGACGCTGGATGCAGCCTTCGTCATCCTGTTCGGCGCCACTCTCAGCTTCCTCGGCTTCGGGGTGAAGCCGCCCATCCCTGACCTCGGCTCCATGGTTGCCGATGGCCGCCAGTTCATGCCCGGTTATTGGTGGGAAGTCGTTTGCCCCGGTGCTGCAGTCTTTTACGTAACGCTCGGCTTCAATCTCCTGGGCGATGGCTTGCGCGACATGTTCGATGTGGAGAGCTAAGCCATGACCGAGCCACTTCTCAAGATCGAGGCTTTGAATGTCTCCTTCACCACCTACGGCCGAACCCGGCAAGTGCTGCGTGATATCGCCTTCACCGTTGCCGCCGGTGAGCGCGTCGCGCTGATCGGGGAGACCGGATCGGGCAAATCCGTCACGGCGAAAGCGATCATCGGCACCCTGCCGAAGAATGCCTCCATCAGCTCAGGCACAATTTCGGTGTCGGGTCGCGATGTCCTGAAGATGCAGCGGAGGGAGCGCGAGGCGCTGAAAGGCACCGCTTTTTCGCTGATCATGCAGGACCCGCTTTCCTCCTTCAATCCGGTCTTCAAGATCGGCACACATCTCGACGACGTCATGCGTTTTGCCGACAAGCGTGATGGTGTCCGTTCGTCGAAGGCCGAGCGTCGGACGCGGATCGCCGCCGTCTTGCGCCGCGTGCAGCTTGCCGATGCCGAGCGGGTTATGAATGCCTATCCGTCCGAGCTTTCGGGCGGCATGCGCCAGCGCGTCCTGATCGGGCTTGCACTGCTGCACCAGCCGAAGCTCTTGATCGCGGACGAACCCGGCACGGCACTCGACGTGACGACGCAGGACGAGATCCTGAACCTGATCAACCAGCTGGTGGTCGAGGAGAACATGGCTCTCCTGATGATCACCCACAATCTCGGCGTTGTACGCAAGGTCGCGGACCGGGTGGTGGTCATGCATCACGGCGATATCGTCGAGGCCGGCCCTTGCGGTGAGATTCTGACCAAGCCGCACCAGCCCTATACGAAGGCGCTCCTGGAGGCCGTGCCGCCGCTTTACGGCGAACGCGTCACCGACCTGCCGCAGAGCGAGCGCGCACCGATTGTGAAAGTCGAAGGGCTGAACAAGATTTATGGCAGGAAGCCGGGTTTCCATGCCGTTCGTGACGTGAACCTGACATTGCGCCAGGGCGAAATCTTCGGATTGGCCGGCGAATCCGGTTCCGGCAAGACCTCGGTCGCGCGCATCATCATGGATCTGTCGCGACCGACGTCCGGCAGCGTCACCATCGATGCGCCGGCACCGGAGCGCGGCAAGCGGCTGACGCAGATCGTCTATCAGAACCCCGGCACGTCGCTCAATCCGAAGCGCAACGTCCAGCAGACCCTGTCGCTGCCGCTGAAATCGATTGGCATGGATGGGCCGACCCGCGAGGCGCGGATGAAACAGCTCATGGAGCTGGTGCGCCTGCCGCAATCCTATTTGGCAAAGTACCCTCATGAGCTTTCGGGCGGCCAGAAGCAGCGCGTGGCGATCGCCCGCGCGCTGGCGGCTGAGCCGAAGATCCTGATCCTCGACGAGCCGACCGCAGCGCTTGATGTGTCCGTTCAGAAGACCGTCATCGAACTGCTTTTGCAGCTGCGCGAGGAGCTCGGCCTCACCTATCTGATGATCTCGCATGACCTGTCGCTGATGCGCAATTTCTGCTCGCGTATTGCCATCATGCTGCGCGGCGAGATCGTCGAGGAAGGGCCGACGCCAGAGGTCTTCGCCGCACCCAATCACCCCTATACACGTGCGCTGATCGCTGCGATCCCCGTCGTCACCGACGAGGAAGAGCGCCAGAAGCCCGCGGTAACCGAGGAAGAGCGCAAGCGCTTTCTCGTCAAAACCACAGACTGATCGAAGAGGAGCCTGACGTGTATCGCGTTGGAATTGACGTCGGCGGCACCAATACGGATGCTGTCGTCCTGGAGGAAAAGACCGTTCTGGCCGGGGTCAAGGCCTCGACCACCGAGGACGTGACTTCGGGCGTGATCGAGGCGCTGGAGAAGGTCATCGAGGCCTCCGGCATCGATCGTACCCGCATTGCTGCCGTCATGATCGGTACCACGCATTTTACCAATGCGGTGATCGAGCGCCGACACATGGACGAGGTTGCAGCCATCCGCCTGAGCCTGCCGTCCGGTGCCGGTCTGCCGCCCATGGTCGACTGGCCCGATGATCTGCGCGAGATCGTCGGCAATCACGGCTACCAGGTCAAGGGCGGCTACGAGTTCGACGGACGCGAGCTTTCGCCGCTCGACGAGGACGCCATCATACGCATCGCCGGCGAAATCCGCGCGAAGGGCCTGAAGGCTGCCGCTGTGACCTGCGTCTTCAGCGGTATCAACGATGCCATGGAGCTGCGGGCCAAGGAAATCCTGCAGCAGCATTGCCCGGGCCTGCCCGTCGTCATGTCGAAGGACATCGGCCGTCACGGTCTCCTGGCGCGCGAAAGTGCGGCGATCATGAATGCGAGCCTGCTGTCGCTTGCCGCTCGTACGGTTGCGGCTTTTGGCAAGGCGCTTGCAGCCGCCGGCATCCCGTGCCCGTTCTACATCACGCAGAACGACGGAACGCTGATGGCGGCCGACGTCGTGCGTGCCTTTCCGGTGCTGACCTTTGCCTCCGGCCCGACCAATTCCATGCGCGGTGCCGCGTTCCTGACCGGTCTGAAGGACGCTGTCGTCGTCGATGTCGGCGGCACTACCTCGGATGTCGGCGCTCTCTCGCACGGCTTTCCGCGACAGGCCTCGACGACTGTCGATATCGGCGGGGTTCGCACGAATTTCCGGATGCCCGACGTCTTTTCGATCGGGCTCGGCGGCGGGTCGCTCGTTGTCAGCAATGAAGCGGGAATCATCGTCGGACCGAAGTCCGTCGGTTATCGCGTGCGCAAGGAAGCGCTCTGCTTCGGCGGGTCGACGCTGACCGCCACCGACGTCGCTGTAGCCGCCGGTAAGGCTGAAGTTGGCGATGCCGCGTTGGTTGCCAATCTCGACAAGGGTTTGGTCGATGCGGCGGTTGCAAAAATCAACTCCATGTTGGAGGCCTGCGTCGAGCGCAGCCGCATTTCCTCGACGCCGGTGCCGGTCATCGCAGTCGGCGGCGGTTCGATCCTGATGCCCGATCGCATCGGCGATCTCGAGGTGATCTTGCCTGAGAATTTTGCCGTAGCCAATGCTGTCGGCGCTGCCATTGCCCAGATCAGCGGCGAGACGGATCGCGTCTTCTCGCTCGTCGACGGCTGCACGCGCGAGAGCGCGCTTGCCGAAGCCGAAGCCGAAGCGCGCGAAAAGGCAATCGCCGCCGGCGCGCTTGCAGAAACCCTTGAAGTTATCGAGCGCGAGGACACGCCGCTTGCCTATCTGCCCGGCAACGCCACGCGCATTCACGTCAAAGTCGTCGGTGAAATGGGAGGGCATCATGCCTGAGGCGCGCAAGCAGAAATACGATGATGCCGCTCTGCGCCGGCTGACGCCGGAGGATCTCGATGCCCTGGAAATCGGTGCGGGCATTCTTGGTACTGGCGGCGGTGGCAACCCCTACCAGGGCAAGCTTCTCGTTCTCGAAGCCATGAAGGCCGGCTACGAGATGAAGGTGCTCGCGACCGACGCCATCGAACCCGATGCACTTTGTATGTCGATCGGCGGCATCGGTGCGCCGGTTGTCGGCGTCGAACGCATCCGCGAGGGGCGCGAGGGCTTGCGCTGCCTGCGCGCCATGGAAGAGCTCATCCGCACGCCGATCGATGCCATTGTTTGCGAAGAGATCGGCGGCGCGAATGCGATGAACCCCCTCGTTACCGCCGCTCTCGGTGGCCTGCCTATCCTCGATTGCGACGGCATGGGCCGGGCCTTCCCCGAAATGCAGATGACGACCTTCTCGATCTATGGCCACAGCTCCACGCCCTCGGTCATGTGCGACCTGCATGGCAATGCCGTGATCTTCAGCCATGCCGTATCGGAAGTCTGGCACGAACGCATGGCGCGTGCCTGCGTGGTCGCTCAGGGCGGCGGGGCCATGCTGGCGACCGCGCCGATGCAGGCCCATTATGTCCATCAATACGGCATCCCGAAGAGCTTCACCAAGGCGATCGCGCTCGGAGAAGCGGTGATCCGCGCGCGCAAGGCGCAGGAAGATCCGATCGCCGCCGTTTGTGCGCTGGAAGGCGGAAGGCGGGTGTTCAACGGCAAGATCACCGACCTGAAGCGCCATCTGCGCGGCGGCTTCGTCATCGGCGATATGGAACTTGCCGGCTTTGACGATTGCAACGGCCAGACGGCAAACGTGGCGATCCAGAACGAATTCCTGGTCTTCCGCCGCGATGGCGTGATCGAGGTCTGCGTGCCGGATCTGATCGTGCTGCTCGATGTCGATACCGGCTATCCGATCACCACCGAAATGCTGCGCTACGGCCAGCGCGTCGCCGTCGTCGCCATTCCCTGTCACGAGCTGCTGCGCAGCGCGCGTGCGCTCGACGTCGTCGGTCCGGCCGCCTTCGGCTATCCGGACATCATCTATTCGCCGCTGCCGGCCCCAGGCCGAAAGGCAGCCTAACCATAAGCGGGGCAGTTCCCGCATCAAAGAGGAGAACTAGAATGAAGATGGGTTTCAGAAATCTGCGTCTGACGGCGCTGCTGCTTGCCAGTGCCATGGCATTGCCGCTGACCTCGGTCGCAGCGTCGGCGGCCGACAAGGTGTCGATCGCCGTCAACACGATGCAGATCTTCAGCTCGCTCGATCCGGCCAAGGTCACCGACTACACGGGCTACATGGCCATCGTGAACATGTATGACGCGCTGACGACCGTCAGCCCTTCGGGCGAGATCGTGCCCCATCTGGCAAAATCCTGGGATATTTCTCAGGACGGTCTGACCTACACATTCCATCTTCGCGACGACGCCAAATTCCAGGACGGCACGCCGATCAAGGCATCCGACTTCGTCTGGTCGATCCGGCGCCTGATCGGCATCAACAAGGGTCCCTCAAACCTCGTCGTCGGCCTCGTGCAGCCCGACAACGTTACCGCGCCTGATGACAAGACCGTCGTGGTCAAGCTCGATCGCCAGTTCTCGCCGTTCATGGCTGTCACGCCGCTGATGATGGCGCTGAACGAGAAGCTGATCGAGGCCAACACCAAACCGGACGACAAATGGGGCGAAGCCTATGTCGGCGAGCACTCCGCCGGTTCCGGCCCTTATAAGCTCGTCAGCTACAATCGTTCCGCCGATATGGTGATCGCGCGCAATCCCGATTACTTCCTCGGCTGGACCAAGGGAACACCGATCGACGAAGTGCGTTTCGTCCAGACAAGTGACGATGCTACCGTCAAGGCGCTTGCCGAAAAGGGCGAGCTCGGCCTTTCCTCGCATGGCCTCGGCAACGATACCTACGAAACGATCGGCAAGATGTCGGGCTACAAGCTGCTGCAGTCGACGACGGCCGGCGGTTTCGTCATCAAGCTGAACAGCAAGGTCTATCCGACCGACGACGTGCATGTCCGGCGCGCGATCGCCTATGCGACCGACTACAAGACCATCCAGGAAGCGATCTATCCGGGCTTCGACATGACCGGCCCGCTTTCGACCGTCTTCAAGGATGCTCACAACGACGATATCCAGCCCGGCGTCTTCGACCTCGAAAAGGCGAAGGAAGAGCTCGCCAAGTCGAAATATGCGGGCCAGAAAATCACGCTGGTGAACAGCTATGTCGCCTCGCTCGCCTTCGAATCCGAAGTTGCGCTGCTGATGCAGGCCAATCTCGAACAGATCGGTATCACGCTCGATATCAAGCCCGAGCCCTGGAACCGCATCGTCGAGCTTTCGTCGAAGCCGGAAACCACTCCCGCATCGACACAGGTCAATATCTCGCCCAACTATCCGTCGCCTGACGCGATCTTCTACAATCAGTATCACTCCAAGGCTTCCGGCACCTGGATGTCGATGGAATGGCTGCAGGATCCTGAGGTCGACGCGCTGATCGACAAGGTAAGGGCAACCACCGACATCAAGGAGCAGAATGCAACCTACAAGGAGCTGCAAACAAAGCTCGCCGAACTGCAGCCCGACGTATGGGCGGTGTCGCCGAACCGGCGCTATGCGGCGAACAAGTGCCTTCAAGGCTACGAGTTCATCCCGATGCAGAGCTGGGATCTGAACTTCTCGAACTTCCATTGGGACTGCAAGGCGAACTGATCTTCGCCTGCACAAGACGTAGACCCGGCCCCATTCGGGGTCGGGAGAGCTATTGCCGAAGGTGAAACATGCTTCAGGAATTTTCCGAAGACAATATCGAGCCGCTCGCAACGGGAGCCTGGATTCTGGGGACCGGAGGCGGTGGCAATCCCTATATTTCGACGCTCAATCTTCGCAGGCTCTATGCCGAAGGTCGTCGCGTGCAGGTGATGGACCCGATGGCGCTCGGCGACGACGATATGGTTGCCGTCGTCTCGAAGATGGGCGCGCCCCTGGTGGGGCAGGAGCGCCTCAGCGATCCCGTGCATCTGGCGCGTGCGGTCGAGGTCATGGAGGATTATCTCGGGAAACCTTTCCGCGCGATCATGAGCGTCGAGATCGGCGGCTCGAATGCGTTGTCCTCATTCCTCGCAGCCGCAATGCTCGGCCGGCCCGTTGTCAACGCCGATGCCATGGGGCGTGCCTATCCCGAGGCGCAGATGACCTCGTTCGCGATCGGCAACCTGCCGATGTATCCGCTTTCCCTCGTCGACGTGCGCGACAATGAGGTCATCGTCACCAAGGCGGCTTCCTGGAAGTGGATGGAGCGGATTTCACGCAAGGTCTGCACCGAAGTCGGTTCGACCGCCGCCACCTGCAAGGCCCCGCGCACGGGCCGCGAAGTCAAAGACTGGGGCATTCACTACACGATCACCAAGGCGACGGAACTCGGCCGCGCCGTCATCGAGGCGCGCGCACGTCACGACGATCCGGTGAAGGCGGTTCTCGATCACGAGGGCGGCAAGCAATTATTCCGCGGCAAGGTGATCGATGTGGCGCGCGAAACAACCGGCGGCTTCCTGCGGGGGCGGACCGTGATCGAGGGGATTGACGCCGACAAGGGCTCCCGGATGGAGCTCGCCTTCCAGAACGAGTGGGCGGTCGCCTTCCGTGACGGCGAGCCGGTAGCGATGACACCCGATCTCCTTTGCCTGCTCGACACGATTTCCGGCAGCGCGGTCGGCACGGAATCCGTGCGCTACGGCCAGCGCGTGACTGTTGTCGCTCTGCCGGCACCGGAGCTTTTGACCACGCCCGCGGGGATCGCTGCCGTCGGCCCGCGTGCTTTCGGCTATGACATTGATTTCAGATCGGTATTCGCATGAAACGCATCGGTATTGACGTTGGCGGCACCAATACGGATGCCGTTCTGATCGACGGTGAGAAGATCATCGCTTCCATCAAGGTTCCCACGACACAGGACGTGATGTCGGGTGTGAAGGCGGCTCTCAGCCATGTGGCCGGCCATGCCGACGCATCCGGCCGGCCGATCGACGCCGTGATGATCGGCACCACGCATTTTACCAACGCTGTCGTCGAGCGGGCGCGGCTGGAAAGGGTGGCCGCGATCCGTATTGCGCTGCCGACCGGTGCTTCTTTGCCGCCCATGTGCGACTGGCCCAGTGATTTGCGCGCGGCCGTCGATCCGCTCATCTTCATGGTTCATGGCGGCCACGAATATGACGGCAGCCCGCTGGTGCCGATGATCCCGGACGAGATCCGCGAAGCGGCGATGAAGATCCGCGATGCCGGCATCACGTCGATCGCCATCTCGGCAACCTTCTCGCCGCTGACCACCGAATGTGAGGTCAAGGCTGGCGAGATTGTCCGGTCGGTGATCCCGGATGCGAGGATCACGCTGTCACATACGCTTGGGCGGATCGGTCTGCTGGAGCGCGAGAATGTCGCGCTTCTCAATGCGGCGCTGCAGTCGCTCGGCAGGACCACGGTGCAGGCTTTCTCGGATGCGTTGCGCGAAGCAGGCGTGACCGCACCATTCTACCTGACGCAGAATGACGGCACGGTGGCGCTAGCGGATGTTGCAGCAGTCAATCCGGTCCACAGCTTTGCATCCGGCCCGACGAATTCGATGCGGGGTGCCGCCTTCCTGACGGGCTTGAGCGACGCCATGGTGGTGGATGTCGGCGGCACGACATCGGATATCGGGTGCCTCGTCGGCGGCTTCCCGCGCGAGGCCAACAATATCGTCCATATCGGTGGCGTACGCACGCTGTTCCGCATGCCCGATCTGTTGCCGATCGCGCTTGGCGGCGGAACGATCATCGATCCGGAAACGGGCAAGATCGGTCCGCGTTCGGTCGGCTATCGCATTCTGACGGAGGCGCGCGTCTTTGGTGGCAATACGCTGACGACGTCGGACATCGCCGTTGCCGCCGGTCTGATCGAGATGGGGGACAAGGATCGCGTTCGGGATCTCGATCCAGCTTTTGTCAAGGCAAGCCTCGAGCGCATCCGCGACATGGTGACGGATAGTTTCGATCAGATGAAGACTTCGGCCGAGGACGTGCCGCTGATTGCTGTCGGTGGTGGCGCCTTCCTGATCCCGGAAAGGATCGCAGGGGCGTCGGAGGTTCTTCGCGTCGAGAATGCCGGTGTTGCCAATGCGCTCGGCGCCGCCATGGCGCAGGTGTCTGGCGAGGTCGACCAGGTATTTTCGGGGTTGAGCCGCGATGAAGCCATCGCCAAGGCGGAAGCCGAGGCGCAGGATGCCGCCGTTGCTTCCGGCGCGAGCCGCGAAAGCCTGAATACGCTCGAAGTCGAAGATATCCCGATCGCTTATCTGCCTGGCGGTGCGCGCCGTGTAAGAGTAAGGGTCATCGGCGATATCGCCTTCAGCTGAAATGGTGTGTCCGGTCAAACCGATCGGGCGTTGTTGAGGTGAGCGGTGTTTGGCAGACAGGTTGCGCCGACACCGGATCGGAGCAAGAAATGACGAAAATCGCGCTGGCTATTCACGGTGGCTGCGGTGTCATGCCGGAAGACAGCATGACACCGGAGGAATGGGAGGGTGCGCGCCGTGACCTGGCTGCCGCCTTGCGGGCTGGCTATGCTCGGCTGAGGGCCGGTGATAGCGCGATCGATGCCGTCGAGGCGGCCGTCGTGGTCATGGAAGACAGCCCGCATTTCAACGCCGGACATGGTGCAGCGCTCAACGAGAACGGCGTGCACGAGCTTGATGCGTCGATCATGGATGGAACGACGCTGGAGGCAGGCGCCATCAGCGCCTCGCGGGCGATCCGCAATCCGATCAAGGCTGCCCGCGCGTTGATGGAGGATGGTCGTGCCGTCTACATGACCGGCCCCGCTGCTGATCGTTTTGCCGCGGCGAAGGGGCTGCAGGTCGAGCCGCAATCCTATTTTACCACGGAGAAGCGGGTCGAGGCGCTGGAGGCGATGAAGCGCCATGCCGCAGCCGGTACCGAGGGGACGGAGAACGAAAAGCACGGCACTGTCGGGGCCGTGGCACTCGATGCTGCCGGCCATCTTGCCGCAGCCACCTCGACGGGCGGCTACAACAACAAGCCTGACGGGCGCGTGGGCGACAGCCCGGTCATCGGTGCGGGCACCTATGCGCGCGATGGCGTCTGCGCTGTTTCAGGAACGGGCAAGGGTGAGTTTTTCATCCGCTATGTCGTCGGGCACGAGATCGCATCCCGCATGGCCTATCTGAAGCAGGATATCGCGACCGCGACGGATGGGCTTATCAACCATGATCTGGCGCCGCATCAGATCGGCGCCGGGCTGGTGGCTATCGATGCTCAAGGCACTGCCGTCGCGCCCTATAATACGCCAGGGATGTTCCGCGGCTGGGTGACGCTGGAAGGCAAGGGTTTCGTCGCGACGCATGAGCGGGTCTACGAAATCGAGTTGTAGCGGGACTACGGTTGCGCGAAGTGCGGCTCCGCTCGACGCTCTGGGTTCACGGCGCCTGGCGCTCAAGCACATAGCAGCACTGGATGATGGTTTCGCGGCGTGCCCGCGAAAAAAGCTCCCTGTTGCCGACCTGGCGGAAGCCTAGCCTGCTCAGTACCCGCCCCGAGACCGGGTTGTCGGATGCGTGGCCGGATTCCAGCCTTGAGAGGCCAGCTTCGTTGAAGACGAAGCCGATCAGCGCCTGTGCCGCCTCGAAAGCATAGCCTTTTCCCCAGGACTCTCTCTCCAGCCAATAGCCAAGACTGCCCGTGCTGCCGACAATGCCATCGACGTCGACGATGCCGATCGTTCTTTCTCCTTGTTCGATGGCGAAGCGATAGGCGGAGCCTTCGGCCCATTCGTGCTCATGGCTGGAAAACCAGTCTTTGATATTGTTTTCCTTTGGGGGATAGGAGGCATTACTCAGCATGCGAGTCACAGCCCAATCGTTCTGTATTTCGAATGCGCGTTTCGCATCGGCCGCGGACGTGGGACGCAAGCGGAGGCGCGGCGTATCGAGAGCGGAGCGGGGGATGGATCTTGCGGTCATCATAAGGCGCCTTGCCGATTGAGAGACACAGATGGGAGCGCGTCCGTGACCACTATCTACGCGCGAGGCGACAATGGGAACCGATATCGCGCGATTTTGTCTGGCCTCCATTTTTTAGCGTTAGACAATATATTGCCGCAATGGGCGCGCAAAAGCGCCGCCTCTTGCGGGCCTGGCCTGCAGGAAATTGGGACCGGCCGTGAGAGCGTTCCGTTTACGAGGGGCGAACCCCCTTTCGCGGTCCGGTCCTTCCCCGTCAATTCTATGTCCTCACAGTCCTCATTTTTGGCTGGCAAGCCTTGATGGCTATGATGTCGCCTGCTCCCGCGCGTGCCCAAGGAAGCCTGACGTCCGGTCGAGAACGGCCTCCATGGCGTGTCTGGCAGCGATACAGTCACCCGCGGCAATCGCCTCTGCAACGGCGGCGTGGTTTTCGAGGTTGGCGGTGAACGCGCCGACCGTATGCGGGAAAACGGCATCGAGAATGGATTCGATCGCCTGGCGGAGGCTCTGCAGCACCGGATTATGCGTCGCGGCCAGGATCGACATGTGAAAGGCCTTGTCGGCGGCGACGGCGGCCGCTGGGTCGTTCTGATCTCGTTCCATGCGGCGATAGGTGTCGAGGATCGCTTGACGTTCTATGTCGGTTGCCCGCAACGCTGCCAGTGCGGCGGCTCCGGGTTCGATGATCTGGCGCGCTTCGGCAAAAGCCATAAGCTCATCATGCGAAATCCGTCCGCGCGACAGCCATGCGATCAATTCTCCGTCGAGCCACTGCCATCGCTCCCGCGGCTCCACTCGCGTGCCGGTGCGCTGTCTGACGGTCACCAGACCCTTGGCCGACAATATCTTCGCTGCTTCGCGCACGACCGTACGGCTGACGCCGAATTCCTGCTCCAGCTCACCTTCCGAGGGGAGATAGGTGCCGGGTGCTATCTGCCCGGATGCGATACGGATGCCGAGAGCCTCCACGAGAGCCGTCGTTCTGTTCGGCTTTGTCTTCGTCATGCGTCGGTCCTTCACCTCCATCGCCACCGAGACCAATCAGAATGCGCGGATAAAAGCAAATGGCTTGTTGCCTTACAAACATCATATGTTAAAGGTATGATGTTTGTAAGGCGCCGATGAGTGTCATGGAGGGGGAAATGAATTTCGAAACCAATGAAGAGGCCGTTCGCCGCATCAATCTGCGCATCCTGCCATTCCTGATGCTGCTCTATCTGGTCGCCTATATCGACCGATCCAACATCTCGGTTGCCGCACTCGGAATGAACGAGGAACTGGGCCTGACGAGCCGGATGTATGGGCTGGCGGCCGGCATATTCTTTGCGACCTATATCGTCTTCGAAAT
The DNA here is from genome assembly GCF_900094555.1 of Martinezella hainanensis. Lineage (GTDB taxonomy): Bacteria > Pseudomonadota > Alphaproteobacteria > Rhizobiales > Rhizobiaceae > Rhizobium > Rhizobium hainanense. Next base: position 448,827 of record NZ_FMAC01000003.1, read on the forward strand.
ACCGAGCAACATGCTGCTGGTCCAGTTCGGCGCGCGCCGCTGGATTGCCCGCATCATGATCAGCTGGGGCATCATTGCTGCCGGCATGGCGTTCATATCCAACGCCTATCAGCTTTATGGAATGCGCCTCCTTCTCGGAGCGGCCGAGGCCGGCTTCACGCCCGGCATCATCTTCTATCTTGCGAAATGGTATCCATCACGCGACAGGGCAAACGCCATGTCTTTCTTCTATATCGGCGCAGCGCTCGCATCGGTCATCGGCTTGCCGCTCTCCGGTCTGCTGCTCAATGCGCACGGCATTCTCGGCCTGTCGGGGTGGCGCTGGGTGTTTCTGATCGAAGGCATTCCCGCCATCGTCCTGGGCTTTGTCGTATTGAACTTTCTGCCCGACCGCCCGCGAGACGCGACATGGCTGACCGTCGAGCAGCAGGCTGGCCTCGAGCGAACCATCGCGGCCGAAGAGGAGAAGGCGCCTGTCTCGCATCATGCAGGCTGGAGTGCGGCGTTTTCCAACGCTCGCGTCTGGATGCTTGCCTTCTTCTGGCTGCTTCAGGCCTTCGGCACGATCGGCATCACGCTCTTCATGCCGCTGATCGTCAAGAACCTGTCCGGCAGCGGCAATCTGGCGGTAAGCCTGCTTTCGGCGGCGCCGTTTCTTGCCGCCTGCATCTTGATGTTCTTCAATGGCAGGCATTCGGATCGAACCGGCGAGCGCGCGCTTCATCTCGGGCTTCCGCTCACCCTTGCCGGCATCTGCCTTCTCGGTGCGACCTATGCCGGGGATCCGCACCTCGCCTATCTGCTGCTTGTCCTTTCGGTGGCGCTCAACTGGGCGGTCATTCCGATCTTCTGGGCTGTCACCACTGAATTCGTCTCGGGGATTGCAGCCGCCGTATCGATCGCGCTCATCAATGCGCTGGCAAACGTCGCCGGCCTCGCCCTGCCGCCAGTGATCGGCTGGCTCAAGGATTCGACCGGGAGCTATGATGTGGCGCTGACGCTGGTGGCTGCCGCGCTGATCACAGGCGGCCTTCTCGGCATCGCAATCGTCCACACGGGTGCGCCGGCCCTTCGACTTTCAAAACAATAAGGCATTCAAGATGGCATTCGAACCTGAGAAACTGCATGGCATCCACGCGATCCTCTACGCTCTTTTCGACAGAGAGGAGAAGCTCGACAGGTCGGGGATGAAGCGGCAGGTGGAAATCTGCATGGCGGCAGGCGTGCATGGGCTTGCGGCGCTCGGCCTTGCCACTGAGGTTTCCAAATTGACGGCTGCCGAGCGCCGGACCGTGATGGACTGGCTTGCCGAGGACAATGCCGGCCGGCTGCCGCTTGCCTTCACCATCTTCGGCACCTCGGTTGCCGAGCAGGTGGAGCAGGTGCGGCATGCCGAAGCGGTTGGTGCCGATTGGGTAATACTCCAGCCGCCGCCGGTCGGTTCTTTCGGAGCAAAGGAATATATCGACTTTTTCGGCCGTGTCGCGGATGCGACGAATCTGCCGGTGGCGATCCAGAACGCGCCCGCCTTTCTCGGGCGCGGACTGACAGGCCCGGATCTGGCGGCGCTACGCGCCGCCCATCCCAATGTGAGGGTACTCAAGGCGGAGGGATCGGCCGTCGAGGTCAAGGCGCTGATGCAGGCGATCGGCGACGGCGTGCCGGTCTTCGCCGGTCGGGGCGGCCTGGAATTGCTTGACGGGCTGCGGGCAGGCTGCGCCGGCTATATTCTAGCCCCCGATCTCATCGACTATGCAGTCAAGGCATACAACGCCTTTCGCGCCGGAGACGAGATCGGCGCCGAGGAGATCTATCGAACCATGCTTCCGTCTGCAGTCGCCGTCATGCAGGGGATCGAACATCTTATGTGCTACGGCAAGCGGCTGTTCGCGGAGCGAGCAGGGCTCACGATCCAGGATCGGGCGCCTGCCATGCGTCCGACGCCGTTCGGCGAGGAGCTCGTCACCTCGCATGTGAAGAGGCTCGGATCTTTCCGAAGCTGATTTGCCTTTAGATTTCGGACTGCGGTGGCTCGAGCTTCTGGACCTCCAGCGCTTCGCGCAGGAGGTTCTTCATCTGCTCTGCCGCGCCGGAACCGTCGGCACCGGCAATCGCCTCATAGACATTCTGGTGGCGGCGTATCCAGCGCTCGTCTTCCTTCGCCGTCCGCTCCAGCCCTGCCTTGAAGACATGTTTCAGCCCCGCCGAGATCAGCGACCCCAAGGCAAGATAGAAGGCGTTGCCCGTTGCGGCCAAAATGGCAGTGTGAAATGCGAGATCATGCTCGATCTTTTCTTCCGCCGTCGAAGCGAGGGTCATGCCAAGCAGGGCATGTTTCATTTTCTGCAACGCCTGAGGTGTCGCACGCGCAGCCGCAAGTTCCGCCGCGGCCGGCTCGAAGGATTGCCTGAGTTCATAAAGGTCGATACGCGCTCGTTCGCTGCCGCTCTTCGCGCCAAGCCTCCAAGCGAGAACCTGAGGATCAAGCAGAAGCCATGCGGAGTGATCGGTCACCCTCGTCCCGCTTCTCGGGCGGCTTTCGAGGAGGCCCTTGGCCGACAGGATCTTGATGGCTTCCCGGATGACGGTGCGCGATGTCCCGAAATGATCGCAGAGCTCCTGCTCCGTTCCGATGGAGGCTCCCGCCGCAAGCAGGCCACCGACGATCCGGTCGCCCAAAGCGTGCACGATCGCATCGTGGTATCTCTTGCCCGCGCCGAGGCTCGCATCATCGGCGTCCGAATTCATCCCGGCCATCTGCTTTTCCCAAAAATCGAGACATGTCTAGCGTCTTCGGTCTGTGGTCACAAGCGCAACTCCGCTTGACCGCTTTCGTCTATTTGTATAACAAAAATATAAATTATAATACAAAAGAGGCAATCATGATCAAGGATTCAAAGCGACGGTCGCAGGCGTGGTTCGGCGGCGTGGATAAGGATGGCTTCATCCATCGCTCGTGGATGAAAAATGGCGGCCTACCGGACGACGTATTCGACGGTCGCCCCGTCATCGGCATCTGCAACACCTTTTCGGAATTCACGCCCTGCAACGCACATTTTCGGGAACTCGTCACGCATATCAAGGCGGGCGTTCTGGAAGCCGGCGGATTGCCGCTCGAATTTCCGGTCTTCTCCTGCGGCGAATCCAACTTGCGGCCGACCGCGATGCTCTTCAGGAACCTCGCTTCCATGGATGTCGAAGAGGCGATCCGGGGCAATCCCATGGACGGCGTCATCCTGATGGCCGGCTGCGACAAGACCACGCCGTCGCTGTTGATGGGTGCGGCAAGCTGCGACCTGCCGACGATCGTCATTTCCGGCGGGCCGATGCTGAACGGCAATTTTCGCGGCAAGCCGATCGGCTCCGGCACGGATGTGTGGAAATTCTCCGAGGAGGTGAGGGCAGGCACCATGAGCCGGCAGGAATTCATGGATGCCGAAAGCGCCATGTCGCGCTCGCCCGGCCACTGCATGACCATGGGCACGGCATCGACCATGGCATCGATGGTGGAAGCTCTTGGCGTTGCCTTGCCCACCAATGCCGCATGGCCAGCCGTTGATGCCCGGCGCGCGCGCCTTGCCCGCATGACGGGTCGCCGCGCCGTCGCGATGGTCAGGGAGGATATGCGCCTGTCGAAGGTTCTCACGCGGCAGGCGTTCGAAAATGCCATCAAGATCAACGGCGCGATCGGCGGGTCGACCAATGCCGTCGTTCATCTGCTTGCCATCGCGGGGCGCATCGGGGTCGACCTGTCGCTGGAGGATTGGGATAGGCTCGGCCGCGACGTGCCGACGATCGTCGACCTCATGCCGTCGGGAAAATACCTCATGGAGGATTTCTGTTATGCCGGCGGCATCCCCGCCGTGATGAAGGAGATCGCCGATCTTCTGCATCTCGACGCGCTCACCGTGTCGGGGGGAAGCGTCGGCGAGAATATTGCCGATGTCGTCAATCACAATCCCGAAGTCATCCGCAGTCGGGAAAATCCGCTCGTCGACAGCGGTGGAATTGCCGTCCTCAAGGGCAACCTCGCGCCTGATGGAGCAGTGCTCAAACCTTCAGCGGCATCGCCCCATCTGATGCGCCATCGTGGCCGCGCCGTCGTCTTCGAGAATATCGAGGATTTCCATGCCAGGATCGACGATCCGAACCTCGATGTCGATGAGGATTCCGTTCTCGTTCTGAAGGGTGCCGGCCCGCGCGGCTACCCCGGCATGGCCGAGGTCGGCAACATGGCGTTGCCAAGCAAACTGCTGGAGAAGGGCGTGCGTGACATGGTGCGCGTTTCCGACGGCCGCATGAGCGGCACGGCCTATGGAACTGTCGTGCTACATATCTCGCCCGAAGCCGCCGCCGGTGGTCCGCTGGCGCTCGTCGAGCAAGGGGATTTCATCACACTCGATGTCGAGGCCCGCACATTGGTTCTCGACGTTCCGGATGACGAGCTCGCAAGACGTCGTGCCGCCTGGAGCGAGCCGGTGCCGCCGATGATGTCGGGATATCAGGGTCTTTACGTGCGAACGGTCATGCAGGCCGATACCGGTGCAGACCTTGACTTTCTGGTCGGAGGACGCGGCGCCAAGGTCCCGCGCGAGAGCCATTAGTTCATTTCATTTAGAATCATAAAAGGAGGAGATCGATGGTTTCAGAAAAAGACCTCGTCGCCAAGATCACCTGGCGACCTATGCCCTGGCTGGGCTTTCTTTACTTGATCGCCTATATCGACCGGCAGAATGTCAGTTTCGCAAAATTGCAGATGGTCGATGCGCTCGGTCTCAGTGAATATGCCTACGGGCTTGGAGCATCGCTGTTCTTCATCGGCTATTTCATTTTCGAGGTGCCGAGCAATCTTCTGCTGACCAGATTTGGCGCGAGCAAATGGTTTGCGCGTATCCTGGTATCATGGGGTGTCGTAACCATCGCGCTCGCATTCACCGCCAATGCGACGATGTTTTACGCTCTTCGCTTCCTGCCTGGCGTGTGCGAGGCAGGGTTCTTTCCCGGCGTGCTCTATCTCCTGACGCTTTGGTATCCATCCGGGCATCGCAGCAAGATGGTCGGCTTGTTCATGATCTTCAGCGCTGTTGCCAATGCCGTCGGCGCACCACTGGGCGGAACTCTTCTTAGTCTTAATGGCCTGTTCGGATTTGCAGGGTGGGAATGGGTCTTCCTGGCAACCGGTGTTCCTGCCGTGCTTGCCGGCATTGCTACGCTCTTTCTGCTTCCCGATAGGCCTGAACGGGCGGCTTTTCTTGACAGTTCCGAAAAGGCATGGCTGGCGCGGCGATTGGCATCGGAGGATGCGGGGACCGATAGTCACGGTCGCAATCCACTCGCGACACTTCTGGATACTAGGGTGCTGCTCATATCCATCTGCTTCATCGGCTTTCCTTTGTCCGCATATGGGTTGAGCTATTGGCTGCCGACGATCGTCAAGGGTTTTGGCGTTGATAGCCTGACGAATGGATTTCTTAACATCATTCCATGGGTTCTGGTCGGTGTCGGCCTTTATGTCGTACCGGCTGCGGCTGCCCGATCCAGATCGCAGACCCTGTATATTGTCGGGCCTGCTTTGGTAGGTATTATCTGCCTCGTCGCATCTGCCGTTCTAGCCAATCATGCGCTGCAATTCACCTTCCTGTGTCTGGCGGCGGCGGGGATCTTTGCGGGGCAGCCTGTCTTCTGGAACCTGCCGTTGAACTTTCTGAAGGGAGCCGGTGCCGCAGCAGGATTGGCGGCGATAAATTCCGTGGGCAATCTTGGCGGCTCTATCGCACAGAATGTCGTCCCATGGATCCGGGATGCGACAGGCAGCGCCATCGCACCGATGTTCTTCCTGGCTTTCTGCCTGGCGATCACGGTTCTGCTGGTTCTCTTTGTCCAATATTGCATCTCGCGCAAGGACACATCGCGCGTTCCCGGAAGCATGATCGGGAGAGTGTGACGGCACGAAGCCGACAGCGACGAATGCGCGCCGTGATCCCTGCATCTCGCAAACGCCACGCGCGACAAGCCTTTGCGGTGCGCCTCAGAGGGCTTTCTTGAAACCGATGTGGCTGGCGACAAATCCCAGCTGTTCATAGAAGCGGAGTGCTGCCGGGCGTGACTTGTCACTCGTCAATTGCACCAGAATGCAGCCCCTCGAACGGCAATAATCAAATGCCCATTCGAATGCCTGCTTGCCAATCCCCTTTCCCTGATGGGATTTGTCGATCCTGACGCCCTCGATCTGCCCCCGCAGCGCACCCAATCTCGATATGTTGGGAATGATCGTGATCTGAAAGGTGCCAATGACACTGCCATTGTCCGTTACGACGGCCAGAAATTGATTGGCATCGGCATCGATCGCTGCGAAGGCCGTTCGATAGGCATCTGGGATAGGAAGGCTCGCGTCTTCTCTGCCTGCGCCAAGATCATCTTCTGCCAGCAGCGCGACGACCGCTTGAAGGTCGGCATCATTCGCTCTTCTAAATTCGACCATTTGGCTTTGAGCTCCTTCTATATCGATCTCATGGAAATCCGTATTGCCATGCTGCTCGGCTGGCCTATGGATGCTCAAAGATTCCGGAGAGATCAACAGGAATGCCGATTTCGATTTCCTGGCATCGTCTGTCTGCCCATCCATCGAACAGCAACATAGTCGACCTGAAGGCCGCGAGAGACGCGGCGGACGTCTCCAAGCCGTATGCGGATTCAAGCTTGCGATTTGGCTTTGCTGCGGGAGCCATCAAACAGATGGGCTTGAGCCCCTCAGACGACGCAAATTTGATGATATAATCTATAATTTTAATAGGTAAATGAATCAGGCAACGATGTTTCAATCATCGACCGCACTATGAAAGATCGTGCCGTGCGAAGCGCACTATCGATCATGCATGCTCTGCGTGCGAAGCGCTGAGCGGAGTTTACAGAGTGGTCGGCAAGATCCGCGATCCTGACGACCGTCCACCGGGCAGCCTTCAGAACATTGTTTGGAGGCATATGCATGAACGATATCATTGTCCGGTCGTCATTGCTGGATCCAGCGGCGGAACCGCTGATCGATGGTCTTGCCAGCGAGTATGATGGCAGATATGGCGCCGCCAGCCGCCCAGGCGGCGCGCGAGCGGAAATCGTGCGCTATCCGAGTGCCCTGTTTGCTCCGCCGCTTGGCGATTTTCTCCTGCTGCAGCGCGACGGTCAAACCATCGCCGGTGGCGCCTTCATGAGTCATGACGACGAAACTGCCGAGTTCAAACGGATATGGGCGCATCCGGATCTCCGGCGTCAAGGGCTGGCGCGCCGCATCATGGTCGCGCTCGAGGAGAGTGCCGGGCAACTCGGCTATAACAGGGCCTATCTTAGTACCGGCTTTCGCCAGCCGGAGGCAGTAGCCTTCTACCTATCGCTTGGCTATCGCCCTCTTTTCGACCCGACCGTCGATCCGAGCTTCTATCGCTCTCTGCCTTTCGAAAAGCACATCGGCAAAAGGACGGGCGAACCCGGCCTGACTCCAATCTACCCGCCCGCCGCCTCCTTTGAGGAGGCCACGGCGCGCGTGACTGCGTTGAAGGCTGCGCAAGAGCAACTGATCATTGCCCGCCTTGCAGCTCACGAAACCTCCGCTGCCTGACGGATATGGCGTCTCCGATTGTTATCAGCAAATCCGGCAGGCGGCGCAGTCTGCGCTTGGATTCATAATCATCATGAAACAGGACTTCACATGACGCATCGAAATGGTCTCAGGCTCGGCATCGGCTTAGATGTCGCCGCGCAATCCCGTAATCCGCGCGATGCGCAGAAAAATGTCTGGCGGGCGCTTATAGCGCGTTTCGACACAGTGGTCGATTTCGTGACGCTGGAAGATGGCTTTGCCCGTCCCGACGGAGATGGGCTGGATGCCGTGCTGCTCGCAAACTGGCTTGCAGCACGCAGCAGCAATATCGGAATTATCCCCGGCGCTGCGGTTAATTTCCTGGAGCCGTTTCATATCTCGACCGCCATTGCGACGCTGGATTTCGTAAGCGAGGGCAGGGCGGGTTTCCTGGTTCAGCAACATGATGAGTTGAGTGCCGTGCATGCCCGCCAAGCGATCGGCGCCCTCAATGGCTTTCCTGCAACGGAAAGCTCCGCCTTGCGTCAGGATGCGCTTGATGTCGTCGACGTCATTCGCGGATTGTGGGACAGTTGGGAAGATGGGGCAGTCATCCGAGACAGGGAAAGCCAGCGATTTCTGGATGGCTCGAAGCTGCATTACATCAATTTCAAGGGCAGCAGCTTTCAAGTTCTCGGCCCCTCGATCACGCCGCGCCCGCCTCAGGGGCAGCCAGTGGTCGCCGCAGCCTATCGTCATGGGGAGGACCCATCCCTCGCCTCGGCTGCCGATATCGTCTTCGTCCATCCGGATAGCCCGGACATTGCCACTGTCGTCGAAACTATCCGCTCTGCGGACGAGAATAGGGCGCGAGCATTCATCGCCGACGTCGTCATCGACGCCGCGTCGAAATCGGTTGACGACTATGTGGTGCAACTTGGTGAGTTCGCCAGGTCGGGTATCACCGGTATTCGTTTCGTTCTCAGCGATCCCGTGGCGCAGGCGGCATATGTGATCGACGAGCTTATTCCAGCGCTGAGGAGCCGCTCGTCTGTTGGCCCGGTCGCTACGGGTCCGCTGAGAGGTCGATTTGGCCTGCCGGCAGCCAGCAATCGCTATACCAGCGCAGCCTGAATTTCCAAGGGGAGTCCCATGACGAAGAAGCAGGTAATTCTTGGAGCCCAATTTCCGGGCGTCAATAATTTCACGGTCTGGAGCGATCCGGCCGCGGGAAGCCAGATCGAGTTTGCGTCCTTCCGCCATTTTGCCGAAACGGTCGAGCGAGGAAAGTTCGACTTCATATTCCTGGCGGAAGGCTTGCGCATCCGCGAGCAGAAGGGTCGCTTTCACGAACTGGATGTTGCAGGCCGGCCGAATACGCTTGCCATTCTGACGGCACTTGCCTCGATTACCGAACATGTCGGCTTGATCGGCACGCTGACGACCACCTTCAATGAGCCGTATGTGTTGGCCCGGCAATTGGCGACACTGGATATCCTGTCCGGCGGACGTGCCGGCTGGAATGTCGTCACTTCGCCCGATGCCTTTACCGGCGCGAATTTCCGTCGCGCGGATCACCTTCCCCATGAGCAGCGCTACGAACGTGCGCGTGGGTTTATCGAAGCTGCACAAAGCATCTGGGGCGGCGGCGATTTTTCGATCCGGTCGAGATATTTCGATATTGCTGGACGGTCGGGGCTTGAGCGCTCGCTGCAGGGCGCTCCCGTCATCGCCCAGGCAGGAGATTCCGATGAGGGAAGAGAATTTGCGGCTCGCCATGCAGACCTGATCTACTCCCGCCATGGCTCGCTTGAGGCGGGACAAGCCTTCTATGCGGATGTAAAGAAGCGTTTGGCGAAATATGATCGCAGCCCCGACGCTTTGAAAATCCTGCCTGGAGCCAATTTCGTCATAGGCGATACGCAGGAGGATGCTGACAAGAAGCAGAAAGCGATACGTCTGCAACAGGTCAGTCCAAAGAGCGCGATCGTGTTTCTCGAACAGGTCTGGAACCGGGATCTTTCAAGCTACGATCCGGATGGACCGCTGCCGGATGTCGATCCGGATGTTTCCGGAGAGAACCTGGTTCAGGGCCGCGCCAGCAATCAGGATATCAAACGGCGGCTGGAAACGGCGCAGTCGTGGCGCGAGATTGCCGAGCGGGATCGCCTTAGCATCCGCGAACTTGCCATCCGCGTCACCGCTCGAAAGCAGTTCGTCGGAACGCCGGAAAGTATCGCCGACGAGATCAATCGCTATGTGCAGGCCGACGCGGCGGACGGCTTCGTCTTCGCACCGCATCTGACGCCCGGCGGCTTCGACGAATTCGTCGAGAAGGTCGTGCCGATTTTGCAGGAGCGCGGTGTCTATCGCAGGGAATATGCCGATGCGACCTTGCGCTCCAATCTTGGCCTGCCGGATAAGACAGAAGAAAGCCGGTCGCTGCGGCATCTTTCCCAGACGGCGTGACGGTAGTTACACGAGCAAGCCATCCGGTAGTGGATGACCGCTCGAGATCAAATTCCTGGATCTCGGGGTCATCTGCGTCTCTTCCTGTGGTCTATGGCGAATGATCGACGGGCCAGGCTCTTTTGTTCGTTAAAAGCTCGGCGGCGTGCATGCGCTGATGACCTCGCAGGGATACGGCCCGACGCAGCGGAAGCGATGCGGACGGCGGCTTTCGAAATAGTAAGCATCGCCCGGGCCGAGAATGCGACGTTCGTCATCCACTGTCACCTCCAGGCGGCCGGTGAGCACGATACCGCCTTCCTCTCCTTCATGGACCAGAGGTACCTTGCCGGTATCGGCTCCTGGCTGATAGCACTCCTTCAGGATTTGCAGGCTGCGGCCGAAGAGGTTTTCGCCGATCTGGCGATAGGAAATCGGGCCTTTGCCGATCTCGACCAATTCTTCGGCCGCATAGAAGGCCTTTTTCGGCGCTTCCGGTTCAAAGGCAAAGAATTCGGCAAGTCCGATCGGGATGCCGTCAAGAATGCGCTTCAGCGCGCCCACGGACGGATTGGCCGAATTGGATTCGATCAGCGAGATTGTCGAATTGGTAACGCCCGCCCGCTTGGCAAGCTCGCGTTGGGAGAGATTGTGCGCCAGACGCAGATGACGCAGGCGATTGCCGATATCGACGGACATCGTGGCTCCAGGTTTCAGATGTTCGAAATATCGAAAACATCTCATGTGATATAAGTAAAATCAATGACTTAAATGTAGCGAGAAAAGGACTTGTTCGGAACGGGAAAATCGCTGATGTCAAAGATAGCGCAATGGAGGCGACCATGGACAAGATCACCCATCCGAACACCCCTGTTCTCGACAATTTCTGGATGCCGTTCACGGCGAACCGGCAGTTCAAGGCGGCTCCCCGCCTGCTCGCCGCGGCCGACGGGATGTATTACACCGATGTCGACGGCAAGAAGGTGCTGGACGGAACGGCGGGGCTCTGGTGCGTCAATGCCGGCCATGGCCGCAAGAAGATTGCACAGGCGGTCGAACGCCAGCTCTCCACCATGGACTTTGCGCCAACCTTCCAGATGGGGCATCCGATCGCCTTCGATTTCGCGGCAAAGCTTGCCGCACATGCGCCGGGCGGTGCGGAGGCGGGACTTGATCGCGTGTTCTTCACGGGCTCTGGTTCTGAATCCGTCGACACCGCGCTCAAGATCGCCATCGCCTATCAGCGCGCAATCGGGCAGGGCACGCGCACTCGGATCATCGGCCGTGAAAAGGGCTATCACGGTGTCGGCTTCGGCGGCATTTCCGTCGGCGGTCTCGTCAACAATCGTCGTGTCTTCCCGCAGATCCCCGCCGACCACATGCGCCACACGCTCGACGTCGAGCGCAACGCCTTCAGCAAGGGCCTTCCGGCTCATGGCATCGAGCTTGCCGAGGATCTGGAGCGGCTGGTCGCCCTGCACGGTGCTGAAACGATCGCCGCCGTCATTGTCGAGCCGATGTCCGGTTCCGCCGGCGTCGTCCTGCCGCCGAAGGGCTACCTGGAGCGGTTGCGTGCCATCGCCGACAAATACGGCATCCTTTTGATCTTCGATGAAGTGATCACCGGCTTCGGCCGCCTGGGCACGCCGTTCGCGACGGAATATTTCGGTGTCGTTCCCGATCTCGTTACGACAGCAAAGGGCATCACCAACGGCACGATACCGATGGGCGCCGTCTTTGCCAGCCGCAAGGTCTATGACGGGCTGATGACCGGCCCGGAAAACCAGATCGAGCTCTTCCACGGTTATACCTATTCCGGCCATCCGGTCGCCTGCGCCGCCGGCCTGGCGACCATGGAAATCTACGAGGAAGAAGGTCTGTTGACGCGTGCAGCCGAGCTGGCCGAGGATTGGCAGAATGCGCTGCATTCGCTGAAGGGCCTGCCGCATGTGGTCGATATCCGCAATCTCGGCCTCGTCGGCGCCGTCGAACTCGCGCTGCGCGATGGCGCTCCCGGCACGCGCGCCTATGACGTCTTCGTCGATTGCTTCCAGAAGGGCCTGCTGATCCGCGTAACCGGCGATATCATCGCGCTTTCTCCACCGCTCATCATCGAGCGCGCTGAGATCGAAACGATCGTCTCCATGCTTGGCGATGCCTTGAAGCGAGTAGCCTAATCATCTCTGAGCCTGGCCGGTGTAGATAGCGTCGGTCAGGCTCGATTCGAGAAGCGGTGCGGTCGCTTCTATCCTTTGCCACGACATGATTGCCGGCAGCGGCTCGTCATCTGGAATGAAAGCATCTCATGTCGCCCAGCTGGGTGACGATGTCGTTTTTTCATGCGCAACACGGCTCCTCCCGTGATCTTCTGGACATGTTCAAGGTGCCATCGGAAAGCGTCCCGATGGATAATTGGGAAACCGGTCACAGGCCGGTGCTGCCCCCGCAATGGTAGCGGATCGAATGTCCTGATCGATGCCACTGGCAGAAGTGCCGGGAAGGTGTCGGGAAGTCCCAATGGACAGGTCCGAAGCCCGGAAACCAGCCTTGACGGCATGCTTGACTGATCGCGGTGGGCGATTGAGAGGTGAATGGGGGTTTCCTGAGATCAGCCCCGTTTCAATCTCGCACAGCTTCCCATCAGTCACGCATGCGCCGGCTTGGATGGCACGAAAGTTGCCGCTCCCGAGACCGATTTTGCCGCCGTTCAGCCCGTTGAGGAGCGGGCCGATCCGAAGAGGTCCGACATTCGGGCAATCATCAAGCGTTCAATCAAGGAGGAGATGGCATGACTGGGAACAGAGGCGTGGTCTACATGCGGCCCGGCAGGGTCGAAGTGCGCGATATCGACGATCCGAAGCTGGAGGCGCCGGACGGCCGACGCATCGAACATGGTGTGATCCTAAAGGTGATCTCCACGAATATCTGCGGTTCCGATCAGCACATGGTTCGTGGCCGCACGACTGCGATGCCCGGCCTCGTGCTCGGGCATGAGATCACCGGGCAGATCATCGAAAAGGGTATCGATGTCGAGATGCTCGATGTCGGTGATATCGTCTCCGTCCCGTTCAATGTTGCCTGCGGTCGCTGCCGTTGCTGCAAGTCGCAGGACACGGGCGTCTGCCTCACGGTCAATCCGTCGCGCGCCGGCGGTGCCTACGGTTATGTCGACATGGGCGGCTGGATCGGCGGCCAGGCGCGCTACGTGATGGTACCCTATGCGGATTTCAACCTGCTGAAGTTCCCCGGTCGCGACAAGGCCATGGCAAAGATCCGCGATCTGACCATGCTTTCCGATATCCTGCCGACCGGCTTTCACGGTGCTGTTCGGGCAGGCGTCGGTGTGGGTTCCACGGTCTATGTTGCAGGTGCAGGACCGGTCGGTCTGGCTGCTGCTGCTTCCGCTCGTATCCTGGGTGCCGCCGTCGTCATGATCGGTGACTTCAACAAGGATCGGCTTGCACATGCAGCCAAGGTTGATTTCGAGCCCATCGATCTTTCCAAGAGCGATCGTCTGGGCGATATGATCGCGGAGATCGTCGGCACCAATGAAGTGGATAGTGCGATCGATGCAGTCGGTTTCGAGGCGCGTGGTCATTCGGGCGGGGAACAGCCCGCAATCGTGCTCAATCAAATGATGGAGATTACACGAGCGGCTGGTTCGATCGGCATACCCGGACTGTATGTGACGGAGGACCCTGGTGCCGCAGACAATGCTGCAAAGCAAGGCAGCCTGTCCCTGCGCTTTGGTCTCGGCTGGGCGAAGGCGCAATCCTTCCATACGGGGCAGACGCCGGTGCTGAAGTACAATCGCCAGCTCATGCAGGCAATCCTGCACGACAGGTTGCCGATTGCCGATATTGTCAACGCCAAGATCATCTCTCTTGAAGATGCAGCACAAGGATATGAGAGCTTCGATCAAGGTGCTGCAACGAAGTTCGTGCTCGATCCGCACGGCGAGCTGACGAAGGCGGCGTAGTAAAGAAGAACTCACGGGATCACGGAGTGATCCTGAGGTGAATGCAGACAGAGGGCGGAGGTTGGTATCTCCGCCCTCGGTGTTGTAGAGGTGAACGCATATGAGTTTGCCGGACAACAAAATGACGGCAAAAGCCAGAGACGGCATCAATTGCTTCGTCGATACACCTGCAGGTTTGTGCGCCGCCATAGAACATTTCGAGCAAATATGCGCCGCAGCACGCCTTGCCGAAGTTCCGGATCATGTCTGGAAATGGCTAATCGGGTCGGAAAACTCGCAAAATTTGAGCGCGCCTGGTCTCCAAAGGTGGTTGTAGAGGCCGATTTATCGATAATAATGACGTATTATGTTGCCATTATACATCTATCCTTTACATATATGCGGGCATCCATGCGGAGGAGCTTCGTCATCGCTTCCTAAGCAACGGCGGCTTGACAAAGAACGCTAACCTGAAGAGATCGGATCAATGGCAAACTTTCTTGAGAAATGGACTTCGAAAAAGGCTGATAAGCCGAAGGCTGGCGCACGCAATGTTGTTGATACATTTCGTGCTCGAGTAGCGGAACAGAAGGCATATCTGGAGGAGTACGAGCGAGACACGGCAGGTTTCAAGAAGTGGCGCTCCACTTGGTTTCAGCGTGTTCCCGGTGGCTTTGGCGTGACGGTCGGTCGTGACTCGGTCAACGCCGGTCGTGGATTGAGCTATGTTGTCGTCGACGCGATCAAGGACGTGGCTGAGTTTCTCGATGATCTCGCCTATCACGCAGAGCATGATGCCGGCTTCCGGCAGGCTCTCGAGCAGAACCGCCAGCGTCGCGTCGCACTTCTGAATGCGGCAAAGACCGGAGGCAAGGCAGCGGCCTCGAAGACGAAGCCGAAGGCGAAAGCTATCAAGCCCGCAGCGGTGGCAAAGTCGGCCGCTGTCAAGCCTGCTGCTACCAAGGCAGCACCTAAGGCTACTCGGACAAAGGCTGCTTCCGTAGCCGCTCCCGCACCGGCTGCTGCAGAGGCAGCCAAGCCGAAGCGCACGCGCAAGACGAAGGCTGCTGGCGCAGCAGAATAAGATTAGGAAGCCCGCTTCACGCGGGCTTTTTCTTTGCTTGAAACATGCTCATGTCATCGAAGGTGTATGGCTGCGCCTTCAAACAAGCATCAAGGCGGATCTGTCCTCGACACTGTCGATCACAAGAGTTGAACCGAACAGGAAGAGAGATCCGAGGCCGTTACAGAGACTATGCGGCTATTGAAGTTGGGGAATGGGCCGGTACTCTATGCTACATCACACCGAACCCACTGATGTTGATTGACGCGGCCGACAGAGCGCACAGCAGATATCGTTGTATTGGGTTGCTTCGAGGCAACGGAATGAGGCCGCGATACGCAAACGCGCTGGGCGTGACTTCTCTTTGAGCTGACCGATTGAGGGGGCGCAATGACGCTCGGCTCCGAGAAGGTTTATTCCGTACCAGGCAGCAATCCGAAAGGAGCGGCATCTGCCGCCCCTTTCGGTCAATTTCACTTCTTCTCGCTATAGGCCTTGATCGCGGCGGCAACTTCGGTCTTGGCCGCTTCCGCATTTTCGAAGCCACCGACTTCGACGACCTTGCGGGCGTCAGGCAGTTGCTTGTAAACGCGGAAGAATGCCTGCAGCCGGTCCTGCTCCAGCTTGGGAAGATCGGAGATTTCCTTGATGCCATCGTAGGTCGGATCGATCTTGGTGGTGGGTACGGCAACGATCTTGTTGTCGACCTCGCCGCCGTCGATCATCTTCAGCACGCCGATTGCACGCACGCGGACGATGGCGCCGGGAACGATCGGTTCGCGCGTATAGACGATGGCGTCAAGCGGATCGCCGTCACCACCGAGCGAGCTAGTAATGGAGCCATAGTTGGCCGGATAAGCGACCGGCATGGATTGGAAGCGATCGACGACGATGTGGCCGGTCTTGGCATCGATTTCATATTTGGTGAAGCTGCCGGCAGGAATTTCGATGGCGGTGTAGAATTCCTGGCTTTCGTCTTTCGGCTGAGGATAGTCGATATAGGACACATAGTCGGCAGCCGAAACAACACCCGTGGAAAGGATCGTCATTGCAATGACGGAGATAAGCTTTTTCATATACGCCCCCGCGTTAAGGTTGAACGCTATCGCCCTAATCAGGGGTTGTTACGGGCTTGTGACATAGATCGGTGAATGCACAGCTAACTGTCCGGGCTCACCATCTACCCGAATGCGCGAACATTGCGGCGGATCGTCTGCGGCGGTTGGCCGAGCACGCGCAGGAAGGCGCGGCGCATGCGCTCGCGATCGGCAAAGCCGACTTCGATGGCGATTTCATCCATCGAATGGCGACCGTCTTCGATCATCAGGCGCGCAGCCTCCACCCGCATGTTCTCGACCGCCTTGGCAGGGGACTGGCCGGTTTCGCTGCGAAAGACGCGGTTGAACTGGCGTGGGCTGAGGCTTGCCGCCTCCGCCAGCTCCTCTACCGATACGATCTTGCGCAGGTTTCGTCCGGCAAAGTCGAGCGCGCGTTGAACGCGGTCGGATTTCGGCTCCAGCTCGAGAAGCGTCGAAAATTGCGATTGCCCGCCGGCGCGGCGATGATAGACGACGAGCTTTCGGGCTACGGTTCGCGCCAGCTCCTCGCCGTGATCCTTCTCGATCATCGCAAGGGCGAGATCGATGGTGGCGGTCATGCCTGCCGATGTCCAGATGGACCCGTCGATGATGAAGATCTTGTCCTCATCGACCTTGAGGGCGGGGAAACGATCCCGCAGCTCTCGCGCAAAGACCCAATGTGTCGTTGCGCGGCGGCCATCCAGTAATCCGGCTTCAGCCAAAGCGAAGGCACCGGTACACGGAGCCGCGACACGCCGGGCGGATTTTGCAGCCCGACGGATATAATCGAGGATCGCGGGAGATGTGGCCGAAACTTCTGTCGCCGCGCCGATGAAAAGAGAATCGAAAGCAGCATCGCCAAATGCCTCCGTTTCGACACTGAACCCTGCCGACGAGCGGACATGCCCTCCTGTCTCCGATAGCAGCGTGACACGGTAGAGCTCCCTCTCGCTTGCCAGATTTGCAACCTCGAAGGCGGTCACTGCGGTGAATCCCATGACCTGAAAGCCGGGAAAGACGAGAAATCCGATGGAATGCATGGCAAAACTCACGGCTGGAAAAGGTGTTTGTAGCATTATCGGTCGCAAACGGCATCAACTTTCTATGGTTCCGGCCATTATGCGTCGTTCTGGATGTCTGAAAACGTGGTGAATATGACATTTGGGTCATTGGCATTCGCGCGTATTGTCATTGTAGGCGAGATAATGACGCCTCAGGACAAGGAATGGAAACAATGGCAAATTCATCGGGCAAGGCATTGGTAACGGGCGCCTCTTCCGGCATTGGCGCCGTCTACGCGCATCGGCTCGCCCATCGGGGCTTCGACCTCATTCTGGTGGCGCGCAATGAAGAGCGACTTTCGGCGATTGCGGAGCGGCTGCGCACGGAGACGGGACGTAAGGTTGAAGTGATTGCCGCGGACCTCGGCTCCCAGAGTGATCTGCGTCGTGTGGAGCATGTGCTGAGGACGGATGAGGCGATCACGCTTCTCGTCAACAATGCCGGCTTCGGCGGAGCGGCACCCTTGCTGGAGGCCGATGTCGACAAGATGCAGCAGATGATCGAGCTGAATGTCACCGCACTCATGCGGCTCACCTATGCAGCTGTGCCAGGCTTTGTTCGGCGTGGCGGCGGTTCCATCATCAATATCGCCTCGATCGTCGCAATCGCGCCGGAGCTGTTGAACGGCGTCTACGGTGGCACGAAAGCCTTCGTGCTCGCCTTCAGCCAGTCCCTGAAACATGAGCTAGCGGACAAGAATATTCGCATACAGGCGGTTCTGCCCGGGGCGACTGCAACGGAATTCTGGGCAGTCGCTGGCGTCTCCGTCGAGCATCTGCCGTCGGAGATCGTCATGTCGACCGAGGACATGGTTGATGCTGCGCTGGTTGGCTTTGATCAGGGAGAGTTGGCGACGATCCCCGCTCTCGAAGATGTCGATCTGCAGAAGGCTTACGAAGATGCGCAGCAGGCCCTGAAGCCCAATCTTTCGCGCTCTGCCGCGGCTCGACGTTATCAAGTGAAGTAAGAATCGATCGAATGAATAGGGTGGCCGGCATTCACATCATACGTGCCGGTCATTCAAAAGCCATAAAACTGGTGAGGTTCAGAAGAGTAAGGCGGATCGACATGATCCAAGCATCGGCTGCATGACATATCACGCAATACCACTTATGCGTCAAGACATATCCCAGCCAGTATCGACACCATCCATCAGGACCTGAATGAGAAGGTTCGCCGCGACCAAAGCAGATCTGCGAGGTTCAATGCGATGTATTCCATCCAAGACCACACTCCCGTTTCCATCGTCATTGCGAACTACAACTACGCGCATTTTCTGAGGCGCAGTATCGATAGCGCATTGGAACAGAATTACGCCGCCGCCGAGGTCATCGTCGTCGATGACGCATCGACCGATGCGACAGCTGATGTCATCGCCTCCTATGGCTCGCGAATAAAGACATGTCTGCGCGAGGTGAACGGCGGACATGCTGCTGCATTCAACACAGGCTTCGCATCCAGCCACGGCGAGATCGTGCTGTTTCTCGATGCGGATGATTATCTCTATCCGAATGCGGTATCGGAGGTTGTCGAAGCCTGGGAAGAGAAGACAGCTCAGGTGCAGTTCAGGCTGCATATCGTCGACGAACAGATGCATGTAAAGGATATATTTCCACCCGTGGAACTACCTTTCGATTCCGGTGACGTCACTCCGGAATTGTTTCGGAAAGGCCGTTATCAGACGACGGTCACCAGCGGTCTGGCATTCAGGCGTTCGGTGCTGGAGAAGGTCATGCCGGTGCCGGAGCCGGAGTTTCGCCAGGGAGCAGATGGATATCTTGCCACGGTTGCACCGCTCCATGGCGAGGTAACCTCCATCGAAGATTGCCTTGGCGCCTATCGCATACATGGCGCCAATCATTCCGTCTTTGCCGAAAGGCTCGGCCAGCGCGCGCGTTGGCGCATAGCGCATGATTTCCGCCGATTGGAGGCCCTATCTGATCAGGCGACGGAGATTGGATTGGATGTGCCTGATGATGCCGGCCTGCGCGATCCCGTCCATATCGAGGAGCGTCTGGCATCGCTTTGCATCGACAGGGACCAACATCCTGTTGCGAATGATTCCAGGCTCTCCCTTGCCACGGCCGGCGCGGTTGCCAGTCTCAGGATGAATGCATCGCGCAAGCGTCGCCTGATGCTGGCCGGATGGTTTCTCTCGATCGGTGTCCTGCCTCGGGATATGGCAAAGACCATCCTTTCGTGGAAGCTTGTGGCCTCGTCCCGGCCTCCGTTTCTCCTGCGTCTCTCGAAGACCATCAGGCATGCGATGGGATAGCTGGACTCCGGAAGACATGGAGATGCCTCGCGCCAATGGACGACACTGATCCTATTCGGTCATGCCCGATTTGCGCGAAGGTCCCATCAAAGCGTCGACCACGGCTTGATGATGGATATTCCTGTCATAACGGCTGTCGGTTGCGAGCTGCATCAACCCGGCAAAGGCGCTCCTGGCGGAAGGTTTCTTGCCCTCGCCGCGGAGATAGGCGGTCAGGCGGCGATAATTGGCATTGGTCTTGATCTCCAGCGGATTGCCAGCGCCCATTTTCTTCAACGGCCACCACGACCAGCCGATGCCGTTCTTTTCCTGCAATTCTACAGCACGCGCATACCAGTCATTGTTGTTCTCGCCGGATTCGCCGTTCCAGAGCGGCATGTCATATTGTTCGCGGAGCTTCAAAAAGGGTTCGATCGATTCCTGCGTCGTCGGTGTCCAGTATTTGTGGAAGCTGAGCGCCGTATTGCGGTCGTCGATCGGCAGCACGCCGGCATAGTTGTTGCCCCAGCAATTGCCCTCGATGAGAAGCATATGGTTGGTATCGATCGCGCGGATGGCGCGGATGGTGCGCTGATAGATATCGCGCAGCGGCCGGTTTTCGGTTTCGCGGCAGCCACCTTTGTCTTTTCTGTCCTGAAAACCCCAATTCGGTTCGTTGAGCAGATCGTAACCGGCGATCGTCGGCTCGTCGCTGTAGCGACGGGCGATCTCGCTCCACAGCGCGATCATCATTGCCTGGTTTTCATCGCTGTGCCAGAGCGACGGCTTGTTCGGATTGCGGTCGGAAATGGCGATGTCGTGACCCTGGCCGCCAGGTGCCGCATGCAGGTCGAGGATCAAGTACATGTTGTTGGCTTTCAGCCAGCGGATCAAAACGTCGACCCGCCGAAAGCCCTCTTCGTTCCAGACAATGTTCCTGGACGTGTTCCTGCCGTGCTTGTCCTCGATGAACAGGTTCCAGTGCATCGGCAGGCGCACGCTGTTGAAACCCCATTTGGCCATCGCGTCGATATCGGCTTTCGTTACCGCATTCTCCCGCCAGGACCGATAGAATTGCTCTGTCTTTTTCTCGCCGATGACTTCGGATATGCGGCGGCGAATGATGTGCTGCGCCTTGAGATTGGCAAGGCCCATCATGTAGCCCTCCTGCACCATCCAGCCGCCTAGGCCGAGACCGCGCAGGATAAGGGGATTGCCCTTGCCATCGACGATCCGCTGATGATCGGCACGAACGAATCCCTCGGCATATGCCGATGGGGCAAATGACCCCAGGCAGATAATGGACAGGCTGGCGAGCAACAGCAGAAAATGTCTCATGAATCCCAACTCGCGTGAAACTTTGGCGCCATGTGGGCAAGGTACCGCGTGGAAGGCCAAAATCACGTGACAACATCTACGCCAGTCGATCCAATGGTGCGCCGAAGATGATCTCCTGATAGGCAGCAAGCAGGGCGGGCTCCTCGATGGAGCCGTGATGATGAAGTTGACGCCAGGCGCCGTCGATCCGGGTGAACCAGCGCGTCGTGCGAATGCGAAGCTCGACACTCCTATCGGCGGTGATGCAACTTCCCTTCTCTCGACCGACGAACAGATGCCAGTCATCGCCGCCCTGGCTGGTGAAATCGTGGAATGTGACCTGGACTTTCGCCTTCCCACCAAACAGCTTCCCATAGCCATCACGGATCGACGGCCATCCGCGCCGGATGCCCCCGATCGGATTGTCCATGCTTGGCTTGTCGCCATCCGCCCAATTGGCGGCGAGTGCGTCCAGGTCGCCGGCGTTGAAGGCGCGATAAAAGCCAATAAGTGCATCGAGGGCACCGCCGTCGCCCATCATGTTTTCGCTGCCGGTAATCTCAGTCAAAAGTTCTGTCATGTTCAATTCTCCTGTTGTCATGAGTCATGATCCGCGGCGTGCTTCTGTGGGGTGCGGATAAACATCGCGACGGAGAGATCGATCGCCAGGGCGAGAACCATGGCGCCGGCTCCGATGAAGAAGAGCAGGTAGTAGTTTCCGCCGGTTTGCGCGAAGATGAAGGAAAGTCCGTAAGCGGCTGCCGCCTGGAACAGCGCGAAGAACACGGTTGCCAGGCTCCAGGCGACTTTCTGTTGTGCCGGGTGGTGCGGAAGCAGCTCCGCGATCCTGCCGAGCATTAGGGGAACCGTGCCGGTTACGAATGCGCCGACGATCACGCTCGAAGCGATGAGCCAGGCCTGCCCGAGGCCAAAGGCGGGAATGGCGACTGCGACGGCCTCGAGAAGAAAGGCGAACCGCAGCGCTGCGGCAAAGCCCGTGCGATCGGCAAGATGCCCGGCGAGTATCGGGCCGATGGTCGCGCCGAGGCCGAACAGCACCCAGTATTCCGCGCCGACCTGCAGGCCCTGTCCCAATCCGCGAGCCACAAAATCCACGAGAAAGATCATATGCGGAACCCAGCCGGCGGCATTCAGTGCGTATTCGATATAGAGCGCATGCAGTGTCCAGCGTTTTGGTACATGCGTAGCGTGTTGCGTCGGTATGGAGTGGCCAGCGACATCATGCGGCCATCCGCCCCAGGCAATGAACGTCAGCAGCAGCGACAGGACGCCAAGGCCGAGCCAGGTTTCTCGCAAGCCCTGTTGGAGGAGCAGGGGAACCAGTGTGCCTGATAGTGCAACCCCGGAGCCGATGCCCATGAAGATCACGCCGCTGGCAAGCCCCCGGCGAGAGGGCGAGATCAGCAGCAGGACGGTCGGCGCTGCCAGAACCATCAGGACGCCACCGGCAAGGCCGGCCGCAAAGCGCCAGACGGAAAACCACGCAAAACTGACGGGAAAGGCGCACGCAAAGAAGGCGACCGTTGCGGCAAGCATCATGACCTTGAGCGTCAGGACGGTCGAAAAACGCGCGGCGAGCGTCCGCCCGAGCAATGCGCCGATCAGATAACCGGACAGATTAGCGGCACCGAGATAGGCGGCCGTAGAGGCTTCGAACCAGTGCGTGTCGACGATGGCGGGAAGGAGCGGCGTATAGGCGAAACGCGCGAGGCCGATGCCGATAAGGCAGGCGCAGAATGCCGACAGGATGGCACGCCATGCCTTCCGGGTGCCATGATGGTTTCTGTCGATTTCGTGCGTCGTCGCGTCAGTCATGGGAATTCTCTCAGCTATCAGTGCTTGAGAGAATACGCCGCAAGCTATATCATAAAAATTGATTTGTTATGAGAACAGCTATCTCTATTGGAGATATGTAAGCCATGGACGTATCCGATCTTAGGGTTTTCGAAGCGGTATCGCGGCACGGCAGCATGAACCGGGCGGCACAGGAGCTGCATACGGTACAGTCGAACGTAACGGCGCGTATTCGGGCGTTGGAAGAAGAGCTTGGCGTCAGCCTTTTTCAGCGGCACGCAAGGGGCGTATCGACCACGCCGGCGGGACAACGCATTCTGCCATTTGTCGGCCGCATCACCAAACTTCTTGCCGATGCACGTACCGCCGCGCACGACGATGGCTCGCCGGGCGGGACGCTTTCTATCGGCAGCCTGGAAACGACCACGGCGTTGCGATTGTCGCCGCTCCTCGGCCAATTCGCCAAGACCTATCCTCAGGTGCGGCTCGTCGTTACCACCGGTACGACCCGCCGGTTGATCGACGATGTCGTTTCATGCCGGGTCGAGGCCGCCTTCGTGGCAGGCCCCGTCAGCCATCCCGATCTCGATCACGAGGTGATCTTTCGTGAAGAGCTTGTTCTCGTGACAACGCCTGCCATCCACACAATGGAGGATTTAATCGAGATTGCCGATCTGAAGACCATCGTCTTCCAGATCGGATGCTCCTATCGGCAGCGATTGGAATCGCTTCTTGCCGATATGGGCCTCGTCACATCGAAACCGCTGGAATTCGGTTCTCTCGATACGATCATCAGCTGCGTGTCGGCAGGCGTCGGCGTCACTCTTCTGCCGAGGGGTGTCGTTACCGCCGCCGCGGCTGAGGGCAGGGTTGCAATCCACGAGCTCCCGCCGGAGCGGTCGCTGGTGGATACGCTCTTCGTGCGCAGGAAGGACGCCTATACCTCCAGCGCCATGACCGCGCTCCTCGATATGATTCGATCGGCCAGGCCCAGAGCTGGATGATTTTAGGTCTGTTCGACCTAAAATCTGAATCCACTCTAGCATTAAAGAAGTAGAGCGTGATGTCGTCCGAAAACCGCCTACACTTTTCGGCATCGTGCTCTAGCTCGAAGCCATGATCTCCTGCCAGGCGCTATAGGCCGAAAGCACGGTTTCCATCTGGGCTGTGTGGCCGGCGATAAACGCTTCGCCATAGATGGTCTCGTCCGGATATTCGGTGATCAGGGTCATTGGCACTGTGTGGCGATCATCGATATTGGCGAGGCAGGGAAAGCCGTTGATGATACGGAAGCCCGTTTCGCCGGCATGGGTTTCATACAGTGCGATCTGGCGGTCATTGTAGCCCAGCAGTCCCGGGATGGCGCCGAGGTGCTTCGTGACCTTATCCAGAAGCTGTTCCGCCTGGGTCGCCCAGCCGGAATGATAGCGGGCAATCAGGAAGAATCCTTTCGGCAGTGTCCACATGGCGAAATTGCGTGGGACGTAGCCGGAAAGCGGGCGTGTCCATTCATGCGCCGGATAGCCATGCAGGTTGACATGCAGCTGCGCGCCGCTCAGCTTTTCCGCCTGGAAACGGATCTTCTTCTCGAAGAGATATGGGCCGGCGTTCTCTTCGGTACGGTATTCGAGGTCGTCGCCAAGCGCGGTGTAGCGGGCGGCATGATACATGTGGCGCGGGCTGTCCCGACGCAGGCGCTGATGCAGCGCGTAGCCGTCGGGATTTTCCAGCGGCGAGATGGTGAAATGGGCACTTTTGATCTTGGCCAGGCGCTGTGCTGCACGCAGGGCGCCCGCGCCGCCGGTCGTCTCATTGGCGTGCTGGCCGCCGCTGATCATTACGGCAGCATCGCGGCCCTTGATATAGCGTGCTCGAACAGAGCGTCCGGAGCGAGTAGCGGCCTCAAACGCTTCGCCGCCGATCCTGTCAAGCTCGGCCTCGATCTGCAGCACGGCTAAAGGTTCCGTTGCCGTCTCGAGCTGCTGTTCGGCTCCGTCCCAGTAATGCGACGTCAGCGGCTGCGTCTCCACTCTTACGGAGATTTCGCCGGAGGAGGGTAGAATCTGCGGAACGATCTGACCAGGCTTCAAGCCGCGGTCGCCCAGCGGCCGGCCGGATTTCTTCTGGAAGAATTCGAGCAGCGAGAAATAGAAGTCTTCATGCAACGCCTCGCGCAGGCTCATCACTTCATCGCCAACAGGCAAGGCCTCATCCGTCGCCGGCAGGGCAACGCGGATATTCAGCTCTTCGAAATAGGGCTCGCTTGCACCCCAGTCGAAATGAGTAATCGCGCCGATGGTCTCTTCGAAGAGCTGTTCATAGTCCGTGGCGAGCCTTTCGCCCGTCGCATTGCCATCCCGTACGATCCAGCCGGTCGGAGAAACGCTCGTTTCGCCAGCTGCATCGATATGGATACGATTTGGTACGAGCACCTTCAACCGGCGTTCACCAGCCGCATTGCTCTTCAAGAGCGCATCATAATGAAAGTCGCCATCTGCTCTCGCGATGAAGGTGATCTTCCGGTCTCCGACCATCGCCGCAAGTGGATAGGCTTCCAGCCGGAAGCGATTGTCCGGCGCATTCGGGTGAACCGGATAGTGGATCTCGATCGCGTCCACATCCCTTAGATCAATCTCCTCGATGAAGGCGGTCACCAGCGGCTTGTAGGCGCTGCGAATGCGCGCCTTTACGCCCTTTTCCTTGAGTTCGCGCTCTGCCTGCTGGCGGCTTTCTTTGTCATCGAAGGTCCAGGCCTCGAAATTCTGATCGGGTTTGGCATCGGCGACAAGGCGCGAGAGCGTGCGCTCGAAACGTTTCTCGAAAATCAGGGTCATGATGTCTTACCTTGTCGTTCTGCCAGTCGGGTCGAGGCTGTCGCGCAGCCAGTCGCCGAGGAGATTGAGGCCAAGCACAGTCAAAAGGATTGCGAGGCCAGGAAAGAGGCTCACCCACCACGCGGTCTGCAGATAGGTTCGTCCGTCGGCCAGCATGCCGCCCCAGCTCGGGATAGTGGGATCTACGCCCAGCCCGAGAAAAGTGAGGCTGCTTTCAAGCAGGATGTTGTTGGCGATGTTCAGCGTCATCAGCACGATCACCGGCCCGACAAGGTTCGGCAGCAGATGCTGGAAGATGATGCGCCAGTCTTTGACGCCGATCGCACGTGCCGACAGAATAAACTCGCGCTCGCGCAGGCTGAGCACCGAGCCGCGTACGAGGCGGGCATATTGCACCCATTGCGACACGATCAGCAGGATGATCGTGTTGGTCAGGCTGCCGCCGACGATGGCGATGAAGGTGATAGCGAGGAGAATGAAGGGCATGGCGAGCTGGATGTCGGCAAAGCGCATCAGCAACATGTCCCAGATGCCGCGGTAGTAGCCCGCCGCAAGGCCGACCAGCACGCCAAGAACCACGCCGCCAATGACCGAAGTCAGGCCGACGGTCAGCGATATCTTGCCGCCTGCGACGACGCGGGCAAGTACATCGCGCCCGAGCGGGTCGGTGCCGAAGGGGTGAGCGAGGCTGGCAAAGGGTCTTGCGAGCCGTGCCATCAAGTCGATCTTTTCGGCGCCACCGGGAAAGAGCACGTCGGAGAGCAGCACGGCAAGGCAGATGACGACCGTGATCAATGCTCCCACGATGAATTCGAAACTGTAGAAACGCGAACGGCGTGAGATCGTGGCGGCCATCGGCTTACTCCGTGCGAATGCGGGGATCGACAAGGCCATAGGCGATGTCGACGAGGAGGTTGACGCCGACGATGAACAGCGCCAGCACGGTAATCACGCCCTGCAAGACCGGATAGTCGCGGGCGCCGACGGCATCGAATGCCAGCGTGCCGAGACCCGGCCAATTGAAGACGCGCTCGATGACGACGATGCCGCCCAGCAGGCCACCGAACTGGATGCCGAAATAGGTGATGAGCGGTATCGCGCAATTGCGCAGCGCGTGCTTGTAGAGCACCTTGCTTTCGCTGAGGCCCTTCGCACGCGCGACCATGATGTATTGCGATTGTAGCGTTTCCAGCATGGCGGTCCGCACCAGGCGCACATTCGTTGCCGTCAGGATCACGCCCATCGTCACGGCCGGCATCACGTAGCTCGAAATCCCGACCATGCCGCTCGGGGGCAGCCAGCCGAGCGTGATGGAGAACAAGAGCACCATCATCAGCGCCAGCCAGAAGTTCGGGAAGGAGAGGCCGAGCAACGAGAGAACGCGGATGATCTGATCCGCCGTCTTGCCGCGTGCCGTCGCTGCCTTGATCCCGAGCGGAATGGAGAGCGCGATCGAGACGACCATGGAGATGAAGGCGAGCAGCAGCGTTGCCGGCAGGGCATTGGCAATCAGCTGGGAAACCGGCGTTCCGCCGGTGAAGCTCCGGCCGAAATCCAATGTCAGCAGCCCCTTCAGGAAGGTGAAATATTGCACGAGGAAGGGCTGATCCGTGCCAAGCGCTGCGCGAATGCGCGCGAGATCGTCTTCCGTCATGCTGCCGCCGCCTTGAAACATCATCAGGGCAGGGTCGCCCGTGAGGCGGATGGCGAATGAGACGAGAAGAGTGATGGCGATCACGACGAAAATCGCCTGCAGCAATCGCTTGATGAGAAAACCGGCCACGTTCTTACCCCGAGAGCTTTCGGACGACGCCGCCGACCGAGCCGGCGGCGTCCTGCTGGATGATTAGTCGACGGTGACTTCGTTCAGCTTGATGCGGGTATCGGGTGCGGGCACGAAGCCCTTGACCCGCTTGCTGACGCCGTAGATCGCGTTGCTGTTGTAGAGCGGCAGTTCCAGCGCCTTGTCGGCGACATACTTGCCGATGTCTTTCAGCACCTTCTCGCGCTCGGCGCGATCGGTGAGGGGACGCTGCGATTCCAAGAGCTTGTCGAGCGTGGCATCCTTTTCATAAGGATTCCACTTTTCGCCGGAGTGGTACATCGAATAGGCGGTGTTGTCGTAGTCGAAGGTCCAGCCGCCCCATTTCTGCTGGAACATCGCGCCGGTCTTGCCCTGCGGGATGATGTCGTTCAGCAGAACGTTGGTTTCATAGGGCTTGATGGTGGCGGTGAGGCCGACCATCTGCAGATAGCTTGCCACGACCTGCGCCACTTCGTTCATCGTCGCGTCATTGCCGCGAATGTCGATCTGCAGTGCAGCGCCAGGCTTCACGCCAGCTTCGGCAAGCAGCTTCTTTGCGCCTGCAGGATCGTAGGGAAGCGGCTTCAGATCGGCATCGTAGCCGAAGGAAAGCGAGTTCTGGAAACTGACGATCTCGGTTCCCTGGCCCGCGAGGATCGACTTGACGATCGTGTCGCGGTCGACGGCCATGATGATCGCCTTGCGCACGCGCGGATCGGCGGTGATGCCATCGCGGGTGTTGAAGCGCAGCGCGTCGACTGTCGGGCCGGGAACACTGGCGATTTCGAGCTTGGAGTCGCCCTGGATGACCGGGAGCATGCCGATCGGAATGGTCGGCGGGATGACGATATCGACGCGGCCGGCCTGAAGTTCGGCAACGGCGGTCGCCGGCTCGCTGATGAAGCGGTATTCGAGCTCGGAAAGCTTCGGAGCGCCGCCCCAGTAGTCCGGATTGGCTTCGAGCTTGATGTTCACCTTCGGCGTATAGGAAACGAACTTGAATGCACCGGTGCCGACCGGGTTGAGATTGAAGTAATCCTCGCCCTTTTCCTTGATGTATTTCGGCGGAACGATCATCGCGCCATAGCCGGCGAGCTTCGTCAAAAGCACCGGATCGGGCGTTTTCAGCTTCATGTCGACGGTGTAGTCGTCGATGATGTCAACGCTTTCGATCGCGGTGTAGTTCGAGCGCTGCGGTCCCTTGGCGCCCTGCTCGCCGAGCAGGCGATCGAAGGTGAACTTCACCGCCTCGGCATTGAAGGGCTCGCCGTCATGGAATTTGACATTGTGGCGAAGCTTGAAGCGGATGCGCTTGCCCTGATCCAGTTCTTCCCAGGATTCGGCAAGGCCCGGCACCAGTTTGAGATCGGGGCCGCGATAGGTGAGGCCATCGAAGATGTTGGTCGAGACGGCAGCCCATGCCACCAGGAACGTGTCGATCGGGTCCCAGCTGCCCGGGTCCTGCGACGACGACACGGTGAGCTTGCCCGCCGCGAAGGCCGGAGCGGCGCTGATGGTGACGCTCGACATGACGAGTGCGGTCAGAGCGGTTTTCAATCCCCATTTCATTGTTTTCATTGAACCTGTTTCCTCTTCAGATCGATGCTATGGTTGGCGGTCGTTCAGGCACTCTTGGCGATGAAGTGGCCTGAAGTGATTTCCTCGTGAGCCAGGATCGGTGGCTCGTCGCCGACGCGGCGGACGGGATTGGGGATCTCGCCCTCGATGAGAGCGGTTCTGCGCTCCTGTGTCGGATCGGCGATCGGCACGGCCGAGATCAGGCGCTGCGTATAGGCGTGCATCGGGGTTTCGAAGACCTGCCGCCGGCTGCCGATCTCCATGATCTGGCCGAGGTAGAGGACGGCGACGCGATGGCTGATCTTTTCGACCACGGCCATGTCATGGCTGATGAATAGATAGGCAAGTTCACGCTCGGCCTGCAGGTCCATCAATAGGTTGATGATCTGCGCCTGGATCGAGACGTCGAGGGCGGAAAGCGCCTCGTCGGCGATGATGAGCTTCGGATCGGAGGCAAGTGCGCGGGCGATGCAGACGCGCTGGCGCTGGCCGCCGGAAAACTCATGCGGGTAGCGATCGGCATGGGCGGATGTCAGGCCAACGCGCTCCAGAAGCTCATCGACCCTGCGACGCACCTCTTTCGATCCGGAAATGATGCTGTGGGTGTTGATCGGTTCCGCAATCGAGAATCCCACAGTCTTGCGCGGGTCGAGCGAAGCGAAGGGGTCCTGGAAGATATACTGCACGTCGCGCCGCAGGCGGAACCGTTCCAGTGCCGACATGGCGGCAAAGCTCTTGCCATTGAAGGTGATTTCGCCCGAGCGTGCCTTCTGCAATTGCTGGATGGTGCGACCGATGGTCGATTTTCCCGAGCCGGATTCGCCGACAAGCGCCAGCGTCTCACCGGGGTGAATGTTGAAAGCGACCTTCTGGACGGCACTGCAGCGATGCGTGACCTGGCCGAATATGTTCTTTTTGATATCGAAGCGCACAAAGAGATCGCGCACGGACAGCAGCGGCTGCTGGTCGTAGCGGGCGGTATTCTGCACCCGCTCCTCGCCGACGATTTTGGGCTCGCCGCCATCGAGAATGGTCAAGGGCATGCGCTTCGGAAAATCCTGGCCGGTCATGCTGCCAAGTCTCGGCACCGCGGCGAGAAGAGCCTTCGTATAAGGGTGCTGCGGATTGGCAAATATCTCGCGAACCGGGCCTTCCTCGACCTTCTTGCCTTTCCACATCACCACGACGTCGTCGGCCATTTCGGCGACAACACCCATGTCATGGGTGATGAAGATCATGCCCATGCCCAGATCCTTCTGCAAATCCCGCATGATGTTGAGGATCTGCGCCTGGATCGTCACGTCGAGCGCCGTCGTCGGTTCGTCGGCAATCAGTAGTTTCGGGCGGCAGGCGAGCGCCATGGCGATCATGACGCGTTGGCGCATGCCGCCGGACAGCTGATGCGGGTAGCGCGTCAACAGCGCCTCGGCATCGGGTAGACGCACCATTTCGAGCAGGCGTCGGGCTTCAGCCATCGCGGCGGACTTGCCGATCTTCTCGTGCAGCAGAAGGACTTCGCAGATCTGGTCGCCGATGGTGAAGACGGGGTTGAGCGAGGTCATCGGCTCCTGGAAGATCATGGCGATCTCCTTGCCGCGGACGGAGCGCATGTCCCTCTGCGAGAGTTTCAGCAGGTCTTTGCCATTGAAGAGGATGCTGCCGGTTTCGAAGCGCGCACCCATCATGTCTGCGAGGCGCATGACCGAGAGCGAGGTCACCGACTTTCCGGAGCCGGATTCGCCGACAACCGCAAGCGTTCTGCCCGGTTCGACCGAAAAGGAAAGCCCCTCGACCACGCGGTTTTCACCGAACCGCACGGTCAGATCCGCTACAGACAGAAGCGGTTTGTTGTCGCCTGTAGCATTCGTCATGCGCTTACCTCGATATTGGGCAGGTCGTTCATGGCGTCCGGGATGATGGCCGTGTCACACTTTGCATCGATCATGCAGATGCGCTCGCCGAGATCGCCGTCAGGGCCGGATCGTAGCACGCTCATGCGGACACCCATTGCGACCCGGCAAAAGCAGGCGATGTTTTTCTACAAAACAGGCGTCTCATGAACATCTGTATCCGCGTTCCCATTATATTTGTTAGGGCATGAGATAGCATCAAACAACAATCTGGTCTATATTGTTCAACAATTTTCGTATTGCCAATCAAAAATGGGGACAAACCTGCATAAAATCGTCCAACGGACTTTCCTGTTGGGGCAGTTCGACAGCCGTAGACAAGCATGAGAGCTCCACTCGCTTTCCAGTAAATGCTTGATACGGGCAGGCATCGGAGACGATTGAGCGCAGGCGCCGGGAGAGCAAATGAAGCAGACAAATCTTGCGAGCATCGAGCCGACATCAGTCGCAGAGACGGGGCAGACGCTGGCGGAACTGACGGCTGCCCGCATCCGCGAGCGCGTGATCAGCGGTACGCTGTCGCCGGGCAGTCATCTGTCCGAGGCAGCTCTTTGCGAGGAGCTGCAGGTCTCGCGCAATACGCTACGCGAAGTCTTCCGGCTGCTGACGAAAGAGGGCGTGCTGCGTCACGAAGCCAATCGCGGCGTCTTCGTTTCCACGCCGAGCATCTCGACGATCATGGATATCTTCCATATTCGCCGCCTGATCGAGTGCTCGGCGCTTGCCAATGCACATCACCGCCATCCGAGCGTCGACAAGATGCGTGCCGCCATCGAGGCTGCCGTCCAGCATCGTGATCGCGGCGAATGGCTGGAGGTCGGTAGCGCCGATATTGCCTTTCATGCAGCGATCGTCGAGCTTGCGGACAGTCCCAGGCTTTCCGCCTTCTATGCGCAGATCTCGCTGGAGTTGCGTCTGGTGTTCGGCTTGATCCGCGATCCCGAATATCTGCATGCTCCCTATGTCGGCCAGAACGCGACTATTCTTGCGCATCTGGAGGAGGGGGCGCCGGCAAGTGCTGCCGAGGCGCTGGAGAAATATCTGTTTCAGGCGGAGCGCTTCATCCTGGCTGCCTATTCAAGGGCGATGCCCGGCTGAGATTTGATCTCGCTCATTGGTACTATGAATGATGTGGATAACTCCGGCGTGAGGGCGGAAGTCCGGATGCAACCATTTGCGTCTTTGCCAGCTTTGGCGGAAGGATAGACAGCACCCGGGATGAAGGCATGTTGTCCATCGGGCGGCCGAGATTGGTTTGGCTGCAATCGATCAGGATCATTGCGTGCCGATCAGCCGGAGAATTCGTTTCGGCAACCGATATGACGGATGATGAGGCTATGGACGCGCGATCCTTGACGACCCCCAGCAGGGCCACCGCGATCCAGCAGGTTTGGGCTTCGCCACTCTATCGCGGCGCGACGCTTGCGCTGTTTCTCTCCGGCCTTGCGACATCGGCTTCGTTGCCGCAAATCGTCCTCTTCCTGGTGAAGGAACTCGGGGCGTCCTTGCCGGTGGCGGGGCTCTATTATCTGACCGGCCTGACGGCACCGATCGCCGGCTACCTCGTCGGCAGCTATTCCGACAGAAGTGGCAGGCGTTTCGGCCTTTTCCGGCTTTGCGCCATTGCCGGCGCCCTCGGCTGGGCGGGGATTGCGCTTTCCACCAAGCCATGGATGCCGTTCGTGATCGGCACAGTCATTCTGGGTTTTTCAGGATCGGCCACATCGCAGCTGTTCACTGCCATTCATGACGATCTCAAAGCGAAAGGAACCGGTGCCAACGATAGCGTGGTCGCCATCATCCGAATGGCCTTGACGGCCGGTTGGGTCATCGGGCCGTTTTTGGGTGCCTGGTGCGCGGTCGAAATCGGCCTCCGCCCCATGCTGTGGGGAACGGCGATCTGCTTCTTCGCGCAGATCATTCCGCTCGGAACCCAGCATGCCTTGGCCACGCCCAGACAGCGAGCCGATAAAAAGACTGATGCCGTCGGTCATGTCGGCTGGTCCGAGATGCTGCCGCTTCTGGCCTTCACCGGCCTTTACGTGCTGGTCTATGCTGGCGAGCCGATCAAATACGGATTCTTACTGCTTTACATGCAAGACCAGCTCAAGCTTGATCCTTCCATTCAGGGATCGGTGATCGGAACGCAGCCATTCATCGAACTCATCCTGATGCCGTTTAGCGTTCTTTTGGCGCGACGGATCGGCATTCTATGGATGATGTGCGTCGCCGCGATCTGCGGCGTTATGGCCAACCTCTGTTTTGCGGCCTGGCCGACGGCTATGGGCATGTTTGCTGGCCAGATCCTGATGGGCGGTGTCTGGGGGCTCTATATGGTGCTCGGGCTGATCGTTGCCCAAAGGCTCCTTCCGAATGCGGTCGCGACGGCTTCGGCGATCTTCATGAGCTCGCCGGCGCTTGCCAGTGCGCTTGGCGGCGGCGTTGGGGGTGTCGGTGTTGCCTATCTAGGGCTTCCGAACGTTTTCTATCTTCCGGCGGCGTTCTCTCTGGCTGCAGCGCTCGGTCTCGCCATGATGGCCCGCTCGGGTGCCATCAAATAGGGGTTTCCCGCCACAAGATAGGCATTGTTCAACCTCGGAAGGTTCCGGCCAGCGCCAAACCTGCTCCAATTCTTCGCCCGGGGTTTCTGGTAGGCATGCCTATCATCTTCGCTTTCGGTTTCGTCGGAGACGCCACATCGCCCTAGCCAGCCGAGCGTTCGTCTCGCTGAAAATAAGATTGACTGAGGACTGTCGATTGTCTAAGTGATAAAGTCATCTGATGACTTGATGAGATCCAATCATGCGTGCTCTGACCAAAACCACGCTTGCGGATACGGCCGTCGAGGCAATTCGCAGCGAGATTACCGGCCGACGCTGGCTCGTCGGCGAAAAGCTGCCGAACGAAGCATCCCTCTCGTCGATGCTCTCCGTCAGCCGTGGCACGATCCGCGAGGCGGTAAGAGTGCTGGTATCCCAGGGTTATCTCGAAACCCGGCAGGGGTCCGGCACCTATGTTCGTTCAAATACGGATGTCAGCCGGCCGCTGGATATGGCGCGCCGTGCCGGGTTGAGGGATCAGTTCGAGGCTCGGCTTGCGCTGGAGGTCGAGGCCGCCCGCCTTGCGGCGCTACGCCATTCTCCGGAGGTCGTTTCGCAATTGCGCGCCTTGCTGGTTACCCGTGGCAACTATGCCGGTGGTAACAAGGCTACGTTCATCGAGCGTGACCTTGCCTTCCACAAAGCTGTCGTTGCGGCTTCGCAGAACAGGGCCATGATCGAGATCTACGAGTTCTTCTCTCTCTCGATTGCTGAGACCATCGAGGCGACGCTGGGCGAGGGCATTCCCGAGCCGGATATGCTGGCGCATATCGCTATCGTCGATGCTATCGAAGCCGGCAATCCCGAAACGGCCGATAGAGCTGTGCGCCGCTTCATGGCCCCCATCGTCGCTACTCTTGATCGGTTGCTTATGTCATGACCAAGCTCTCGCAAAATCTCGCCTCCGTCGAATTGATCGATGCCGAGGCCGATGAAATTCCGGCACCGTTGCCGCATGGAGGCAAGTCGCCGATCGGCAGGTTTCTGCTGGGTGCGAGCCTTGTGCTCATCGCCTTCAATCTGCGGCCAGTTTTTTCAAGCGCATCGACGCTCTTGCCGGAGATACGGACCGGACTTGGTCTCTCCGCCTTCGGAACCAGTATTCTTACGACTTTGCCTGTCATCTGCATGGGGCTGTTTTCACCGCTTGCGCCAAGGCTCGCGCAGCGCATCGGGACAGAGCGTGTCCTGCTGGGCGTCATTTTCATGCTTGCGGTGGGCACGTCGCTACGGGGTTTTTCCTCGATTTCGCTGCTATTCTTGGGCACCGCGTTGGCTGGCGCCTGCATCGCCATCGGTAATGTGCTGTTGCCCGGCGTAGTCAAGCGCGATTTTCCCGATAAGGCGGCGCTGATGACGGGTTGCTATACGATGGCGCTATGCGCAGGCGCTGCGAGCGCAGCCGGCTTTACGCTTCCTGTCGAGCATGCTCTTGGTGGATCGCTCGGCGGCGCGCTCGCAATTTGGGCGCTGCCGGCTTTCGCCGTCGGACTTCTCTGGTTGCCGCAGGTGATCGGAGCGCGCACCCAGGCGCGGCGTACTGGTTTTCGCGTTACCGGTTTGTGGAGTGATCGCATCGCCTGGCAGGTAACGCTTTTCATGGGGTTGCAATCGGCGCTTGCCTATTGCGTCTTCGGCTGGCTGGTACCCATCCTGCGCGAACGTGGTCTTGATGGTGTCACAGCTGGCGTCATCGTGTCTGCCTCGGTCATGGTGCAGGCGGCTGCTTGCCTGGTGGCGCCTCATATCGCCGTTAAGGGTAAGGATCAGCGGGCGATCAATGTCATCCTCTGCTTAATTGCCGTCATTGCCCTGCTGGGGCTGCTCTTTGCTCCGCTCTGGACGGTCTGGTTCTGGGCGGTACTCCAGGGCGTCGGGCAGGGTGGATTGATCGCTGTAGCGCTGACTGTCATCGTATTGCGTTCGCCCGATGCACATGTCGCCGCGCATCTCTCTGGCATGGCGCAATTCGTAGGTTACCTGCTTGCTGCGATCGGTCCGCTCGTGGTCGGCATGATTCATGGTTGGACGGGAAGCTTTGCCTGGAGTTCCGTCCTGTTTCTGCTGCTCGGTCTCGGTGCTGCGATCAACGGTTGGTTTGCCGGTCGTGCGATCACCGTCAATGCGAGGACGATTGAAACACCCTGATGGATGCGACGCCGGCTGCCGGAACGCAGCGTTGAATTGATGCGTCCCAACGCCTGCGATCAATTTTGTTCAGATAAAAGTCAATCGCCCGTTCAAAGAACGGATCGCTTGATTATGGCGCGTGACGAAAAGATCCGGATCAGCCGGCCTTGCGTTGGCGCCGTGGTGGTTCGACCGCCGGAGGAATGTCGGTTACGCTTTTCGCATGGCCCAGGAGAGCCTTCTTTGCCAACGTCGATCTTGTGGCTGCATAAGAGGCGGAAACCATCGGATAATCCGCGGGCAGGCCCCATTTCCTTCTATATTCTTCGGGCGTGAGGCCATATTTGCTGTTTAGATGCCGCTTTAACGACTTGTATTTTCCGCCGTCTTCGAGGCAGATCAGATAGTCATCGGTTATGGATTTCTTGATCGGTACAGCCGGCTTCAACAGTTTTTCCACTGCGGTTGCCGACGTTACAGGCTGCTGAGAGCCTGTAAGTGCCAAATAAGTTTCCGTGATGAGCCTCGGCAAATCTTCCGGCGTGGTCGCATTGCGAAGTACGTAGGCAGATACAATCTTGCTTGTGAGCTCAATAAACCTTTCGTGGCTGGCGGTATTTTCCTTTTTCATTTTCGGCCTCACGCAATGTTTTTTATTTATGTATCCAAAGTTGTTTTTGCTTTCAATAAAAATTGACAGAACTTTAGATATTCTTTGTCGTTGGTTTATTTTCATAGTAAATATCAGGAGATGTAAGTTTAAATATGTTATTTTCTTATTTTATCACAATATTCGAATCGCGCCAGTGGCGGATGCGCAGTATGGTAGCTCAAATATTCATTTGCCAAGGACAGTGTGGGGCTTTTTCGACTTGCGCTTTGCCTGGGTTGGATGTCAGTCACATCGTGGATATGTCCTGTTGCCGGTAGAATGGCAGGACATGATGCTCGGTAAGCGGCGCCATTGCGATATCTCCCGGATCTTGTGGTGATACCCAGCGGATTTCTTCGATCTCTGCCGCTGGCGTGATTTCGATATTGCCGACATGCAGGCGGAAGAGATCGGCAACGACGATATGCTCCGGCTCATTGGCTGCCGATGCCTGAAACTTGCCGAGGAACACCAGCTCTTCCGTTGTGACGACAAGTCTCAACTCTTCGAAAAGCTCCCTGATGAGGGTCTGCTCGGGTGCTTCCTCCGGTTCGATCTTGCCGCCCGGCTGCATGAAGGCCGCCGTGCCGCGCTTGCGCACGAGCAGCAAATCCCCATCGGGGCGCAGCAGCAAAGCCGCCGCTATCCGTATCGTTTTCATCATGCCTCGATCTGATCGGATTCGCGAGCTGGTTTCAACCATTGCGATGGTCGCCATATCGAATGCCGGGGCGTCAGCGGGCTATTGCGCACTCACCAGATGCTTGCGGAAGAATGCGAGTGTCGCGGCATTCAATTCCCGGTGAAATGCGGCCCGATCGAAAGCGGGTGGATCGGCACAGATTACCGGCATAGCTTTTGCCAGTTCGGGTGGGCAAGGAGGCAGGAAGTCGAAATGCTGTGAGTTGGGCACGGCGTGAAATTCCGGCTTTTCCGGCAGCTGGTTGGCTATCGCCACGACACTTTCCGGCGTTACACCGTCGCCGCCGCGCTCCGATCCCCAGAGCTGCACGGGGACCTTCACCGCCTTGAAGCTATCCGGCGTGAAGAAAACGCTGAGCGGGTCGGCGATCACCGCGGCCTTGATGCGTAGGTCATGGGTCAGTTCCGGAAGAGCGCCCTTGTGGACCTGATCGCAAAGTGCGCTGTTATTGCCCTCACACATTCTGAGGCGCTTGCCGAAATGCGGGTTGGCACCAATGGCGATGAGCCCGGTATATCCGCCGCGTGAGAAGCCGAACAGTCCGATATGCGCGGCATCGATCTTCCCGGCGTCCGGCCATGGGCCGAGCATGAAATCGATCGTCCGCTTGATATCGGCCGGCCGCTCGACGAAGATCGAGAAGTCGTTGATCCGGCTCTTGTCCAAGGCATTGTCGCCGGGATGACTGATGGCGACGACGACGAAGCCGGCATCCGCCAGTGTCTCAGCCGTGTCGTGGTGGCCGATGAACGTGCCGCCCTTGCCGTGTGAAATGACGACAAGCGGCAATTTTTCGCCAGCAACCGGACAATCCTTGGCGATAGTCACGGTGAGGGAGCCGCCCTTAATATCGCTTGGTTGTTGACCACATGGATACCAGACGCCTCCCTTGATCGCGGGAAGAGCACCATCGCCCGGAACTTCGATCTGCTGGAAGCCGGCGGCGTGGGCCAGCGGGGTCGCAAGACATAGGAAGACGACAAGGATGAAGTCGAGGCGGATCATTATAACAACTCCTTTGGCGAGAGACGGATACCGGGGATCGGGCGGTGAGCGTAGCGTCATGAACAAGCGCCGAGCCTTCATAGTTCTCGAAAAATGCTGCGGCTCAACCTTCTAGCGGCAGCTATCTTGCATAAACAGATAGCTTGTTATATTCATTCCGTAAAGCTGAGGCGTTCATGACTGACTCGATCCAAGTTCAATTGCGAAAGGGCGTACTCGATCTTTGCGTCCTTGCCGTGCTCTCGCGGGGCGAAAGCTACGGCTATGAAATTGCGAGTACGCTGGTTGCGGCGGTCGGCATGGGCGAAGGAACGATCTACCCGTTGATGCGCAGGATGCAGAACGACGGACTGGTTGCGACCCGCATCGTCGAATCGAACAATGGGCCGCCGCGTAAATATTATCGGCTCACACCGCTAGGGCGTTCGATTTTCGAAGCGCATCGCCGCGATTGGCGTTCGCTAGCAGGCGCCGTCGACAAGCTACTCGAGGATTTGCCATGACCAGGGAAGCCTTTTTGCGCACGCTGAGACTGGGACTTGCGGGCCTGCCTCCCCACGAGGTTGACGATATCGTGGCCGATTATGCTGCCCATTTTGCCGAATCCGAAGCCTCGGGCCGAAGCGAGGAGGAGGTTTCTGCTGCGCTGGGCGATCCCGCCAGGATCGCAAGGGAGCTGCGTGCGGATGTCGGGCTGCGCCGCTTCGAGGCACATTGGAGCGTGCCGAACCTGTTGGCTGCCATGATGGCGCTGGCCGGCCTTGCTATCGTCGATATCTTCTTCCTGCTGCCTCTGTTGTTTGCGGCGATGTTCGTCACGCTCGGCCTTGCGATCGCACTGGTGGCCGTTGGCGCCGTTGGTCTGAAGATCGTCGTTACGACCATACTGTTCCATATCGGCTTGCCTTCCGTCGGCATGCTGGCCCGCTTGCTTATCGGTGCCGGGCTGGTGAGTTGCTCCGTGGGCGGCGGTGCCTTGCTGCTGATGGGGCTGAGCTTGGGCATACGCATGCTTGGGCAATATGCGCGCCTGCATTTCCGCTTGGCGCAAGTGGACGAAGGCCGAGCTTGAGCGCCGGACTACACATCCTTGGAGGAAATGGACAATGAACGGGAAATTGGCGACTGTCGCGACGACCGGGTTGATTTGTGCATTCGTCTTTCTAGCGCTCGGTATCGGGCTTTCCGGGTCGGATTGGGCAAACGCAGGGCATTGGTGGGGTGGCATGCAGTCCAGTTGCGGATCTGCTGCCTCCGGCAGCCGGCAGGTTATCCTGCCTTTCAGCTCCAATGGCAGCCTGGCGATCGATATTCCTGCCTCCGTGCAGTATCAGCCGGGCGGAAAGGCGGAGGCCGTCATCAGCGGCGATCCAGCGCTTCTCGATCATGTCAGGCTGCAGGGCGGCAGGCTGAGCCTGGATTGCAATCCGGGTTGGTCCAGCTCCAAATTCGAGGTCAGCCTGTCGGGGCCGCTCGTCACCGATTGGAAGGTGCGCGGCAGCGGCGATCTCGCCTTGTCGCAGCTGGATCAAACCGACCTGCGCCTGAGTATATCCGGCAGTGGCAGCGTCACCGCCACAGGCAGCGCGCGTACGGTCGACTTGGAGGTTTCCGGTTCCGGTACCGCTCGTCTCAAGGAACTGGCCGCTCAATCCGTGAAGATCCGTATTCGCGGCAGCGGTGATGCTGAGGTCACTGCTGCTGCCGATGCAGACGTATCGATCAGCGGCAGCGGCAATATTGAATTGTATGGACACCCGGTGCTGCGGCGTTCCGAAGTCAGAGGCAGCGGCCGTCTCGTGCAGGTGCCTTAGGTCCGACGCGTTGAGCACACTTGCCCGTGCACGGCGGTTTTAGCGGTGCAATTGAGAAAGATTTCGACCCCCTTGGCGAGTATTCTTGCGGAGCTTCTCATGGGCGGTGCCTCTTTTACCAAGAACGCATTGAGCCCAAAAAGGGAGCTGCAATTATGATGTATCGGATAGCTTCTATCATTCGAATTCTAACTCTCAGCTTCTGCTTCGGGCTTGCATTTTCTGCCTACGCCTACGCCGAGGCAAATTGCGGAGCCCCAAGTGGTAAGGCTGCCGGTTGGGAGATCGCGCGACCTGCGGATGTCGGGATCGATCCAAACTTGTTGTGCAACCTTGTCCAGCGCGGCGCAGACCTGAAAGAGACAAACGTGCATGCCATTCTTGTGGCGCGGCACGGCAAACTGATCTTCGAGCAATACTACTCCGGCTCCGACGAGAGGTGGGGGCAGCAGCTCGGTGATGTCACCTTCGGACCCTCGGTCCCCCACGATCTCCGCTCGATAAGCAAGAGCGTCGTTTCACTGGTTCTTGGCATAGGGATCGACAAGGGTTGGGTGCGCGACATCGATCAACCTGTTCTTGCACTTCTTCCGAACTATGCTGATCTTCACTCGCCCGAGAAAGATCGCATCACGTTGCGCGATCTGCTGACAATGTCGAGCGGGCTGACCTGGAACGAGCATCTGCCTTACGGCAGCCCGGAGAACAGCGAAACCCGCATGGATCGTGCCGACGACCCTTGTCGCTTCGCGCTCGAGCAGCCTGTCCAACATTCGCCGGGTTCGGTTTGGAACTATAGCGGTGGTTCGGCTGCCCTGATTGCTTGTGTGCTTCATCAAGCGACCGGGAAGACGATCGACCAATTGGCCGAGGAAAATCTGTTCAAACCGCTCGGCATTTCGCATGCCGATTGGCATCCCTATCCACAAATTGCAGAACCGGTAGCGGCATCCGGGCTTCGGTTGCTGCCTGGCGATACACTTAAAATCGGACAGCTCGTACTCGACAAAGGTATATGGCACGGCCAACAGATCGTACCGGCGGCGTGGATACAGCAGGCAACGACGCCTCAGATCAACGGTCCCGGCTCATATTTCTATGGTTTTCAGTTCTGGCTGGGGCGTTCGCTGGTGAACCAACGTCAAGTGGATTGGGCTGCGGGTTTCGGCTACGGCGGGCAACACCTGGTGATCATCCCCTCGCTTGACATGGTTGTACTCATTCATGCCGGGCTTTATGGAAACCCTGCGGCAGACGGGATCGGTGATGCGATACTCAACAAATTTATTCTGCCCGCGGCTACTCCCTAGAACGCCCTGAAGGTCCGAGGGAATGTTGAGACGCCCGTTCGCGGTCGGCAGGAGTGCGGCAATTGAACCGTCGAAATTGGGAACGTCGAGCTGTTAGAGTATCCCGCAATCGCCTTGCTTTGAATGATTCTCATGTTAATCAGTGAGAACCGTAATTCAGGCGAATATGCACACATGCAAAATAAGACAGATGGTGATGTCAAGCAGCGTCCGGAGCAGGGCGCTACGGCGACACAAACGAAGCGGCCGCTGCGCGATCGCCGCCGCTCGCTGGCGATCGGTCTTCTGCGCGCGCGC
This sequence comes from Martinezella hainanensis, assembly GCF_900094555.1. Taxonomy (GTDB): domain Bacteria; phylum Pseudomonadota; class Alphaproteobacteria; order Rhizobiales; family Rhizobiaceae; genus Rhizobium; species Rhizobium hainanense. The sequence continues at coordinate 490,033 of NZ_FMAC01000003.1, forward strand.
GAAGCTGTCATGAGCCATTTCCGGCCGATCCTCGCGGCGCATGATGTGACCGAGCAGCAGTGGCGCGTCATTCGCGTTCTCTATGAAGGCGGCCAGCTTGATGCGACGGAATTGGCCGACAAGGCATCCATCCTGGCGCCGAGCCTGACGCGCATGATCCGCTCGCTTGAGGAGCGCGGCTTCATCACCAAGCACAAGGATGATGCCGATGGCCGCAGGGTGCTGCTGCAGATTACTGCGGCGGGTCAGGCGATCGTCGAGGATGTCATGCCCGAGAGCCAGAAGGTCTATGCCGATATCGACGCTCGCTTCGGCGTGGAACGCGTCGAAAAGCTTCTCGACATGCTGGAAGAGCTTGCTTCGCTGAAATTGGAGAACGGCTCGGGCGGCGAGGAATGAACGCCTCGTCGATTTCGTTAATGTGTTAAGTATTTGATTGACGCCTTGAGGGATCTGTAGCAGTCTTCCACAGTGCTGACACTGTTGGGAGGCGGAGTTGGACCTGTTGCAGAACCGCAGCCTGGTTGACCGGACATGGTCGCCGACGCCCTACGAGCAATGGGCGGACGATCTTCAAAGCATTTGCGGCAGCTTCAATCCGCATCTGATGCAGCGCGGCGATAGCGTTGTCGGCACGGCCAGCCGCATCGATGTCTGCGGCATGGAGTTTGCCCATGTCTCCAACGATCTCGATTATGTCCACCGCGATTGGGACGATATTCGCCGCGATGCCAACGAGCATCTTTTCCTGATCTTGCAGCTGGAGGGCGTCTGTGGCGTCGAGCATTCCGGTCAGCAGAATATCCTCGATGTCGGCGAATGTATTCTTGTCGATTCCACCCGGCCGACCACTTTCTATTTTCGCGGACACTTCTCCAATCATCTCTCGCTGCACCTGCCGCGCCAGCTGATGTATTCGGAGAGCAAGATCGATTTTGACGTCGCCCGAAAGCTGGAAGCCAGCGACCCGATGGCGGTGATGCTTCGGGCCTTGATCGCCAAGATGATGACGACGCCGGACAGCGAAGCCGCCTCGCCGTTTTTACGGCAGCTGATGTTCGATACGACGCGTCAGGCGTTCCTTTCGACCGGCCTTCAGACTGCGAGCCTGAATTCGCTGCATGAAAGTGCCAGCAAGCGCATGCAGATGGTCGATATTCTGATCGATCGGCACCTCACCGAGAGCGACCTCAATGCCAAGTGGCTGGCAACGCGCCTCGGCGTTTCGATCCGTACCCTGCAGCAGGATTTCCAGGGCATGGGCATGACCTGCACGACGGTCATTCGCGACAAGCGGCTGCGGTTTGCGCGCGAAAAGATCGAGCAGCTGAAAGAGCAGCGTAACCCGACGACGATAGCCGAAGTCGCCTATTCGGCAGGATTCAACGACATTTCCTATTTCAATCGCAGCTTCAAGGAACTGTTTGATTGCGCGCCGAGCGAGCTGCTTCGTGCTGCCGAGCCGGCGCATAGATTGGACTGAAGCGCCATCTGCGCTTCAGTCCAAGACGAGGCGCGTTTCTCCCCAAGACGGGTTTTGCGGTAGCAGCCATAGTCCTTCCGAAAGTCACGGGAGGAAAATGTCGTGAAGCAGTATACCCTGCTTATCGGTGGCGAGCCTGTTGCCACGTCCCATCATGCGCCGGTTGCCAATCCCTCGAATGGCGATGTGGTCGGCTTTATGCCGCTTGCGAGCGAAGCGGATCTCGATCGTGCCGTTACCGCCGCGACGGAAGCCTTCAAAGGCTGGTCGCAGGTATCGAACGAGGATCGAGCCAGCGCCTGCCGTGCCGTTGCGGAAAAAATCAGCGAGCATGGTGAAGAGCTTGCCCAACTCCTGACGCGTGAACAGGGCAAGCCGCTGAATGGTCTCGGCTCACGCTTCGAGATCGGCGGCGCGCTCGCCTGGACCCGCCACACCGCCGAACTCGATCTGCCGGTCGAGATCCTGCAGGATGACAATGAAGGTCGCGTCGAGCTGCATCGCAAGCCGATCGGAGTCGTCGGTTCGATCACGCCCTGGAACTGGCCTGTGATGATCGCCTGCTGGCATATCGTTCCGGCTGTCCGTGCCGGCAACACGGTCGTCATCAAGCCGTCGCCCTTGACGCCGCTTTCGACCATTCGTCTTGTCGAGATCATGAACGAGGTTCTGCCGCCGGGTGTCGTCAACGTCGTCACCGGCGAAAACAGCATCGGTGCCGCACTTTCCGCCCATCCCGGCATCGCCAAGATGACCTTCACCGGTTCGACGGAAACCGGCAAGAAGGTCATGGCCTCTGCCGTTGCCACCCTGAAGCGGCTGACGCTGGAGCTCGGCGGCAATGATGCCGGCATCGTTCTGCCCGATGCCGATCCGAAGGCCATCGTCGAGGGTCTCTTCTGGGGCGCCTTCATCAACAACGGCCAGACCTGCGCGGCGCTGAAGCGCCTCTATGTGCATGACAGCATCTACGAAGAGGTATGCCGCGGTCTTGCGGACTACGCCTCCAGGATCGTCGTCGGTGACGGCCTGGACGATGCGAGCATTCTCGGTCCGGTGCAGAACGAGATGCAGTTCAACAAGGTGCGCGAACTCGTCGACGATGCGCGCGCCAATGGCGGCCGTATCCTGACCGGTGGGGCGCCGATGGATCGCCCGGGCTATTTCTATCCGATCACGCTCGTTGCCGATGTCGATCACGGCGTGCGCCTGGTCGATGAGGAGCAATTCGGCCCGGCGCTGCCGATCATCCGCTACAGCGACATCGATGAGGTGGTCGCGCGCGCCAATCAAAATCCGGCTGGCCTTGGCGGCTCCGTTTGGTCCTCCGATGCGGAGAAGGCGAAGCGCTATGCGCTGCAGCTCGAATGCGGCTCGGTCTGGATCAACAAGCACGGCACGATCCAGCCGAATGCGCCTTTCGGCGGTGTGAAGCAGTCCGGTATCGGCGTCGAATTCGGCGCGGAAGGACTGAAGGAATTCACCACAATCCAGACTGTGTTGAGCTGAGCCATGACGACTTACGACTACATCATCGTCGGTGGTGGCTCCTCGGGCTGCGTGCTGGCAAACCGCTTGTCGGAAAATCCGGCGCATAAGGTGCTGCTGATCGAGTCGGGACGCCGGGACTCGGACCCATGGATCCATATCCCCGCTACCTTCTTCAAGGTGCTCGGCAAGGGCATCGACATTCACCCCTATGCCTCGAACCCTGATAAGGGCCTGAACGGGCGGCCGAGCATCGTGCCGCAGGGCAATGTACTGGGCGGCGGCAGCTCCGTGAACGCGATGATCTACATTCGCGGCCATCGCAACGACTATGACACCTGGTCACAGATGGGCTGCCAGGGCTGGTCCTACGAGGATGTGCTGCCGGCTTTCCGCTCGCTTGAGAACAATGAGCGGCTGAACGGCGAGTACCATGGCAGCAAGGGTGGCTTGCGCGTTTCCGATCCGCGTCATCGCCATCCCCTGAGCGAAGCCTTCATCAAGGCGGCGACCGAAATCGGCATTCCCCATAATGACGATTTCAACGGTGCGGATCAGGCCGGAGTCGGCTTCTATCAGAGCACTACCTATGGTGGTCGGCGCTGGAGTTCGGCGCAAGCCTTTTTGCGCGAAGCAGAGAAGCGGCCGAACCTGACCGTGTTCACGGAGCGCAAGGTCGCTCGCATCCTGTTCGAAGGGCAGAAGGCCGTCGGCGTCGAGCTGCTCGACGGCACGATCTTCAAGGCATCGCGCGAAATCGCGCTCACCGCCGGCGCCATTGCAACGCCGAAAATCCTTCAGCTGTCGGGTATCGGTGACGGCGAACATCTTTCCTCGCTCGGCATCAAGGTCGTAGCGGATTTGCCCGGCGTCGGTGCCAATTATCAGGATCATCTGGAAGTGCCGGTGCAGGGCGAAACGCGCGAGCCGATCTCGATCCTCGGCCATGACAAGGGGCTTCGGGCCGCCGGTCATATGCTGCGTTATCTGACTTCGCATCGCGGGTTGTTGACGTCCAACGTTGTCGAATGTGGCGGCTTTATCGATACGGCTGGCACCGGACAGCCGGATGTGCAGTTCCATGTTCTGCCTGTTCTGATCGGTTTCGTCGACCGTGACCCCGAGCCGGGTCACGGCTTGAGTATCGGTCCGTGCTATCTGCGGCCGCGCTCACGCGGCTGGATAAGGCTGAAGAGCAAAAATCCGACCGAGCAGACGGATTTTAATGCCAATCTGTTGTCCGACCCCGCTGATCTTGAAACTCTGGTGCGCGGTGTCGAAACGGCGATCCGCATCCTTGATGCGCCGGCGCTTGCCAAGCTGGTCAAGCGCCGCCTGCTGCCGAAGCCCGGTGTCGAGAAGGATCCCGAAGCCCTGCGCGATTACATCCGGCAATCCTGCAAGACGGTGTTCCACCCCGCGGGCACAGCCCGCATGGGCCGGGCGGATGATCGCATGGCCGTTGTCGGGCCGGACCTGAAGGTGCGTGGGATCGAGGGGCTGCGTGTGTGCGACGCCTCCGTCATGCCGACCCTGGTATCCGGCAACACCAATGCCCCGACGATGATGATCGCGGCAAAGGCCGCTGCCTTCATGACTGGAAAGGCGATTTCCGGCTGAGCCGGAAATCGGGCAAGCAAAGAGCCCGTGGGGAACGGGACAACAACTGGGAGGAGACAATGCCTATCAATCTGAGAGGGCTGGCGATCAGCCTTTTTCTAATGCTCGTGTCTGCGTTCAGCGCGCATGCGGCCACATCCTGCGGCGACAATAGCGGCAAGCCGGCAACAGGTGAGCCGATCATCATCGGCGCCATCACCGGCAAGACCGGACCGGACGACTTCTCAAATTCCACCAAGGCAGCAAAGGCCTATTTCGATTGCCTGAACGCCAATGGCGGCATCAAGGGCCGGCCGGTCAAGTATCTGGTCGAGGATGACCAGTGGAATCCGGAAATCGCCGCGCAGCTCGCCGCAAAGCTCGTCAACGACGAGAAGGCCGTGCTGATGGTCGGCAATTCCAGCTATGTCGAATGCGGGGCGAATGCCGATTTCTACAAGAAGTCGGGCATTCTTGTCGTCGCCGGCGTCGGCGTGCCGCGTGAATGCTATTTCGCTGAGAATTATGCGCCGACCAATGCCGGCCCGCGTGTCTCCATGCTTGGTGCTATGGGTTATGCGCTCGACAAGCTGAATGCGAAGTCCGTCGTCTGCATCGGCCCGAACATCCCGAATGTCGGCACATGGTCCTGCGATGGCGTGATGCTGCTTGCGAAGGAAAAGGGCTTTGCCGCGCAGACGATCCTGATGGATCCGGGGTCGGCTGATGCCACGTCGATCATCCTGCAAGCAGCTTCCAGCAAGCCCGATGTCATCGTGCTCGGCCTGTCGAAGGGCGTGGCCGTGCCGCTGCTGACGGCGGCTGAAGAGCAGGGCCTGAACCAGACGATCACCTTCCTCAGCGCAGCCTCTGCCTATGATCTCTCTGTTCCCACCACCATCGGTTCGGGTTGGGACGGAAAATTCTATGTGAACATGGAATTCAACGATCTCAATGCGCAGACCCCGGACAATCAGAACTGGCTCGCCGTCATGGATCAGTACGGCCAGAAGTCCGACCCGCGCGATACCTTCGCCCAGGCGGGTTATCTTGCGGCACGTATTGCCGAAAAGGCGCTGATGACGCTCGATCCGGCCAATATCAACCGCGAGACCGCCTCTGCCGCCGTGCGAGGGATCAAGGATTTCAAGAGCGATATCTTCTGCGCCCCGTGGTACTTCGGCGATGGTCAGCCGCGCCACAATGCGAACTCGACGACGCGCATGGCTGTCAGCGAAGGCGGCAAGTGGAAAGTCGTTTCCGATTGCGCACCGTCGCCGGATCCGGAGCTGAAAGACGTCCGTGCCTTCGAAAAGTCTGCTGGCATCAACTGAGCTCTGACGCCTGCTATCGGCTTCGCGGCAAAAGTCGCGGAGCCGAACGACCTTACACATCGGCTCGAAAATCGGGATCGATTTTCGGAAAGCTCGATGCGTTGATCTAAAGCGTTACGGCGTCCTTCGCGTGTCTGAAAGCGCGCAGCGCCGTAGAGGATCGATCCATGAACCTTCTACCTTTCGTCATTTCCGGGCTGGGGATCGGTGCCGTCTATGCGCTGTCCGGCGTCGGTCTTGTCGTCCTGTTTCGGGCGACCGGCGTTCTCAATTTCGCATTCGGAGCCTTCGGTGCGATCGGAGCCCATTGCGCCTGGCAACTGCTGGAGTGGAAGATGCCGCTCGCCGTTGCCATCCTAGCCGCCGTTGCCGTCTCGACGGCGATCAGTTTTCTCTACGGGCGGGTCTTCGCGCCCATGCTGTCGCATCGCGATATCGTCGTGCGCGCTGTCGGCACCCTCGCGCCGGCGCTGATCCTGATCGCCATCATGGGCGTCATCTGGGGCGAGCTGCCGCGTCGTCTTCAGTTCCCGACCGACCAGATGTTCGTTTCTCTCTTCGCCGTGCGCCTGACCTGCACGCGCATCATCGCGATCATCCTCGCCGTCGTCATGGTCGTGGCGATCACGCTGCTTTTGACCCGCACGCGCCTTGGCTTGGATATGCGCGCGCTCGCCAATGATCGCGATCTCAGCGCGGTTCTCGGCGTGCGCATCCTTTACACGGAAACCGCTGCCTGGATCATGACCGGCATTTTCTCCGGGTTTGCCGGCCTGTTGCTGGCCGATCTCGTCCGGTTGCAGGGCACCTTTCTCACCCTGCTGGTGATCCCGGCAATCGCCGCAGCGATCCTCGGCCAGCTGCAGTCGCTTTGGCAAACGGCCGTTGCCGGCATCTTGATCGGTATCGCCGAAGCCGTGCTGACGCCGATCGCCTGGATATCGCCGTATCGCGCAGCAGCGCCTTTCATCATCGCGCTCCTCGCGGTCACCATTCTTGGAGGCACGGCCAGGGCCGCGTTGAAGGACCGATGACCATTCAGGAGCAAACAATCGCCCCAACAGCTGAAAGCCTATCGATGGTGCGTCTGCCCAAGCAGCTTCTTCATGTGCCCGTGACGATGGTGATCTTCTCGCTCGTCGTTGCCTTGCTTGCCAATTCCTTCTGGCTGTCCGCGGCAACCTCGGCTGTCGCTCTGTCGCTGTCTGTTGCCGGGCTTGCCATTCTCTACGGTCAGCTCGGTCTTGTCTCCCTTTGCCAGTTCGCCCTTGTCGGCGTCGGCGGCTGGGTGACGCTTCGCGTCGGCCACGCCTTTCATCCGCCGTTCGAATTGAGCCTGCTTGCCGGCGGTGTCGTTGCTTCGGTGGTGGGGTTGGCATTCGGCGCGCCGGCCTTGCGCCTGCGCGGTCTTTATCTCGCGCTCGTGACGCTGATGCTCGCCGGCGCCTTCCAGATCGTCATCAGCGCCTGGGGTTTTCCGGATGGCGGTCCCGGCTTCCTCGGTCGGGCCGATGGTTCCGGCCGCGCGATGCTGGCAAGGCCTGTTATCGCCGATGGGGAAGTCTCCTATTTCCTCTATGTCTGTGCAGTGGCGGCGATCGGTCTGCTGATCGCGCAATGGCATAAGCTTGCCCGTCCCGGCCGGGCATGGGCGCTGATCCGCAAGGGCGAGACGGTTGCCGTTGCAAGCGGTGTCAACGTGCTGATCTACAAGGCCTGGGCGTTTGCATTGAGCGGCTTTCTCGCCGGTCTTGCCGGCGGACTGCTGGCGGGCAATGTCGGCCAGCTCGATGGGCGCGCCTTTGGCGCCTTCGAAAGCCTCAACCTCTTCGCGCTTGCGATCGTCGGCGGTGTCTTCAACTGGTACGGTGCCATCATCGCTGGCCTGCTGCTGCGTGCCGTGCCGGCGCTGCTCACCGATCTCGGCATAGACGGCTATGTCACGATCGGGATTTTCGGCGTCGCCCTTTTTCATGCGCTGGCGACCGCACCGACCGGCATTGCCGGGCAGATATCGGGTCTCATCGCCTGGCTGAATGCCGCTCTTTCCCGGGGGAGGACGCGATGATCAAGATCGACAATCTCATCGTGCAGTTCGGCGGCGTGCGGCCGATCAATGAATTGAGCGCGGTCCTGACTGCACCCGTCGCCGGTCTTATCGGTCCGAACGGTGCGGGCAAGACCACATTGCTCAATGTGCTCTCCGGTTTCGTGAAGCCCATCCAGGGCTCGGTTTCGCTCGGCGAGCGGGCATTATTACCTATGACGCCGCTACAGCGGGTGCGCGCAGGCCTGCGCCGTTCGTTCCAGACGGAGCAGGTGGTGGAAGACTTGACGGTTGCAGGCAACATCGCCGCAATCGCCGATCACGTCGTTGGCGCTGGACATCATGCCCGCGCGGTCGATCAGGCCCTTGCCTTCGTCGGCCTGACGGATGTTGCTGATCGGCTCGGGCAATCCCTCAATCTCTTCCAGCGCCGCCTTGTCGAACTGGCGAAATGCGTCGTCGGCGAGCCGAAGCTCATTCTGCTCGATGAACCGGCCGCGGGGTTGACTGAAGAAGAGGGCAAGGCCTTTCGCGAGCTGGTGTTGCGCATCCCGGCGGAGTTCCGCGCGCAGGTTCTCATCATCGACCATGACGTCGATCTCATCCGCTCCATGTGCAGCGAAACTATGGTGCTCGACTACGGCAAGCTACTGGCGCTCGGTCCGACACAGGCCGTGCTGGCTGATCCCAATGTGCGACGTGCCTATCTGGGGGAGTTCTGACATGGACACCACATCCGAAATCTGTGTCGAAAATCTCGTCGTCGAGCGCGGCGGCAAGCGTGTTATTCATGACGTTTCCTTCTCAGTCGCGGTCGGGAAGATTACGACGCTTCTCGGCGCCAACGGGGCGGGCAAGTCGAGCACGGTCATGGCGATGGCCGGCGTCTTGCCGCGCGGCGGCTCGGTACGTCTCGGTGGTGCGGCGCTCGAAGGTTTTTCACCGGATCGCATTCGCCGTGCCGGTCTTGCACTTGTCCCCGAGGGGCATCGCGTGCTCGGGCAGCTTTCCGTCGAGGACAATATCCTCGTGGCGGCCCTTGAAGGATCGGCGGCCGCGCGCCGAGAGGGTCTCGCCCATGCCTATGAGATCTTTCCCGAGCTTTCGGAGCGTCGGCGTCAATCGGCATCGGATCTCTCCGGCGGCCAGAAGCAGATGGTGGCGATGGCGCAGGCCTTCATCGCCAAGCCACGATTCATGATCGTCGATGAGCTGTCACTCGGCCTGGCGCCGGCCGTTGTCAAGCGACTGGCCGAGGCGCTGAAAATTGCCGCCGTGCGCGGCATCGGCGTCCTATTGATCGAGCAGTTCGCCAATCTTGCGCTTGATCTTGCCGACCAAGCACTCGTGCTGGAGCGCGGGCGCCTCGTCTTTTCGGGTGCTGCCGTGACGTTGAAGGCGCAGCCGGACATTCTGCATGGCGCTTATCTGGCGAGCTGAGGCGATGAAGATATCTCGCCTTTTTTGAGGACCACAATCATGGCCGCAGCACTTCATAGGCATATCGATAGCGTCAGCGGCAGAGCGTTCGCGGGACTGGCGCGCAATCTCTTCGGCAATGTCCGGCTCGATTTCGGCAGCGCCGACGAAGAGAAGAGCCGGATGACGTCTGCCATGCTGGGAGCTTGCCGGCTGACACGGCTAGAGGCGGATCGGCATGTCGTCTTCGGCGATCACGTGACAGCGGCACCGGGTGATCCGGACGCCATTAAACTGATCGTGCAGACGGAGGGCAGCGCCTCGTTGACGCAAGGTGGATCGCACGCGCCCGTCTCGCGGAATGCAGTCGTCATCTACGATCCAAGCCGCCCCTATATGCTGACGAACAGCACGCCGGTCCGCCAGCTGCTGCTGCAATTGCCGCGTCACGCACTGCCCGCCACCGCCGTGGAACGATTGGCACAACCCTTCACGGCCCACGCCGAGCAAGACGGAATGTGCCGGATACTTCTGTCGCTCATGGACTCGACCATCCACGAGATCGATCATCTCGACGAGGCCAGGCGCGCGAGCGTCGGCCAAACCATGATCGAGCTCGTGCGCACCATGATCGGCGCCGATCTGGCACAGACAAAACCCGTCGCCAATCCGCTTGGCGTGCTGCTGCAGCGGATCAAGCACTTCATCGATATCAACCTCGAACGGCCGGATCTGACGGTGGCGATGATCGCGCGCCGCATGGGCTGCTCGGTGCGTTACGTCTACCGCGCATTCGAGGTCGAACGCCTGACTCCCTCGGATTATATCTGGGATCTGCGGGTGCAGAAAGCCGCGGAACAGCTGCGGGAAGCCGGCGGCTATGCCGGGGAAATATCCGGGATCGCTTTTGCGCTCGGCTTTTCCTCCAGCGCGCATTTTTCGCGGGCGTTCCGCCATCGCTATGGCGTTTCGCCGTCGCAGTGGCGCAAGGTCCGTATGCCCTGAACAGGACAAGACGGCCCGGCTGGAGCCGGACCGCCTCAACGGTCAGTGCATGGATTCGGCTACTCTCAGCGTATCGGTGAACTGCTCGAAACGCCGGATTTTGTCTTCAGCGACGCCCCAGACATGGACGACACGGGCCTTGAAGGCCTTTCCGGTCTGCTTGTTCGTACCGCTATAATCCCCAACGGCAACCACTTCGTCACCGGCGTCGAGGAGACGTTCGAGCTTGAAGGTGTATCCGTCAAAAGCCTGTCCGAGCGCCTGGAAGACGTTCTTGAAGATCTCCTGCGGTCCGACATAGGTGCCGGCGCAAGGGAAGCCGTCCATCTCGGTCCAGCGGCAGTCGGTGGCGATGTCTGCGAGCATGCCATCCATGTCGCGACGCGCGTTGGCGTCGTAATGCGCCTTTACGATATCAAATGCTTTGCGCATGGGGGTCCTCACACAGGTTCCTGGCCGGGCAGGTAATAGGTCATCGAAGCCTTGCGGATGAAGGCGCCGGCGGGGCTATTCTGGATACGGCCGTCGCCCGTGATGCCGAGGAACTTGCCTGTCGAGCGCATATCATTGAAATTGTAGAAGAAGGTGGATGCGACCGCGATCTTGAACTCTCGGAAGGTGAAGATGTAGAGATTGTCGTCGAACTTGTAAGTCGTCGTGAGATCGACATCGCCGTGGCCGCGCTGCACGCCGATGAGGCATTGCCAGGCATAGCGCTGCGACGAGAGATAGGTGTGCTCGTAGACGTGATTGGGGCTGTAGGTGAAGTGCGCCCTAAGCCCGATCAGATCGCGGCTTTCATGCGGCACCGGCCCGCTTGCTGTACCACCCTCGATGACGCCCGGGCGGAAGATCTGCGCGACCTGCGGCTCGCCGACAGAATCCTTGAGTTCACGAACGATGGAATAGATGGAAAGCGCCCGGCGCGTTTCGGTGTTGAGGATCAGCGTCTCGGCTTCCTTGGGCCGGCCGGCAAAGATGATCTCGACGAAATAGGTCTTCGGCGCGACTTCGATCACCTCCGAGAGATCGATGCCTTCCTCCTTGCCATCGGACCATTTGACCTCACCCTTGGCGAAGGCAAGTTCCAGCGTGCGGCCGTCGTCGAACGAGATCTTGTAAGACGAGCCGGTCAGGGCCTCCGTTGCCGGCAGCCGGTTCGTATCGATGCCATAGGCAAATTCGTCGTAGGTTTTCCAGTCCTTCGGATTCTGGTTCATCGGTATTTCCTCCCCGTCATTCCACAAAAGCCAGCGTCGGCAGGTCGACGGTGCCGGCGCCGCCGTCGACCGTCAACACTGCGCCATTGATCATCGATGCCTCGGCCGAAGCCAGGAAGCAGACGGCATTGGCGACATCCTCGGCGGTCGCCGGCCGGCCAAGCGGGACGTCTTTGGTGACGAGCGCATAGGCTTCCTCGATGCTGTTCAGCTTGTATTTCTCGACGATGAATTCCATCTGCTCGTCGGCCATGGCGGTCGTCACCCAGCCCGGGCAGACGGTGTTGGTGCGTACGCCCTTGCGGCCGTAGTCGCGCGCCAGCGATTTCGCGAGCCCGATGCAGCCATGCTTCATCGTGACGTAGCCGGCCGCATCCGGACCGGCAAAAAGCCCGGCGATCGAGGCGAGAACGACGATATTTCCCTGGTTCTTGATGAGATGCGGCAGGGATTCGCGGGCGCTGACGAAGGCGGTATTGAGGTTGAGACGCACGGCGAGATCCCAGGTCTCGTCGGACATGCTGACCGTCGGCCCGACGCCATGGCCGCCGGCATTGGCAATCAGAATATCGAGGCCGCCATGGGTCTCGATCACTTTCTCCACGGCTGCCTTCATCGCGGCGCCATCGGCGGCGTCGGCCACGACGATGGTGGCGCCGATTTCATCTGCAACGGCGCGAAGCGGCTCAGGGCGACGCCCGACCAGCGCGACATTGCCGCCTTCCTGCCTAATGCGGCGCGCGACTGCCGCGCCGATGCCTGTGCCGCCGCCGGTGACCAGGGCGGTTTTGTTCCTGAAACGCATGTTTCCTCCTCTTAGCTTTCCGGTTCATGATGACCGATGCGTGCGGAGGCGTCGCGTCCAGCTGTGCAGTCCGTTTTGACTGAGCGTGCACAACGCTTTCTCTGTACCGAAATTTGCGTGATGAGGCGCAAGGTCACGCGATGCCGGGGAGGTAGCGTTTGCGATCAATAGACCTTTATGTCTTGAGCTGGCTTGGCGGCATCCGCCTTCTTGAAATCGTCGAGGAGCTTGATCGTGGCATTGGCAAGCAGGGTTACATCGTTGCCGATTGCGACGAAGGTGGCGCCAAGCTCGAGATAGCGTTTGGCCAGAGAGAGGTCGCCGATCAGGATGCCGGCGGCCTTGCCGTGCGACTGGATTTTTGCCAGTGCCCTTTCGACTTCCGCCTGCACTTCCGGCGCGCCCGGCTTGCCGAGATAGCCCATGTCGGCGGCGAGATCGGATGGTCCAATGAAGACCCCATCGACGCCTTCGGTCGAGGCGATGTCGTCGAGTGCTGCAAGTCCCGCGCGGCTTTCCACCTGCAGGAGCAGGCAGATCTCTTCATTGGCTGTCGACAGATAGTCCGGAATGCGGTTGAAGGCCGACGCGCGGGCAAGGGCTGCACCAACACCACGCACGCCATGCGGCGGGTATCGCACAGCCTTGACCATGGTCTCGGCCATCTCCTTGCTTTCGACCATGGGAATGAGCAGAGTCTGGGCGCCGATATCGAGCATCTGCTTGATGATCCAGGTCTCGCCGATCGGCGGGCGGATGATTGCATGACTTGCCGTGCCTTTCATCGCCTGCAGTTGCGAGACGAGAAGCGGCACGTCGTTCGGCGCATGCTCGGCATCGAGCAGCAGCCAATCATAGCCGGCGCCGGCTGAGATTTCGACGGTGTAGGCATTGGCGAGCGCCTGCCAAAGGCCGATCTGCGCCCGCCCTTCCTTGAGGGCTTGCTTGAAGAGGTTCTTGGGCGCCGGCATATCTTACTCCTTCATGCAAAGAACAGGCTGACCGATCCGTAGGGACCGAAATCGGCATTGATCGTATCGCCGTGGCGCGCCTCGATCGGGCGAATGAACGAACCGGCAAGCACGATCTGGCCGGCTTCGATGCCGTCGCCATATTGCGAGAGACGATTGGCAAGCCAGGCGATGCCGCGTGCAGGCTGATTGAGCACGCCGGCGCCGAGCCCGGTTTCCTCGACCTCCGCATTGCGGCTGACGATCGCGCCCATCCAGCGCATGTCGATCTGGTCGGGTCTCACGGCGCGGCCACCGGTGACGATGCCGGCATTGGCGGCATTGTCGGAGATGGTGTCGACGATGGTACGCGCCTTTTTCGTGTCGGGATCGACCCGGAGGATGCGGGTGTCGAGGATTTCGAGAGCGGGGGTCACGTAGTCGGTGGCGTTCAGCACATCGAAGATCGAGATGTTCGGCCCCTTGAGCGGCGCCTTCATCACGAAAGCGATTTCGGCCTCGATGCGCGGCTGGATGAAACGATCGGCTGGCACGGTCGCGCCGTCTTCGAAGACCATATCGTCGAAGAGCACGCCGGAATCGGGGATATTGATGTTGAGGGCATATTGCATCGCCTTCGACGTCAGCCCGATCTTCCAGCCGATCGGCTTGCGGCCGCTCGCAATCTTCTTTTTCACCCAAGCGCTCTGGACGGCGTAGGAGTCGTCCATGGTCATCTGCGGATGCTTGAGCGAGAGGAGCCCCGTTTGAACTCGTGTCCGCTCCGCCTGATCGAGGTTTTCGGCGGCGGCTTGGATTTCGTCATGAGACAGCATCAGCGCACCTCGTCGGCGATGGTGTTTTTGAGGATGCCGAGGCCGTCGGCCTCGACTTCGACGACATCGCCCGGCTTCAGCCAGATCGGCGGATCGAAGCGGGCGCCGGCGCCGGTCGGCGTACCGGTGACGATCACGTCGCCGGGGACGAGCGTTGTGAAGGTGGAGATGTAGTTGATGATCTTGCGGAAGGAGAAGATCATCCGGCTGGTGCGGTCGCTCTGGCGCACTTCGCCGTTGACACGGGTTTTAAGCTCGATGTCTTCGAGCTGGGCCGTATCCGTAAACGGGACCAGCCAGGGGCCGATAGAGCCTGTATTGTCGAAATTCTTGCCCTGGGTGACGTTGAATTTCGCGTGCCGAACCCAATCGCGGATCGTGCCTTCGTTGCAAAGCGAGAGAGCCGCAATGTGGTTGAAGGCATCGGCTTCGGCAATCCGCCGGCCGCCCTTGCCGATGACGATGACGATCTCGCCCTCATAGTCGAGCTGCGGGCTTTCCGGCGGCCGGATCAGCGGCTGATCATGCCCGGTGAAGGACCGCGGAAAGCGGATGAACAGCGAGGGGTTGGAAGGGGCAGCCTGCCCATCCTTGTATTCCTCGTTGCGGTCGGGGAAATTGACCCCGACGCAAATGATCTTTTCCGGCGACGGAATGGGAATCTCGAAGCGGATGTCGTCAAGCGCGAAATCCGGCTTCAATGATTTGGCTTCTTCTGCGAGCTGAGCGAGGCGACCGGCCTCGATCACTTCGCGCAGCGTCGGCCAGGTCGCGCCATGACGGGCGGAGAGGTCGACGACACCGCCGTCGACCGCAAGCCCGTAGCCATGACGGCCGTTTCTCGAAAAGGACAGGAATCTTGGATGGATCATGCTTTCATGGCCTTCTCTTGACCTCAGACGACGCCGCCGAGGCAGACATATTTGATTTCGGTGAATTCCTCGATGCCGTAGCGCGAACCCTCGCGGCCGAGGCCGGAGAGCTTGACGCCGCCGAACGGTGCTTCCGCCGTCGAGATCAGGCCGGTGTTAACCCCGACCATGCCGTATTCCAGCGCCTCGGCCACCCGGAAGACCCGGGCCAGATCCTTGGCGTAGAAGTAGGAGGCCAATCCAAACTCCGTGTCGTTGGCCTGGGCGATGACATCGGCCTCGTCCTTGAAGCGGAAGAGGGGCGCCACCGGCCCGAAGGTCTCTTCCTTGGCGACGGCCATGGAGGGAGTGACATCGGCAAGCACGGTTGCCTCATAGAAGCGTCCGCCGAGTTTATGCCGATGACCGCCGGCAACGACGCGGCCGCCCTTCGAAAGCGCATCGGAAACATGTTCCTCAACCTTGGCAAGGGCTGCCTCGTCGATCAGCGGGCCGAGATTGATGCCCTCGTCGAAACCGTTGCCGGTCTTGAGTGAGCCGACGGCCTTAGAAAGCTTCTCGGCAAAGGCATCATAGACGCCGTCCTGCACATAGAGGCGGTTGGCGCAGACACAGGTCTGGCCGTTGTTGCGGAATTTGGCGATCAGCGCGCCCTCGACCGCCGCATCGAGATCGGCATCGTCAAAGACGATGAAGGGCGCGTTGCCGCCGAGTTCGAGGCCGAGTTTCTTGATGGTCGGTGCGCTCTGCTTGTAGAGTTCGGCGCCTACTTCCGTCGAGCCGGTGAAGGTCAGTTTGCGCACGACCGGGCTTGCGGTCATCTCTGCGCCGATTGCGCGGGCGGAGCCTGTCAGAACGCTGAAGAGACCCTTGGGCAGGCCAGCGCGCTCGGCAAGTATCGCAATCGCGATCGCCGAAAACGGCGTCTGCGAGGCGGGCTTGAGCACCATGGCGCAGCCGGCGGCAAAGGCCGGGCCGGCCTTGCGGGTGATCATGGCATTCGGGAAATTCCAGGGTGTGATCGCCGCGACCACGCCGATCGGCTGCTTCATGACCAGAATGCGCTTGTCCTTCTGGTGGCCGGGGATGATGTCGCCATAGACGCGGCGGGCCTCTTCAGCAAACCATTCGACGAAGCTGGCGCCATAGGCGATCTCGCCCTTGGCTTCCGGCAGCGGTTTGCCCTGCTCTGCCGTCAGGATGCGTCCGAGATCGTCCTGATTTTCCATCATCAGCTCGAACCAGCGTCTCAGGATGCCGGAGCGCTCCTTGGCGGTGCGGCCCGCCCATTCCTTCTGTGCGGCTTCTGCTGCGGCGATCGCTTTCTTAGTTTCAGCAGCGCCCAGATTGGGAACGAGGCCGATGATCTCGCCATTTGCCGGATTGTCGACCTTGATCGCATTGGAAGGATCGGCTTCGATCCACTCGCCGCCGACCAATGCCGCCTGCCGGAACAATGTTGCGTCTTTCAAATTCATGACTGCCTCCTCGCGCTTTCGAACGTTGATGAGAGCGGGCGTTTCGCGCCCGCTCTCAAGGGTAACGTTTAAGGAGCGATAATCGGCTGTGCCTTCAGATCAGGCTCGGCCACTTCCGCACCGGCAAACAGGCTACCATGTTCGAACCAGGATTTGGGAGCGGGTGCACCCCAAAGAGTTTGACGCTGCGGATCCTTGAGATCCCACTTGATCGGCTCAAGGTCGGGATCGACGGTCTGGTAGTCCGAGCAGTAGATCTCGATGCGATGGCCGTCCGGATCGAGAATATAGAGGAAGAAGGCGTTGGAGATGCCGTGGCGTCCCGGACCGCGTTCGATATTGGCGACCCAGCCGGTTGTCGCCATCAGGTCGAGCAGGTCGATGATGTTGAGCGGCGTCGGCACCCAGAAGGCGGTGTGGTGCAGGCGCGGGCCGCGGCCGTTGGTGAAGGCGATATCGTGGACGCCGCCCTTGCGGTGCGTCCACGCGGCCCAGAGGCGGCCGGTCTCTTCATCCGCCGTATACTCGGTTACGCGGAAGCCGAGCTCGTTATAGAAAGCGACGCTCTCGTCGACATTGGTCGAGAAGCAGTTGAAATGGTCGATGCGCAACGGCTTCACGCCTTTGTAGAGCGCGTATTTCTGGTGGATCGGGGGCAGGCGGTCCATCTTCGAATAGAATTCAAGCGGGATGCCGTGCGGGTCGCGGGTGCGGAAGGTCCGCGCCTGGTAGGGGCGCTCGATCCACTCCACCGGCAGGTCCTTGTCCTTGAAGAAATGCGCCGCCTTGTCGAGGTCCTCGTCGCTGAAGACCTTGAAGCCGAGATCGCGGGCTTCCGCCTTGTCGGACTTTTTCAGCACGATGCAGTGATGGCCGCGTTCTTCCATCGCGCGCAGGTAGATCGTGTCGGCGGTCTCGTCCGTTACCTGCAGGCCGAGCGTGTCGACATAGAAGGCGCGCGACTTGGCGAGATCGGTAACGCCGAATTCGATGTGGCTGAGGCGCACGATGTTGAAGGGCGGATAGAGATTGGGTTTCGGCAGGGGCATTTGTTCCTCCTCTTATGCGTACTTATGGGATGTTAGCGGCTCAGCCGCCGAGTTTCTGAATCGCGTGCGGCTTGGTGGCAAACGCGATGTTCTTGGTTTCCATGTAGAAATCGAAAGACCAGTCGCCGCCGTCGCGGCCGATGCCCGAACTCTTGACCCCGCCGAAGGGGGTCGGCAGATGGCGGACGTTTTCCGAGTTCACCCAGATCATGCCGGCTTCGAGATGATCGGTGAAACGGAAGGAGCGAGTGACGTCAGAGGTCCAGAGATAGCCGGTCAGGCCGTACTGGACGTCGTTGGCAAGCGCCAATGCATCCGCTTCGTCCTTGAAGGGGATAGCCGTCAGTACTGGCCCGAAGATCTCTTCTTGGGCGATGCGCATCCGGTTGTTCGCTCCGGTAAACAAGGTGGGCGAGACATAGCAGCCGCCGCCGGGGCCGTTGACCTTCTCGCCGCCGGCAGCAAGCGTAGCGCCTTCCGAGCGGCCGATCTGGATGTATTCCAGCACCTTCTTTTCGTGCACGGGATGAACGAGCGGGCCGACGACGGTTTCGGGGTCCAGCGGATGGCCGACCTTGATGCGCTTGGCCTTCTCGGCAACGATCGCGGTGAACTTGTCGTAGACGCTTTCCTCGACCAGCAGGCGGGAGGACGAGGTGCAGCGCTCGCCGTTCAAAGAGTAGATCATGAAGACGGCCGCATCGGCTGCGCGCTCCAGATCGGCATCGGCAAAGACGATGACCGGGTTCTTGCCGCCGAGCTCGAAGTGCACGCGCTTCAACGTGTCGGCGCCCTGCTTCATGATCATCGAACCGGTGCGGCTTTCGCCGACGAAACCGATCGCCTTGATCAGGGGGTGTTCCGTCAGAGCCTTGCCGGCGTCTTCGCCGAAGCCGTTGACGAGGTTCCAGACGCCCTTCGGCAGGCCCGCTTCCTCGGCGATCTCGACCAGCAGACGGGCGGTCAGCGGCGAGAATTCGGCCGGCTTGTGGACGATGGTGCATCCGGCGGCAAGCGCCGGTGCTATCTTCCAGGTCGACAGCATGAACGGTGTGTTCCAGGGCGTG
Organism: Martinezella hainanensis; assembly: GCF_900094555.1. Lineage (GTDB taxonomy): Bacteria > Pseudomonadota > Alphaproteobacteria > Rhizobiales > Rhizobiaceae > Rhizobium > Rhizobium hainanense. The sequence continues at coordinate 508,685 of NZ_FMAC01000003.1, forward strand.
ATGATGCCGACCGGGCCGATCGGCACGCGCGTCGTCAGGTTCACCTGGCCTTCTGCGCGGATGGCCTTGCCGTCACGGGCTTCCGGCGCACGATCGGCGAAGAAGCGGAAGTTCTCCGCGCCGCGCAGGGCGGCCTTGGCCATGAACTTCAGCGATTGTCCGGTGTCCATGCATTCGACGAAGGCGATCTCTTCGGCGCGGGCCACGATCGCATCGGCTATTCTGTGCAGCAGCTTCTTGCGCGCGTCGCCCGGCATGGCGGCCCAATCGGCGAAAGCGACTTTTGCGGCCTTTGCAGCGCGATCGATGTCGGCAGCCTTGCCGCGCGCCACGGTGGCGAGCGGCTTCAGATCGACGGGCGAGATGGTCTCGAATGTGGAACCATCATCGGCCCGCACATCCTCGCCATTGATGCGGTTCAGTACGCCGCTATCCTTGAACCGGGCCAGAAAGCCTTCGGCCTTTGCGATGTTTTCCTGCAGTTTGGACATCGTCTATTCCTTTGGTGTTACGTCGTCCCGCGAAGGGAAAGTGTCACTTGCCGCGCAGCCGCGGATGAATGGCGTTTTTCTTCCAGCTGAGCTCCGCATCGATCTCGCGGATCTCCAGCGAGAGGGCGAAATGCGGCGTCTCGAAGAGCGGACCGAGTATGTCGATGGCCGCGGCGAAGATCGCCTCGCCGGTGCGCTTCTTTTCCTCATCCGTGCGGCCCTTGCCGATGCGGAAGTTAAGATCCACGAAGGCGTTTTCGGGCAGCCTGTCGGCGATTGCGTAGTGCTCGGCGCGAAAGGCGCGCACCCGCACGGCGCCGACCTCGAAAAGCCCGGTATCCAGAACCGTCTTCAGCAGCCGCTCGCAGAGCGCACCGATATCGGCGCGGCCCTCCAGATTGGCCGAATATTCGATGGCGAGATGTGGCATTGAGTCCTCCCGATCCCTTATTTACTTAACACGTTAACAATTGTGTCGAAGATGTCAAGCGGCTGCCTTGAGCTTTCTTGCCATATCGAGGCTTTCATCGACGTAACGCGACAGACGCTCGGCGCTGTCCGGAATTTCCGGGCGTTCGGCGAGCCATCCGATATATGTAAGGCTCCGCAGCAGCATGAATAGAGGCAGGCTCGCCAGCGTTGCGTCGGAGAGCGCCCGCCGGCTGCGGTAGCCCGATATCAGCGCGGTCTCGATTGCCGGATAGGCGGGTTCGTTGCGATTCTTGAGCAGGGTCGTTGCGAGATCGAACAGGCGAAAGCCATGCCCCGCATCATCGAAATCGATGAAGGCGACATTGCTGTCGCTCCCCGTCAGAAAGATGTTTTCCCGTACGAGATCGGCATGGATCAGCCCGTAGTCGAGGCTCTGACTGTCCGCATTCGCGAGGGCACGGCGCAGCTCGTGGCGCAATGCCGAGAGGGCGATAATGCTCTCAGGCGAAAGGCCGCGACAATCCCAGAAGCGACCCCAGAGCGGCTTTTCGCCGACCAGGCCATCGGCATCCCAAGCCGGGCGGCGAAAACGTTCCGGCGGCTGCCAGGCATCGGCAAGCTCGTGCATGGTGGCCATGTTTTGACCGATGCGGAAGAAGATTGCCTCCTGCGTTTCAGCCGATTGGGAAAGGGGCGTACCGCTCTGGCCAAGCGGAACCCCGTCGATCCAGCTCACCACATCGGCATGCTGCTCGGGAAAATACCTGTTGGCCTGCAAGCGGACGAGGCTTTGCCTGTTCGTTGTCGGCACAGGGCTCGGCACGTCGAGGCCGCCGAGCTTGAGCGCCGCCATGAAGTGCAGTTCCGAGCGCAGGCTCGTCTCGTCGTGATAGCCCGGGCGATGCAGCCGGAGCGCGGCTAATTGCCCGTCTTCCAGCGTAATCCGGAAGACGGCATTCTCCCGATATTTCATCAGCATGGGCTCGTGCGCCCGCACGGGCCAATTGTCGAGCGCCTCAAGCGCCCGCTTCTGCAAGGCGTCGTGGATGTTTTGCGGCAATTGATCAGCCATATCGCCTCACAGGCCGGACAGGACGTCGTCGAAGATCGACAACATGAACTCGGCATTTTCCCGGGTGAACGGCATGGGCGGGCGGATCTTCGTGGCGCATTGGTGAATGCCGATCTTGCCCATCAGCACGCCGCGTTCGCGCATGGCGTTGACGATGCGGGTCGCCTCGGCAGTGGCCGGCTCCTTCGTCTGCCTGGCCAGCACGAATTCCGTGCCCATGAACAGGCCGCTGCCGCGCACGTCGCCGATGATCGAGTGCTTCCCGGCCAGCCGCTTGAAGGCATCGCGGGTATATTCGCCGACATTGCGGGCATTCTCGATGAGATTTTCGTCCTCAATGACATCGAGGACCGCCATTGCCGCCGCGCAGGAGACCGGATTGCCGCCGAAGGTATTAAAATAGCGGAATGCCTTTCGGAAGGCATTGATCGTATCGACATTGGCGATGACGCCGCCGACAGGATGCCCGTTCGCCATCGGCTTGCCGAGTGTCACGATATCGGGAACGATGCCGGCGTGCTGGTGGCCCCACATGTGCGAGCCAGTACGGCCGAAACCGGGCTGTACTTCGTCGGTGATGACAAGGCCGCCGGCCTTGCGCACGGCTGCGACCGTCTTGTCGAGAAAGCCCGGCGGCAGGTCCGGAAAGCCTTCGTTGGCAAAGAACGGATCGATGATGATGGCCGAGAAACCGTGTGGTGTCTCCTGAAGAGAGGCGATCGCCTTCTCGACTTCGGCTGCGAAGGCTGTGGCAAAGGCGTCTCCGCCTTCGCCGCCGAGCGGGCGGTAGCTGTCGGGCGCCGGCACGTGCCGGACATGGCCGCCAAAGCCGCCGACCGGCGGCATGCGGGTCGATAGCTGCGACACGGCGGTCGTATTGCCATGATAGGTGTGGTTCGTGGCGATGACGCCGGTCTTGCCGGTCACAGCCTGCGCCATGCGCAGGGCCACGTCGTTCGCCTCGCTGCCGGTGCAGGTCAGGATTGCGGCATTGAGGCTCTCGTCGAAAGTCGCGGTCAGCCGCTCGACATAGTCGAGAATGCCTTCGTGCAGATAGCGGGTATGCGTATTCAGCGTCGACGCCTGCCGGGTGATCGCCTCGACTACGCGGGGATGGCAATGGCCGACATGCGGCACATTGTTGTAGCAGTCGAGATATTTGCGGCCGTCGGCGTCCCAGAGCCAGACGCCTTCCCCGCGCACGAGATGCACGGGGTCGTCGTAAAAGAGCGACATGTTGCGGCCTAAAAGCCGTTCACGGCGCGTAATAAGAGCTGCATTCTCGGACATGATCAGCCCCTCGCGGCGGCGAGACCTGCGTCGAGCGCGGTCAGGATGGTTTGAACATTTTCCGCCGTCACGATCAGCGGCGGTGACATGATGACGTTGGCGCCGGACGTGCGCACCAGAACGCCGGCGTCATAGGTGGCGTCCTGCACCTTCTGGATGACATCCTTGGCAGCACCGCTTTTCTTTGCACGGTCGCTGACGAGTTCGAGAGCGCACATCAGGCCCTTGCCGCGCACGTCGCCCACCAGTTCATGCTTGTCCTGCAGCTTCTTCAGGCCGGCGAGCAGTTCTTCACCACGCGCTGCGGCATTATCGGCGACGTTGAGGCGCTTGGTTTCCTTCAATGTGGCAAGGGCTGCGGCCGCGCCAACTGGATGGCCGGAATAGGTGTAGCCGTGACCGATGCTTCCGACCGCGCTCTTGTTGCTTTCGAAGACCTGAGCGACCTTGTCGGAGATCATCACGGCGCCGAAGGGGAAATAGCCGTTGGTGATCGCCTTGGCAGTCGACATCATGTCCGGCTGTACGCCCCAGAGGCGCGATCCGGTCCAGGCGCCGGTGCGGCCGAACGCCGTGATGACCTCGTCGGCGATCAGCAGGATGCCGTGGCGGTCGCAGATCTCGCGCATCAGCGGCAGGAAGGTTTCGTGCGGGACGATGACGCCGCCGGCGCCGAGCACCGGTTCGACGATCAGCGCGGCAATGGTATCGGCTCCCTGGAAGGCAATCTCGTCTTCGAAGAGCCTGCCGATGGCAGCCGCAATCTCGGCGCCATCGGTGGTGTTGAATGGGTTGCGATAGGGGAAGGGCGCGGGCAGATGGATGACGCCCGGGAGCAGCGGCTCGTAATTGCGACGGAAATTCTGGTTGCCGTTGACCGAGGCACCGCCGAAATGCGTGCCGTGATAACCCTTCTTCAGTGCGACGAACTTGGTGCGCTCGGGCTGGCCATTGACCTTGTGGAACTGGCGCGCCAGCCGCAGGCAGGTCTCGACCGAATCCGAGCCGCCCGAGGTGAAGAAGGAACGGCTGAGGCCATCCGGCTTGAACCATTCGGCGAGTTCGTAGGAAAGTTCGATCAGCGGCGAGTTGGTCGTGCCGCGGAAGGTCGAGTAGTAGGGCAGCTCGTCGAGCTGGTCGCGGATCGCTTTCTTCACCGGCTCGCAGGAATAGCCGAGATTGACGTTCCAGAGGCCGCCGACGGCATCAAGCACCTTCTGGCCGTGAATATCGACGATTTCGACGCCCTCGCCTGAGTTGATGATGCGCGGCGGATTGGCCTGCATCTCAGCCGGATGGGCCATCGGATGCCACAGGTGGCGGGCGTTGTTTTCGATGATGAAATTGGTCTCACGCATGTCAAATTCCTCTTTGTTCAGAGCCCCAGCATGGCAAGTGCGCGGGCATAGCTTTCGGCAGGGCGGGTCACGTCGAAATGCACGTGCGGCAGGCTCACGGCTTCGGCGCCCTCGATGTTCTTCTTCTGGTCGTCGACGAAGACGCAGGCCTCGTGCGGCAAGTTGAGCTCGGCAAGAACGAGCTCGTAGGCACGGGGATCGGGTTTCAGGATCTTCGTGTAGGTGGCATCGACGATGACGTCGAAAAGCTCGATCAGCGGAAAACGCTGGCGGAACTCGACGCCATAGAAGAGGTCGAGCTCGTTCGACAGGATCGCCAGCTTGAGGCCGGCTTCCTTCGCACGCAGGATGGCGTCGCGGGCTTCCGGGCGCAGAACCAGCTCCGGTTCGGCTCCGCGCGCCCGGCGCACGAAGGTCTGCATGTCCGTCCAGTTTTCCCCGACAAGCTTGCCGACTTCGTTCGTGCGTTTGAGCCAATAGTCCCGTTCGGTGATCTCGCGGTTCTGCATCGCAACCCAGAGCGGGTCCGTCGTCGTGTCGAACGGCCCGAGCCAGGTCAGCGATCCCTCGGGAAGGCCGAGCGTGCGCTCGGTGATGTCATGTGTCTCGAAGAGGGTGCGGGTGACGACGCCGCCGAAATCGAGGATAAGCGCGCGGTCCTGTGTCATGGCCGTCCCTCCGGAATGACGCCTTCGGCCACCCATTGATCGAAGATGGCGAGTGCGGCGGCCGAAAAGGCCGGCGCGTTGATGTGGGCATCGATCTCCCGCAGGGTCACGGAAGGCGGAACGGCGCGGCGCATCTCGTCGATGAAGGCGTCGAGGCCTTCCGGATCATGCAGCGGCTCTTCAGGCTTGTCCCATTCCTGCAAGCCCTCGGTCGGCAGGAGGAAGGCGACCTTCGCATCGGCGCGTTTCAGTTTTTCCCCGATCAGCCGCGCGACTTTGCGCCGACCTTCCGGCGATGTCGTGACCGATCCGATCAGCCGGTTATGAGCGTGATAGGGACGATCGGCAAAGATTGCAGGCAGCTCCTGCCACGCCTGCAGATCGACCATGTCGACGGCGCCGGGGGCGACGAGCTGCGGAATGCCGGCGCGTCCTGCATTTTCGAGCCGGTCCGGTCCGGAGGTAACGACGCTGCTATAATGATGATTGCTGACCTCCTGGATGCAGAAGTCGAAGACGGCGGCAAAGTCGCCCTTCGCGGCGATCGCCTCATAGGCACGTCCCCCCATGCCGGTGGAATGGAATACGGCGACGTCATAGCCGCGCTTTTCCAGTTCGGGCCGCAGATACTTCATATATTTCAGGCAGGATGAGCCGAGCGACGTTATGCCGACGAGCGGTCGTTCGCGATCTGGCTTGGTGCCGTGCTTGGCAGCTCCGACGACCGCGCCGCAGGCCTGTGAGAGCACGGAGCGGCAGATGCTGTTTAGGCCGTAGAGACCGCCGGCCCACAGGATCATCATCAGATCGGGCGCAATCCGTTCAGGCGGAATGAGATGGGAGTAGGCAATCGTCGAAACCACGAATTTCGGGACGCCGAGCGGCAGGACGGCGGCGACATCGAGCGCCAGATCCGTGCCCATGGAGCCGCCGAGCACGATGATGCCATCGACCAGCCCGTCGTCGTAGAGACGTCGCGTCAGCGCTGATGCGCCCTTTGCCATGGCTGCCATGGCGCTGTTTTCATCGCCGCTTTCGGCGATCGCCTCGATCGTGGTGGAGGCGGCTTTCGCGATATCATGCTTGGAGTAATCTGGGCTGTAAGGCGGATCGCCGAGAATGCTGACGTCCATCATGGCCGGCTGGCCGCCGGCTTCCCTGATGACGGACGCCATGAATTGCAGTTCGTCGCATTTGGTGTCACCGGTTCCGATGACGAGTATCCTTGGCAGGGGAGCCGCAGGGCTCATCAATCTGTCCTCCTGATTTTTGCGATGGTTCCCATGGGTCTTTCCGACCCGTAATATTTTTCTGAGATGGCGTTGGCCGTGGCGACGGCCTGGGTGCCGAAGTCTTGAATGGCAGCCTTGGTCGTGCGCGAGAGCGGGGCAGCGACGGCAACGCAGCCGATTGGACGGCCGCTCGGTGTGCGTACCGGCGCGGCCGTGCTGATGACGCCCGCTTCGAGTCCCTGGTCACTGATGGAAAAGCCGCGGGCAGTCGTCTCGTCGAGCATGTCACGCACCAACTGAGAATCGATGACGGTGTGGTCGGTAAATTTCTCCAGCGGCTTCTTGAGCGCCGCGTCGATTTCCGCCCGCGGGCTGAAGGCTAGGTATGCAAGACCGGATGCCGTAGCATGGAAGGGCAGGAGGCTTCCGACATCGACGATAATGCGATGCGCGCGCGGCGAATCCTCCACGTGAATGGTCGAGAGCTGTCCGCCCGAAAATTCCGATAGGTGCACGGTTTCGGTCGATGATTCGGCGAGCGTCTTGATGAAGGGGATGGCGACCCGCAGGAAAGGAAAGCGTGCTTCCCGGATACGAGCGAGGCGAACCGGCGCCGAGCCGATGCGATAGCGGCGCGTATCCTGATCCTGCTCTACGAAGCCGTGTTTTTCCAGCTCCACCAGAAAGCGTCGCGCCGTCGCCTTATCCAGCGCGCACAGGCGGGCGATGTCGGTCAGACCCGCCTCCTTGTCCAGCCGTGACAGGGTGTCCAGCAATGCCAGCGCCTTTCCGATCGTGCTCATCATTCCTCCTCTTGGGTTGGTCAGTTTTTGATTTTGTGCGTCCAGCCGTGGCTTTCCGTCAAATCAGCTTGCTGACCCTGCGCCGCAGCACGATAGCAGCGACCCAAGATACTTAACATGCGAAATAACTTGACAGAGGCCGGCAATGTTTGCAAGTCTATATTTGAAGCTGTGGTTCAAATAATGAACCATAAGCGCTGACGGCGGCAAAATCAACAAAAGCATAAGCCCCGCTCGTCAGTCCGGTTTTTGGTGGAGGTCGTACGCGTGCAATCGCGGCGATGATCGGATGTTCTTAAACAAGGGGAACGAACGCAGATGAACACGCAAAATTCGCAAGGCGCGGCTGAAAACCAGCTGCGCAAAAACAGTCTCGGCGTCGGTGCCGTGACCTTCCTCGTGGTTTCGGCCGCGGCGCCGCTGACGGCGGTTGCCGGCGGCGTGCCGCTGTCCATGATGCTCGGCAACGGGCCGGGTATTCCGCTCACCTTCCTGCTGGTGACGGGCATCCTGCTGTTGTTTGCAGTCGGTTACGTCGCCATGGCGCGCCATATAAGAAATGCTGGCGCCTTCTATGCCTACACGGCTCAGGGCCTTGGCGGCCTCATGGGTGGTGCCGCCGCGCTCATTGCCATTCTCGCCTACAATGCCATGCAGGTGGGCGTCCTCGGGCTTTTCGGGGCGGCGACCAAGGGCTTTTTTGCCGAGCAGCTCGGCATCGATCTTCCCTGGTGGGTCTGGAGCTTTGTCGGCATCGCCTTCGTTGCCGTTTTCGGCTATCGCCGCGTCGATCTATCGGCGAAGGTGCTGACGGTACTGGTCATTCTCGAGTATCTTGTCGTGCTCGTCATCGACGCCGCGATCTTCGTAAAGGGCGGCGATGCTGGTCTTTCCGCAGCACCTTTCACGCCAACCGCCTTCTGGAGCGGAACGCCGGCCATCGGTCTCCTCTTCTGCTTCGCCGCCTTCATCGGCTTCGAAGCGACGACCATTTACAGTGAAGAGGCTCGCGAACCGGAAAAGACCGTGCCGCGTGCGACCTATATCTCCGTTCTCATCATCGGCATCTTCTATATGCTGACGTCCTGGCTGATGGTAACCGGCGCCGGCGTCGACAAGCTTGTGCCGACTCTGCAGGGCCTAGCCGATCCCACGACCTTTCTCTTCGGCCTTGCCGAGCGCTATGTCGGCCACTGGATCACCGTCGTGATGAGCGTTCTCTTCATCACCAGCCTGTTTGCCGGCATCCTCGCCTTCCACAATGGCGTTGCACGCTACATGTATGTCGCCGGGCGCGAAGGTTTGCTGCCGAAGTCGGTCGGCGTCACGCATCCGGTCTTCCAGAGCCCGCACGTCGGTTCGATCATTCAGACTGTCATTGCCGTGCTCGTCGTCGCGCTCTTTGCGACTACGGGTCAGGACCCAGTGCTGGCGCTTTTCTCGTGGCTTACGAATGTCGCGACGCTCGCAATCATCCTGCTGATGGCTTTCACCGCCTTCTCGATCGTGGTGTTCTTCAGCCGCAATCCGGGGCTCGAGCGTAATGTCCTGGCGATTAAGGTGCTGCCGATCGTGATAGGCCTTATCCTTCTGGCGCTGGTCTATTATATCTCGGCGAATTTCGGCGCGATCGCCGGTGCCAATGGCGTGCTGGCCATCTTGTTACCGGGGCTCGTGCTGATCGCAGGCATCATCGGCTTCATCGCTGCGGCTCGTCTGAAGTCGTCGGATGCGGCAAGCTATGCCCGCCTCGGTGCCGGCCAGGAAGCTTGAACCAGTTCCAATCGCGGTGGCGGGGAAACCCGCCACCCTTTTTCGCGAGAGAATGAGATGCAGGACAAGATCGACCAGCTCCGGACATTATCCGTTTCCCCGCAGGCATTGTTCATGGGCGGCGCGTGGCGCCAGCCGGCCAGCGGTGCTGTGATGGACGTCATTTCGCCAATCGACGGTACGCGGCTGACCACGATTGCCGATGCCGGCACTGAAGATGTCGATCTCGCCGTCAAGGCCGCGCGTCAGGCCTTCGAAAGGGGCAGCTGGTCGAAGGCGGCACCGGCCGAACGCAAGAAGGTGCTGCTGAAAATTGCCGAACTGATCGAGAAGAACGCGCTTGAACTCGCCGTGCTCGGCGTGCGCGACAACGGCACGGAAATCTCGATGGCGCTGAAGGCCGAGCCCGGCAGTGCCGCCGGCACCTTCCGCTACTATGCCGAGGCGATCGACAAGGTCTATGGCGAGATCGCGCCGACGGCCGAGAACATTCTCGGCCTCGTCCACCGCGAGCCGATCGGCGTCGTGGCCGCCATCGTGCCCTGGAATTTCCCGATGATGATCGGCGCCTGGAAGATTGCGCCGGCGCTTGCCGCCGGCAATTCCGTGGTGCTGAAGCCTGCAGAGGGCGCGTCGTTGACGCTTCTGAGGCTTGCGGAAATTTGCGCGGAAGCGGGATTGCCCGAAGGCGTCTTCAACGTCGTCACCGGCCGTGGCGCAATCTGCGGTGAGGCGCTGGGGCTGCACATGGATATCGATGTGCTCGCCTTCACCGGCTCCGGCCCGATCGGGCGGCGGCTCTTGGAATATTCGGCGCATTCCAACCTGAAGCGCGTCTATCTGGAGCTTGGTGGCAAGTCACCGAATATCGTCTTTGCTGATGCGCCCGATCTTGATCAGGCAGCCAAGGTGTCGGCCTATGGCATCTTCCGCAATTCTGGCCAGGTCTGTGTCGCCGGCTCGCGGCTACTGGTCGAGAAGTCGATCCATGCGGCCTTCTCCGAGAAGGTCGCCCGCATCGCCGAGGCCATGAAAGTCGGCGACCCCCTGCATCTGACGACGGAAGCGGGGGCCATCTCCAGCGAGATCCAGCTGAAGAAAGACCTTGGCTATGTCTCTCAGGCGCTGTCGGAAGGCGCATCGCTGCGCACCGGCGGTTCACGCATTCTCGAGGAGACGGGCGGATACTATATGCGGCCCGCTGTCTTCGACGTAACACCATCGATGACCTTGGCGCGAGAAGAGGTGTTCGGGCCAATCCTCTCGATCATTCCTTTCGAGACGGAAGCGGAAGCGCTTGAGATCGCCAATGCCACGGAATATGGCCTTGCCTCGGCCGTCTGGACATCGAACCTGTCGCGAGCCCACCGGATGGTGCGGGGTATTCGCGCCGGCGTGGTGCATGTCAACACCTATGGCGGCGCCGATAACAGCGTGCCTCTCGGCGGTGTCAGGCAATCCGGCAATGGCCATGACAAGTCGCTGCATGCGCTCGACAAATATATCGACCTGAAGACGGCTTGGATTCAGCTCTAAAGGTATTCTCGCATGCAAACAGGGTGCCGCGTGATCGTCGGCACTCTGTTTCTATTTCTGGCGGTTACTCGTCAAACCTTCGACGGCTAGCCGCCGAAGCTGCCCGTCTGGGTCGGCACATGCACATAGTTGCGGTCGAAATAGAGCAGTGCATGTCCGTCCTTGCGGCTGCGAATATCCATCACCTCGCCGATGAAGATATGGTGCGTGCCGACAAGGCGCGCTTCGGTCAGCCGGCAATCGAAGGAGACGATGGCATCGGAGAGCGCCTGGCTGCCGGAGCGGAAATTGATCCATTCCGCTGCAGCGTAGCGCTCCTCCATGTCGGCACGCTGGCCGGCGAAATAGCCGGCCAATTCCTTGTGCTCCTGCGTCAGGACATTGACGCAGAAGCGACGGTTATCGAGGAAGAGGCTTGTTTGCGCCGAGCGGCTGTTCATGCAGACCAGCAGCGTCGGCGGTTCGTCGGTGACGCTGCACATGGCGGTTGCCGTGAAGCCGCCGCGGCCGGCAGGGCCATTTGTCGTGATCACGTTGACCGGCGCGCAAACCCTTGCCATGGCGTTGCGGAATTCGGTTTTCGAGAGTTGCTCCTCCATGACAACGGCCTCACTCAGCGGCATTGCGGACGGGGGAGGTCTCGCCGAGCGGTGGGAGCCAGGTGTCTCCGGTCCAGCCGTTTTCATCGTAGTCGCTCATGCACTGATCGACCAACGCTTCCATCTCTTTCAACCGGCCGCCGCGCTCGGCGCCTTTCAGCACCTGCAGGCGGACTTCCTCCGGCGCGCCGGCATAGTTAAGCTCGTAAAGGGCATGACGCCCGCCGAATTCGGTGCCTGTGGCATCCCAGAGCAGTTTCATGATCTTGATGCGTTCGATATGGCCCATGTCGTTGGACCCGCGCACATATTGGGCGAGATAGCGGTCGATCTCCGGATTGCCGAAGTCCTTGGCGGAGGAGGGCAGGTAGATCAGGCCCGAGGCGATGACCCTGCGCACGGTTTCGATGACGCGCGGATAGGCCTCCGACATGAAGGTGCGGTAGGAGAGCGCGGCCTCCATGTTCGGCAATACAGCGCCATTTGCCCAGGGCTGCGGATTGTAGGCCATCGCATTGGAGAAGGACCAGAACATGTGGCGAAGCGCGATGATTTCCCCGAGTGCCGCCTGATTGCCGCGGAAGGCATCGCCGCCCGTAGCGCGCAATGCCTTGGCGAGCAGCCCGGCAATGAAGTCGAGCTTGACGGCAAAACGCGTGCAGCCCTGGAAGCAATAGCCATGCATGAAGCCCGAGGCCGGGTGGAAGGAGAGGATCTTGGCCGCATCGCGCAACACCAGCACGTCCTCCCAGGGTACGAAGACATTATCGAGCACCAGGATCGCATCGTTCTCGTCGAAGCGCGACGATAGCGGATAGTCGAAGGGATGGCCTACGGTATTCGCCGTCTGCTCATAGGAAACGCGGCAGAACATCTTGATCCCGGGTGCATTCATCGGAACGATGAACATGACCGAGAGCGACGGGTCTTCCGTGACTGTCGCCGAGCTTTGCGCGAGGAAATTATAGTGGGTGAGGGCCGAAGACGTTGCCACCACCTTGGCGCCGGAGACATAGATGCCGGCATCGGTTTCCTTGGTGATGTGGACGAAGACGTCCTTGACGGCATCGGCCGGCTTGTGGCGGTCGATCGGCGGATTGACGATCGCATGGTTCATGAAGAGTACGGATTCCTGGGCACGCTTGTGCCAGGAGAGCGCGTTGTCCTTGAACGGCCCGTACCAGTCGGCATTGGCGCCGAGCGTGTTCATGAGGGCTGCCTTGTAATCGGCAGTGCGGCCCATCCAGCCATAGGACATGCGTGCCCAATCGGCGATGGCGCCCTGCTGTGCCACAAGCTCCGTAGAGGATTTCGCAACCCGGAAGTATTTGTGGGTATAGCCGCCCGATCCGGTATCGGTCGGCGAGGTCAGGCGCTCTTTGGTCTTCTCGTCATGTAGCGCGTCATACATGCGCGCCAGCGAACGGACGGAATTGCGCATCGAGGGATGCGCCGTCACGTCGGCGATGCGCTCGCCGTTGATATAGACTTCGCGGCCGTCGCGCAGGCTTTCCAGATATTCGGCGCCGGTAAACGGACGGGTCTTGTCGCTGCGGTGATCTTCAGCTCGCATCTCGTATTCCTCCCTTGAGATCATGATTGATGCTACGTCTGACGCCTTGGCGCGGCCATGGACAAAGGGGGCAATTCGCTGGTACTTTTTCCGGCATGTCGCAGAAGAACGAAATTCCGAATTTCTTTGTCTATGGCGTGCCAAGCCGGGCGCTTGATGTCGGATTCCTGCATGTGGAGACGGTCATGGACCGTAAAACGCTGCATTTTGGACATGTTGCGTCTCACAAACATCCGCTGATGGGGCAGATCACCTATTGGTACAAGGGCGGCGGTCGCTATCGTATCGAGGATAGGACTTGGAATTTTTCCGCTCCAACGATCAGTTTCGTGCCGAGCAATATCATCCACGGGTTCGAGGTCGACGATCAGTCCGATGCCATCGTGGTGTCAGTGTCGGATGACACGCTGAAGGCGCTGGCATCCCAGGTGGATCTGAGCCTCGACATGCCGACCTTTCTGACGGCGCGACCGGATGATCCTTCCTGGCAAAAGGTCGACACGCTGCTGCAAATGGTGAGCGCCGAATACCGTGAACGCGGCGGCCAGAGCGAAAAGGTCATGCTGGGGTTGATCGGCGTCGTGCTGTCGCTGATGAACCGGCTCGGTGGCAGCGCGGCGCTGCCATCGGCCTCGCCCATGGTCACGCTTGCCCTGGCGCTGCGCAGCGCCGTCGACCGGCATTACAAGAGCGATTGGCCGGTGGGCAACTATGTCGATCTGCTGGCCACGACACCGCACCTGCTCGACAAGGCGTCGCGCGAGGTGTTCGGCCATACTGTCAAGGAGATGCTTTTGGACCGGCGGCTGCTGGAGGCCAAGCGCCTGCTGATGTTTACCATTCGCTCCGTCGAGGACATTGGCCGCGAGGTCGGCTTTGAAGATCCCGCCTATTTCTCGCGCTTTTTTCGCAAGCGGGTTGGGGAGGCGCCGGCGGCCTGGCGGCGCCGGAATTTGGAGCGACAACCATCGGGTAACGACGCGGCGTAACAGAGGGCGACCGTTAAACCTGCTCGACATATCCAATCGGTCAGCGTCTTCGGTAACGCATGCGGAATTCGCGTGGTGTACAGTTTTCGCGTTCGTGGAACAGACGGGAGAAGTAGAATGGATCATCGAAACCGACCCGCGATGCGATGATCTCGATCTTGTCATCGGTCGTCGTCAGTAGCTCTTTGGCATGGTCCATGCGGACGCGAAGCTGAAAAGCTTTCGGCGGCAACCCAACTTCCGCGGTGATTTTTCGGCGCAGCGTTGCGGGTGACATCCCATGTTCGGCGGCAAAGGCAGCAATGTCGAGGGATTGCAGCGCCCGTTTGCGAAGCGCCTCGATAATTTCGCCCGTATCGGATCCTTCTTGCAGAGAGGATGTGGCCTGGCTTGCCTGCCGCGCCACCAGAATGACGATCTGATGTAGAGCGGATGCGGCAGATGCTCTCGAGAGGTTGGTATCCTCAATAAGGTCGGCATGAATATTGCCGAAGAGACGTTGTAGGCCGTCATTATTGCGAAGAACTGTGAGCGGGTTCTGTTCGCTGATGAGACGCAAGCGGATGAAATCGCGCACGAAAGACCCTTCGAACAGTGCCCATCGCTCATTCCAGCCTTCGGCATCGGGGCCGTATGAGTGCTGGCGATTGGGAAAGAGCCAGAAGAGCGCAGGGCCTTTCACGCTTTGTCGGCCGCCTGCATCCGTCTCAATAAAACCCTGGCCGTTTTCGACGAGAACCACCGCATAGCTCGGCAGCTTCCGTGCTTTCACGGCATGCATGGCATGCTGCCTTCCGCTGCCAGTGACGGTTAATCCTCCGGCTGCTGCGAGAGGGGATCGATAGATAGCTTCTGCTGTTCTCATTGTGAGCGAAAAGTCCAGTATGATTTTCGTCCATGTAGTAAAAAGTCAATGTGCGCTAGATTCAATGGCAATTCAACGCAAGTCATAGGCGAGTGAAATGTCAATCCCCATGCAGATTATGCCTGTCCGCCAGCGCGAGCTCAGCCTTGTCGCCAACGGCAAGGTCTTGTCGGCCGCATCCGATCGGCTTGGCTACCTGACACCAACTGATCCGGGCATCGGTGTTGATGCAATCCGCCGGCTTTACGAGGAAAATGGCTATGTGTGGCTCAAAGGTTTCCTGCCGCGCCAGTATGTGATCGACTTTCGTGGCTGGGTCTTTGGTCACATGGCGAAGACGGGCCTGATCGAAGACGGAACCGATCCGCGAGATGGTATCTCGTCCGCCATGGCGCCCGAAGGTCGGGATGTCGATCGCTGCCTGATGTCGCTCGTCCGCTCTGTCGCCTATGAGGGCTTTTGCGCGCAGCCACGTCTGTCCCGCTTCATGGACGAATTCCTGTCGGGCATCTCCTATTTGCACAAGCGCAAGATCATGCGCCATGTCCGGCCGGGAACGACGACGGCGACGCCTGCTCACTATGATCTGGTCTATCTTCGCGGCGGCACCAGCCGGATCGTCACCGCATGGATACCGATCGGCGACATCTCCGTAGAAATGGGCGGGCTGACCTATCTGGAGGGATCGCACACAATCGGCGCCGAGATGGAACGCGAATTCAGCGAGCAGAATAAGGATCTGAGCCCCGAAGAACGTATCAGCGCCTTCAACCGCAATATGACGGAGGGTGGCTGGGTCTCGAAGGATCTACCCGACATGGCGGAGCGCTTCGACACGCGCTGGCTGGTCGCCGATTATGAGGCCGGCGACGTTATGCTCCATTCACCATTCATGATCCACGCCTCCACCACCAACCAGGACAGCCAGCACAGGCTGCGTCTTTCTACCGACATTCGCTATCAAAACGTCGAGGACGAGATCGATGCGCGATGGAACAACCATTGGGCGCTCGGCGACATGCTGTGATTCAGGTTTGGTCCTGTTGCAGGCTCGTTCGAAGCGTGCCCCAATTGTCACCGTTTAGGACGCGCTCGATTTCCTCGACACGATCGCGACGGCGCTTCAGGCGCTTGCCGATGCGGCCAAACCAGCGCTTGCGCTTGGTCGCCTCGCGGCTTGCCTGTAGCTGCTCGATGAAGACTTCGCCGACAGGCCCATTTTCGAGCCGATCGAATATCCAGCAGAAGGACGCAGGCAATTTAACCACCTGGAACTGCGGTTTCGCACTTGCGGCATCTTCGGCGATGATCTCCTCCAGAACGACCTGGTCCCACACATCAGGCTTGGCAAGGCACCCTTCACGCCAGCGTTCGATCAGCTGTGCCGCTCCGGGTGTATCGTTGATGAGAATGGTCGCGCTGATGAGACGTTCATCGCCTTCATAGTAGACCGCAAAGTCGCACTCGAGCTTGCGAAGTTCCGGCCAGGGATTGCGGTGGAAGACAGCATCGACGTCGACATAAAGCATGGGTCCACGCAGCCTCGCCCTTTCCTGCAGCAGGAAGCCGGGTTTCAGTCCGGCATTCAGTACCCAGCTGCCGGCGCTAGGCACTGCCGTTGCATATACCTTCAGGCCGATCCGCTCTGCTGAGTGGGCCATACGCTCCTTTTCCTGCTCGTAAAAACTGCCCTCCGTAAAAAATGCCACGACCGGGCCATCGGCGGTCGTTGCCTTGGACTTGCGTTCGGCCAGATCCTTTTCCGCGGGGAAGGGGACAATCAATTCACGCTGCTGCGGGCTCCAGGGGCGAATTTTATTGAGGATATTCAAGAAGGCACCTTCGGGGTTTGTGAGTTTCAATCCAATATCCGCCACCCCGAAGCGTTGCGGACAAGATTGAGAGTTCGGATGAATTGGGTACTCTGTCTGGCCGATTGCCGAAACGTCGCATCCCTGGCGCTCGCACCGGATTGGCAAACCGTTTGTTCTTCGCTAATCGATTGTCATGTCTGATAATGTCATCAAGTTTGAACGTCGTCCCACACCCAAGCCACCGAGGCAAACGCCTCCCTGGCTCAAGCGTCTTCTTGCGATCCTGGCCGTGATCGCATTTTTCCTAGCAGCCTTTGCTTACTTCACGCTGAAGGGCGGCGCAGCCGGCCCGACATTCTAATCGGCTCGCGATCTATGCGATCTTGAGCCGACCTCCCCATCAAGAGGTCGGAACGGCGAGTTTTTGATTTGCCCGTTTTGCGGCCGCATTATGGCTTTCTATCGCCGATACCCAACTTTAGGGTCCAACCGTCCTTTTCACCTCACCATTCCCGTAAAGCGAGGTTCGCAACGCAGCTTTTTCGCAAAACAGCCGAAACTTGGGATGGGTTTGTTCGATAAGCTATAAAATCTATAGAGTATAATCGCGATGGGTTGGGATCTTCATCCTTGTGCTCGGCAGAGGACAATTCAAACCGGGAGATATCAATGAGCGATGCGAACAGAGAAGCTTTGAAATTCGCCTATTGGGTGCCGAACGTATCAGGCGGATTGGTCATCTCTAACATCGAGCAGCGCACCAGTTGGACGATCGACTACAACAGAAAGCTGGCGCAGATCGCCGAGGCGAGTGGTTTCGACTATGCGCTGAGCCAGATCCGCTTCACGGCAGGCTACGGCGCTGAGTTTCAGCATGAATCCGTTTCCTTCAGCCATGCTCTGCTGGAATCGACAACCAAGCTGAAGGTGATTGCGGCAATCCTGCCTGGGCCTTGGAACCCGGCGCTTGCCGCCAAGCAGATTGCCACGATCAACCATCTCACCAATGGACGCGTTGCCGTCAACATCGTCAGCGGCTGGTTCCGCGGCGAGTTCGCTGCCATTGGTGAGCACTGGCTCGATCACGACGAGCGCTATCGCCGTTCCGAAGAGTTCATTCGGGCGCTGCGCGGTATCTGGTCCGAGGACAGCTTCACCTTCCGCGGCGATTTCTATCGCTTTACCGATTACTCGCTGAAGCCGAAGCCGATCGATCCGCAGCCCGAAATCTTCCAGGGCGGTTCATCGCGGGCGGCGCGTGACATGGCTTCGCGCGTGTCCGACTGGTATTTTACCAACGGCAATACGCCGGAGGAGATTGCCAAGCAGGTCGATGACATCCAGTCCAAGGCGAAGACGAACGGTCATCACGTGCGCGTCGGCGTCAACGCCTTCGCCATCGTCCGCGATACCGAGGAAGAGGCGAAGGCGGTCCTTGCCGAGATCGTCGAGAAGGCCAATCCCGAAGCCGTCAAGGCCTTCGGTCATGAGGTGAAGAATGCCGGCAAGGCCTCTCCGGAAGGCGAAGGCAATTGGGCGAAATCCTCCTTCGACGACCTGGTACAATATAATGACGGTTTCCGCTCCAATCTGATCGGAACACCGCAACAAGTTGCCGAGCGCATTATCGCTCTGAAGCAGGCCGGTGCCGATCTGATCCTGCTCGGCTTCCTGCATTTCCAGGAGGAAGTGGAGTATTTCGGAAAGCACGTCATTCCGCTGGTGCGTGCGCTCGAGGAAACTCGGGGTGCCGTTGCCGTGGCGGCGGAGTAGTTCTCCATAGACATTTCGAGCACTGCTCGATCGATATTTTCCGCAACCGGGTACCATTTGCGATGGTGCCCGGCTTTGGATGTTTGCGAGCGCCTGACATGAAATCCCGACTTAAGACACCGCTCGTTTATGGGGATCGATTTCCACATCGTCTAGTCTCGCGAAAACGCTATCGCCAAAATATCCATGGAAAGTTGAAGATAGATCAGCGCATAGTTTTTTCGAGCGGATGTAATCCTCCTTGGCGGTTCTATATATGGTCTGAATCAGCTCCTCGATTTCTTTGGCCTTTATCTCATAAGGGGATCGCTCTTCACGCGGTATTTCCGTAATGACCAGACCAGTCGATCGATCCAACGTAGAGTATTTCAACATCATTTGCTGAAGTTCCTCGCGTCGGTTGTTGTAAGTATCGATCGATTGCTCGATGACATCAAAACGCAGAGCCATAAGCGTGCATTCGTTTATCAGCGCAGCTTTTCCTGCAAGCATCAGCGGAATGAACTCGGCTGCATTGAGTTCGATTGGCGATAGGAAGCTTCCAACCCTCTGTTGGACTATAAGCCACATTTCTAGGGCCAGATTGCCATCTCGATTTGCCTTAACGAGTGCGGCGCGAATGTACTCTCTGTTCGTATAGAAGCCGTTCGTAATTAGCTGAGCCTTTAGCAGGATAGCCAGTGCCTTTGATTTGTGGTCATCGAGCCGAGCGGCGCTATCTCGCGCAAGCGTTTCTACTGAAGCTTGTCTCGCTAGCATCCACGAAATTGCGCCACCTATGGTTGCGCCAATAATCCCCGCAGTAAGCGTAGCAAAATCTGAGGTGCTAAACTTTAGGGGGCTGAACGAGTCAGGCGCTATTTGCACCCCAATCAACAGAACTACGATGAACGGCGCCGAGGCGAAGATGCCCAATCCGAAAATAGCTAGATCGTTACCGCCAATTCTTTCCTTCATCGTGAATCTTCCACGTATCAGTGTGCGACGACGAAGATACGCGTGCACAAGTCGACTTGGAATATCAAAAAGATAGAATTTTCTCCTATCAACCGCGGCTTAAGTTGATTGACGCATTCAAAGGAGAGGATAAGCCAACTCTGATGCGGTCCAAAGAAATGTGGGGATATCTGTTGAGACAGCCCAGCGTTACCAACCAACTATGTCGGCCGTTTTTGCGGGGCATGTGAGGTAAGAAACCTAATGTTTCTTCACTGCTCGGATTTGCCTCACACGTGCCAAGGTCCTGATCATGCTTACTTGTTGAGTCCCGAAAGGCTTTCTAGCGGTCGAGTTGAGGTGATATCAAAATATATCAATCGCTTATGCAGGCAGATGGCGTCGCCCATTCCGACGATGCCGGTGGAAGTCCGCGGGGCGCTTTCTATATGCTGCAGATGCTCATGGTCTGACCAACAGGAAGAGGAGCAGGACATGACATTGACCTCACACGACGTCACCACCGTACTCGGCCCCGTAGACGAGACCCTTATTGCCGACATTGTGGCGACAGGCGCAACGCCGACGGAATTGTCCGAGGCGTGGGCCTGGGTCAACAGCGATGAGGCTTTGATCGGCGAAGGTCGCCATCTGCCAGACGGTAAGGTGGCAGCGTTGGTGGATCTGCTTTGCGCCGATGACGAGGAATGGGAAGAATAGCAATACGCGCCCCTTCTCAGGGCTTGATGCAAGCCATGCCGCCACATATTTGCGGCATGGCTACCGGCTTGACTAGAGCTCCACCTCTACATTGTCGCCCATGTGGCCGCATTGTTCCGTATCGACTGCGAGGTGATCGCACTCTCCAAGCGCACCATGCATATCGAATTGGAGCTGCGGCTGGCGGCCGTTCGCGCCGAGCGAACGGAAATCTTCCGCAAGCTGCGGGCCAGGCAGCTTGGCAATGAGGTTGCGGCAAAGCTCGTGCGAGAGCTGGACCTGCTGGAAGCGCGATATGCGAACTGATTTTACGTTTTCGGGGTCGGCGGGTTGGGCAAAAGGGAACCTTGAACCTGAATTTGCGTCTTCCTAAGTGAGTAATAGTCGAGGCTTCATGAGCTCGGCTGCAATCACGTCTGTTAGGAGTGACCAAAATGGAAGACAGAACAAAGACCATCGAAGATCTCAGCGTCGAAGAGCGTGAGGAAATCCTCATCGATGTCGCCAGGACACTGGAAGGCAACGCGCGCGAAGCTCTTGTCGAGGGCAATCAACAGTTTGCGGCGCTTTCCACCAATATGGCGGAAGCAATCCGTATCAACGCCGACGAACTCGCACGTGATGATCTGGAGCAAGCTGAAGAGCTGCTGCAACAGGCTGTCGCAATGATCTCGCAGTTCAATGCTACTCATCCCTACCGGTTGATCAGCACGGCTGTTCACTAATCGGCCCGAGGCCCTACTTCTTGCCTCGACAACACGACCCGGAGGATTTCGATGTCAGAACTCATAGTGCTTGGTTTCGACGATGCCGATAAGGCGGATGCTGTTCTCAATCGTCTTGTTCAGCTCGAAAAGGAATATCTGATCGATCTGGAAGATGCCGTCATCGCCGTTCGCGACGAGTCCGGCAAGGTCCGTCTCAAGCAGAGTGTCAATCTGACTGCGGCCGGCGCCGCAAGCGGTGGCCTTTCGGGCGCGCTTTGGGGCTCGCTCGTTGGCTTGATCTTCCTCAATCCTCTTGCCGGCCTGGTCGTCGGCGGCGCGATCGGTGCGGGTTCGGGCGCTCTTGCCGGATCGATGGCTGATTACGGCATCGATGACGGCCTCATCGAGAAGCTCGCCGAAACTATTCCGGCGCATAGTTCCGCGCTCTTCCTGCTGATCCGCAAGGTTCAGCCCGAGAAGGTGCTTGCGGAATTCAAGGGCGAGCATGCGCGTTTGCTGCGCACCTCGCTTTCGCC
This sequence comes from Martinezella hainanensis, assembly GCF_900094555.1. Lineage (GTDB taxonomy): Bacteria > Pseudomonadota > Alphaproteobacteria > Rhizobiales > Rhizobiaceae > Rhizobium > Rhizobium hainanense. The sequence goes on from NZ_FMAC01000003.1 coordinate 529,852, forward strand.
CGATCAGGAGGCACGGTTGCGCCAGGTTCTCGTTGATGAGACCTCGCCGACGTCTGCTACGGTCTGAGCGTAAAATCCGATCCGTAACTATGGTTAAGCCGTGCTCCCCAAGGTGGCACGGCTTAACAGTGGATGACGGGGCGCTCGCCGTTCTTCGCTCTCCTTCCATATCAAGCCGAATGCTGCCATTGTAAGTCGCGGATTCATGCCGCGATCGGCATTGCAGCAGGGGGAGGGGCAAGACCCTAACGGCCATTGTCAGCATACGTTTTCAGACCAAAAGTTGCGCGATGACCGAGCCCGTATCGCCTCAAAGCCAACCCCCGTCCAAGCCCAAGACATCGCTGATCCAGACCAAGCGCGCCGCTGTGCAGGCGCTGCGGGTGATGATCGCCTGCACGATTACCTATGCCGTCTCCCAGCTTCTGCATCTCCAGCAGGGCTATTGGGCGGTCTTCACTGTGCTGATCGTCATGCAGGCCTCTGTCGGCGCCACGGCCGGCATGGCTGTCGATCGACTGGTAGCAACTGTTGCGGGGGCGGTGCTTGGCGGGGCGGCGGTGTTCGTCACACCGCACGAGCCGCTCGCCATCGGGATCGCGCTCATCTGCGTCGTCGGCTTTTCAAGCTTTGTGGCGGCACGCGTGCCTCGCTTGCGCAATGCCGGGCTGACGGCGGCGATCGTCATGCTGACGCATTCCGCCGCGGTTCCGGTCGAGATCTTCGTGATCGATCGCATCGCCGAGATCACGCTGGGCGGTGTCGTCGGCGTGCTCGCCAGCCTGTTCATCCTGCCAACGCGCTCGCGGACTGTGGTGCTCGACCGTTTCGGATCGGCCCTCGACGTCATGGCGCAGATATTGCGCACCCTTGCATCGGCGGTCGAGAAGGGCGAGCCGGTCTCCGCCTCGGAGGCCAATATAGCGCTGCGCCAGTCACTGATGGCAACGGAGACCCTATTGACCGATGCCCAGCGAGAGCGCGCCTTCTGGTTGACGAAGCATGGGATTTCGGAAGCCATTCCTCGTTCGCTCTGGCGAATTCGCAATGACATGACCTATGTCAGCCACATCGTGGAAACACCCTTCCCGCCGGCGATTGTCGAGGCGATCGGGCCGCAGGCAGGACAGATGCTCGAGGCGCAGGCTCGCTTTGCGGAAGCCTGCGGAAGGGCGCTGCGTGCCGGCGGTGAGATCGATCCTCAGGTGCTTTCGACCGGCGACGAGGCCTTCGAGAGCGCATTCGGCGCCCTGCAGAATTCTGCAGAGGCGCAATTGATGGGCTTCAACGAAACCGGTCGTCTGTTCGGCCTCGACTTCACATTGCGCCGGATGCGGCAGAACTTCCTCGATCTTGCCGACCGCATCCGTGAAAGCGATGTCAATTGAAAGAACCGGCCGGCTTGGGTGAGCCGGCCCGCCCCAGGGCAATCACCAGCTCCACATGGTCCCGTCTGAAAGCCTGGCGACATCCAGATAGGCCCGCCGATAGGGGTACTTTTCGGCTGCCTTCTCGTCGATATCGACGCCATGGCCGGGTTTCTCGCCGCTGTAGAGATAGCCGTCCTTCAGATGCCATTCGTGCGGGAAGACGTTTTTCGCCTCGTCCGGGTGGAAGGCATATTCCTGAATGCCGAAGTTCGGCACCCAGCGATCGAAATGCAGTGCCGCACCCATGGTGATTGGCGACATGTCGGCGGCACCGTGGCAGGCGGTGCGGATATGATAGAGCCCGGCGAGATCGGCGATGCGCCGCACATGGGTGATGCCGCCGGCATGCAGCGGCGTCGTGCGGATATAGTCGATCAGCTGCTCCTGGATCAGCTGGCGGCAATCGTGGATCGAGTTGAAAACCTCGCCAAGCGCAAGCGGCGTGGTCGAATGCTGCCGGATGAGGCGGAAAGACTCTTGGTTTTCGGCCGGAACGGCGTCCTCAAGCCAGAAGAGCCTGTGACGCTCCACCTCCTTCGCAAGCCCCGCCGCTTCCTGTGGCGTCAGGCGATGGTGAACATCGTGGAGAAGATGGAGCTCATAACCGAAGCGATCGCGCAGATGATCGAGGAGCTTTGGCAGGAAGCGAAGATAGCTCGGCGTATCCCAGAGCGTCTCGCGGGGCTTGTCTTCCGCCTGGGCGAGCGAGCCTACCTTTTCGACGCCGTAGGTTACCGGCAGACCGGGAACGGCGCTCTGGACTCGGATCGCCTTCCAACCCTGCTCCTTGAAGGCGGCGACCTTGTCGCTGGTCTCTTCGATCGTCTCGCCATTGGCATGGGTATAGGTCAGCATGTGGGTGCGGCTCGCGCCGCCAAGCAACTGGTAAAGCGGCATGTTGGCTGCCTTGGCCTTGATGTCCCAGAGCGCCACGTCGACCGCGGCGATCGCCGCCATGGTGATCGGGCCGCGGCGCCAATAAGCGCCCTTGTAGAAATACTGCCAGATGTCCTCGATCTGCGACGCGTCGCGACCGATGAGGCAGGGCACGAGGTGATCCCTCAGATAGGAAGCGACGGCCAGTTCGCGGCCGTTCACCGTGGCATCGCCGATGCCGTAAATCCCTTCGTCCGTCTCGATCTTGAGCGTGACGAAGTTGCGTCCGGGCGAGCAGACGATGACCTTCGCATTGGTGATTTTCATGGGAAACCCTTTCGTGGTCTTTGATCGAAATCAGGCTTTCGGATCGGCGATCGGCTCGATGCGACCGAGGACGAAGACATAGGAGACGATGCCGATCGCCAGCATTGCACCGGCCAGCAGGAAGGCGCGGCTGAAGGACTGTGTGGCGCCGACGATGAAGCCGGTGATGATCGGCGCTGCGATGCCGGTCATGCTGTTGAGAAAGTTCATGATGCCGCCGATCGTGGCGGCACCGCCCTTCGGCGCGATGAGAGCGGGGATCGACCATCCGGCCGGTGCCGCGGCAGCAAGGCCGCTCAGCGAAATGGTGATCCAGAGGATCGCCCAATAGGGATCGGCGGTGAGTCCTGCACCGACGACGGCAAGACCCATCAGCATGCCGAAGACGATGATCGTCTTGCGGACGCGGGATTCATCGTGGCCCTTGCGGATGAGATGGTCGATCAGCCAGCCGCCGATCAAAAGGTCCGAGATCGTCGCGAAGATCCAGGGGATCGTCGTGAAACTTGCCGATTTCAGTATGTCCATGTGCATCTCCTTGACCAGATAATCCGGGAGCCAGAAGATGAAGAGGGCGAAGGCATAGCCATAGGCGGCAAAGCCGATCGAAAGGCCCCAGACCTTGCGATTGCGCAGGAGATAGCCGAGCATGCCAACGGCATTGGCGGAGGCTTCGCCCTCCTGTGCCGCGCCGCCGGCCTTTATGTAAGCCCGTTCCTCGTTGGAGAGGTTCCTGTCGGCGCTCGGGTCACGATAAAACAGCCAGAACATCCCGAAGAAGATGAAACTGATGATAGCGGTCGCCAGAAAACCACCGCGCCAGCCGAAATGCAGCATGAGGTATGCGACCAGCGGAATGGCGATGACGTTGGAGAATTTTGCCGCCGCATCGAAGAGCGCCGTTGCCAGGCCCCGCTCATGGCGCGGAAACCAATAGCCGGTCGCCTTCGAATTGGCCGGAAAGCCCGGTGTTTCCGCCACGCCGAGAAGCATGCGGGAGAGAAATAGTGACTGCATACCGGTCGAGAAGGCGGTGATGACCGAAGCGATCCCCCAGGAAAACGTGCTCCATCGCATGACGCGTTGGATACCGAACCGATCCAGCAGCATGCCGACGGGGATTTGCAGGAAGCCGTAGGTCCAGCCGAAGGCGCTGAACAGGATGCCCATCTCGGCGGGTCCGATTTTGAAATCGTCCTGAATGAGGGGCGAAGCCACCGTCAGGTTCACCCGGTCGAAATAATTGACGAGGACGCCGAGCGCGAGAAGAGCGCCGATCCACCAGCGACGATTGGTGGATGGCCGTCGCATGGCTTCGGCTGATGAAGCGTGTTCGATTGTCATGAAATCCTCCCTATATGAAATATCACGCTACTAATCTGAAATTTCACATGAGGCAATGATTTTGATATAAGCAGCCAAAAGTCAATACTGGCGCCTGTGAATCGGCTGGCGGAGACTGTGGTGAATTCGAGCGGGAAAAGATCGACAGCGCGATGATGAAGAAGGAAAAGCAACCTCGAAGCCTGTCGGAGGAAGCCTACGATCGCCTGGAAAGCATGATCGTTTCGACCGAGCTTTTGCCGGGCGCGCGCTACACGATCCAGCAACTGCAGCAGCAATCCGGCCTCGGCCGCACGCCCGTTCATGACGCGGTCAAGCGTCTCTCGGCCAACCAACTCATCCATGTCAGCCCGCGCTCGGGCCTGCGGATCGCGCCAGTCAACCTCGCGCAGGAGCGGACGTTGCTTCCCTTGCGAACGGAAATGGAAGCGATCGCCTGCGGGCTGGCGAGCGAGCGAGCGACCCCGCAGGATCACAAGGTTCTCAGAACCTTCATCACCGATCTCGAAGCCTCCAAGGCGGATCTCAGCCTTGAGCGGTTCAACGTCACCGACCGGCTGTTGAACAGGGCGATCCTCACAGCCTCTGGAGAGCCGCTTCTCGCGAACACGCTTATTCCGCTCCAGACGCTCTATCGTCGTACCGGCTGGATATACCATACCTATCTCGGCCCCGGCGCTCCGCTGGAGATAACGATAGAAAGCCATATAGCGCTGCTGCGCTTCATCGTTTCCGGAGACCGTACCCTCACGGAGAAATTCATCCGAGAGATGATGGGGGATCTAGGCAACATGCTGTTGAAGGTGCGCCAGTCGATCGATCCGGCAACACTCGATGTCAGCCTTGCCGATATGACCGTGAGAACTGGAGTGGCCGGCCCGATCAACTGATCAAGCAGGCATCCCGGCCGAATTCGACATGGGCATGGGCAAAAGCGCCGCCGCGCGGCAGCGCTTTGTCGTCACGAATGTTCCAGGTTTCGCTCTGCGGCTTTGCCGGTCAGCCGGCGGCCGCCCGCATCGAACAGGCAGATGCGCTCCGTCCGTGGCTGCAACCAGATGGTTTCCTCCGGCTCGATATCGAGCCGGTCGTGGAAGACGGTGACGATCGTCTGTCCACCCACGGTTGCCGTTATATGGGTCTCGGAACCGAGGGGCTCGACCACGACCACGCGCGCCGGAATGCCGACATTCGCCGGCGAAAAGGTGAAGTATTCCGGTCGGATGCCGTAGACCCCTTCAACGCCGACGAGCTTTGGGGCATTGCCGGGCAAGGGCAACACGATGCCGTCGTTCGTCTTGAAAACCGGCTGGCCGCCAGCAGTGTCAAAGCACCCGTTCAGCAGGTTCATCGCAGGTGAGCCGATGAAGGCGGCCACGAATGTGCTGTGCGGATTGTCATAGAGTTCGAGCGGCCGGCCGATCTGCTCTATGTGGCCACCGTTCATGACGACGATGCGATCCGCCATCGTCATTGCCTCGACCTGATCGTGGGTAACGTAGATGGTCGTCGTCGCCAGACGCCGATGCAGGCCCTTGATCTCGGCGCGCATGGCGACGCGAAGCTTCGCATCGAGGTTGGACAGAGGCTCGTCGAAGAGGAAGACCTGCGGATTGCGAACGATCGAACGGCCCATGGCGACGCGCTGGCGCTGGCCGCCGGAGAGCTGGCGGGGGTATCGCCCGAGGAGATCGGTAAGCCCCAGAATCTGCGCGGCATGCGCGACGCGCTTCTGCTTCTCCTCCCTCGAGGCGCCGGCAAGCGTCAGCGAGAAAGCCATGTTTTCGGCCACCGTCATATGCGGATAGAGCGCATAATTCTGAAAGACCATGGATATGTCGCGTTCCTTGGGTGGCAGGTTGTTGACGACGCGCCCGCCGATGCCGATCGTGCCGCCCGTAATGTCTTCAAGCCCGGCAATCATTCTAAGCAGCGTGGATTTCCCGCAGCCGGATGGTCCGACAAGGACGACGAACTCACCGTCGGCGATGTCGGCCGAGACGCCGTGGAGAACTTCCACGGCGCCGTAGGCCTTGCGAACCTTGTCTATGGTCACTGTCGCCATCGTACGCCTCCGATCCGGATCTCGTTCGACGACAAGGCACCCTCATGGACGAGAAGGCCGACGCCACCGTCGCGGAACGCGTCTGCGGACATATCCTCCGCCGTAATTGATACGCCATCGGCCTCGAAGGTGATGCGCGCGCCTTCAGCCTTGACCTTCATTGAAATGTGCTTGTCGAATTCGATCCTGAAGTCCGTTTCGGCAAGCACCTTGGTGTCCTCGTCGCGCACCCGGACGATCTGCATCTTGCCGTCGCGGGTCACGCGGGCTCCGTAATACCGGCGCAGGCCCTGTGCACGGATGGCAAGGCCGCCATAATTGCCGAGATGGATCATCACCTGGCCCGACGCCTGATAATCGGTCCATTGCCGCGTGCCGTGAATGATGATGCCTTCGCCGCTATTTTGCGAGATGCGGAAGGCGGCCGGGAAGCGCTTGGAGAAGAAGCTGGCGCCATTCACCCAGGCCATGCGCCAGAAATCGCCATCGCCGGCCGGCCGCTTCAGCGTCAGCTTCGGCGCTCCGTCCCAGCGGAGATAATCGACGAGCAGCCGCCCATCGGCGCGCCGCCCGGTGCCGTTTACGGCGATGCCGATTTCGGCGATCGGCTGGCCATCGGTCTCGGGCAGCGTCCACTCGAGGGTGGCGTCCGAGCCTGGCTCAATGACGACCGGATCGGAGTCGATGTCGCTCAACTGGTCGCGTTCATTGTAGACGCGGATACGCAGGCGAGCTTCGATCGTGCCACGGTTCTGCTGGTCGGCCTTGATGCGGGCTTTTACGATCTGTCCCGGATAGACGAGTGGTGTCGCCATAAGGTCGTAGGTGCGCATGTCGAGCATTTCGCGCGGCGAGAAGGTGGGCGTCGTCACGACGGCGGTTTGGGCTGGCCCAAGCGCTTCGTAATCGATCGTCAGCGCCCGGCCGCTCTCGAATTCCGAATTGCCGACGCGCACGCCATTTGCCGCATCGAGGCCGGACAGCGGACGGAAACCCTGCTGGCTGCCGGGAAGCGAGAAGTGAAATTGTGCGCCATTCTTCGGCATGCCGAGGGATTTATGGCCGGCAAGCTGCAGGCCGAGATTGGTCAGGAAATAGGCCTGACGCACGGCATCGTTGATGGAGTTGCCGCCGTCGGCCGACGAGATCAGCATGCGATCGGCGATAGGGCCTCGGAAGTCCGGGCCTTCGCCAAGCCCATCGAGACCGTTCATGATGCCGAGCAGGCAGCCGACATTGCCGGCATTGCAATCCGTATCCCAGCCCGACGTATTGACGATCATCTGCGCCTTTTGGAAGTCGTGCGGCGCATAGAGCACGGTCATGATCATCAAGGCATGGTTGGGTATGACATGGCAATTGCCGGGATATTTGTCGTAGCCGTAATTGTCTTGGATCTTCTGGCGCGTGTCGCGCCAATCGGGATGAGCCCCGTGCCAGGCCCGGATGTCGGCGATCAGCTTTGCGATCAGGCTGTCGCTGGGGATCAGTTTCAGGCCGGTGTCGATCAGATGGTCGATGTCGGAGGCCACAAACGCTTCCGCTTCCATCGCCGCCCACAGCATGGCGGCGTAAACGGATTCGCCGTCATGACTAACCTTGCCGGCTTGTTCGGCGAGCTTGGCCGCGAGTTCCGGCTGGCCAGGTGCCACCATCGCCCATCCGTCGATGAAGATCTGTGCGCCGATCTGCTCGGCAACGCCCTGGCCATTGGTGGCGATCGAGCCGGAATGCGGTGCCGGGACGCCCTTCTTGAGATTGAGCCAGGCAGTGTGTTCGGTCGAGTTGCCGTTGCCGCCCCACCACAGGATCGAGCGTTCCTCGACGATGTAGTTGAGCCAGGCCTTGCCGATTTCCTCAGCCGAAAGGTTCGGCTTGATACCGTAATCTTCAAGGGCGCGGATAAAGGTGAAGGTGCCGGCGACATCGTCATCGGTAACGACGAGTGGTTGGTTCAGACGCTCATGCACGTAATATTCGATCGGGCCTAGCTCTTCCATGATCTTCTGGTAGGTCCACCCTTCAAAAGGGCGGCCGAGATAGACGCCAATGAGCTTGCCCAGGACGCCGGCATAGACACGTTCGAGATAATCGTTCGGAAGCTGCATTGCTCACTCCATTTAATCGATGAATTCGTTCAGCCTTTGACGGAGCCGCCGGCCATGCCCTCGATGAAGCGCTTCTGCATGAAGACGAAAAGCGCGACGACGGGCACGACGATGATGAGGGCTGCGGCCATGATCTCACCCCAGTCAGAGCTGTATTGGCCTGATAGCAGGAAGAAGGCGATGACGGCGGTCATGTTCTCCTGCTTCTGCAGGAAGGTCGTGGCGATCAGAAATTCGTTCCACGAATTGAGGCCGATGATCAGCGCCACAGTCAGGATGCCCGGCGAGACGATCGGCAGCATCACCCGCCAGAAGACCTGCCAATGCGTGGCGCCGTCGACGATCGCCGCCTCCTCGAGCTCCTTGGGAACCGCGAGGAAATAGGTCCTGAGCAGCATCACGGCGAAGGGGCTGTAAAGCGCAGTATAGATCAGCGCCACGCCGAAGATGTTGTTGATCAACCCGAGCTTCGCGAAGCCGAAATAGAGCGGAAAGATGTAAAGCTGAATCGGTGCGGTCGTCGTTGCCAGCAGATAGAAGGTGAAGATCTTCCAGCTCTTGATCTTGCGGCGGGCGATCACATAGGCCGTCAGCGACGATGTCGTGCAGACGAGCGCAATCGTCGTGCCGGACACGATCAGCGAATTGATGAAGGTCTTCGAGAATTTCGCGTGGTTCCAGGCGTTGGCGAAATTCTGCCAGCGAATCGGCTGCGGCAATCCCAGCGGATTCTGCACGATCTGAGCGGCAGGCTTCAGCGAGTTCAGCACCAGCAGCGCGATCGGAAAGAGCGCGATGAAGGCGAAGATGCCAAGAAGGATATAGCAGATCCACAGGGTCAGGCGGCTTTCCACGAGCCTCATTGCTCGCCCTCCCTGGTCTGGATGCGAACGTAGAAGAAAGTGCCGACCAGCCCGAAGAGGCTGATGACGAGCGCTGCGGCCGCGGCCTGTCCGACGTTCAGGTCATAGAACGCCTTGCGATAGGCGAGCGTCGATAGCAGTTCGCTGGAGAAGGCGGGGCCACCCTGGGTGAGGATGTAGACGAAATCGAAGGCGAGGAACGACCAGATGACGGTCATGATCATCATCAGCGTGATGGTCGGCCGGATGCCGGGAAGCAGCACATAGCGCATCATCTGGAAATAGGTGGCACCCTCGATACGAGCGGCCTCGATCTGTTCCTGAGGCACCTGACGGAGCGCGGCGAAGAAGATGACGCAGAGAAAGCCCCACCAGTGCCAGAGGTCCACAGTCGCGACGCCGAAAAGCGCTATAGGCGGCTGTGTCAGCGGATTGGGGATCGGCAGCCCGTATTTCTTGAGGAGGCCGAAGACGCCGGTGACGGGGCTGTAGATCATTCCCTGCCAGATGCGGGCCGTGATCGCGGTCGCGATGACGACAGGCAGGAAGTAGACGACCTGAAAGAAATTGCTGCCGCGGCGCACGATGAGCAACATCGAGGCTGCCAGCAGGCCCATGAGAATCGGCACCGTCAGGAAGACGATGGTCCAGATAATGTTGTTGCCGAGCGCCAGCCAGAAGACGCGGTCGTCGGCCAGCGCGCGGAAATTGTCGAGGCCCGCGAAGGTGGGCGAGGAGATGCCGTCCCAGTTGCAGAAAGCGAGTGCCACCGTCAGCAAAGCAGGGACGAGGACGATGATGATATTAATGATCATCGTCGGAACGAGATAGAGTCGGTGCATATTGTCCTCCAGGCGAGGACGGCGCTTTTAACGCCGCCCTGCGGCGGCTTGTCAGACGCGGGGCGGGACCGCGGGCGCCTTGCCGGCGTCGCGTTCCTGCTTGAAGGTCTCGTCGAGTTTCTTCAGGAAGTCAGCCGACTTCGTTTTCTTGAGCCAGACCTCTTCCATGCCGCTGACCAGATAGGTGTCCGTGGCCGGAGGCAGGAAGGTCCAGGTCGTGTAGCCATATTTGCCGGCAGCGACTGCGCCCGCCAGCTGCTTCATGGCATCCTCGTAGAGAGGTAGTACCTTGTCGGAGAGCTTGACCTTGGAGAGATCGGCGAGCGGCAGGTTCCATTCGCCCTGCCAGACCGAGTTCATCTTGCTGTAGTAGTCGTCCGTGAACATGTAGTCGAGAACGGCGGCGGCGCCATCGGTATTGCCCGATTTGGCGTTGATCGACAGCGTCGAGCCGATGCCGAGCGCGAAGATCGGATCGCCTTTCTCGCTCGGGACGCCAACGAACCCCGGCTCCGCATTGTTTTGTGGGAAATAGGTCTGGACGTTGGTGAAGTTCCAGGTGCCGGTCGGTGCCATGCCGGCCTGGCCGCTGGCGATCTGCGCAAAGGCCTGCTCGAGCGTCAGCGAGAAATAATTATCGCCGAAATAGCCCTTGTCCCACCATTCCGCGAGCTTGTCGATCGAGTGAACGAAGGCGGGGTCGGTCCATGAGATGGCGCCCGTCAGCGCCTTGTAGACATTCTCAGGTCCGGCGATCGAGTTGAAGGCGATCGAAACGTAATGCTCGTTGGCCGGGCGCCAATCGGCATTGCCGGCGCCAAACGGCGTGAGGCCCTTGGCCTTCATTTCGTCCGCAAGCGCCTCGAAATCTGATATCGTCGTCGGGACTTTCCATTTGTTCTGGTCGAACAGGGTCTTGTTATAGAAGAGGCCGAGCGTCTCGTAGGTTTTCGCCAGGGCGTAGAGCTTGCCATTGTAGCGGCCGAGGTCGAGAAAGAGCGGCAACAGGCGCTCGTTCCAGCCATATTTCTTGGCGTAGTCGTCGAGCGGCATTAGCTGACCGGCCTGTGCCATAGCCGCGACGTAGCTCGGGCCGGCCGTAAAGACGACATCGGGGCCTGTGCCGGCCAGCATTGCGACGCGCAATTGTTTGTCGAGATCGGAGCCGCGGAAGTCGATGCTCAGGAGGTCTTCGGGATGTGCCGCATTGAACGGGTCGATCAGAATGTTCTTGAGGTTGTCCTGGTTCTCCGGTGAAGCGGATTCGTACCAGAAGGATATGGGCTTCTGATCCGCCGCGAATGCGAAGCGGGACATAAGCTGCAGGGTGGCCACGCCGAGGCCCGCCTTCAAAACTGTACGTCTGTGCATCGGTTTTCTCCTCCCGATTTGATCTTATTCGTTGCTCGTCGAGCCTCTGACGATGAGGTCAAAAGGCATCTCGACGGCTGTGCCTGCACCAGTCTTCTCTCCGCGCAGACGCTCCATCAGTGTCTGTGCGGCACGTTCTCCCATTTGCCATTGGAACTGTGCGACCGTTGTCAGGGTCGGGGTTACGAGCTTGGCGGCGGAAATGTCATCGAAGCCGACAACGGCAATATCCTCCGGAATGCGGATGCGGCGCTCGCGGAGCGACTGCATGACCCCGATCGCCATCAAGTCGTTGGCAGCAAAAATGGCCGTTGGCCGGAAATCGCCACCGAGAATGCGTTCCGCAGCGCGGATGCCGCCCATCTCGGAAAATTCGTCATCGATGACGACGTGGTCGGGGTGACTGAACTTTGCGAGCGCTGTGCGATAACCCTCGATGCGATGCGCCTGTGGACCGCCGCGGCCCGCGACAAGCGCGATGCGCGTATGGCCGAGACCCAGCAAGTATTCCGTTACCGCCTGCGCGGCGGCGCGGCTGTCGACATAAATATCGTCGACGGGAATGTCGCCGCCGCGTTTCTTGGACGATTCAATTCTCACAATAGGAACGCCAGCCTCGACCAAGGGATTGAAGTCCTTGGCCTTCAGCGTGAAGAAGACGCCGATTACGCCGTCGACGCGGCCTTGTCTGGCCCAATCGAGAAAATGGCGTTCGCGTTCGGGGGTGCCGTCGGTGTTGACGGTGATTACATCGTAGTTCTGACCATCAGCAATGGATTGAATGCCGCGGATCAACGATGGATAGAACGGATTGGTGATGTCGGGCACGATGCAGGCGATGGTCATCGAGCGGCTCGTTTTCAGCGCCTGCGCAAACCGGTTCGGCACATATCCGAGGTCCTTTGCCGCCTTCGTGATGCGCGCCCACGTCTCCGCCGGAATGGACGCCCCGCCACCGCTCAGCACCATGGAAACGGTCGCCTGGGAGACGCCAGCCGCCTTTGCGACATCCTTTTGTGTTGCTCGTCCGTTTGTCATTGTCCACTTGCTTATACGTATTAGTTATACGTATCAATAAAATGCATGTTGCCTGCTGTCAAGCTGGGTCTCGGTGCGCGCAGTTGGTTCGCTTGCTGGTGGAAATGATGTTTTGGGGGAGAACCTCTTGGCATGAAGCTGGCAGCTCGCAGCGGAGCGAACGGCTCATTTTCACCGTCTGTTGAAGAGGGGACAGTGACGCCTATGAGCAATCTATTAACGGTTGCAATCTAAGCTCACTAAATCATGGAAAAGATGTCTCGACGACACGATCTGGATTTTGTCAGGGTGGCAGCATTTATGCTGCTGATCATCTACCATGTCAGTCTAATATACAATTCAAGGACCTTTGTCCTGAAGGCACGGGATAGCTCTCCCGCCTTCGATGTGATCCATCTACTGACGCATCCCTGGCGAATGACGCTGCTGTTTTTTATCTCCGGCGCCGTGACGGGTATGTTGCTCGTGAAGCATCCTCCCGGCGCATTGAGGAGTGCGCGGACAAAACAATTACTAGTGCCTTTTCTGGCGGGTATGCTCTTTCTGATCCCGCCGCAGATATATGTATTTTTGAATGCCAAGATGGGAGTGCATATCAGCCTCTTGGAGGTCTTCTGGGACTATGTAACCTTGACTCCGGTTTCCTTGCCGGGCGGTGAACAGACCCTGCTCGCCGGCATGCAACATCTTTGGTATCTCGCATATCTGTGGAGTTATACCGTGGTCGTCACGCTCGCCATCGCGGTGTGGCCATCGCTGTTGACCTCTATGGGAGATCGGCTGGCCCCCTGGCTTACCGGCAAATGGGTACTGATAATGCCCGTCTTGCTGTTCATTTTGCTGCGACTCGTCTTGAGACCGATTTTCCCTCCATCACTGGAGTTTTTAGCAGATTGGTACAATCACGCCGTCTATATGGCTGCGTTCCTGATGGGAGCCGTGATGGCAACGCGTGACGATTGTTGGGATGCCATAGTCAGCATGCGGAGGCCGGCATTGATTCTGACGATTGCTTGTGCGCTCGCCTTGGTGTTCCTGTTTCCCACGCTGCCGTCCAGCACTCCGGAGATGTGGCGACTGTCCGCAGGTAGAGTGCTTGGCGGTGCGTTCCAATGGTCGGCAATCGTCGCCGTTCTTGGTTATGCGAGGATTTGGTGCAGATCGGAAAATGTCGTGATCCGTTATCTCAACAGGGCCGTTCTCACCTACTACGTTCTCCACCAGACCGTCATGCTTCTGATCGCCTATGAATTGGACCGCATGGGGCTTTTGTCCGCTGCATCGTTTATTCCGATTGCCGCCGCCACTTTGGCGATCTGCGCTGTGGCTTACGAACTGAAGCTTCGTCTGGAGAGTGCCACGAACGCGATGTTCCGTCCGCACGCTACCTGATATTATGGGCGGGCTTGGCAAGCTGAGTTCTCATCAATCGTCGTCTACTGTTGGGAGCCGGCCGTGCAACCGGCTCCTGTTGCGATGATCTACAGTTAGCGATCGATGGCGTTGCCCTTGAAACATACCGCTCCAAGCAGGCGGCGGTAGTCAGATACTGGCTACCAACCGACGATCTGAAGCGGATCGCAATCTCGGCACCCCAGGCTCTCAGTGCATGGCCCCCGATCCACCTGCCGATACGATCACAAAAGGCTGCCCCTCGACAGCGATGCTGCGGATTTCCTTTAGAGACCGGCTGTCGACCATACGCACGAGGCCGTGGCGCGGGTCGGTGATGGCAATGAGATCACCGGCAATAGCGAGCCGTGGCCGCGGATCGCGCCAGTGGCCATCCTTGCTGTAGGGCTCGGTAACGGTCTCGGATTTCACGATCGCGCCCTTCACGACGTCGAGAAGATGCAGATTGCCGTCCTCGGTGAGAATATAGGCCTGCTGCGGCTTTGCCGGATCAAGAGCGAAGTCGACGCGACGCGTCGGCAATTCGATCAGCTTGAAGGGCTCGGCTGTCTTGTCGGGATCGATGAGCACGATGTTCTGCTCACCATAATTGCCGAGGAAGAATTGCATGGATGTGCCGCCGAGCAATGTCGAAACCTTGCCTTTCGGCAGGGAGGAGCCATAGGCGAGCATCTCGACCTTCGGACCGCCGATGCCGCCGGGGCGGGCGATGAGAACTCCTTCCTCGCAGCCGAAGGCAACCAGGCGCGCCGACGTCGCCTCGCCGTGCAGGCCCGTGCAACGCTTGACCTCGCCGACCTGTTCCCCTTTGCGATCCAGCACGCGTAAACCGAGTCGCGGCGGCAACTCGCCTTCCTTGACGGGAGCCTCCATGTTCGGCACTGACACGAGGAGGTGGTTGCCCATCGGAACGGCGACGCCGTGATGGGCGGCGATGGTCTGGAATGAGCGAATATCGGGCTTACCTTCGGCAAGGCCGCTCTCCGACAGCAGATCGAATTTGTCGTCGCGATCGTAGAAGATCGCCACATCATTGCCGTGCGTCACCACATGCCCTGGCTTATCGCCCGTAATCGATGTCTGAAGCAGTTTCGGATCGGAAAGTTCGATATCGCGATGCTCGCCGTGGTCGGAGAGGGTGATGCCTGTCGCAATAGCGTGGACCACATTCTTTTCACCTTGAACGGCAAAGATGGTGCGACCGGACTGGCCGAGTGACAGGGCGGCATAGCCGTCAACGTCGAACCGACCGATTTCCTTGCCGCTCGTGGCGTCGATTGCGCGGATGATCGGCCGGCTGTGATCGGCGACAAATAACCGCCAGCTTTCCGTCTTGTTTTCGTCGTCTGCAAAGGATGGAAAGGGAAACAGCAAGGCGCAAGCCAGCGATGAGGCCGCAAGGAGGATACCAGATCTCGTGTTCGGCATGAAAAATCCTTTATGTAATAACATTACATAGACAACGTAATAAAGTAACCCTGCGTTTGTCCAGCCCCCCCATGCTCGCCTGAGGCGAGATTGTTGGAGCTTATCAACATCGAAAATGGCTTGAGGCTATCGAAGCAATTGACGTAATTTTAACTGAAGATACTATATATAGTGTTCGAGGTTCTTCTGATTCGCAAGGATTGGAGGCTAAGATGGGAATCCGGTCGGCAAGCATGATGCTTGTCAAGCCGGAGCTGCCCCCGCAACTGTGAGCGGTGAGCATTCGTTTGATGACGTCACTGAGGCGATGAGCCTTGGGAAGGCAGGACGAATGTTGTGACCCGCGAGCCAGGAGACCTGCCTTGAGCATTGACGTCCACGGGCGGGGTGTCCGGCTGGCGAGCGATAGTTCTGTGGCATGATCGCCGCCGTCACTTCCTCGAAGCCCCCGCATCAATAACTTCGGGGTGAAGCGCATGTTCCTGAGTATCCATAGTCGCCCGCGCGAATGACGGCCGCTTAATGCGCCCGGCAGCCGCCTAGGTTTGCCCCATTTTTCACTCCGCCGAGCGGGCACCATCCGATGCCCGAGCGATTTTCTATGCCCATCCATACGAGGATATCTCATGAGCATCACCGTTTATAGCAAGCCCGCCTGTGTGCAGTGCACAGCTACGACCCGCGCCCTCGATCGCCAGGGGATCCACTACACTATCGTCGACGTATCGGCCGATGCGGCGGCATATGAGCTGGTGCAGGGTCTCGGCTATCGCCAGGTTCCGGTCGTTATTGCCGGCGAATTGCATTGGGCCGGTTTCCGTCCCGACATGATCAGCGCTCTCGCGTAAGGATCTGGGCGGTGGGCGAGATCGTCTATTTCTCCAGCCGATCGGAGAATACCCATCGCTTCGTTGCCAAGCTTGCTTTGCCGGCCGCTCGTATTCCGCTTGCCGCGGGAGACGAACTTCGCGCGACATCGCCTTACGTCCTCATCGTCCCGACCTATTGCGGTGAAGGCGGCAAGGGGGCCGTGCCCAAGCAGGTAATCCGCTTCCTCAATGATGCGGGCAACCGTTCGAATATCCGCGGGGTCATCGCCGCGGGCAATAGCAACTTCGGCGCGACCTATGGGATCGCCGGCGACATCATCTCTGCCAAATGCCAGGTGCCGTATCTCTATCGATTCGAGCTTCTGGGCACAGATGAGGATGTAGCCAATGTCAGACACGGATTGGAACGATTTTGGACACGCTAAGCTCTTCTTTGTCGCGGGATGCGGGCGAAAAACCGCAGGGCACTTTTTCTCATTCCGCGAATGACCGGCCAGCGAAGGCCACGGAAACGGCATCGGATTATCATGCCCTCAACGCGATGCTGAACCTCTATGACGGGCAGGGAAGGATCCAGCTCGACAAGGACCGCATGGCGGCCAAGCAATACTTCCTCCAGCACGTCAACCAGAACACGGTCTTCTTCCATAACCTTAGGGAGAAGCTCGATTACTTGGTAACGGAGGGCTATTACGAGCAGGAGGTGCTCGACCAATATTCCTTCAATTTCGTGCGCGATCTCTTCGATCACGCCTATGCGAAGAAGTTCCGCTTCCCGACCTTCCTTGGTGCCTTCAAATATTACACCAGCTATACGCTGAAGACCTTCGACGGAAAGCGTTATCTTGAGCGCTACGAAGACCGTATCTGCATGGTGGCGATGACGCTGGCGGGCGGAAACGAGCAGCTCGCCCGCGATCTGGTCGACGAGATCATCTCCGGCCGTTTCCAGCCGGCAACGCCGACCTTCCTTAATGCCGGCAAGAAGCAGCGCGGCGAGCTGGTCTCCTGCTTCCTGCTGCGCGTCGAAGACAATATGGAATCGATCGGCCGGGCCATCAACTCAGCGCTGCAGCTGTCGAAGCGCGGTGGCGGCGTGGCCCTGTCACTCACGAACATTCGCGAGGCCGGCGCGCCGATCAAGCATATCGAGAACCAGTCGTCGGGCATCATTCCTGTCATGAAGCTGCTGGAAGACTCCTTCTCCTATGCCAACCAGCTTGGCGCGCGCCAGGGTGCAGGCGCCGTCTATCTGAACGCCCACCACCCGGACATCATGCGCTTCCTCGATACCAAGCGCGAAAATGCCGACGAGAAGATCCGTATTAAGACGCTGTCGCTCGGCGTGGTCATTCCGGACATCACCTTCGAGCTGGCGAAGAACAATGAGGATATGTACCTCTTCTCGCCCTACGACGTGGAGTGCGTCTACGGCGTGCCGTTTACAGAGATTTCGGTGACGGAGAAGTATCGCGAGATGGTGGCTGACAGCCGCATCCGCAAGAAGAAGATCAAGGCGCGCGAATTCTTCCAGATCATTGCCGAAATCCAGTTCGAGAGCGGCTACCCCTACATCATGTTCGAAGACACGGTGAACCGCGCCAATCCGGTTGCCGGCCGGATCACCATGAGCAATCTTTGCTCTGAAATCCTGCAGGTCAGCGAAGCCAGCGAATATAGCGACGACCTCTCCTACAAGCATATGGGCAAGGACATCTCCTGCAATCTCGGCTCGCTCAACATCGCGGCCGCCATGGACAGCCCCGATTTCGGCAAGACGATCGAAATGTCGATCCGCGCGCTCACGGCCGTCTCCGACATGAGCCACATCTCCTCCGTGCCCTCGATCGAGAAGGGCAACGACGAAAGCCATGCCATCGGCCTTGGCCAGATGAATCTGCACGGCTATCTCGCCCGCGAGCATATCTTCTACGGCTCCGAAGAAGGCGTCGATTTCACCAACATCTATTTCTACACCGTCACCTACCACGCCATTCGCGCCTCGAACCGGCTTGCGGTCGAACGCGGCCAGAGCTTCAAGGGCTTCGAGAATTCGAAATACGCTTCGGGCGAGTATTTCGACAAATACACGGAGCAGGAATGGAAGCCGGCAACTGAACACGTTGCGGAAATCTTTGAAAAGGCCGGCATCGCAATCCCGACCCAGGAAGACTGGCTGGAATTGAAGAAGGCCGTCATGGAAGGCGGGCTCTATAACCAGAACCTGCAGGCCGTGCCTCCCACAGGATCGATTTCCTACATCAACCACTCGACCTCCTCGATCCATCCGATCGTTTCCAAGATCGAGATCCGCAAGGAAGGCAAGATCGGCCGCGTCTACTATCCGGCCGCCTTCATGACCAACGACAATCTCGACTACTACCAGGATGCCTATGAGATCGGGCCGGAAAAGATCATCGATACTTATGCTGCGGCGACGCAGCACGTCGACCAGGGCCTGTCGCTGACGCTGTTCTTCCGCGATACCGCGACGACCCGCGATATCAACAAGGCGCAGATCTACGCCTGGAAGAAGGGCATCAAGACCATCTACTACATCCGGCTTCGCCAGATGGCGCTCGAAGGCACGCAGGTTCAGGGCTGCGTTTCCTGCACGCTCTGAACTTTGAGGGACCATGAAAATGAATATGCAATTCAAGCCGGCAAGCCGCGTTCGCGCCATCAACTGGAACCGCATCGAGGACGACAAGGATCTTGAGGTCTGGAACCGCCTGACCGGCAATTTCTGGCTGCCGGAAAAGGTGCCGCTGTCGAACGACATTCAATCCTGGGCAACCCTGAAGCCGGAGGAGCAGCAGCTCACCATCCGCGTCTTCACCGGCCTGACGCTGCTCGACACGATCCAGAACGGCGTTGGTTCGGTCAAGCTGATGGCCGACGCCGCAACGCCGCATGAAGAGGCGGTTCTCTCGAACATCTCCTTCATGGAAGCGGTCCACGCGCGCTCCTATTCGTCGATCTTCTCGACGCTGTGCCTGACCCCTGATGTCGATGATGCCTATCGCTGGTCCGAGGAAAACGAATTCCTGCAGCGCAAGTCGACGCTGATCATGGAACAATATTCTTCCGGCGATCCCTTGAAGAAGAAGGTCGCAAGCGTCTTCCTCGAGAGCTTCCTGTTCTATTCGGGCTTCTATCTGCCGATGTTCTGGTCGAGCCGCGCCAAGCTCACCAACACGGCCGACATGATCCGTCTCATCATCCGTGATGAAGCCGTGCATGGGTACTATATCGGCTACAAATTCCAGCGCGGGCTGGAGCGGCTTTCGGAAGAGCGCAAGCAGGAGATCAAGGATTTCGCCTTCGATCTGCTGCTGGAGCTCTATGACAACGAAGCCAAGTACACCGAGGCGCTCTATGACGGCGTCGGGCTGACCGAGGACGTCAAGAAATTCCTGCATTACAACGCCAACAAGGCGCTGATGAACCTTGGCTACGAGGCGCTCTTCCCCGCCGAGGCCTGCAAGGTCAACCCGGCGATCCTGTCCGCACTTTCGCCGAATGCGGATGAGAACCATGATTTCTTTTCCGGCTCGGGCTCGTCTTATGTCATCGGCAAGGCCGTTGCGACCGAAGACGAGGACTGGAATTTCTGAGATTACGTGTTCGACGGCCTGGATATGCCGCCTGTCATTTCCGATCGCGGCCATTCGGCTGCGATCGCTGTCCTCAAGTGCCGCTCGCAGTAACCGCCTTGTGCTTTGCAGATCTGTCAAAATCCCATGATACGCCCCGCCAAAGACGTCCGGTTCCGGACGATTCGCGCGTATTCCCGCGAGGTGAGGACCTATCATGGACTATGCCGACTATATCGCCGACCCCTCGCGAGATTGCGCGATCGTCGTCCATCGCGGCATCTGGCGCGCTGCGCCGGAAAATAGCCTGCTGGCGATCGATCGAGCGATTTCTGCCGGTTACGATGCGGTTGAGATCGACGTGCGATGCAGCAGCGACGGCGAGTTCTTTCTCCTGCATGACGATACGCTTGAGCGAACCGCCGGCCTAGCCCAGGAGGCGGAGGGGTTGACGCTCCACCAGCTGTCGAGCCTGCCTCTGCGTGATCGTGACGGCGGAGAAGCGAACCGGATGACCCGGGAAAAGCTGCCGAGCCTGAAGGATGTCTTCGACCTCACCCGCGGCCGCATTTTCCTGCACCTCGACGTCAAGCGCAGAGACATGATCCCCGG
This sequence comes from Martinezella hainanensis, assembly GCF_900094555.1. Classification (GTDB taxonomy): domain Bacteria; phylum Pseudomonadota; class Alphaproteobacteria; order Rhizobiales; family Rhizobiaceae; genus Rhizobium; species Rhizobium hainanense. The sequence continues at coordinate 549,995 of NZ_FMAC01000003.1, forward strand.
TGTGATCGCCTGTGCTCGGGCGATGGGCGTCGATCGGCAGGTCGATTTCTGGGGCGATCTGAAAACCCAGGACGATCTCGCCTGGATCCGGAGTAACGTATGGCCGGAGATGGTTCTCTTCATGGCGAAGACGCGCCTCGGTGCCGCGGACGCCGAAAACCAGCTCGATCTTCTATTTCGGCTCAACCCGCTGCTTTGTGAAATCTACTTCGACACCCTTGACCAGCTCGCGGCCCGCAAGGCGCTTTTTGTGGAGGCGGGTGTGCGCCTGTGGGTCAATACGCTCGATTCCGTTTCCTGTGCCGGCTTCACGGATACCGCCGCGCTGGAGGATCCTGCGGCGATTTGGGGTCGCCTGATCGATATGGGCGTTTCCGCCATCCAGACGGATGAGGCTGAGGCACTGAAGACCTATCTGAAAACCCGTTAGTCAGCCGTTCGATGTGGTACGAGCCGATCGAGCAGCGGCGTTCGCCTTCGCTTGTAAATAGAAACGGCCGGCTCCAAAGAATAGAGCCGGCCATTGAATCATCGGAACTTAACGATCCGGATTACTTGTTGAGTGCATCCTTCAGCGCCTTGGCCGGCGTGAAGGCGAGCTTCTTCGATGCAGCAACCTTGATGGTTGCGCCCGTTCCGGGATTGCGTGCTTCGCGCGCCGGCGTGTCCTTGACTTTGAACTTGCCAAAGCCCGGGATCGAGGTTTCGGCGCCGGATGTTGCGGCTCCGGCAATGGCTGCAAAGACGGCTTCGACAATCGCCTTGCTCTGGACTTTGGTAAGCTTGTGGTCTGCAGCAATCTTGTCTGCGATTTCATTGGTAGTGGTCATGAGGCTTCCCCCGCATTGATGACACCGGAATCATTTCCATTGCCGATGTCCATTGTCACCTGGAGTCCGGGCGGGAAAGGCCTAGAATGCCTGTGTTTCCACAGGTTCCAACGCTTTGAAGCCATTTGATGCGCCTTTTGCAGGTGATTTTCCGATTGAGCGCTCAGCCCAACAGCCGATTGGAGGGCGGCAAGTCATCTCCGCGGATGCCTGCGAATCTGCTGAAAAGGCCAGAATCGGGGGCTTTACCGCCCCTCTTTGTTATTCGGATGCGAGTTTTGGCGAAGCAATCGAGGCTGGCCTTTCGCGTTGCAGGTCTATAGAGGCTTGCTCAAGACGAATGGATGGACAGGTAATGGAACACGAGATCAAGATAGACAATCGCGGCGATTTCGGGCTTTGGGCCATCGAGGTCGCAAAGCAGATCATCAGTGAAGAGGGTTTTGAGCTGGCAAGGGCGGCTCGGGACGGCACGGACGATGATGTCCGCGCGGCCGGTAATGCGCTCGGGCAGGTAATCACCAATGCGCTGATGGAGGTCTATGACGGTCTGACCGAAAATGCGGATGAAGACTAGGATCAGCTCCGAGAATTGCGGCCAATGATCGGCACACTTGCAGGATTAGTATGTCCTGGATTGAATTTTAAAAGTTTCACCAACTTAAAATCGCAGCCTTACAATCGCGAACTGGCATTCCCATATAGGGGCGGAAATGATTTTCTGCCCAATGACAGGAGAGCCAATGTTCCGCGCAGTACCGCGTTTTGCCAAGATCGCAGCTATCGTCGTCCTTGCCGCCGCTTCGTCTCTAGCGACCTTTGACGCTGCCGATGCGCGGCGGGCTGGATCCAGCGGGTTCGGAAGCCGTGGGACGCGCACCTTCGATACTCCGGCTGTAACGAGGACGGCTCCCACGCAGGCAGCGCCCATCGATCGTACGATGACGCAGCGGCCGCAGCAGCAGACAACGACGCAGCCGCCGCTCGGCGCGCCGCAGCGCCCAGGCCTTTTCGGAGGCTTCGGCGGGTCGATGATCGGCGGTTTGATCGCCGGCGGTCTGCTCGGCATGATGCTCGGTCACGGTTTCGGCGGCGGCGTCGGCTTCCTCGGCATGCTGCTGCAGATCGGCCTGATCGTGCTTTTGATCAGCTTTGCCATGCGCTTCTTTGCAAACCGCCAGCGCACGCAATATGCGGCGCCCGGATCTGGGCCGTCCTACAACGCGAACGCCATGCATAACGTGGGCGCTTCGCCGCGTCCTTCCTTCTCCATCCCCTCCATTGGTGGTGGAGCGGCGGCGACGTCGAAGGCGCGCCAGGCCAATGACGAGATCGGGCTGCAACAGGCCGATCTCGATCGCTTCGAGCACCTTCTTACCGAAATCCAAACGGCTTACGGTGCCGAGGACTATGCGACGATCCGCAGGCTGACCACGCCCGAAGCGATGTCCTATCTGGCAGAAGAGCTCGGCGAGAACGCCACCCATGGCGTGCGCAACAGCGTTTCCGACGTTCGCCTGCTGCAGGGCGATATTGCGGAAGCCTGGCGCGAAGGCGACAGCGAATACGCAACGCTTGCCATGCGCTATTCCAGTATCGATGCGATGGTCGATCGTGCGACCGGGAAACTCGTCGACGGCGATGACCGCAATCCTTCGGAAACGACCGAGCTTTGGACTTTCGTTCGCAAGCCGGGCGCCGATTGGACGCTTTCCGCGATCCAGGGAACTGGCCAGCATTGATCCGAAATTGAAGTTTGCTGGAGATTGCCCCGCGTCGAAGGCGGGGCAGTCGGCCGACCCAGAACTGGGATGGTTCCTCGCCAGATTGGGATCGGCTTAATTTCGGTGGCGGCGCTGCCTGCTTGCATTGGCTGAAGAGCCGCCAGCTAAGTCATGTTTTCATCGAGAATGGACGATCCGAATTGAGGGATCGTGACTATGAAGAGGTAGACCATGACGATCGATCCGACGAAAATTCTGCGTCTGAACCTGCCTCAGTGGCAAGGTGGCGACCATCCCGACTACAGGATCGGCGCGCGCGTCCTTGCCGCTATCGCTCCTGAGCCGCTCGGGCCAGAGGAGACCGTTGCCGTACCGGAAGCAGATGGTGGTCCGCGTCCGACCGAACAGGGGATCGTCTCAAAGCAGGCACTTTTGAGTAATCTCGCAGCGGCAAAGAGTGCCATTGCTCGTCACAGTCCGGAAGCAATCGTTACCCTTGGCGGTGATTGTCTTATCAATCTCGCGCCAACAGCCTATCTCAGCGAACGATATGGCGAAGACCTTGCCGTGCTTTGGGTCGATGCTCACCCCGATATTATGACGGCCAGCGAATTCGCGCACGCCCATGCACATGTGCTCGGCATGTTGATGGGGATCGGCGATGCGGATTTTGTCGACGCGGTTCCACGGCCGGTAAAGGGAAGCAAAGTCTTGTATGTCGGGCTGACCGAGACCACACCCTATGAGACGGATTTCATTGCGAAACATGGAATGACGCGTCTCAGTCCGGAAGAGCTGGCCGGCTCGGCGGAGCCGGTATTGAAATGGCTGAGGGCTTCTGGTGCGAAGAAAGTCGCGGTGCATTTCGATCTCGATGTGCTTGACCCTTCCCTTTACGATTTCCTGCTGTTTCATGACCCCAATGCGAAGCCGAATGCTTTCGAGGGTGTAGCAAGGGGCAGGCTGCGTTTCGAGGACGTCGTCAGCATCCTGCGCGCTGTGGACGCGGAAGCCGATATCGTCGGGCTGGCGATCGCCGAATATATGCCGTGGAGCGCAATTCAACTGTCGAAATCGCTGCGGACAATTCCACTGCTGGGTGGATGATAGAGAGATGACGGAGGTAGGTTCGGGAAGCCCGCCTTTTTCTCGGAGCGGTATGTGTCTCCTGATGGCCAAACTGGCCGCGTAATCTGTTTCATCGAAAGAGAGGCGTATTGTGGAAACGATACCGCATTCACCTTGACTCGCCAGTCTTCTCCATTAATGTACCCATGTGGAAACGTTACCACATTGGGAGGAAATGGATGAAATCCGCGCGGCTCAACCGCCTGTTTGGCGTGTCCGGAAATTGTTTCGACGTCGCCATAGATCACGGCATGTTCAATGAACGCACCTTTCTTGCCGGAATCGAGGACATGCGGACGGCTATCAGGGTGATTGCGGATGCCGCACCGGATGCGATCCAGCTTCCGCCAGGCACCGCACCCATTCTGCAGGCGATCCCTGGCAAGCATCGCCCTGCGCTGGTGCTGCGCACGGATATTGCCAATATTTATGGCAATCCGCTGCCTTCGGCGCTGTTTTCCGAAATGATCGACCGGGGCGTGGAACAGGCCGTGGCGCTCGATGCCGCCTGTGTCGTCGTCAATCTTCTGATGCTGCCGGACCAGCCCGAAGTCTACCGCGCCTGCGTGCGCAACGTGAACAGCCTGAAGCGCGAATGCGAGATCTATGGCATGCCGCTGATGGTCGAGCCACTGGTCATGCAGGATAATTCCAAGGGCGCCTATATGGTCGATGGTGCGATCGACAAGATCCTGCCGCTGGTGCGCCAGGCCGCAGAACTCGGCGCCGACATCATCAAGGCCGACCCTTGCGATAATGTCCAGGAGTATCATCGTGTCATCGAGATCGCCCAGGGCCTGCCGGTGCTCGTGCGTGGCGGCGGCCGCGTCTCGGATCAGGAAATACTCTCGCGCACGAAGCAGTTGATGGAGCAGGGCGCCCGCGGCATCGTCTACGGTCGCAATGTCATCCAGCACAACAATCCTGCGGGCATGACGCGCGCCCTGATGGCGATCGTTCATGAGGAGGCTTCCGTCGAAGACGCCTCGCGGCATCTCGCCTGACGCATCCTGGGAGGAGGAGACATGACGAAAAAATTCCGTTTCGGCGTCATCGGCTGCGGCTTGATGGGGCGCGAATTCGCAAGCGCCGCGGCGCGCTGGCTGCATCTCGCCGATACCAGGGCACGGCCGGAAATCGTTGCCGTCTGCGACACGAATGCGGCACTGCTGGACTGGTTCAAGGATAATGTGCCGTCGGTCCGGCAGTTCACCAGCGATTACAAGGAGCTGCTGGCGAACCCGGATGTCGATGCGGTCTATTGCGCCGTGCCGCATGTGCTGCATCAGCAATTCTATATCGACATTCTGAAAGCCGGAAAGCATCTGCTTGGCGAAAAGCCGTTTGGCATGGATGCGGCACAGAACCGCGAGATCATGGCGGTGCTGTCGGAAAACCCGAAGCTTTTGGTTCGCTGCTCGTCGGAAATGCCGTTCTTCCCCGGTGCGCAGAAGGTCATCGCGCTCGCCGAAAGTGGCGAGATGGGCGATATTCTCGAAGTCGAGGCCGGCTTCCTGCATTCGTCAGATATAGACAGGCAAAAGCCGATCAACTGGAAGCGCATGGCCGAGATCAACGGCGACTATGGCTGCATGGGCGATCTCGGCATGCATGTTTTGCACGTGCCCTTGCGGCTTGGCTGGCGTCCGCAGACCCTGCACGCGCAGTTGGTCAAGAAGATCACAGAGCGTCCGGACGGCAAGGGCGGCATGGTGCCATGCACGACCTGGGACAATGCGACGATCAGCACTCGCGTCAGCGCGGGCGGCCAGGATTTTCCGATGGTGCTGAAGACCTGGCGTATCGCGCCGGGCGAAGCCAATACTTGGTATATTCGCATCCTCGGCATGAAGAAGAGCGCCTTCTTCACCACCAAATCGCCGCGGCAATGGCAGTGGATGGATTACACCGGCGGAGCGCAGGCCTGGAGCACCGAGGATCTCGGCTATGGCTCGCTCTTCCCAGCGATCACCGGCAAGATCTTCGAGTTTGGCTTCGCCGATGCCATCCAGCAGATGTGGGCGGCCTTCGTCGACGAACTGGCAGGCGGAAACGCCAATGGTTTTGCCTGCGCCACGCCGGAAGAGGCTCAGGCCCATCACGCGGTGCTGACCGCCGCGCTGAAATCCGGCCGTGAGAATATCGTGGTGCCGGTCGACTATGAAGGAGCGGTCGTACGATGAAGCGCTCCGAGATCAATGAAGCGCTGCGGCGCGCAAGCAGAACCTTAAACCATTGGCACTGGTCTCTACCGGAATGGGGTTACTGGACTGCTGCGGATTTCGCTGCCAATCGTGAAGCGGCGCGCTATCTGCGCAGCCATCAGCTGGGATGGGATGTGACGGATTTCGGCTCCGGTCGGTTCGCCGAATGCGGCCTCGTGCTGTTTTGTCTGCGCAACGGCATCGTCGGTGTCGAAGGCGAGCGCACCTATGCCGAAAAGCTGCTCTTCGTCGAGGAAGGGCAGGTAACGCCGACCCATCGCCATCAGGCCAAGATGGAAGACATCATCAACAGGGCTGGCGGCGATCTCGTGATCGAATTCGCCGCGACCGACGCCGAAGGCAATGTGCTGCGGGATGATGTGATTGTTCCGGTCGACGGCTTGCCGAAAAAACTTGCCGCATGGGAACCGCTGGTTCTCTCGCCAGGCCAAAGCGTGACGATCCAGACCGGGCTCTATCATCGTTTCTACGGCCGCAAGGGCGGCGGGCCTGTGTTCGTCGGCGAAGTCAGCCAGGTTAACGACGACAACAGCGATAATTATTTTCTGGAGCCGATCGGGCGCTTCGCCGCGGTCGAGGAGGACGAACCACCGCTGAGACCCCTTTGGAACGAGGCAGGCGGCTGATGCGAACCGGGGAGGAGGTTCGCGGCAGCGAAAGGAAAGACAAGGGGGGCATCGTCTGCGCGGGAAACTTCATCGTCGATCGCGTCCACACACTATCCTACTGGCCGGAGCAGGGTAATCTCGCCTATATCCAGCATCAGGACGTTGGCGTTGGCGGTGGGGCTGCCAATGTCGTCACCGATCTCGCCTCGCTCGGCTTTTCAGGAAAGCTTGCAGCGGCTGGCTGCATCGGCATGGACATCGATGGCGAGATCGTCAAGACGCGTCTGCGAGGCGCCGGCATCGATGTCAGCGGGTTGCGTGAGCTTCCCGACCATGCGACGGCGCATACCCATGTCATGAATGTGCCGGGGCAGAACCGCACGTTCTTCTATCATGGCGGTGCCAATGATGCAGTGACGGATGCGCTCATCTTACCTGCCGTCTTTGCGGCCGCCGGCTACCGGCTGTTCTATCTCGGCTATCTGATGCTGCTGCCCGGTCTTGACAGGATCGATGCTGAGGGGCGGTCGGGGGCATCCCGACTGCTGAAAGCCGCACGCGACGCCGGCCTGACCACCTGCGTGGATTTCGTCTCCAGCGAGGATCCGGAGTTTGCGGCGAAGGTGGGTTCAGCTTTGCCCTATTGCGATTTCCTTATCATCAACGAACTTGAGGCAGGGCGCGCAACCGGCATCACCGTGCGTGACGCCATGGGCGAATTGGATGAGACGGCGCTTTTGCTGGCGGGCGAACGATTGCTCACGGCAGGTGTTGCCAGGGGTGCAATCATTCACGCCCCGGAAGTCTCCTTCTGGCTTGCGCCGGGCGCAAAGCCAATTGTTTCAGATTCCCGACCGGTCGATGCCGCCGACATTGTCAGCACCGTCGGCGCCGGCGATGCCTTCTGTGCTGCTGTGCTCTATGGCCTGCATGAGGATTGGCCCGTCGAGCGCATCTGTGCGGTTGCGCATGCCGCGGCTGCCCGTTGCCTTGGAGGTGCCACAGCGACCGATGGTATCCCTGACATGGTGGTACTTCTGGAGGATGTGAGGGGGAAGCATGCCTGTGCCTAGCGCGGGCTGCAGGGCGGCAGTGTTCACCATTGGGTGCTATAGTGCAGATGGGAGCGGCGGAGTAGCATCAAAGAATCGAACCTTATGCTCGGAGGAGGCAAATGAGGGCAGTCCGTTTGGAAGCAATCGGCGATATGGTCATGCGCATGGTCGAGAAGCCGAATGCCGGGCCGGGAGAAGTGGTCGTCAGAGTTCTGGCCGCAGGCATCTGCGGTTCCGACCGGCACATGCACAAGGGGGAATACCCGACGGCTATCCCGGTCACCCTGGGTCATGAATTCTGCGGCCTTGTCGAAGAAGTGGGCGAGAGCGTCTCGTCGTTTGTCGGCGGAGAACTCGTTACGGTAGACCCGAATATCGCTTGCGGCACATGCTCTGCCTGCCGGCGTGGGCGGCCCAATCTATGCGCCAACCTGAAGGCTATCGGCGTGACGCGGGATGGCGGCTTTGCTGAGTATGTCGCGGTTCCCTGCGGCCAGGCGTTTACGCTGCCTCCCGATCTCGATCCCGTTCATGGTGCATTTTGCGAGCCGCTGGCCTGCTGCATCCATGCCATCGACAAGGCACAAATCCGTCCGGGTGACAGCGTCGCCATATTGGGCGGCGGTGTCATCGGCCTGCTTATGGTGCAACTGGCCCGCCTCGCAGGCGCAGACCAGATCATCCTGATCACGAGGCAGCTGTCGCGGCGCGAAGCGGCGTTGCGGCTCGGTGCGACACAGGCCCTCGATCCGACGGCGAGCGATGCGGTCGCCGCCGTCAAGGACGCGACCGGCGGTGGCGTGGATGTCGTCATAGAATGTGCCGGCGTTCCTGAAACGCTTCAGACCGGCGTACGGATGGCGCGGCGCGGCGGCGCTTTCATATTGTTCGGCGTAACGCCGGCCGGTCAGGAAGTGCCCGTGCCGCCATTCGATCTGCTCGTCAACGAGGTCGAGATCAGGCCAGCCTATCTCAATCCCTTCACTCATGCCCGCGCCGCCGCCATGGTGGCAAGCGGGATTCTGGAGCTGGATTCGCTTGTCACGAAGACGATCGGCCTTGAGGACGTTGCGGACGTCGTCGGCAGCGCACCATCAACTGGGGAGATCAAGGTCATCGTTCGGCCGTGAATGTCGCCTCCAGACCCTATCCATTCACTTGCGGATGGGGCCGGTGGAGTCGCGCTGGATCAAAGTGACGGATACTTTGATGATGGTCTTCTCTTCTCCGGCGTCTCGATCGGCCTGCTGTTCATCGATCAGGGCCTCTAGTCGCCGGACTGCCTGCTCGCCGACTCCACGGATCGGTTGGGCGATTGTCGTCAGTCGCGGAAAGACATAGGCCGCCTCCGGCAGATCGTCGAACCCGATCACCGAATAGTCGCGCGGCACGGAAAAGCCGTGATCCTGAACGGCATGGATTGTAGCAATCGCCGATATATCGGTCGTACCGATGATGCCAGTCATTTCTGGTCGGGAAGCGACCAATTGCCTTGCAAGCGGATAGGCGGCGGCGAAACTATGCTCCTCGGCCATGGATATGGCAGCGGGGGTAATACCGTGCTCAGCCATCTCGTCTTTAATGCCACGAAGCCGAAGCTGGACCGGTTGACTGTGGGCAGGGGCGCCGACAATGCCGATTTTTCGATGACCGAGTTCGATCAGGTGGCGGGCCATCATCCGCCCGCCTTCCTCATGGTCGGCCATGACTGCATCGTCCGCTACTCCGGGAAGCTCGCGATCGATCGCGACGATCGGGATATGGGCTTCGCGCAGGGCCTCGAAATGCTCCGTGCTGCCGAAGGCGCTTGCGACGATGACGCCATCGACGCGTTGCGACAGCAACATGGAAATGTAGCGCGCCTCGTGATCGATGTTTTCGGCGGTGCTGCAGATCAAGGTCTGATAGCCGCGCTGGAACAATTCCTGCTCGATTGCATGGGCAAGGATGCCGAAGAAGGGCACGTCGATCGACGGCAGCATCAGCCCGATCATCCGGCTCGGCGCGCCGCGCAGCATGCGCGCACCTTTGCTCGGGGTATAGTTGAGCGTACGGATGGCCGCTTCCACGCGCTCCCGGAGTTCTGGAGAAGCATAGCCGCTGTTGTTCAGCACGCGCGAGACTGACGAGACCGATGTTCCTGCGAGTTTGGCGATATGTCTGATGCTGGTCGTCACTTGCTCGCGTTTCTTTGGCTTGCGGTCGAATGGTCGGGAGTGAGGCCGTCGGAGTACAGGCCAACTCATCCCCGGACTAAATCACCGCCGGGATGCTGCATCAAGCGCCATGCATGCGGTCTTAATATTCCGCCATGTCAATCCTATCTATATTAGATTTAATGCATATGATATGATGCAATCATGGAGAGTGGCTTATATCGCTGAAGCAGCCTGGAATTTGTGCGGGTAGTCCAGGAAATTCAATGAAATAGAAGCCGCATATCCATGAGATAGGCCTGATGCTTCAAGCGAATTCGGCAATGCAGGCAGGCATATGAGCATACTCGCAGGCAGTCATCACCCGCATCGGCATTTATAAGATTTTTATATCTTCCACTTCTCCGCCGTCTCGAACCTTAATGCGGTTCGGTCGCATATTGTGTGTGGAAGATAACCCCAAGTGATCTTCCTGGTCGGCAGGAAAAAGAGGCGCTCTGAATAAGGGCGCTCTCCATCATTTCTGCATTCAACAATAACAATCAAGGAATCGCGATCGATGATGGACATTCTTCTTGTCGGGATCGGCGTTTTATTCTTCCTCCTTTGCGTCGCCTATACCAAGGCCTGCGACAGCCTCTAGTCGGAGAGACGGCAATGCTTCTCGATTACATTCTCGGTGGCGGCGTGACGATCTTTCTCACCGTCTACCTGGTCTATGCTCTCATTCGCCCCGAGCGCTTCTAACAGCGCTGGATAGGGAAAGTTACTTCCATGACCCTCAACGGATGGCTTCAGATCCTTATTTACATCGGGATCCTTCTCCTGCTCGTCAAACCGCTCGGCGGTTACATGACACGTGTCTTTACCGGCGAGCGCACCTTCCTCTCCTTCGTCCTCCGTCCTGTGGAACGGGGACTTTATCGTTTGGCCGGCACGGATGAGCGCGAAGAGCAGCACTGGACGACCTATTCGGTCTCGATGCTGCTGTTCAGCCTTGCCGGTTTCCTGGTTCTTTATGCACTGCAGCGCCTGCAGGGCGGCCTGCCGTACAATCCGGCCGGCATGACCGCGGTCGGCCCGGAACTGTCCTTCAACACGGCAACGAGCTTCGTCACCAATACCAACTGGCAGAACTATGGTGGCGAAAGCACGATGTCCTACCTGGTACAGATGGCCGGCCTGACGGTGCAGAACTTCGTTTCCGCGGCAACCGGTATCGCCATCGCCATTGCGTTGATTCGTGCCTTCGCACGTGCCTCTGGCAAGGCGATCGGCAACTTCTGGGTCGATATGATCCGCGCGACGCTTTACGTGCTGCTACCGATCTGCATCGTACTGACGATTGCTTTCGTCTATCTCGGCGTACCGCAGACGCTCGGTCCCTATGTCAACGCAACGACGCTCGAAGGTGCGCAGCAGACGATCGCGGTCGGTCCCGTTGCTTCGCAGCTTGCCATCAAGATGCTCGGCACGAATGGCGGCGGCTTCTTCAATGCCAACTCGGCGCATCCATTCGAAAACCCGGACGCGATCTCCAACCTTATTCAGATGCTGTCGATCTTCGCCGTCGGCGCGGCGCTCACCAACGTCTTCGGCCGCATGGTCGGCAGCCAGCGGCAGGGCTGGGCGATCCTGGCTGCGATGGGTACGCTGTTTATCGCCGGCGTGATCGTCACCTATTGGGCTGAAGCGGCAGGCAATCCGCTTGTTCATGCGCTCGGCATCCAGGGCGGCAATATGGAAGGTAAGGAAGTCCGCTTCGGCATTGCTGCCTCCTCGCTCTTCGCAGTCATCACCACGGCGGCATCGTGCGGTGCGGTCAACGGCATGCTCGATAGTTTCACCGCGATCGGCGGGCTGATCCCTCTCATCAACCTGCAGCTCGGCGAAGTCATCGTCGGCGGCGTCGGCGCCGGCTTCTATGGCATCTTGATGTTCGTCATCATTGCCATCTTCGTTGCAGGCCTCATGGTCGGGCGCACACCGGAATATCTCGGTAAGAAGATCGAAGCCAAGGAAGTAAAGATGGCAATGCTTGCCGTGCTTTGCCTGCCTGCCGGCATGCTGATCTTCACGGCAATATCCGTGGTATTGCCCTCCGCCGTCGCCTCGATCGCCAATGCAGGCCCGCACGGCTTCTCGGAAATCCTCTATGCCTACAGCTCGGCCGCGGCAAACAACGGCTCGGCCTTCGGCGGCCTGACCGGCAACACCCCCTGGTATAATACCACCCTCGGTATCGTCATGCTGATCGGCCGCTTCCTGGTCATCGTTCCGGCCCTTGCGATTGCCGGCTCGCTGATCAGCAAGAAGACTGTTCCTGCCTCGGCTGGTACCTTTCCGACGGACGGCCCGCTCTTCGTCGGCCTGCTCGTCGGTACGATCCTGATCGTCGGCGGCCTGACCTTCTTCCCGGCGCTGGCGCTTGGACCGATCGTCGAACATCTGTCGATGATTGCGGGCCAGACCTTTTAAGGGATGAGGGCCATGAGCCAACCGCTTCTAGGCAAACTTAGAAAAGTCATCGATCCACGCCCCTTCGATAGGGGGCGTGGCCCGGCCGGAATAACCTGCGCTTCCGACGCCATTTTGCTGGCGATGGTTGCCCTGTTTCTCGGTCTTGTCGTCTTCGGATTTTTAATCGGCTGATCGGCTGCGTTCCGATCTGACGTTTTCCTCTTCACGCTGGAGCCTCTTATGAGCCAGTTAAAATCAGCGAGTATTCTGGATTCTCGCATTCTCGTTCCGGCGATCGGCGCTTCGTTCAAGAAGTTGAACCCGCGCACGCTCGCCAAGAACCCCGTCATGTTCGTGGTCGCCGTCGTTTCGATGCTGACGACCGTTCTCTTCCTGCGCGACCTCGTCACCGGCGGCGGCAATCTTGCCTTCTCGCTACAGATCAATATCTGGCTGTGGTTCACGGTATTGTTTGCCAACTTCGCGGAGGCTGTCGCCGAAGGCCGCGGCAAGGCACAGGCGGATTCGCTGCGCAAGTCGCGCACCGAAACCCAGGCGAAGCTGCTCGTCGGCAACAGCCGCACCGACTACAAGATGGTGCCTGGCACCAGCCTCAAGGTCGGCGACATCGTGTTGGTCGAAGCCGGCGACATCATCCCCTCGGACGGCGAAGTTATCGAAGGCGTAGCCTCCGTCAACGAAGCCGCGATCACCGGCGAATCCGCACCCGTCATCCGTGAATCGGGCGGCGATCGCTCGGCCGTAACAGGCGGTACGCAGGTTCTGTCGGATGAAATTCGCGTGCGCATCACGGCCGCCGCCGGCTCGACCTTCATCGACCGCATGATCGCGCTGGTCGAAGGTGCCGAACGGCAGAAGACGCCGAACGAAATCGCGCTGAACATTCTGCTGGCCGGCATGACGCTGATCTTCGTGCTCGCGACCGTCACCATCCCGAGCTTTGCCGCCTATGCCGGCGGCTCGATCCAGACGGTCGTGCTCGTTGCGCTCTTCGTGACGCTGATCCCGACCACAATCGGCGCTCTGCTTTCGGCAATCGGTATTGCCGGCATGGACCGCCTAGTGCGCTTCAACGTGCTTGCCATGTCCGGCCGAGCCGTCGAGGCCGCCGGCGACGTCGATACGCTGCTCCTCGACAAGACCGGGACGATCACGCTCGGCAACCGCCAGGCGACCGCGTTCCGCCCCGTCCGGGGTATCAGCGAACAGGATCTCGCCGATGCCGCACAGCTTGCCTCGCTTGCCGACGAAACACCTGAGGGACGCTCGATCGTCGTGCTCGCCAAGGAAAAATATGCGATCCGCGGCCGCGACATGACGAGCCTGAAGGCGACGTTTGTTCCCTTCACTGCGCAGACCCGCATGAGCGGCGTCGACCTCGAAGGTTCGTCGATCCGCAAGGGTGCCGTCGATGCCGTCCTCTCCTATGTCGAAGGTGCTGCCAATGGCAGCCATGAGGGTACCGCCGTCATCTCCCGTACGTCGAGCGAAACACTGCGCGAACTGCAGGTGATCGCCGACGAGATAGCCAAGGCTGGCGGCACGCCGCTTGCCGTTGCCCGCGATGGCCGGCTGCTCGGCGTCATCCATCTCAAGGATATTGTCAAGGGTGGCATCCGCGAGCGTTTCGCAGAGTTGCGCCGCATGGGCATCCGCACCGTCATGATCACGGGCGACAACCCGCTGACGGCAGCCGCCATTGCCGCGGAAGCCGGCGTCGACGACTTCCTTGCCCAGGCGACCCCGGAGATGAAACTGGCGTTGATGCGCGAGGAGCAGTCCAAGGGCAAGCTCGTCGCCATGTGCGGCGACGGCACGAACGACGCGCCCGCACTCGCCCAGGCCGATGTCGGCGTTGCCATGAACACCGGTACGGTCGCGGCCCGCGAGGCCGGCAACATGGTCGATCTCGACAGCGACCCGACGAAGCTCATCGAGATCGTCGAAATCGGCAAGCAGCTGCTGATGACCCGCGGCGCCCTGACGACCTTCTCCATCGCCAACGATATCGCCAAGTATTTCGCCATCATCCCGGCGATGTTCATCGCCTTCTATCCGCAGCTGAAGATGCTGAACATCATGGGGCTGGCAACGCCGCAAAGCGCCATCCTCTCGGCTATCATCTTCAATGCGCTCATCATCGTCGCACTGATCCCGCTATCGTTGAAGGGGGTCCGCTATCGCCCGATCGGCGCAGGCGCGCTGCTCAGCCGCAACCTTTTGATCTACGGCCTCGGCGGCATCATCGTCCCCTTCATCGGCATCAAGGCCATCGACATGGCGATCACCGCCATCGGCCTCGCCTAAGGAGTTTCTCTCATGTTGAAACAAATCAGACCCGCCATCGTCATGATCGTCGCCACGACCGTCCTGACCGGTCTTGCCTATCCCCTTGCCATGACGGGCGTTGCCCAAGCGCTCTTTCCCCATCAGGCTAATGGCAGCCTGGTGGAGAAGGACGGCAAGGTGATCGGCTCGAGCCTTATCGGTCAGAATTTCACGGCGGATAAGTATTTCCACGGCCGCCCGTCTGCTACGACCGGCGCAGACCCGAATGACCCGACCAAGTCGGTTTCCGCACCCTACAATGCGGCCAATTCCGGCGGTTCCAATCTCGGTCCGACGAATTCGAGCCTGATGACACGCATCAAGGGCGATGCCGCAACACTGCAGGCGCAGAATCCCAACACGCCGGTTCCGATCGATATGGTGACGACATCCGGCAGCGGTCTTGACCCGCACATCTCGCCTGACGATGCCTATTTCCAGGTGCCGCGCGTCGCCAAGGCCCGCAACATGGACGAGGCCAAGGTCAAGTCGCTCGTCGACGCAGCCATCGAGCCGCGGGAGCTTGGCGTTCTTGGCGAGCCTGTCGTCAATGTGCTGGCATTGAACCAGGCGCTCGATGCTTCTATGACTCAATGAGTTGAAGGGGTTGAGACGGTTAGCGCCGTCTCAACCTTATCAGGAAAGACGACCCGCGAATGGCAGATGAAAGCCGCGACATGTTGAGCAGGCCTTCCCCCGATGCGCTTCTCGAAAAAGCGCGGGCCGAGACACGCGGGCGATTGAAGATCTTTCTGGGTGCGGCGCCAGGCGTCGGCAAGACCTATGAGATGCTGATGTCCGGCAGGGCGAAGATCGCCGACGGCGTCGATGTCGTGGTCGGCGTCGTTGAGACCCACGGCCGCCGCGAGACGCAGGCCCTGCTCGACGGGTTCGAGATCGTTCCGCGCGTCAATGTCGACTATAAGGGCAGGGCGCTTGAGGAGATGGATCTCGATGCCATCCTGAAACGCCGCCCCGAACTGGTGCTTGTCGACGAACTTGCCCATACCAATGCGCATGGCAGCCGGCATCCCAAACGCTATCTCGATGTCAAGGAGCTGCTCGAACGCGGGATCGACGTCTACACGACGCTGAATATCCAGCATGTCGAAAGCCTGAATGACGTCGTCTCGCAGATTACCCGCATCCGCGTGCGCGAGACGGTGCCGGATTCGATCATCGATCTCGCCGACGATGTCGAAATCATCGATCTCACGCCAGACGATCTCATCAAGCGGCTGCATGACGGCAAGGTCTATGTCTCGAAGACGGCCGAGCGGGCGCTCACCAACTATTTCACGCCTGGCAACCTGACCGCGCTGCGCGAGCTGGCGCTGCGGCGCACGGCGCAGCGCGTCGACGATCAGCTCCTGACCCATATGCAGGCGCACGCGATCCAGGGGCCATGGGCTGCCGGTGAACGTGTGCTCGTTTCCATCGATCATCACCCGCGTTCGGCCGCGCTTGTCCGCTATGCCGCGCGCATGGCATCGCGCCTGCGCGCGCCCTGGGCTGCCGTCTATGTCGAGACCAACCGCTCGATTAGCCTGACTGAGGCGCAGCGCGACACGATTGCCGCAACGCTCCGGCTTGCCGAACAGCTTGGTGGCGAAGCCATTACCCTTCCCGGTCGCGAAGTGGCAGAGGAGCTGCTTCGCCATTCGGCCAGCAACAATGTCACCCATATCGTCATCGGCTCGCCGAAAATCGGCTCCTGGCGCGATTGGTCCCGCCGTTCCGTTTCCTATGATCTTATCCGCAGGGCCGGGGATATCAGCGTCCATGTCATTTCCGGCAGCGATGCGGATGGCGAGGCTGCAAGGCGTGGCGTCAAGGTGGCGCCTTCGCCGCCTCCCTTCCAGCTGCGTGGCTATGTTCTGGCAACGCTCTATGTCGCCATTGCGCTCGGTTTCTGCGTCATCCTCGATCAGGTGCTGGATGTGCGAAACCTCGCCCTGGTCTTCCTGATGGCTGTGCTGGCCAGCGCGGTAACGCAGGGCCTGCGCCCGGCGCTTTATTCCTGCATTCTCGGCGCGCTCGCCTTCAATTTCTTTTTCCTGCCGCCGCGCTACACGCTGACGATCAGCGATCCGGAAAGCGTGCTCGCGTTCTTCTTCTTCCTCGGCGTCGCGGTCATTGCGAGTAACCTGACGGCGACGGTGCAGCGGCAGGCGGCAGCGGCAAGGCAGCGCGCGCGAACGACGGAAGACCTCTATCTCTTTTCGAAGAAACTTGCCGGCACCGGCACGCTCGACGATGTGCTGTGGGCAACCGCCTTTCAGTTGGCCTCGATGTTGAAGCTGCGGGTCGTGCTGCTTCTGCCGGAGCACGGCACGATCGCGGTCAAGGCCGGCTATCCCCCTGACGATACGCTCGATGATGCCGATATCGCGGCGGCGCGCTGGGCCTGGGAACATAATCACGCCGCCGGCCGTGGCGCCGATACGCTACCCGGGGCCAAGCGTCTTTATGTTCCCCTGCGCACCGGCCGTACCGCCGTCGGCGTCATCGGTCTCGACAGCGACCGTCGCGACGGTCCGCTTCTGACGCCGGAGCAGCAGCGGCTGCTCGATGCCCTTGCGGATCAGGCCGCACTTGCGATCGAGCGCGTGCAACTGGTTGCGGATGTGGACCGCGCCAAGCTGGCCGTTGAGGCCGATCGGCTACGCTCCGCACTGCTAACGTCCATTTCGCATGATTTGAAAACGCCGCTTGCGGCCATTCTCGGCGCGGCTGGAACGCTGCGCGACTATCTGGAGACGCTGCCGCACGAAGATCGCGTCGATCTCCTGTCGACTGTCATCGATGAATCCGAGCGCCTCAACCGCTTCATCGCCAACCTGCTCGATATGACCAAGATCGAGTCCGGTGCGATGGAGCCGAACTATGCCCTGCATTATGCCGGCGATATTGTCGGCAGCGCATTGCGGCGCGCTGCGAAGATCCTGATCCATCATCGCGTCGACGTGCAGATGCCCATCGATCTGCCGATGGTGAAGGTCGATCCGGTGCTGTTCGAACAGGTGCTGTTCAACCTGCTCGACAATGCCGCCAAATACGCGCCGGAAGGATCGGCGATCCGCCTCGAAGCCTGGGCTGATATCGACAATATCGTCTTCAGGGTCATGGATGAAGGGCTGGGCATTCCGCCTGCCGACCTCGAACGCGTCTTCGATACGTTCTATCGCGTGCGCAAGGGTGATCAGGTGCGCGCCGGCACCGGCCTTGGCCTTTCCATCTGCCGCGGTTTCATCGAAGCGATGGGCGGCACGATCGCTGCCGGCAACAGAACGGATCGGCAGGGGGCCGTCTTCACCATCCGCCTGCCGAAACCAACCGATGTCCCGAAGCTGGATGAGCTGAAATGAACACCACTGCCGTCAAGATCCTCGTCGTCGATGATGAGCCACCGATCCGTAAGCTGCTGCGCGTTGGCCTGGGTGCCCAAGGCTATGTCGTCAACGAGGCGCAGAACGCCGCATCGGCTCAGGCATCGGTCGACGAGGACCAGCCCGACCTGATCGTGCTCGATCTCGGTCTGCCGGACAAATCGGGGCAGGATCTGCTCCTGGAATGGCGTGAGGATGGAGTTCAGATCCCCGTTGTCATCCTGTCCAGTCGCACCGACGAGGCGGGTATCGTCAAGGCGCTCGAAAGCGGTGCCGACGACTATGTGACCAAGCCCTTCGGCGTCAACGAGCTTGCGGCGCGCATCCGCGTGGCGCTACGCCATCGCCTGCAGCAGCAGGGCGAGAAGGCAATCTTCCAGACCGGCGGTCTGTCCATCGATCTCGTCAAGCGCATCGTCAAGGTCGATGGCAAGGAGATCAAGCTGTCGCCCAAGGAATACGACATCCTGCGCGTGCTTGCCCAGCATGCCGGCAAGGTGCTGACGCACCAGTTCCTGTTGAAACAGATTTGGGGGCCGGCGGCCGATGTGCAGTATCTGCGTGTCTATGTCCGCCAGCTCAGGCAGAAGATCGAAGAGGTGCCTGATCAGCCGCAATATATCACGACCGAGACAGGTGTCGGCTACCGACTGCGGGAACCGGATTGAGGCGGCCGGGAACCAGAGCCGATTATCGAGGCGATTTGGCCTCGATCTTACGGCGATGAATGTCATTTCAGAATTTATTGCCCGACCTTGAGTGCGACCATGGATCTTTCCACCATCATTCTTCCCGAACATGTTTTTGTCGGCGTCTCTGCTCCGACCAAGTGGCGTGCGCTGCAGATATTGTCGTCGAAGGCGGCCAGTTGCTTCGGTCTGGATGAGACAATGGTGCTGCGGGCACTGGAGACACGCGAAAAGCTGGGCACGACCGGGATCGGCAACGGTGTTGCCGTTCCACATGCAGCCATTGCCGGCATGACGCGGCCGAGAGGGTTGATGGTGCATTTTGCCCATGCCGTTGATTTCGAGGCTATCGATGACGTGCCGACGGAATGGGCGTTCGTCCTGCTCTTCGGTGAGGCTGGCCGCAGCGACTATCTGAACGTGCTCGCCGCGATCGCCAGGCGCTTGAGGACAGAAGGTGTCCTGACGGCGATGCGGCAGGCAAAGACTGCCGACGAACTCTATTCCGTATTCCTCTCCGACACCATTCTCTGACGATATCGCCCATCGCGCCCTGATAGTCATTCGGGAATGTGATTTCACTTTTCCCGATTCTATGGGATGCTGTTCTCCGTAGTTGCCCAAAACGGGAACTGTCTTCGTTACTTTATACGACCAAGTTGATAGGGTTTAAGGACAAACGAAGGGGGTGCATCCATGCAGACGATAAAGCTTTCTCGGCTTCTCGCCACCGCAGTTCTGATCGGTAGTTTCTCGATTGCGGCCATCGCGCCGACCTGGGCGGCGGACAAGACGCTTCTCAATGTTTCCTACGATCCGACCCGTGAACTCTACAAGGACTTCAACACGGCTTTTGCCGCCAAGTGGAAGAAGGACACGGGCGAAACCATCAATATCAAGGCTTCGCATGGCGGCTCCGGCGCGCAAGCCCGCTCGGTCATCGACGGTCTCGATGCCGATGTGGTGACGCTGGCGCTCGAAGGCGATATCGACGCGATCGCCAAGGCAACGCACAAGATCCCGGCCGACTGGAAGACAAAGTTCCCGAACAATTCTGTTCCTTATACTTCGACCATTGTCTTCCTCGTGCGCAAGGGTAATCCCAAGGGCATCAAGGACTGGCCGGATCTCGTCAAGGACGGCGTTGAAGTCATCACGCCGAACCCGAAGACCTCCGGTGGCGCCCGCTGGAACATCCTCGCAGCCTGGGCCTGGGCCAAGCAGGCCAATGGCGGCGACGATGCCAAGGCGCAGGAATATCTCACCCAACTCCTGAAGCATGTGCCGGTTCTCGATACCGGTGCGCGCGGCGCCACGACGACCTTCGTCCAGCGCGGTCTCGGCGATGTTCTGCTCGCCTGGGAAAACGAAGCCTACCTCTCGCTCGACGAGCTTGGTCCGGATAAATTCGAAGTCGTGACCCCGTCCTTCTCGATCCGTGCCGATCCGCCGGTTGCCGTCGTCGATGGCAATGTCGACACCAAGGGCACGCGCAAGGTCGCGGAAGCCTATCTGAACTATCTCTACTCGGATGAAGGCCAGAAGATTGCGGCCAAGCATTACTACCGGCCGATCAAGCCGGAAGTGGCTGACCCCAAGGATATCGCCCGCTTTCCGACCTTGAAGCTCGCAACCATTGACGATTTCGGCGGTTGGTCTCAAGCTCAGCCGAAGTTTTTTAACGATGGCGGCATCTTCGATCAGGTTTACAAGCCGGGGCAATAAGACTGAATGCATTCTATAACCCGCAAACGGTGGCGGTTACGGCAGCCGAGCGTCATTCCGGGATTCGGATTGGCGCTCGGCGTTACCTTGGCTTGGCTCATCTTCATTGTTCTCATTCCGCTGTCGGGACTGCTGTGGAAAAGCAGCGCTCTCGGCTGGGAGAAATTCTGGGCTCTCGCGCTTGATGTGCGCACGCTTTATGCGCTGCGCATGAGTTTTGGCGGCGCCTTTATCGCGGCGCTGGTCAATGCCGTGCTCGGGCTCATTCTTGCCTGGGTCCTGGTGCGATACCGCTTTCCGGGTAAGCGCATCCTCGATGCGATGGTCGATCTGCCGTTCGCCCTGCCGACAGCGGTGGCCGGCATTGCGCTGACGACGCTCTATGCGCCGAATGGCTGGATCGGGCAGTTCCTGACGCCGCTCGGTATCAAGATCGCCTTTACGCCGGTCGGCATCGTCATCGCGCTGATCTTCGTCGGCTTGCCTTTTGTGGTGCGCACCGCACAGCCCGTCATGGAGGAGATCGACCGCGAGGTCGAGGAGGCGGCGGCGACGCTTGGAGCGTCGCGCTTCCAGACGATTACCCGTGTGCTCTTGCCAGGCCTTGCTCCTGCAGCCCTGACAGGGTTTGCGCTGGCATTCGCGCGTGCGGCCGGCGAATACGGATCGGTCATCTTCATTGCCGGCAACAAGCCTTATGTTTCGGAAATCGCGCCGCTGCTCATCGTCATTCGTCTGGAGGAGTATAATTATTCCGCGGCAACGGCGATCGCGACGGTGATGCTGTTCATTTCCTTCACTATGCTTTTGATCATAAACCTCATCCAGTCTTGGAGCAGAAGGAGATATGGCTATGGCGCATGATCTTTCTGCCGCAGCGGATACGGGTCATTCGGTCATCACCGAAAGCCGATTTGCCCGTATTATTTTCATCTCGATCTCGCTGGTCTTCCTGACGCTGATGGTACTTCTGCCGCTCGCGGCCGTTTTCGTGGAGGCTTTCCGCAAGGGGATCGAGACCTTCTTCGAAGCCCTCGTCGACGAAGAGACTTTCGCGGCCATCCGGCTCACATTGATCGTTGCCGGCATCAGCGTGCCGCTTAACCTCGTCTGCGGCGTCGCTGCCGCATGGGCGATCGCCAAGTTCGAATTCAAGGGCAAGGCGTTCCTGACGACGCTGATCGATCTGCCGTTCTCGGTGTCCCCGGTCATCTCCGGTCTGGTCTTCGTGCTGCTGTTCAGTTCGAACAGCGCGCTTGGCCCCTGGCTGCAGAGCAACGGCATTCAGATCCTGTTTGCGGTTCCGGGCCTTGTGCTGGCGACGATGTTTGTCACCTTTCCCTTCGTTGCGCGCGAACTGATCCCGCTGATGCAGGAGCAGGGCAGTGCGGACGAGGAGGCGGCGCTTTCGCTCGGGGCCAATGGCTGGCAGACCTTCTGGTATGTCACACTACCGAACATCAAATGGGGTCTGCTCTACGGCGTGCTGCTTTGCAATGCCCGTGCTATGGGCGAGTTCGGCGCCGTCTCGGTCGTCTCGGGCCACATCCGCGGCGAAACCAACACGATGCCTTTGCAGGTCGAGATTCTCTATAACGAATATAATTTCTCCGGGGCTTTTGCCGTTGCCACGTTACTGGCTCTGCTTGCTCTGATCACACTGATACTGAAGACGTTGCTGGAAATGCGCTATAGCGAAGAGATCGCAGCCAGCCGGCGTCACTGAAGGAATTCTTGATGGAAGTTCGCGTTCAAAATCTGCGCAAGGAATTCGGTCGATTTCCCGCTCTGCACGATGTTTCCCTGGACATCCGCTCGAGCGAACTGATTGCGCTTCTCGGCCCTTCCGGCTCCGGCAAGACGACGCTGCTGCGTCTGATCGCCGGATTGGAAACACCGACGGAAGGCAAGATTTTCTTCGGTGAGGATGATGCTTCGCTGAAGACCGTGCAGCAGCGCAATATCGGCTTCGTGTTTCAACACTACGCGCTCTTCCGGCACATGACGGTGCTCGACAATATCTCCTTCGGCCTCAAGGTCCGCTCGGCATCGCGTCGTCC
This sequence comes from Martinezella hainanensis, assembly GCF_900094555.1. Classification (GTDB taxonomy): domain Bacteria; phylum Pseudomonadota; class Alphaproteobacteria; order Rhizobiales; family Rhizobiaceae; genus Rhizobium; species Rhizobium hainanense. Next base: position 572,393 of record NZ_FMAC01000003.1, read on the forward strand.
GCCACGCGATGAAATTCGCCGGCGTGCCATGGAATTGCTGGAGCTTGTGCAACTGAAGGGCCTGGAGAAGCGTTATCCGACGCAGCTTTCCGGCGGTCAGCGGCAGCGCGTCGCGCTGGCGCGCGCCATGGCGGTGGAGCCGAATGTCCTGCTTCTCGACGAGCCCTTCGGCGCGCTCGATGCGCAGGTGCGCAAGGACTTGCGCAAATGGTTGCGGGAGATCCATGATCGAACTGGCCACACGACTGTTTTCGTGACCCACGATCAGGAAGAGGCGCTTGAGCTTGCCGACCGCGTCGTCGTGCTCAACAAGGGCGCCATCGAACAGGTCGGCACGCCGGACGAAATCTACGATACGCCGAATTCGCCTTTCGTCTATGGGTTCATCGGCCAGTCAAATCGCGTCAAGGTGCGCATCACCAGCGGCGAAATCTGGTTCGACGACAAACCGCTGGGGCTCAGCACGCCGCACGAACCGGACGGCGAGGCTCACCTGTATTTCCGTCCGCATGACATCGAACTGAGCGATGGCGATTCCGGCGCGATTGCTGGCCTGCTTGTCGCCAGCCGCCGCGTCGCGGGCACTCGCCATCTTGAGATTGATATCGGTCCCGAGCATGAGGGCATCGAGATCGAGTTGCCGCCGAACAAGGCCGATGCGCTGGATCGCAATCGCATCGCCTTCAGGCCGACCCGCTGGAAGCTGTTCCGCAACGGCGTCTGACGATCAGTCCTCGGGATGGCCGGACGAGGCGAAACCGCCCCCTTGGAAGATGACGGCCGGATCGTTGGGATCTTCCGGCGGTGTTCTTGATAGGATTTCCGCTCGCCATGGAGCGGCACTGTCGCGCGGTTTCCAGCCGAGGAAAGCGGCATTGCTGTTGTCCCACCACTGCTCGTCATTGTCGGAGGCGCCATAGACGATCGTGTGCCCCAGCCTGGGCGCGTCGAAAGCGCAGCCGCAAAGGGAGAGAAAATCCCGGACGCTGAACCATGTGGCGAGCATGCGCGTATTGCGCGGCTCGGGAAAGCACGAGCCTATGCGCACTGAAAGCGTTTCCTGGCCGAACTTGTCGAAATAGAGGCTGGCGACCGCCTCGCCGAACACCTTTGACACGCCATAGAGCGAGTCCGGCCGTGTCGGCACCTTGTTGTCGATCCGCTCATCCCGGCGATAAAAGCCGATTGTATGATTGGAGCTCGCAAAGACGATGCGCGGCTTGCCGGCGGCGCGAGCGGCTTCATAGAGATTATAGAGGCCGAGGATATTGCCCTGCATGATCAGATCGAAGGGCTTTTCCACTGAGATCCCGCCAAGATGGATGATGCCGTCCACACCTTTCACCATCGCGTCGACGCCGCTGCGGTCGGCGAGATCGCAGGCGACGAAACGCTCGTTCGGGCGCAGGTCGCTTATCGGCGCGAGGTCGGACAATACGACATTCTCGGCGATCTGCGACAGAAGCGGCCGGATTGCCTGGCCAACGCCGCCGGCGGCGCCGGTCAGCAACAGAGTTTTCAGCATGATTGTCTCCCGGATCGGTCATTTCGGCGGGCAGACTATAAGATGGTCCTTCGCCCGTCATCACATATATCGGTGGGATCAACATGAAGGATGTCGATAATGTCTAGGCAGTCTGTGAATGCATCCGGGCGTCGACGTCGAGCGCTTCCAGGCTGACCACGGCCTTGATGGGCAGATGATCCGATGCCACGCGCGCCAGCGGCGAGTCATGCACCTCGACAGCTGAGATCATGCCGCGACGGTTTGCCATGATGCGATCGAGCGCCAGAAGCGGCAGCGTCGAGGGGAAGCTCGGAACAGCGGGAGGCAATGGTCCAAAGGCGTTCTGAAAGGTATTGAGGGACGAGCGGTCGCCCAGACGCCACTCATTGAGATCGCCGAGAAGGATGGTGGGCGTCTCGCTGCCGTCGTTCATCAGGTCGACGATCAGGCGCGTCTGCTGCGCACGCGAGCGATGCAGCAGGCCGAGATGTGCGGCAATGATCCTGAGGCTGCCGCCGCTCGCCAATTCCAGTTCGGCAATCAAGGCGCCGCGCGGCTCCAGCCCGGGCAGGTTGATCTGATGCACATCGCGAACCGTGCCCTGCTTGAAAAGCACGACATTGCCGTGCCAGCCATGCGCCTTGGTAACGCCGGCGATCGGCACCGGGATAAGACCCGTCTCGCGTTCGAGCCGGCGCAGATCGAGGATACCGGTGCGTTCTCCAAAACGCGTATCGGCTTCCTGCAGGCCGATGACATCGGCATCGATTTCATGGATGACGCGGCTTGTTCTTTCGGGATCGAAGCGGCGGTCGGCGCCGACGCATTTATGGACATTGTAGGAGGCGATCAATGTGCCTTCAGGTCGGTCCGGCTTGCCGCCGGCCGGTTTGGGGCGCGATTTCTTTCGGTTCTTCAGACTTTCCAGAATGCTCGCACGGAGACTTTCTTTCTTCTTTCGCATCTATCCGTCGACCGTTCCTTGATCAGACCATGTCGGGCACATGGGTAAGAGTATAAGAACCGATGGTTTGCCTTGTCATGTAAAAAGGCTGCGACAAAGGCAGATTGTATGGCAGTGCGACCGTCAGAGATAGGGTGAGCCTAGCCAAAGAACCTTCTCGATAAGCCTTACGATGAAAGGGCGTGCCCGAAGCTTTTCGAGATCGACCGGATGCGCCGTTTCGAGGATTGTGCCGATATGCGCATCGATCGTGCCGGCAAAGCCGCGATCGAGGACTTCAAGATCCACCTCGAAATTGAGCCGCAGGGAGCGTGGATCGAGATTGGACGAGCCGACATAGGCCCAGATACCGTCGATGGCTAAAAGCTTGGAATGGTTGAAGGCGCCTTCGGCGCGCCAGATACGGCAATAGTTCTTCAGCATCTGATCGAATTGTGCCGTCATGGCGCGGTCGACGAGCACGAGATTGTTGGCCGTCGGCACGATGATATCGACCTCGACACCGCGCCGCGCTGCCGTCACCAGTGCACTGATCAGTTCTCGATCCGGCAGAAAATAGGGCGACATGATGCGGATGGATTTGTGCGCCACCGAAAGCGCGCCGATCAGCATCTTGTGATTGGTCTCGACGCTGCGATCCGGGCCGGAGGCGACGACCCGCATGAAGACGGGCGCTCCGGGCTCGTTGGAGGGCGCGGCAATTCGCCATTCCTCGCCATTCAGGACTTCACCCGTTGTAAAGCGCCAATCCTCGGCCGCCGTATTGAAGAGATCGGCAACGGCGGGGCCTGTCACGCAGAAATGCATGTCGCGGGCGCTATGCTCGTGGGCGAATTCGCGTGTGAACCCCTGGCGGATATTCATGCCGCCGGTAAAGGCAACTCGCCCGTCGATGCTGAGGATCTTACGGTGGGTGCGCAGGTTGGCATAGGGCAGCCGGAGGCCGATGATGACGTTGCCATTGAAGACGTCGACCTGCACGCCCCCCTCGCTCAGATAGCCCATGATGCTCGGCACGGAATAGCGGGCGCCGACGGCATCGATCAATACGCGGACGCTGACGCCGCGTTTGGTCGCGGCAATCAGGGAATCGGCGATGCGAAGACCGATGGGGTCGCGATCGAAGATGTAGGTCTCCATCAGGATGCTGCGTTCGGCGCCGTCGATTGCGGCCTTCATCGCGGCATAGGCGACGTCGCCGCTCGTCAGCATCTCGATCGTGTTGCCGGTGCTCATCGTGTAGCGGACGACACGATCGCCCAGCGTCTTCATCGAACCGAAGCGATCACCGAACCGCCGCCGCACCTCAGCATCATCGGCGTCGAAGCTGGAGGGCTCGCCATTCGCATCCGTGCGAAAGAGCGCCTCGCGCTGCGAGCTGAGAGAGGCCCGGCGGATGCGATTGATGCCGGCGACGGCATAGAGCAAGGCACCGATGATGGGCGACAGGATGACGACACCGACCCAGCCGGTAGCCGCGCGGACATCCTCTTTGGTCATAGCTGCATGGATTGCAGCAGCGGCTCCCATCACGACGGACAGGACGGCGAGAATTTGGCCCCAATGGGCAGCCACGAGGTCGATCATGACGCAAGTATATCCTTGCCCGCAAAAGCTGCAATGAGTAGGCCTGCGATCGTCAAGATGTCATCAATAGCGGTGCGAAACCTCATCTTATTAGATATTTTTAATTGAACCCTGTTCTGACCAGCATCATACTTAGAGTGCTTCGGCTGCTTCGCTACCGTCCCCCACGGTAACTTGTGTTTCTTGTTTGAAGCGCCACTGCGGTTCGAGAGTCGAGACCAAAGAACGCTAGCCATAGCGTCTTGGCTGCTCGGGGGAGGCGTGAAAGCCCGCGTTTCAAGAACGGGCGTCGTTCATCAAAACCTTGTTCAATGATGCGAACGGAGAACAGCAGATGTTGGAATCTCGGGACGAATGGATCAAGAAACGCGCATACGCCATATGGGAAGAGGAAGGCCATCCTTCCGGACGCGACTTCGAGCACTGGGCGCAGGCGAGCAGCGAGCGCATCGCGCTTGAGAAAACGGCGGCAAACGGCGGTACGATCGACGTCAAGCCCAAGGCGAAGCGCAAGACGGCAGTCGCGGCGGCGGCTATTGCCGAGGAAAAGTTGGCCAAGCCGGCAAAGAAGGTATTGAAGAAGACTGCAGCCGCAAAGGCGTAGGATACGTCGGTTTCAGGGGTGTGGCGGAGATGAGAGCGGCTCGATGGCAACATCGGGCTGTCTCTCTTTTTCGAGACAGCAGCTGGCGGAATATTCGCAATAATTTCGGTGATTTGGCTCTCATCCGCGAAATAGTTGTCACACATCGCTGCTACGGATTGCGAAGGGAGCCCAGCAATGTGTCGCAGCTATATCGATGATCTGGAAATGACTGTTACGGAGATGGTCACAACGCGCTGTCCTCTGCGTTGTACCGACAGCTTGGGGGCGATACGATGATATCTCTCCTCGTGCTTGCCGCGCTCTACCTTCTGACGGCCTTGATCCTCATTCTGATCATCGATCGTTCGGTCGGCGTCTTTTTCCCGCCATCGGCCAAGCAACGCGCCACGACGCCGCATGGCCGCCGCTTCTGGGTGCTCTCGGTCCATCGCAGTACGCCTGGCCAAATCTCGGAACCTTTTCCTTGACGACGGGTTGGTCTTTCTTTCCAGCAAGGAGAAAGATCATGCCTCGAGGAGACAAATCGGCCTATACGGACAAGCAGAAGCGCAAGGCGGAGCATATCGAGGAGAGCTATGAAGACCGCGGCGTTTCCCACGCGGAGGCGGAGCGGCGTGCCTGGGCGAGCGTGAACAAGGAAAGCGGTGGCGGCAAGAAATCCGGCTCCGGTCGCGGCCATTCCGAAAATCACGAATCGTCTGAAAAGGGTGGCAGGATCGGCGGACGCGCCGCTGCAAACCGACCTGCTGCGGAGCGCTCTGCCTCTGCAAAGAAGGCCGCTGCGACGCGTAAACGCCACGAGCACAACGCACATTCCTAGGTTACTGGCGAGAACTGGACGTGATCGTCGAGATTCGTCGTGTCGTTGCGATGAAGTTCATATCGTTTCTGGCGCACGTGCCTCGGCCTGTAATCGTCGATCGCCTCTTATTTTCTGCGCAGTCGACGCTAAATTGCAGACTTGCGGCGATCATCGCGGCTGATTGCTCTCAGTTCCGGGGAGGGAAAATCGAATGGCCTACGAGCTCTACTATTGGGATGGCATCCAGGGGCGCGGCGAATTCGTCCGGCTGGCACTGGAGGAGGCCGGCGCAGACTATGTCGATGTTTGTCGCGGCCCGGCAAGCAAAGGGCAGGGGATGCCCGCCATGTTCGCCATCATGGATGGTAAATCCGAGTTCGACCTCCCGTTTGCCCCGCCGTTTCTGAAGGACGGGGATCTGATTATCCCGCATGTGGCGAATATCCTGATGTATCTTGGGCCGAAGCTCGGTCTGGCGCCGAGAGACGAAGGAAAGCGTCACGTGTTGAACGGCCTGCAGTTGACGATCACCGATCTCGTCGCCGAGGTACATGATACCCATCACCCGATCGCGACGTCGAAATATTACGAGGATCAGAAGCAAGAGGCCAAGGCGCGCGCTGCAGAATTCATCGAAAACCGCATTCCCAAGTTCCTCGGCTATTTCGAGAAAGTGCTGGAACAGAACCCTGACGGGTCAAGCCACATTTTCGGCGGCGAATTGACCTATGTCGATCTCTCGCTGTTCCAGGTCTACGAGGGACTGCGCTATGCTTTCCCCCGTGCGACGGCACATCTGGATCGTCGATATCCGCATCTGACTGCACTGCATAAGGCTGTCATGAAACGGCCCAACATTGCTCGCTATCTTCAGTCCGATCGCCGTATTCCCTTCAATGAGAACGGCATTTTCCGGCACTATCCGGAACTGGATAGAGATATGGCGTGAGCGATGCTCATCTATCAATTCATTCCCGCATGCTGGATCGTCTGGTTGCTGATCTGGCTTTTCGCATCATTCGGCGTCAAGAAGAGCGTGCGTCAGGAGGATCCGCTGTCGCGACTCGGCAATACCGTGCCGATTTGGATCGGCGCTCTCCTGCTTGCGGTCAATCCGTCATGGCTAGGCCCTTTGCGGTATCGCCTCATCCCGCAAGACCTGACCTCCTATGCGATCGGTGCGGCCCTGACGTTCCTTGGTCTCCTCTTCGCGGTCTGGGCTCGCTATCACATCGGCCGAAACTGGAGTGGAGTGATTACGCTCAAGGAGGATCACGCGCTTATTCGCTCCGGTCCCTATGCGCTCGTGCGGCACCCGATCTATTCCGGCCTGATGTTGGCCATCATCGGCTCGGCAATTGCGCGCGGTGACATTGCAGCCGTCCTTGCGATCATCGCGGTGCTCTATGCCGTGCTGCGGCGCGTGCAAATCGAAGAAAGCTGGATGAATGAAACCTTCGGCTCGGCCTACGCCGACTATAAGGCCAGCACGCCGGCACTGATCCCGTTTCTGGTATAGTGTCAGATCTTGAGCGGCGACGCGGCCTTGAAAAAATCCTCCCAGGGATCGCCACTCGATTGGCCAAGGCGCGATGCCGCATTCCCGACGGTGACGGATGCCGGCCCGATCTTGCCGTCCAGTTCCTCCCAACCGACCGGCATCGAAACCGCAGCACCCTTTCTTGCGCGCGTCGAATAGGGCGCCACGGCGGTGTTGCCCCGGCCGTTGCGCAGGTAATCGAGGAAGATGTGGCCTGTCCGCTTTGCCTTGCTGGCAACCGACAAATATGCCTCTGGGCTATCGGCGCTCATGGCATGGGCGATCGCTTCGGCCGCATCCTTGATATGAGGCCAGGTCGCCTGCGGCTTGACGGATGCGACCACATGCAATCCCTTGCCGCCGGAAGTCTTGACGAAGGAGTTTAGGCCCAAGATGGAGAAACGCTCCCTTATCTCTTTCGCAGCGATCACGACCTTGCCCCAGGCAACGTCTTCGCCAGGGTCGAGATCCATGATGATCATATCGGGCTTTTCCCAATGATCCGTCGTCGTGCCCCAGGGATGTATTTCAAGCGCCGCCGACTGGACGAGGGCGGCAAGACCGTCGAAATCCCTGATCTTCAGGAATTTCGCGGTGTCCTTATCCTCGGGATCGGCGATTTCCTCGATATGTGGATTGATCCCCTTCCAGGCATGTTTCTGGAAGAAGCGTGGTCCATCGATACCATCCGGGCAGCGCAGCAGAGCTAAGGGACGGTTGACGACGAAAGGTGCCATACGCCGCCAGACCAAGGCATAATAATCAAGAAGGTCTTGCTTGCTGATCTGGTCCTCGGGCCAGTAGATCCGTTCTGGATGCGTCAGTTCCACCGATGTTTCGATGTCATTCTGAATGGGCGTCTTTGCCATCTTGCATGCGCTCCATTTTTGCGACGCGAAAGGCGTCGCACCGGACAAGACTAGCATTGCCCGGTGCATAAAGTCGATCGTCAGCCGATCTTACGGCATGAGCTGGCCGCCATTGACCTCGATGATCTGGCCGGTGATGTAGCCGGACAGCGTCGGCGAGGCGAGGAATAGGTAGGCGCCGACACAATCTTCCGACGTGCCGACAAAGCCCATGGGGATCGTCTTGCGCTGCAACTCCATCTGCTCGTCGTTGGTATAGCGTTCGTGGAACGGCGTTGCGATGACGCCGGGCGCGACCCCATTGACGCGGATCTTGTCGTTGACGAATTCCTTGGCATGGCCGTGGGTGATGGTGGAGACGAACCCCTTGGAAGCTGCATAGAGGATCGCGCCGTTGCCGCCGCCGTTACGAGCGGCGATTGAGGTCGTGTTGATGACGAAGCCGCCTTGCTTCTTGAGATGAGGATGAGCGGCACGGGTCGCCGCAAGCACGGAACGGGCGTTGAGGTTCATCACCCGCTCGTAATGCGCATCCGTCATATCGGCGGTCGGAAGCCGCCCGAGCATACCGCCGGCATTGTTGACCAGTCCGTCGAGCCCACCCAAAGCTTCGGCTGCGTCCTTCACCACGCGTTCGGTCTCTCCATCCTGCGAGACGTCGCCTTGGATGGGATGGACCGTCCCACCACTGGCCTTGATTTCATCCGCCAGCTTTTCCGCCGGCTCGCGGCTCGCATTGAAGTGCAGGCCGATCTTCATGCCCTGTGCGGCAAAGGCGCGTGCCACGGCAGCGCCGATGCCGGTCGAAGCACCTGTGATCAATACTCTCTTGCCGGCAAGATCGGGAATGCGAATGGACGCAAGCGATTGCGCGAGTTCTGCCATGACGACTCCTCCTGAACGTCAACCAATCATATGACGAAATGTGCCTTTGTCTTATCAGGGTCGGGGACGAAAAGGCAATCATGCCAAGCACGACAAAAGGACGCGAGACCTGCCTGCTAGGTGATGGACATGGGGTGAAACTCGATGACGGCGGTGGTTGGCGGATTTCACCGTGGGTCGCCGATCCGCGTGATATTGAGCAAGTTGAGAACGCCTGCGTCCGTCTTGTTGCGCGTGTCTCGCATGGCTGAGGCGCGGTCCTGCAAGCGGAGGCTCGTCAATCGCCATAGCCGAAAGAAAAGCCGGCTCGCTTCGACGAAGGTCCGATAGGGCATCACGGTCAGATAATGCGCTCGAGATCGATGGTAGCGTCGCCGCTGCGATTCGCCTTGGATCTGCGATGGCAGCCCGAGTTGCTGATTGATGGGAACTGGCGTCACGAAAGCCGAATTGAGACCCTGGAAGAATTCAAGATCGAAGGCCAGATCGAACGGTAGACGCATCGGCAGAAGTTTTTCGGCGAACCATCGGGCGGCCCGCCGATTGATGATGTAGGCACCCGATCCCTTTTCCCGGGTCAGCGCGATCGCCAGGTTGCGGTTTTCGGTGAGTCTGGAGACATCGAACTTCCTGCCGCAACTGACGGTCGACAGGCGCAGGATATCCCACTGCTCTGCCCGCCTGAGCGCAGCCTCGAGAATGTCGATGATATCGGGCGGGAATTCGAGATCGTCCTCAAGGACAAGAGCGAATTCGCTTGGCGAGGCAAGTAGCCGCCGGGCACATTCCACATGGCTCAGGTAGCAGCCGACCTCTCCCGGATTGCGCCGACGCCCGTGCATGAAACGAAACGCGAATTCGCTGAATTCCGGCGTGGGAAAATCGATAGAGCCGCCGTCGACTGCCGGCACGCGTTCGAACTGAAGACCGATTTGCCCAAGGCTTGCTCGCATTGCAGCCAAACGATCATCCGCGCGGTCCAGATTGATCAAGAATATTTTCAGCGAAGCAGCGACCAGCCCTGTGTCGTTCATGCCTTCATCCACTTCAACATCGACGCAGCAGCGCCGCTTTCCTGAGATGAACATGTCCAGTTCAGCTGACAGCAGCCTTACAGGCGGCGTGGAGTGGAATTTATCATTATAACTAATTGAAACAGCAGTGATTTTTGAAAATGATAAAGTTCTTGGTTTGGCTAAGCTGCCTTTGGATAGTTCGAAACTGCCCGCCCGATGGCGCGAAACGATCTGGCGTGACGTCCTAGCCGCGGCTAATGAAGGCGCCAGGGGAGTCGGGCGATTGAGCTTCTTCACGAATGAAGCGATAGCGATGCGGCTTTCGACAACAGAGAGAGACCAAACATATCATGAGCAAGAACAAGCTGATCCGTTTCGATGTCGCCGACAACCAGGCTGGCGGCCAGCGTCGCCCCTTCGCAAAGGCCGTCAGGGCAGGAGATTTCGTCTATGTCTCGGGCCAGGTTCCGACGATCAACGGTGAAATCGTCACCGGCAATGTCGTCGTACAGACCGAGCAGGTCATCGCCAATATCAAGGATGTTCTTGCTCTTGCCGACTGCACGCTCGAGCATGTGGTAAAGGTCAATGTGTGGCTGGATGATGCTCGTGATTTCTCGAGCTTCAACTCCGTCTTCGAAAAGCACTTCATCGATCATCCGCCGGCGCGCTCGACCGTGCAATCGCCGATGATGGTCGACGTGAAAGTCGAGATGGACGTCATTGCGTATAAGCCCCTCGACTGAGCGATCGCCATTCTTGCCTCGATTGCGGTGCGTCCGTTGTCGCATCGCAGTCAATCTTGCGTCCATTCTGCCGCATACGTGGCGACGCGATTCGAAAGACTAATCTTCCGAACATCTGGTTCTTAAACCCCCACGCCGGTAGCGTGTCTGCTCCGGCATCGCAGATGCGGTTTTCTTTTTCCCGACTTTTCACTACGCCGCGGGTCACTCGTAACCGCAGCGCGGGGATTGCTGCCACCAGTCCGCGGCCTCGATATCTCCGCGCAATTATCGGTAGCGATGGTCCGTGTTTCGGTCATCAATGACATTTCCGCGCCCCTCCAATCAATGCCTGTTGATTTCCAATCAGCGATTGACGAGTCCCAAAACTCACGATTAAATCAATTTGATTGACTACTAAAAGACAGCAAGAGGGGCTGAAAATGGAAATGAGGAAAAAGTCATTGCGCAATCTATTTCAACGGACGTCATTAGCAGCGGCGCTTGGTGTTTCGCTGGCATTCGGTGCGGGCGCTGCTTCTGCGGCCGAATCCGTGCTGACGATGCACATCGAGGAGCAGACCAGCTGGGTCAGCAACTTCAACCCCTTCGATCTGGCCGGTCGTCGCCAGAGCACGATGGATTTCATCTACGAGCCGCTGGTCATCTTCAACGCTAATGATGGCGGCAAGCCGGTCTGGCGCCTAGCGACCAGCTACAAATTCTCCGACGATCTCAAGTCGATCACCTATGAGCTGCGTCCCGGCGTGAAATGGTCTGATGGACAGCCGCTGACCTCGGCCGACGTGAAATACACGATCGACCTGATGCTGAAGAACCCGGCCGTCGATACCGTCGGCGTCGGCCAGACCGTCGCCTCCGTCGAAGCGCCGTCGCCGACTGAGGTGACGATCAAGCTCAAGGCCGTAAACTCCGAATTCCCGGAATCGCTCGCCGATCTCGCAGTCGTGCCCGAGCATATCTGGAAGGACGTTGCCGATCCGGTCGCCTTCAAGAATGAAAAACCCGTCGGTTCCGGACCGATGACCGAAGTTCGCCGCTTTACGCCGCAGGTCTACGAGCAGTGCCGCAATCCGAACTACTGGGATGCCGCGTCGCTTCATGTCGATTGCCTGCGCCTGCCGCAGATTTCGGGCAACGACCAGATGCTGGCGCTGCTGCCGGAAGGAACGGTGGACTGGATCGGCTCGTTCCTGCCGCAGATCGACAAGACCTTTGTCGCGCTCGATCCGCAGCACAACGGCTACTGGCAGCCCCCGGCGGAAACCGTTGCCTTCGAGATGAACTTCAAATCGACGAATGCCGGCAATATCGAGGCCTTCAAGGATCTCAATTTCCGCCACGCCTTCAGCCTGGCGATGGACCGCAAGTCCATGGTCGATATCGCCGGCTTCGGCTATCCGGTTGTCAACCTGCATGCCAGCGGCCTGCCGCCGCGCTTCGAAAGCTGGCGCAACAAGGCTGCCGAAGGCGACAAGGACGTCTTCATGGGCTTCGACACCGGCAAGGCGAACAAGATCCTCGACGACGCCGGCTACAAGAAAGGTGCCGACGGCTTCCGCACTACGCCGAGCGGCAAGCCGATCACCTTCCCAATCATCGTGCCGAATGGCTGGACCGACTGGATCGACGCCGTGCAGATCGCCGTCGAAGGGCTGCGCGCTGCGGGTATCAATGCCTCCGTCGCCACGCCGGAATACGAACAGTGGCGCAAGCAGCTTCTCGACGGCAGCTTCGATGTCGTCATGAACTCGCGCGCCGATAGCGCCACCCCGTTCCAGGGCTACTATCAAAGCCTGTCGACAGCCTATGCCGGCAAGCTCACCGTCGCAGCGCCGCGCTACTCCAACCCGAAGCTCGATGCGCTCTTCGATCAATATCTGAAATCGTCTTCCGATGACGATCACAAGAAGATCTTCAACGACATTCAGGTTGTCATCGCCGATGATTTCCCGGTCGTTCCGGTCTTCAACGGTCCGACCTGGTACCAGTATTCCAGCAAACGTTTCACCGGTTGGGTCACGGACAAGGATCCGGTGATGAACCCGGAAAACCACGACAACAACCGCATGCGTCTCATGCATCTGCTGCGTCTGAAGCCGGTCCAATAAGACCACAGCGAAGGAAGCAGACATGCGTGTTTCGAGCCGGCGCCTTGGCGTCTATGCGGTGGCTTTGGCCTTCGCGATCGTCGTGAACTTCATTCTTCCCCGGCTTATGCCGGGGAGCCCCGTCGATGCCATGGTCGCCCAGCTCGGGCCGCGGGCCACGCCCGCGGCGGTCGAGGCGATCAAGGCCCGCTTCGGCGAGATCGATCAGCCGATCATGATGCAGTTCCTCGATTATCTCAAAGGCCTTGCCACCTTCGATCTTGGCGTTTCGGTCAAATATTACCCGCAGACAGTGGTCCAGGTGCTGAGCCGGGCCACGCTGTGGACCATCTTCCTTGTGGTAACCGCGATCATCTTTTCGCTGTGCGTCGGCGTCGTCCTCGGCGCGATCGCGGCCTGGAGGCGCGGCGGGCGGTTCGATACGGTCGTATCGCCTTTTGCCGTCATCCTGTTCTCGATACCGCCGGTCATCGTGGCGCTTACGACCTTGTTCGTCTTCGCCGTGTCGCTGCGCTGGTTCCCCGTGGGATACGCCTATGATCCCAATCTCGATCCGGGCTTCAACTTCACCTTCTTTGGCAGCGTCTTCGTGCATGCCATCCTGCCGGTCCTGACGCTGTCGCCATTCCTCATCGGCGAGTTTCAGACGACGATGCGCTCATCCATGATCGTCGTGCTCGGCGAGGACTATGTGACGATGGGCCGAGCCAAGGGGCTCAGCAATCTCGCCGTCATGTTCGGCTATGGCGCTCGCAACGCGCTCTTGCCCGTCCTCACCAACCTCGCGCTGATACTTGGCGCTGTGTTCGGTGGCTCGATCGTCACCGAAATCGTCTTCAACTATCCGGGCCTTGGCCTGACGCTGTTTACCGCCAGCGTGGCGCGCGACTATCCGGTCATCCAGGGGCAATTGCTGCTGATGACGCTTGCGACCCTCGGCGCCAATTTCCTCGTCGACATCCTCTATGGCCTTGTCGATCCGCGATTGAGGGAGGGCGGCCGATGAGCTTCTCCTTCCGATCCATTTTCAGCCAGAAGAAGGCGCTCGTCGGCTTCATCATCGTTGCGGCCCTGTGCCTGATGGCGATATTCGCGCCGATCATCGCACCTGGCGAGCCCGGCGCCCGCGTCGGCCGCTCGCACCAGCCGCCCTCCGTCGAGCATGTTTTCGGCACAACGAAGATGGGCCGCGACGTCTACAAGCAGTTCGTCTGGGGCGCGAGAAGCTCGCTATCCGTCGGCTTCGCCACGGGCATTGCGATTACCGTGCTCGGCACGGCCATCGGCCTCATTGCCGGTTATGCCGGCGGCAAGACCGATGCGGCACTCGACCTTGCCACCAATGCCGTGCTGGTCATCCCGAACATGCCGCTGCTCATCCTGCTCGCTTCCTTCGCGGGCACGGTCGGGCCGATAACCATCATGACCATCATCGCTTTGACGTCCTGGCCATGGGGAGCGCGCATGACGCGCTCACAGACGATGGCATTGCGCAACCGCGATTTCGTCACCGCCGCCAAGATGATCGGCGAGCCGGCCTGGCGCATCATCTTCGTCGAGATCCTGCCCAATCTGACGCCGCTCATCGGCATCAACCTGGTCGGCAGCATCATCTATGCGATCGTCGCCCAGACCACGCTCGAATATCTCGGCTTCGGCGATCCGCTGAAGGTCACTTGGGGCACCATGCTCTACAACGCCCAGAATGCCTCGGCCATCATGGTCGGCGCCTGGTGGGATATCGGCATACCGGCCATCGGCATCGCGCTGACGGGGCTTGGTCTCGCGCTGATCAACTTCACCTTCGATGAAATCGCCAATCCGCAATTGCGTTCCGGTCCGGCCTTGACCCGCTGGTTCCGCCTGACGCGTGCCCGCAATCGCATGATGAGGTCAGGCCAATGAGCGACAATCTGCTTGAGATCGAACACCTCGACATTGATTACCTGCTCGACAGGGGCGATTTCCGAGCCGTGAAGGACGTGTCCTTCAATATCGGACGCGGCGAGATCTTCGGTCTTGCCGGCGAATCCGGCTGCGGCAAGAGCACGATCGCCTATGCGATCACCCGGCTTTCCAAGGCGCCTGCCTGGATCAGCGGCGGCAGCATCCGGCTCGACGGGCAGGATCTGCTCAAGATGCCGGAAGGCGATCTGCAGAAAATTCGCTGGAAGCGTATCGGCATGGTGTTCCAGAGCGCCATGAATTCGCTCAATCCGCTGATGCGGGTCGAGGCGCAGTTCCACGATGTGCTGCATCGCCATACCGGATGCTCACGCCAGGAATCGCGTGCCCGCGCTGAAGAGATGTTCAAGCTGGTCGGCATTCCCTCGCATCGCGTCAGCGATTACCCGCACCAGTTCTCTGGCGGCATGCGGCAGCGCATCGTCATCGCCATCTGCCTGGCGCTGCGTCCCGAACTCATCATCATGGACGAACCGACGACCGCACTCGATGTGGTCGTGCAGCGCGAGATCCTGGAACAGGTTCTCGATCTGCAGCAAACCTATGGCTTCTCGGTGCTGTTCATCACCCATGACCTGCATCTGATGGCGCAGCTCTGCCATCGCATCGGCGTCATGCTGAAGGGCGAGCTGGTCGAGGTCGGCGATGTCACTCAGGTCAGCCAGTCGCCCGTTCATGAGTACACACGCAAGCTCTGGAATGCGATCCCGCAGCTTCCAGCCAGCGTTCATCCCTCCGGAGTTTTCGCATGAAACCGCAAATACAGGCTGTGACTGCAGAACCCGTCATCCGGCTGGATGGCATACAGCGCCATTTCGGCTCCGTGCACGCATTGAAGAGTGTTTCCTTCTCGCTGTTTGCGGGAAAGGCGCTGGCATTGGTCGGTGAATCCGGCTGTGGCAAGACCACCTGCGCCCGCATCATCGCCCGGCTCGATAAGCCGACGGCCGGAAAGCTCCTCTTTCGCGGGCAGGACCGTACCGCACGCGGGTCGGGCAAGGAGGAACGGATGTACCGAAAGGACGTCCAGATGGTCTTCCAGGACCCGTTCTCCTCGCTCAATCCGGCTTTCACGATCAATCATCACATCGCAAGGCCGCTGCAATTGCATGGCGAGGACAAGCCGAAGGCCGAGCGGGACGATGATATATCGAAGCTGCTCGAGAGCGTTGGTCTCGATCCGTCCATGACGCGCCAGAAGTTCCCGCACGAACTGTCCGGCGGCCAGCGTCAGCGCGTCAACATCGCCCGCGCGCTGGCGGTCGCGCCGAGCGTGCTGGTGGCGGATGAGCCGACCTCGATGTTGGACGTATCGATCCGCAAGGACATCCTCGATCTGCTGGCGCGGGTAAAACAGGAAAACGATCTCGCCATGCTCTACATTACCCACGATATCGCGACGGCGGCCCATGTCGCGGAAGAGATCGTGGTGATGTTTGCCGGCCAGATGGTCGAGTGGGGCGAGAGCAATGCCGTTCTTGCCAGTCCGAAGCATCCCTATACGCAGCTTCTGCTTTCGGCGGTCCCGGATGGCGGCCGCAGGTTCGTGACCGGCGGCAGCGCTCGCTTCCTGGAGCAGGCGGAGAAGATTCGCGCGCTCAGTAGACCGATCTCGACCGAGGTCGAGCAGATCGGTCCTAGCCATTTCATGCGTGCGCTCGTCGCATCGAATTAGAAGGATTTCTGCCTTGGATTACCTGGTCAATCTATCGACCCTGCCGGTCGACACGCAATCGCCTGAGCGGATGGCGAAGGCAGGCGTCACCATCCGGCGCGCGCTGCCGCCGGAGTTGCGGCTCATCACGGGCTGGGTGGCCGAACGTTTCAGCCAGGGCTGGATGAGCGAGACGATCGTCGCGATGACGCGTCAGCCGCCGACATGCTTCATCGCCACCCGTAATCAGGAGCTTGTCGGCTTTGCCTGCCACGAGGCGACGGCGCGCGGCTTCTTCGGCCCGACCGGCGTCGCCGAAAGCGTTCGCGGCCTCGGCATTGGCCGCGCGCTGCTCTTCGCCTGCCTCAATGATCAGAAGGCCATGGGCTACGCCTACACCGTCATCGGCGATGTCGGCCCATCGGAATTCTACGAGAAGACGGTCGGCGCGATACAGATCCCTAATTCCGCTCCCGGCATTTATGCCGGCATGCTCAAGCTTTGAACAATCCCTTCAGGAAGAGAGAATGCTCATGTCCACACCGCGATCCCCGGCTCTGCGGCTTGAAACAACATGGAACCCGCCAGCCGACGGCAAGGAGTTTTCCTATGTCCTGCGGCTGAAGAACCTGTCATCGGAGCCGCTTTCGGGCTTCGCGCTCTGCGTTAGCGGGCCTGGCCGCGTCGATCCGGCCGGCGTCGTCGAAGGCGCGACGGTGACCAAGCGGCTTTCCAATTTCACCGAATTTCAGCCGCCGGAGGGGTTTGTGCTGGCTGGCGGTGAGACGTGGACCATCACGGTTCACGCCTTGAGCTGGCCGTTCCGCCACTGGACGGATGGCGCCACCAGCGCCTATCTCGCGCTGCCCGATGGCACCGCCGTATCGCTCGCCGCTGAACCGACACGCACGTCGTCGAGCAATGCACCGTTGAAGCGCGGCGCCGAAATCTATCCCGTTCCGGCCAATCCCCCCGTTCCGCTGTCGATCATTCCCTGGCCGAACCGCGTTACCGTTTCTTCCCGCCGTCCGCTGCCGGCAGGCTTTGTGCTCAAAGCCGATACGCCTGCAGGACAAGCGGCGGCTGAAAGCTTCACGGCGCTTGTCGAACATCTTTTCGCAGCGGAAGGCCTCGTGCGTCCGGAAGCCGAAGGGGCGGCAACCGTGGTCCTGCGCCAGACGGAAGGTCTTGGTCCTGAGGCCTACAGGTTGGAGTTTTCACCGGAGATCGTCACCGTCGAGGCAAACACCCAGACCGGCTTCGTCTATGGCCTTGTGACCATCGGCCAGATCTGGCGTGGCGCGCGTTTGCATCCGCAGGCTTTTCACTTCCCCGCCGCAGGCGAGATCGTCGATGAGCCGTCCATGAGCTGGCGCGGCCTGCATCTCGATGTCTCCCGCCAGTTCTATGGCTCGGCCGAAATCAAGAAGCTGATGGCGGTTCTTGCCTGGAGCAAGTTGAACCGTTTCCATTGGCACCTGTCGGACGACGAATCCTGGCGTGTCGAGATCGATGCCTATCCGGCATTGACGGAGGTCGGCGCATGGCGCGGCCACGGCCTGCCTTTGCCGCCGCTTCTCGGCTCCAGTCCGGCCCGCACCGGCGGCTATTACACCAAGGCGGCCGTGCGCGAGATCGTCGCTCACGCCAAGGGCCTCGGCATCGAGATCCTGCCGGAGATCGACATGCCCGGCCATTGCTATGCCATGCAGCAGGCGATCCCCGAACTTCGTGACCCGAACGAAGCCGGCAGCTATTATTCGGTTCAGGGCTTCCCGGACAATTGCATCAATCCGGCTCGCGAGAAGACCTATGAAGTGATCGAGACGATCCTCTCCGAGCTGATCGAACTCTTCCCGTTCAAGACCATCCATATCGGCGCCGATGAAGTGCCGCTGGGTGCATGGTCCGGATCGCCGGAGGCGCTTGCGCGTCTGCGCGAACTGGCCGGTGACGAGATTGCGGAGGCTCATGCAAAGCGTCTGAACGTCATCACCAACACGCATGGGGCCGACGATATTCACGGCTCCGGCGCGGCCGTCCTTCAGGCCGAGTTCCTGGAGCGCATCCAGACATTTCTCGCCTCGAAAGGTTGTGTCACCGGCGGCTGGGAAGAAGCGGCGCATGGCGACCGGATCGACAAGGACAACAGCTATCTCTGCAGCTGGCGCAATGTCGAGGTGGCGGCCGAGCTTGCCGGACGCGGCTATGAGATCGTCGTCTGCCCGGGCCAGGTCTACTATCTCGACATGGCGATGCGCCCCGATTGGGACGAGCCGGGCGGCAGCTGGGCCGGCTATTCCGACGCGGAGAAGATCTACACCTTCGATCCGGTCGGCGGCTGGACGGATGTGCAGAAGGAAAAGCTTCGCGGCATCCAGGCCTGCATCTGGTCGGAACCGATGACCGACCGCGCCGTCTTCGACCGGCTCGTCTTCCCGCGTCTTTCGGCACTGGCGGAAACAGGGTGGACCAAACCCTCGGCCAAATCCTGGGAGCGCTTCAAGGCGCTTGCCGGCACCATGCCGCTGCTTTACGGTCTGCATCAATTTTGACAGCTTGATGTATGGCCTCAGGCGCGGCCGGTGCCGGTCGCGCCTGAGTGAACTTGACGGATGCAAGTCGGGGCATTTGCCTAGCCCATGACGGCGCTATGTGTCAGCGGTTTCTGCAGGACATCGAATTGAGGATTGGTCTCTGAGAAGATCGGTAAGGCAGCCGCGCCGAGAATGGCAGTATCCTTGCCGGTCGCGCCGATCATCAGGCGCGGAATGGTGCGCTTTTCCGTCGGGTTCACCGGAATATGCAGCGGCTCTACGCGCTCGGCCAGTCCGATTATGAGGGATGTCGGCGCGCTGCCGCCAAGCACGATTGTCTGCGGATCGAAGGCCAGCTCAAGGAAATCGATTGTCTGTCGCAGTGGCTGCACCGCCTGTTCCAGCCAGACCTGCAGGCCATGACTGTTGGCTGTGACCATCGCGTCCAGCTCATCAGGGTCCAGTTCCTGCGCATCCTCGATGCCGAGACATTCGTAAGCGACGGATGGCGACACGTAACGATCAAGGCAACCGCGCTTGCCGCAGGTGCAGAGCCTGCCATGTGGCTCGACGATGATATGACCGATTTCGCCGGCATTGGCACGGCTGCCCTTGTAGAGATGGCCATCGAGAAACATGCCGGCGCCAATGCCGCCGTCACCCGCCAGAAAGAGATAGACGAAACTGCCAAGGCCACGGGCAACGCCATAGAGCCGCTCGCCGATCGCCGCTGCCGTGGCATCGTTTTCGACAAGCACGGGCAGGTCGATCAGGCGTTCAAGCTCGCTTGCAACCGGGAAATCCTGCCAGCCGGGCAGATTGAGTGGACTGAGCGAGGTTACGCCACCATCGGCATAGCGTCCGGGCAAGGCGATACCGACACCGAGCAGCCGACCGCGATCAAAGGAGAAGGTTTCCTGCAGATCCCTGACGATCTGGGCAAGGACCGGCATCGCCTCGGTCGGTCCTGGCCTGTCTACATGGCATTCGATGCGAGCGCAGACCGTGCCGGAGAGATCGGTCAGCACGCCGGCCGCACGCTGGCGGC
This sequence comes from Martinezella hainanensis, assembly GCF_900094555.1. Taxonomy (GTDB): domain Bacteria; phylum Pseudomonadota; class Alphaproteobacteria; order Rhizobiales; family Rhizobiaceae; genus Rhizobium; species Rhizobium hainanense. Next base: position 592,231 of record NZ_FMAC01000003.1, read on the forward strand.
CAAGTTCCAAACCGATGGAGTAGGCGCCGGCCGGATTGATCATGTAGGGAGTAATCGGCTGACCGCGGGCGATCTTCTGCGCCTCCATCGGCATCAGCAGATGTGAACGCGCAAGTTCCTCCACGATGTTCGAAACCGTCTGTGTGGTCAGTGCCGTCATGCGGGCAATGGCGGCCCGCGACATCGGTCCATTGGTGCGGATGGCTTCGATCACGACGCGCCGATTGTGAGATTTGGCCTGTTCGAGATTCGTGCCAGAGATAGTTTTCATGAGAGGACGGTGGAGCACTCAGTTCGTGTTGCTGGTTGTCGCGCTTTGCCATTGCGTGAGGTGAGAGTGGCCGCATGACATTGCTTGCCCCTACATGGGTAGTTTCCATCCTTTTGTCGATCGATTCAAGACGCGATCGACAAGGCTTTCGCCCTTTGACGGGGAAGACATAAGGCTTTTTCTTTTCGTTGGATGATTGGTGCATATCTTTACTCCGGCAGTCATTCCGTTAGACTCAACTAACCCGGTCTTTTGCCGGGATAGCGCGGAGGAATTCGATGATCAGACTGCTCGGAATCGCCATTGTTTCGACCTGCATTGCCGGCAGTGCGATGGCGGCAGATGCCACATGCAAAGCCCAGGCCGCCGACAAGAAGCTCGCAGGCGCCGCTTTGACGAGTTTTACCAAGAAATGCGAGAAGGATGCCGCAAGCGCCTGCGATACTCAGGCGGCATCGAAGAAGCTTGCTGGCGCCGCCAAGACGAGCTTCGTCAAGAAATGCACATCCGACGCAGTCGGCAGTTGATCGCCAGTTTTTAGGATTTCTCAAAGGACTCCGGCCGTCGCTCGCGGCCGGAGCGAACGGATCGGTCATTACCGCGATGACCTGGCGCGCTTGTGTCGAGATGCCTGCCTTCCTGTCATTTGCCGGTTGTGATCGACAGGGTTTATTTCTCCCGATCGCCATCCAGAACTTACGCCTTGTTAAGCTCGCAGTGCTCGCGATCGCAACCAAGGGATAAGTAAAGCCTGGTTAACCATCGTTGATCTTCCCAGCACTGGTAAGGTGGCGATGGGCAAGTGAGTTTCTCGCTCTTTTTCCTTAAAAATCAACTGGAAGGCTCAAGTTCTCAAAGTCGTTTGGTCGATTTTGATTCATATTATGTATGGGATTCTTCATGTAGGCATGTATACTGAGGGTGGAATCGGCGCCCTGCCGATTTTGCATCCCTGCCGGGCGCCCTGCGCTGGATGATTGCAATGGCGGCCGGTGGCGTTTCCGACGTTCGACCGAACATAGCCTGTATCATCTTGCCAATCGGGAGCCCCCAGTGTCCGAACTCTGTCCCAAGCGCCAGTCGCGGCGCCATTTCCTTTCCTCTGTTGCCCTGACCATCCTTGCCGGAAGCGCCGGCCCGGTATTGGCTCGATCATATCAGGGCGGCAATCTTCCCTGGACCTCCTATGCGGCCGATCCGCCGCGGCAAGTCATGCCGGGCGGCTGGAAGTTCTTCACCGAGCAGGAAGCGCGCACGATCGAGGCGATCGCGGATCGGATGATCCCGGCCGACGAACTCAGTATTGGCGGCAAGGAAGCGGGCTGTGCTGTCTATCTCGACCGCCAGCTTGCGGGATCCTACGGCAACTCCAGCCGGCTCTATACGCAGGGACCATTCCTGCCCGGCCTGCCGACGCAAGGCTATCAGGGCGCAGACAATCCGGCGCAGATCTATCGCAAGGGTCTGGCGGCGATCGACGCCTATTTGAAGCAGAACAAGGGCGGGAAGGCTTTCGCCGATCTTTCGCTGGAAGAGCAGGACGGATTCCTGACGGATCTGGAGGCCGGCAAGGTCAAGCTCGGCAACAATGTCGACGGCAAGGCCTTCTTCAACGTCATCCTCGGCAATGTCATGGAGGGATTTTTTGCCGACCCGGTTTATGGCGGCAACAAGGACATGGCTTCGTGGAAGATGCTGGGTTTCCCCGGCGCACGCTACGATTATCGCGACCATGTCAGCAAATTCAATGAGCCCTATCCGCATCCGCCGATTTCCATCGCAAGCCAGCCATTCTGGGCGGAAAAATAGGAGGCCAGCCATGACGAAGATACTTCCGCGTAAAGATGTCGTCATTGTCGGACTCGGTTGGACCGGCGCCATTCTCGCCCATGAACTGACCGAACAGGGGCTGGATGTGCTTGCGATCGAGCGCGGACCTTGGCGCGAACCGCGACTGACTTCAACATCGGCTATGTACAGGACGAGCTGCGTTACGGCATACGCCGCGACCTCTTCCTGCAGCCGCGCGTCGAAGCGATGACGATGCGCAACAATCTCTCGCAGACGGCGCTGCCGATGCGCGATTACGGTTCCTTCCTGCCCGGCAATGGCGTTGGCGGGGCGGGTGTGCATTGGAACGGCCATACCTGGCGTTTCTGGGACAGCGATTTCGGCATCAAATCCCATCTGACCGGGCGTTACGGCGCGTCGAAGTTCGATGGTCTTCAGCTTCAGGATTGGGGCGTGACCGGCGAGGAGATGGAGCCCTTCTACGACAAGTTCGAATATCTGGCCGGCATTTCCGGGAAGGCCGGAAACATCAAGGGCCAGATCCAGAACGGCGGCAATCCCTTCGAGGATCCGCGTGCGCGGGACTATCCGCTGCCGCCGATGCAGATGAGCTATGCGCCGAGCCTTTTTGCGGAGGCTGCGCGCAAGCTCGGTTATCACCCGTTCCCGACCCCATCGGCGAACTTGTCGAAGGCCTACATCAATCCGCTTGGGATCGCGATGGGCGAGTGTACGCTCTGCGGCTTCTGCGAACGCTTCGGCTGTGCGAATTATTCCAAGGCCAGTGCGCAGACGACGATCCTGCCCGTCTTGATGAAGAAGAGGAATTTCGAGCTGCGCACGGACAGCGAAGTGCTGCGCATCGATCTCGACGGCTCAGGCAAGATGGCCAAGGGCGTCACCTATGTCGACACTTCTGACGAGGAGTTCTTCCAACCGGCCGATATGGTGCTGCTATGCGCCTACGGTCTTCACAATGTGCGCCTGATGCTGCTGTCCGGTATCGGCAAGCCCTATGATCCGAACAGCGGCGAGGGCGTTGTCGGGCGCAATTACTGTTATCAGACCAATGCTGGCATGCAGGTCTTCTTTGACGACAAGAATTTCAATCCCTTCATCGCCTCCGGTGCGCTCGGCCAGACGGTCGACGATTTCAACGGCGATGCCTTCGATCATGGGTTTGTCGATTTCGTCGGTGGGGCCGGGATCAACTGCATCCCGACCAACGGCAGGCCGATCGCCATGCGCCCCGTGCCCCCCGGCACGCCGCGCTGGGGATCGAAATGGAAAGCGGCGACCACCCAGGCCTACAAGAGCACCATGACCTACAGCTCGCAGGGCTCGAGCTATCCGACGCAGGGCAATTATCTCGATCTGGATCCGACCTATAAGGATCGTCTCGGGCGGCCATTGCTGCGCATCACCTTCGATTTTCCGGACAATGATCTGAAAATGTCCAATTATGTTTCCGATCGGATGGAGGATATCGCCAAGACGCTGGGTGCGCGTCAGTACAATGGCGCGCGACGCAAGAAGGGCTGGGATTCGGTACCCTATCAGAGCACGCACAATACCGGCGGCGCGATCATGGGGGCCGATCCGAAGACCAGCGCTGTCAACCGCTATCTGCAGAACTGGGATGTGCCGAACCTGTTCGTCATCGGTGCCTCCGCCTTTGCGCATAATGCCGGCAAGAACCCGACGGGAACGGTCGGCGCTTTGGCCTTTGTCGCAGCCGATGCGATCCGCAACACATATCTCCGCAACCCCGGCGCGCCCCTGGTGTCAGCATGATGAAGAAACTCTCCATTCTCTTCGCATTCGGCGTCCTCTCGGCATCCGCTAGCTCCGCTCTTGCAGACTCCACCGATCTAGCGGATCGCGTCATCAATGGCCGCTATCAGGCAGTTCTCGGCGATTGCGCCGCCTGCCACACGAAGCAGGGCGGTCAGCCTTTTGCCGGCGGCGAGCCCCTACAGACGCCCTTCGGCGCTCTGGTGCCGCCGAATATCACGCCGGACAAGGAAACCGGCATCGGCAATTGGAGCGAGGTCGATTTCATCCGCATGATGAAAACCGGCACCGGCCATAATGGCATCCGCCTCTATCCGGCCATGCCCTATCCGGCCTATAGCAAGATGTCGGACAGGGATCTCTCCGACATGTGGGCCTATCTGACCACGCTGCAGCCGGTCAAGAACAAGGTCGTCGCCAACCAGCTGCCCTTTCCGCTCAATATCCGGCTATCCATGTGGGGGTGGAATCTCCTCAATTTCGATCCTGCACCTTTCGTGCCGGATGAGAAGCAGACGGCCGAGTGGAACCGTGGCGCCTATCTCGTGCAGGGGCCGGGCCATTGCGGAACCTGCCATTCGCCCAAATCCTTCCTGGGGGCCGACAAGGACTCTCAATTCCTGCAGGGCGCTTCGCTGCAGGGCTGGTATGCCCCCAACATCACCGGCGATCCGCATATCGGCATCGGAGCCTGGAGCGAGGACGAGATCGTCACCTATCTGAGGACGGGTTCCACGGATAAGACGATCGCTTCCGACCCGATGGCGGAGGCCATCGCACAGTCGACCTCGCAGATGAAGGATGCCGACCTGAAGGCGATTGCGGTCTATCTGAAGAGCCTCTCCGCTAGTTCGTCGGATAAGCCTGCACCGCTGAAGGCCGATGATGGGCGCATGGTGGCGGGTGCTGCCATCTATCATGACACCTGTTCCGCCTGCCACGGCATGGATGGGAAGGGCGCCATGCCACTGTTTCCAGCGCTGGCCGGCAACAGCCTCGTCCAGCAGCCAAGCGCGGAAACCCTTGCCCATGTCGTTCTGGCGGGAAGCCAGGCTGTTTATACCTCGTCGAAACAAACGACCCCGGCCATGCCATCATTCGCCTGGAGGCTTAGCGATCAGCAGGTCAGCGACGTGCTGACCTATGTCCGCAACAGCTGGGGCAATGCGGCTGCCCCCGTCAGCGCGGGCGATGTCAGCAATATAAGGGGAAGCGCTCAGGACTAGCGGAATCCATAGTTGCGGGCAGGGATTGCGCCAGGGGGCGCGATCCTCGCTTGGCGTCAACTAATGTCATTGTTTGCGGTAGGTGCCCTGCAAGGTCACCCCGGCGGCGAAATCGCAAACACCCGCCTGCGACACACGCCAGGTCTTCGCATTGAGGCGATTGAGGTCGATCTTGCAGGCATCCCTGGAAAGCTCGGCGTGTTCTTTCGCCAGCGGAACGACGCCGTCGATACCATCGGCATTGACATCGCCGGCATCTGCGCCGCCCGGGCCGACATAGGTCGAGGCGAGCGAAACTGCGAGGAGTCCATCGACCGGCCCGAAGACGGCAAGATGGCCCTCGTTGCCATCGGCGCTATTCGACTGGAAATCCGTCGACGCGCTTTGTCCGCCCTTGGTCACCAGAAGGGAAGCAATCTGATCGTCATAGGCCTGTCGGGCGCATGTCACATCGCTGCAGGACTGCACCTTCGTAATCCAGCGCCGTTGCCGTTCGCGAATCTTGTCGGCATCATCGTGCTTCAGCGCGGCCGCATAGAGATCCCTCACCATCGCATCGCGGGCAAGCAGCGATTTGTCCTGGCAGATCATGTGGTCGCTCAGCGAGCCCGGCTTTGCGCAATCGATCCCTGCGGCTTCGACGGGCACAGCAAATAGGCCGATGATGATCACCGCCGAGGCGGATCTCGAAATTCTCATGGGATACCTCCTTCTCCGATACCCCAGCTAACTATGCCTGCGTGCAGCTTCGTAAAGGCCCTCTCGGCGTCTACGGCCAAGCTGGACAAATATTGCGCCGGCGTTTGAAGATTGCGGGCATCCGCTCTAGCATCAAAAAAGTAGAGCGTGATGTCGTCCGAAAACTGCGTACACTTTTCGGCATCACGCTCTAGTTTCGACGGTCTGAACATATGGAGGCTGATTGGAGGTCACATGGAGGGTGAAGCACAACTGTCCGGCAGGATCACATTCCTGATCGTCGGTTCCATGTTTCTTGCCGTCTGCGTCGCAATGGGAGCTTTGGCGGTCTACCTCTATCAGACCTATGCGAACGCGACGGCCATGGCGGCGTGCACGGTCTTTTCCTGGGCGTTCGGCAGCATGGTAGTTTCGATGGCACTCGTGCTTCTGACCTCAGGAAATACGACCAAAGGCAAGGTCGGCACGAGGAGGGGGCAGGTGACGATCAGCCTCGGTAACAAGTTGCCGGGCTCTGATCGTCACATTACCGGCGATGGTATCGAGGCCAAAGGCGAGGCGAGGACACGCATCACAAGCGTTCTACCCTCACTTTTTCTGATCGTGTCTTCATTTGGTTTGGCCCTGCTCGGCCTCTTCCTCTTCGGGCACCATCGGCTCGATCTGGTCGGATCGGGAATGTTCATTGCGGTAGTGTTCTACATTGCGAATTGGAGCAGGCTCGCCTGGCCGCGCACCTAGCTTCGTCGTATCGGCAGGGTCGCGGGATTGAACGAGACTGTACCTCTCAGCCGGCTACTCCACCTCTTTACGATCGGCTTTCGACCGTCACCGGGCCGAACCGCACGTCAGGCAGCATCTTTGCGACCGCCTTCGACCGGATGGTTTTCCTCCAGCGGATCGAGATCGACGCGATATGCGAACAATTTGCGGCTGGCCCTGACGCTCATCGGAATGAACAGAGGCAGAAGCAGATCTCGCAGAAACAGGCTAAGCCGACTGTTTTTCCGTTTTCTGGAAGCATTTTGCCGGGTGAGCTTCACCACGCGGGCGATGCGCGGCCGCCGCAGCGCCTCATAACGGGCAAAGGCCGCGCCGTAGTCGAGCGTATCTGCGAGACAGGATGATAGGACCACGGCATCCTCTATGGCCATCGACGCCCCCTGGCCGGCATGTGGGCCGATGGCGTGTGCTGCGTCGCCGAGCAGCACAACGCGTCCGTTCGACCAGATCGGAAGCTGCGGCATATCAAAGATGGGATAGCTGCGCTCGATCCTGTCGACCGCGTGCAGGATCGATCTGTTGGGCTCGGGATCGGCCGCGTGCATCTGGCGAACGTGAGCGGCGAGCGCCTTCGGTTCCAATGTGCGCACGGCATCGGGCGTGTCGGCGGGGAAGGAATCGAACCAGTATACGGGGTGGGATGCCGTCTTGAGGTAACCGAAGAAGGCCTTCTCTCCGAAGGTCATGCGCATCACTCCATCGGTATCCGGTATGTCCGCATCGACGATACCGCCCGTGCCGATCAGGCCGGTAAATTGCGGTAGGGGATAATCCGGAAATATTTGCGTGCGGACGAAGGATCGCAGCCCATCGGCGGCGGCGAGCAGGTCAACGGCAAGACCGGCACTTTCGGAGAAGTTGAGCGTTACGGCGTGTGCGTGATTGTCGACCTTGGTCACGCGCCGGCCAAATTGCGTGACGATGCCCTCGGCCTCACACTTCCCGATCAGGATGCCGGTCAGAACGCCGCGCTTGATGGTGACGGCGGGCGTGCCGAATGTCGCCAAATGGTCGCTCTGGTCGACGAGTGCGAGCCTTTTGCCGCGTGCGTTGCAGAGCTCAATGGCACGGGTTTCCAATCCTTCGCTCAGCACTGCGTCGTGGCAGTCCACCGCCCGCAGGGCATTCATGCCATTGGAGGCGAGCGTCAGGAACTCGCCTTCGGACAAGGCGGCCTCTCTGGTGCGGGCTTCGAACAATATTGGACGAAAGCCGAGCTTTGCCAGCCGGAGCGCGAGCACAAGCCCGCCAATGCCGGCGCCGCATATGCCGATCGTCACCTCCGGGCTTGCTGCTCGATTAATGGTTGCAGCACGGTCTTCAATGGGGCACATTGGTTCCTCCTTCAAATAGTTTGATAAATGAATTATTCGATGATCGAACAAAAGTCAAATGAAGATGAGCAGCGCCTTGTCGAAGCCATCAGCCTTGCCTGCATGCGCTGGCAGGAGGCGACCGAGAGCTTCGACGAAACCTTTGGCAAGCTGCATGGGCTGAACAGCGCCGAGCGGCGCTGCCTCAGCGTGATCATGCGCGCGCCGCAACCTGCGAACGCCGTCGCCAAGGCCATCGGTCTTGCGCCTCCCTCGGTTACGGCGTTGATCGATCGTCTTTCGGCGCGCGACCTTCTCCACCGCGTTCCAGATCCGAACGACCGACGTCGTGTGCTGGTGGCGCCATCCGAGAAGGCGATCAGGCTGGGACGCGAAGCCTATGGTCCTATCGAAGAGGCCGGCGCGCAGATGCTCAAGCAGTTTTCCGAGGCGGAAAAGAAGGTGGTCCTGCGGTTCGTCACGCAAGCCATCGAGATGCAGGAACGGGAGCTCGAGCGGCTGTTGCAGCAGGAAAAGAGCTGATCTCAGTCGCCGAAAGGTGAGGCGAATGCGTGCGTTCGGCTGGCTCTTGAACTCGATAGGGCGACATCTCATTTGAATAGTCACCACTTCAATCTGTCGAACTGACAGCCTCCTGCTTCCCAACAGTTGCTGCCGGTCCTCGTAGCGACGCGCCTGCGTCGGAGGAGTTTTCATGGGCTTCATTGATCGCGACATCCAGCCGTCATCCGATGCCGGGCTGCTGGATGCCTATTCCCAATCGGTATCAGGTGCCGTTGATCTCGTCGGTCCGGCCGTCAGCCGGATCGAGCGTTTGGGCGGCCGCGCTGGCCACGGGTCCGGCTTTGCCATTTCGCCGGATGGCTTGGTCGTGACCAACAATCATGTCGTTGACGACGCCAAGGCCGTGCGCATCCAGACCCCGGAAGGGGCGACCGTCGAGGGACGGGTGCTCGGGCGTGACCCGGATACCGACCTCGCGCTCATCCGTGCCAATGACTGGCCCGGTAATTGGGCGAAACTTGGCGATTCCAAATCGCTGAAGCGCGGCCATATCGCGATTGCCATCGGCAATCCGCTGGGCTTCGAATGGACCGTCACGGCGGGTATCGTCTCTGCGCTTGGACGCTCGATGCGCGCGGCGAGCGGGCGGTTGATGGAAGACATCATCCAGACGGATGCGGCCCTCAACCCCGGTAACTCCGGCGGTCCGCTGGTGTCATCTGCCGGCGAGGTGGTCGGCGTCAATACCGCCGTCATCCAGGGTGCGCAGAGCATCGCATTCTCGGTTGCTTCAAACACGGCCAAGCATGTTGTGTCCGAGATCCTGCGCTTCGGCCATGTCCGGCGCGCCTATATCGGCATCGCCGCCGATACGGTCGAGCTGCATCGGCGCATCGCGCTCGAGGCTGGCGTTACGCATTCGACGGCCGTGCGTCTGCGTCGCGTCGAAAAGGATAGTCCAGCCGAAAAGGGCGGCTTGCAGGAGGGCGACTATCTGCTTGCCATCGACGGCCATGCGGTATCAGGCATAGACGATGTCGTCCGGTTGCTCGACGGTGACAAGATCGATACGGAGATCGAAATCTTGATCTTCAGCGTCGGCGGTCTGATCGAACGAAGGCAAGTCAAGCCTTCGGCGCGCCCGGCTATTTAACGAATAGCCCAAACCATAAAGACGGCAGCATCGTACGCACGATGCTGCCAATCTCTTTTACCCTCTGCCCACAAGCGGCATCTTTGTCGCCATGACGGTCATCGAGAGAACGTTGGCGTCGAGTGGCAAGGTCGCCATGTAGACGACAGCGCGTGCGACATGCTCTGCCGAGATCGTCGGCTCCGCCGCGGTCTCGCCATTTGCCTGCAGCACGCCGCCGCTCATCCGCGCCGTCATCTCGGTGGCCGCATTGCCGATATCGATCTGGCCGCAGGCGATATCGAAGGGACGGCCGTCGAGTGCTGTCGATTTCGTCAAACCGGTGATCGCGTGCTTCGTGGCCGTATAGGGTGCCGAATGCGGCCGCGGCGTCGTTGCCGATATCGAACCGTTGTTGATGATACGGCCGCCCTGCGGCACCTGGGCTTTCATCAGGCGGAAGGCCTGCTGTGTGCACAGGAACGCGCCGGTCAGGTTTGCGCCGACAATGGCGTTCCATTGCTCGAAGCTCAGCTCTTCCATCGGCACGGCCGGCAGGCCCATGCCGGCATTGTTGACCAGAAGGTCGAGGCGGCCGTAGCGGTCGGAGATCGCATCGAAAAGGCTGCGAACTGACGCGGGGTCGCTCACATCGGCCGCAACAGCAAGAAACTCCGCCCCTGTTTCCTCGCTGAGCTCGCGGGCCGCCTTTTCGAGAACATCAGCCCGTCGCCCCGAGATGACGACCTTGAAACCTGCCGAGCCGAGCGCCTTGGCAATGGCCCGGCCGATACCTGTGCCGCCGCCGGTCACCAGCGCGATTGCGTTTTGCGATGACACTTCCGTCATGCAACTCTCCCTTCCAATTCGTCTTCGATGTGCGCCTGCAGGATCTCGTCAAAGCTTTGTTCGGCCTTGAAGCCGAGCGCGCTCGCGCGCTTCGCGTCGAATTGGGTCGCCCATCCCGAGACGATGCGTTCGATCACCGGATCGGGCTCGCGGCGGATAAGCGCAACCGCCTTGTCGCCGCCGACACGGCGCAGGGCATCGATCTCGTCGGAAACGAGCGCCGAAAGTCCGGGCATGGTGAGGTTGCGCCGCGGCCCGACCTTCGCGGTATCGAGCGTTGCGGCGTGCATGAAAAAGCCGACCGCTGCTCGTGGGCTTGCAAACCAGTGCCGCACCGTATCGCTGACAGGCAGGATGGCTGGTCTTCCGACAAGCGGCTCGCGCAGGATGTTCGAAAAGAAGCCGGAGGCCGCCTTGTTTGGAGCGCCGGGCCGAACGCAAATGGTCGGCAGTCGGATGCCGATGCCGTCGAAAATGCCGCGGCGCGAATAATCGGCAAGCAGGAGCTCGGCAATCGCCTTCTGGGTGCCGTAGCTCGTCAACGGTGCGGTCAGGAATTCGTCGTCGATGATATCGGGGAAGGGCGTGCCGAACACGGCGATGGAGGAGGCGAAGATGACGCGGGGGATATAGGGGGATTTCAGGCCCTGCTGGCGAATGGCTTCGAAGAGTGCCCGCGTGCCGTCGAGATTGACCGTGTAGCCCTTGTCGAAGTCGGCCTCGGCCTCGCCGGAGACGATGGCGGCGAGATGGAAGATCATATCCGGGCGGTCTTCGATCAGCTTTTCCGCAACGCCCGATGTCGCAAGGTCGATCGTCAAAGCCTTGGATACAGATGCAAGCGCTTCCGGCACCGTCGGCTGGAAGGCATCGACCAGCGTCAGGCGATCGATGGTCCGGCCGAGAATTTCCGGCTCGGCGGCAATACGGTTGATAAGCTTGCGGCCGACCATGCCCGCAGCGCCCAAAATCAAAACATGCATATCGGCGTTTCCTCCCAATAGGCTGATATCAGTGTTCGGGAGAATTCCCGAGTGAATGTCTGTGGTGGCACTCAGGCATCCGGGATGCCGGCCTTTGCTTCATTTGTACGCTTGCAGCCAGGCAAGCCCGGCATCCGTCGTGGTCGCCGGCCGATACTCCACGCCGATCGGCTTGTCATAGCCAAGCTTTTCCAGGAATTGCAGAATGTGACGGTAATCGATTTCTCCGTGATCAGGTTCGCGCCGGTCCGGAACGGCGGCAATTTGAATATGGCCGATCGCGGCTAGATGCGCCTGCAGCCTGTGCGTCAGGTCGCCCTGCATGATCTGGATGTGATAGCAGTCGAACATCAGCTTGAGGTTATCGGCGCTGACCGCAGCTATGATGTCGAGCGCCTGATCCGCGGTCTGCAGGAAGTAACCCGGCGCGTCGCGGTGATTGAGCGGCTCGATCAGCACGGTCACCCCCACCTTGCCGGTGCGTTCGCAGGCATAGCGGAGATTGGCGATGAAGGTGGCCCGGGCCTCTTCGCCGCGGGCCTTGCCAGCCATCACATGCACGTTCGGTGTGCCGATGGCGGCTGCATAATCGATCGCCTGATCGATGAGGTCGCGGGCTTCTTCCTCTCGCCCCGGAATGGCGGCAAGACCATTGTCGCCAGCCGCGACATTGCCGCGGGCGGTGTTGAGGCCGAGCATGGGAAGGCCGGTTTCCTCCAATGCCTGACGCACGGTCTCAGCGGGCGTGTCATAGGGATAGTGGCATTCCACGGCGTCGAAGCCGGCGGCCTTGGCGGCGCGGATCGCGTCGGGGAGGGAAAGCTCCTGCCACAGGAAACCCAGATTGGCGGAAAAGCGCGTCATGTTCAGTCCCACTCCACGTCATAGGTACGAACGAGATCGGCGATCTGGGCATCCGTCAGCAGTGAAGGATTGGCCCCGCGCGTCAGCATGGCAAGCTTTGCCGTCTCCTCCAGTTCTTCTATCGCATAAACAGCCGCTTCCAGATCCCTAGCGGAGACGACCGGTCCGTGTGCCGCCAGCATCACGGCGCTGCGCTTGCCGGCAAGGCCGCGGATGGCATCACCCATGGCCGGATCACCCGGCATGAAATAGGGCAGCAGCTTTACCTTGCCGAGTTTCATGATCGAATAGGCGGTCAGGGGTGGCAGCATGTTGTCGGCATCGACGTCAGGCAGGATCGAAAGCGCAACAGAATGGCTGGAATGGAGATGGACCACGGCACCCGTCTTCTTTGGCCGTGTCTCGTAGAAGGCAGCATGCAGCGGCATTTCCTTCGTCGGCTTGTCTCCGCCGATCAGGCGTCCTTCGCTGTCGAAAAGCGACAGGCGCGCGGGATCGAGGCGTCCGAAGGAGCTGCCCGTCGGGGTCACCAGCAGGCGCCCGTCGCTGAGACGCGCGGAGATATTCCCGGAGGAGCCAGCTGTCAGGCCGCGATCGTAGAGCGACTTGGCCATCATGCATATATGTTCGCGCAGTGCTGCTTCTTCGCTCATGCGGTCTCCAATCGGTCGAAAGCATCCGTGAAGAAGTCTTCGCCGCCAAAGTTTCCCGATTTCAGTGCAAGTGCGATCTGCCTTCGATCGACCGCCGCGAAGGTCCATGGGACACCGGGCGCAATTTCCGGGCCGATTGCCAGATGCGTGATGCCGAGCGCCTGCGTAATTGCGCCCGAAGTCTCGCCGCCGGCGACGACGAAGCGGCGTGTGCCGCAATCGAAGGCCTCGTGGGCGATCTCGGAAAGTGCGTCTTCGACCACATGGCCAGCCTTATCCCGCCCCAATCGCTCCTGTGCCCGCCGCACCTCGTCGGGCTCGGCGGTAGCGTAAATGAGCTTCGGTGCATCGGGGGACTGTTGACGCAGCCACTCCAGCGCAGCGCCGGCGCCTTCCTGAGCCAGCACGATAGGATCGAGCCGCAAGCTGGCGACTTTGCCGGTATAACGGGCAACCTGCCGGCGCGTCATGGCGGAGCAACTGCCGGATAGGACGATCGAACCGCCGGCGACCTTTGGCAGTGCCTGGCGATGTTCGGAGAGGCTGGCGAGACCCTGCTCGATGTAGAATTGCGGAAGCTGGCCAGCAATCGCGCTGCCGCCCGTCAATAGCATCATGTTGAAGGATGCTGCAGCAATCGTGCGGAGATCATCGTCGCAAACGGCATCGACGATCACATGCCGGATATCGTCGCCGTGGAGCTGTTCCAAGTGCGTCTTCAGCGCTGCCGCACCCTTCGAGACGACGTTGCGATTGGCAAGGCCGACCGCACTCGCCACCTGCGGCGTCAGAAGCCGTACAAGACTGGAATCGCGCATCGGCGTCAGCGGATGATCCTTCATCGGACTCTCCGACAGAAGCTGCTCGCCGACAAAGAGATGACCCATGAAGACACTGCGTCCGTTTTCCGGAAAGGCCGGGCAATAGATCGTCTGGGCAGCACCCGTCTCGGCCATCAGCATCTCAGCGATAGGACCGATATTGCCTTCGGCGGTGCTGTCGAATGTCGAGCAGTATTTCCAGAAGAAGCGGCTCGCGCCGGCTTCCCTCAGCCATGCCAGCGCCCGATGTGCCTGTTTAACGGCGACATCGACCGGCGAAGTCCGGCATTTCAAGGCGATGACCTCGAAGGCGGCTATCTCGCTCCGATCGCGCTTCTCCTGCGGAATGCCGATCCGCAGCGAAACGGGCAGTCCGCTGCGCGCCAGCAGCGCGGCAAGATCGGTCGCCCCGGTGAAGTCGTCGGCGATGCAGCCAAGCAGGAGCGCCATTGTCTAGTCCTTTACTCCGGGAAGGCTGGCGCCGCTCTTGGCGGCGAGGATTTTTGCGACGGCGGCGTCGTCTTCAAGGCCGAAACCTGCTTGCGATGCTTCCTCGAAGAGATCAAGGGCGGCGGCAGCGAGCGGGGTAACAGCACCGGCTTTGCCGGCCTCCGACGTCACGATGCCGAGGTCCTTGACGAAGATATTGACCGCCGAGCGCGGCGTATAGTCGCCGGATACGATGTGCTCGCCGCGATTCTCGAACATCCAGGACGAGCCGGCCGATACGCAGATCACATCATAGAGTGTCTTCAAATCGATGCCGGCCTTGGCAGCCAGCGTCATGGCCTCGGCCGTTGCGGCGATATGGACGCCGGCCAGCAGCTGGTTGATCATCTTGACCTGCGAGCCGGCGCCGGGGCGATCCCCCAGCCGGAATACCTTGGCCGAGATGGCGTCGAGCACCGCTGACGCCTTATCGAAGGCCTCGGGTGTGCCGGATGCCATGACGGTGATCTCGCCTGAAAGCGCGCGGACATGGCCACCGGAGACAGGGGCGTCGATGACGAACATGCCGGCTGCCTCAAGCTTTTCGGCAATGGCTGTCGTCGCACTCGGTGCCATGGTGGCGCAGAGCAGGAATGTGGTCGAAGGACGAGCAGTTTCCAGCGCGCCGCTCTGCCCGAATAGGACATCTTCGACCTGCTTGCTGTTGACGACATAGACAAGGATCACGTCAGCGTCCTCAGCGGCAGATGCCGGCGTCGTGCAGGGCGTGCCGCCGCTCTCGGCAAAACGGGTGAGAACCTCGCTGCGGACATCGCAGCCGCGTACGACAAAGCCCGCCTTTAGAAGGGATAGGGCAGCGCCCCAACCCATGGATCCCAGGCCGATGACGGCGGTCTTCTTCGTGTTCAACACGCTGCTACCTCTGCAATTTTTGGCTATGTTACCGATACCGGTATCGATAACAAGCCTCAATTTTCCGGTAATTGTCAATAGGCGGATGTTTGCCTTTTCCAGGAAACATTCTATGAAGAGGAGCGGCATCGTGCCAGCCGCCATGGTTCATCGAGGGTTGCTTGGGGATGCGCAAACCCACTCTGGAAGAAGTCGCGATCGAAGCGGGCGTGAGCAAGATGACGGCGTCGCGTGCGCTTCGGGGCGTTGCCGATGTCTCCAGCGAGACGCGCGACAAGGTTCTCGCTGCGGCAACGCGGATGAACTATGTCGGCAACAGGCTGGCACTCTCGCTATCCTCGCAGCGCACAAACCTGGTTGCTGTCGTCGTCCCCAGCATGTCGAATATTGTCTTTCCGGAGGTGCTTGCCGGCATTTCCGCTGGGCTTGACGGCTCCGGCATGCAAGCCGTGTTCGGCATATCCGATTATGATGTCGCCAAGGAGCGCGAGATCATCCGCGACATGCTCTCCTGGCAACCCTGCGCCATCATCGTCACCGGGCTCGATCAGCCGGAAGAGACGGCGGATCTGCTCCGCCACGCCAATATTCCGGTCATCCAGCTCATGGATCTCGACGGCACGCCGATTGATTTCAATGTCGGCTTGTCCCATGGCGCGGCGGGAGAGGGTATGGCCGAAGCGTTGATTGCGGCTGGGCGAAGACGGTTCGGTTATGTCGGCAGCGCTCTGGCTCGGGATCTGCGTGCAGGCAAGCGCAAGGCTGGCTTCGAACGCGTCTTGCATGCCCATGGTCTGGGGTTTGCCGAACAGCAGATCGATGATGCATTTTCCTCGATCGCGCTTGGAAAACAACTGACGACGACCATGCTCGCGGCGGTGCCGGATCTCGATTGCATCTATTACTCCAACGACGACATGGCGAGCGGCGGGCTGTTTGCCTGCATGGAGCTGGGCGTTGCAGTTCCAAAGAAGATCCTGATTGCCGGTTTCAACGGGCTGGATCTGGTCGGTTCGCTGCCTGCGCCGATCGCAACGTCCCGCTCGCCCAGGCGCGCTATCGGCGAGGTTGCGGCACAATTGGTGCGCCAAGCGGTCATGAGCAACCGCGATGCGATGCCGAAAACCATCGTGTTTACGCCGACAATCGCAGGAATTGACGGTTATGGAGCGGCTGGCAGCGCTTCCTGAGATCTCTTCATAGTTTTTCTCTGCCGACGACGCGATGAAAGTCCAAGCCTTGCCAGCGCGCGATGGCGACCAATATCCCTTTCGTTGATTGCTTGAACTCGGAAACAGTGACGTGCTGTGACCGCCTCTTTCGCTCTGCACGATGTGCTCTTGTCAAGCAAAGGATCTTCGAAAATGCGTTTCCTCCAGGCTGTGATTTTCGCTTTTGCCACCAGTGCCATATCCGCAATTTCCTCGGGTGCATGGGCCGTTGGTTTCAAAGATATCGTCATTTCGACTAAGGAGGATTCGGATGCTGCTCAAAGCAGCTTTGCTCCCGATACGCCGAAGATTTTTGTGTCAGCCCATCTGACGAAGGACGTGCCGTCGGGGAGTGATGTTAACATCGCATGGGTTGCCGTCGACACCGGCGGAGCGGCGCCACCGAATTACAAGATCAACAGTGTCAATCTGCATATCGGTTCGCTGACCAACCATGTGAAATCCTCGATGACGAAACCGAACAATGGTTGGCCCGTCGGGAGCTATGAGATCGAGTTTTCCGTCAACGGCAAAGTGATGGAAACGACTGATTTCACCATCAAGTAAACCGCACATACAGCGACGGTCGGCAAGAGAATCTGCATCCGTTGTCCGACTGGCGGAAAAAGGAGAAGTTCGCCGGAAGCGATCATGTTCAGATAAACGATCGCCGGGAATGACTTTGACGGCATTTCGGCTTCGGCCAGTTAGGCTCCGAGGTCTCCATGAGGGTGCCGGGCATTGCAAACCTAAGCTTGGCAATAAGATTTCCCGAAAAATTCACGGTTTGGAAACATTCGGAAAACGGTAAGGCAAAACGATCGGATAGACCGACCGAGAGTTTACCTTATTGCGGAGTCCGATTGCCGATGTTCCTTACCAATCCGTGGCGACGGGAAGAGTTGAGCCATATCGTTGTCACCACCTTCAATGAAAAGGGTTATCGCGAATACGGCAAGAAATGCATCGAGACCTTCCTCGCTTGCTGGCCAAAGGACGTCTCTCTGGTCGTCTATGCCGAGGATGTCGAAATCGAGGAGAAGGACCGCCGCCTTCTGATATTCGATCATTGCAAGGCTTTGCCCCGGCTGCGCGATTTTCGCGAGGCCCACGGTGACAATCCACAGGCAAATGGATGGATTCCGTCACGCAATGGGCTGGTACGTGACTTCCGCTGGGATGCCGTGCGCTTTTCCAACAAGGTCTTTGCGGTTGCTGATGCCGTCAGACGCTATCACAACATGGTCGACCAGCTGATATGGCTCGATGCCGATACCGTGACCCACAGAGCCATTCCGAAAAGCTTTCTCGATAGGATAGCGCCGCGTGGAAATCAGCTTGCCACCTATCTGAACAGGAGGATTTATCCCGAATGCGGATGGGTTGGATACAATCTACGCCATCCCGCAATATTGACCTTTATCGACCGCTTCGAAGGTGCCTATTCCTCCGGCTATTTCCTGACCATGAAGGAAAGCCATGACAGCTTCGTCTTCTGGAAAGTGCTCCAGCAGATGGAGCGAGACAAGGAAGCCAGATTCAGGCGGCTCGGCTCGCGTCTGACGAAAACCCATGTCTTCATCAACAGCGTCTTGGGCGGTTATCTGGATCATCTGAAGGGCGACAGGAAGGCTGCCGGAAGGAGCCGCCGTCGGGATCTCAAATGGCATCGCCGCGAGCCATGGTGGCAATGATTTCCGACCATTTGTGGCAGTGAAAACTTCGCGCCTATGGGGTGGCGGCACAGACGATCAAGTTGTTTCCTGGCGTGCATGGTACTAATCTGAGTAGCATTGAAGGATTGGGAATTCATGCACGACGATTCGATCCTGCCGACAGAGATCGCTGTTTCACTTGGCCTGATATGCAATATAGGCGCTCCGCTTCTGGCCTTTTGGGTGGCGGGGAAATTGCCTCGGTTTCGCCTCTGGATTCATGGTGTCGCTTTCGTTGCTATCCTTGCCTCGCCGTTGACGGCGATGATCCTCGGCCTGCCTGATCTGCTCCCTGAAGAGGAAGAAAGCTCGGGCGCTCGCTTTGCATTTCTGCCTCTGATCGTCGAAGCAGCCATCATCGTGCTGCTCTATTGTCTGGCGGGCGCGATGCTTCTATCTCAATCCGTCCATTCGGCAATCACGGACTGGCACGGCGGAGGCAGGCTTTCGCGGACGGCCCCTCGCCGTGCGGCCGGGGCAGGCCTTACATCTCCAAAGGCTCCAAAACGCGATAGATGATGGCTATTGTTTAGTCGAGGACGCGGCTTCGTGCTCGCCACCGGCGCTGCGGAAACGCGATCGATAGGCTGTCGGTGACAATCCGACGCTTGCGCGAAAATGATGACGGAAGTTCGTGGCGCTTCCCAGGCCGACATGCATTGCAATGACCGAAACGGGAAGGCCTGTTTCTTCCAGAAGCTCGCGCGCTCGAGCCAGACGTTCGTTCTGAAGCCATTCTCCCGGTGCAATTCCCATCGCCTCGCGAATATGGCGATGCAGGCTTCGCACGCTTATGCAAGCTTCCTCCGCCATGCGCTGGACACTCCATTGTTGTGCGAGGTCTCCCCGGATCACATCCAGCAACGCAGATAGCCGCGTGGTACTATGTGCTGCGACCGGCCGCTCGATGAACTGCGTTTGGCCGCCTTCGCGATGGGCGGCGACGACAAGGCGCCGGGCCACGCTATTGGCAGCCTTGGCGCCAAAATCCTTGCGCACGACATGAATGCAAAGGTCGAGCCCGGCAGCACTGCCGGCCGATGTCAATATGTCGCCTTCATCGACATAGAGGGAATGCGGCTCGACATCGATGTCCGGATAGGCGGCGGCAAGCCTTCCGGCATGATGCCAGTGGGTCGTGGCGCGTCTACCGGACAACAGGCCGGTTTGAGCCAGCACGAAGGTGCCTCCGCAGATCGACACCAGCCTGACGCCCCTGGCGTGAGCTTTCCGCAGCGCTTCTAGGAGCGGCTCGGGCACAACGACGTCTGGTCCGCGCCACCCCGGTATGACGATCGTATCTGCCTGATCGAACAGCTCAAGGCCGCCGTCCGAATTGACGGTAAGGCCGCCGGCAGCTCGAATGAGCCCGGGTTCCACTACCGCGGTCATGCAGCGATACCAGCCCGAACCCATTTCCGGGCGCGACAATCCGAACACTTCGAAGGCGCATCCGAATTCGAACGTGCAAAGTTGGTCATAGGCGGCGATGATGACAAGCGGATTGGTGTTCTTTGGCATGATCCTTGCGGTAATGGCTTTTTCGGCCACTGGCAATGGCCATCCGCCCACGACTACTATTCCTCATCGGATCACGGCGCGGTCCTTGCGCTTGCACGAAGAAAGAGATGGTGGTGGATATGAGACTGATCGGAATGCTGGATTCGCCTTTTGTCAGGCGCGTGGCGATATCGTTACGTGCGCTCGATATAGCATTTGTGCATGAGCCGCTTTCTGTCTTCAGCGCTTTCGACGCTTTTGCCGGCATCAATCCGGTCGTGAAGGCGCCGTCGCTCGTCACGGATGATGGAACCGTTTTGATGGATTCGAGCCTGATACTTGAGCATGCCGAACGCATTGCAGCGCCCGGACGCAGCCTCATACCCCTCGATCCGCAGGCTCATTCCCGGTCTCTGCGGATCATCGGTCTTGCATTGGCGGCGTGCGAGAAGACGGTTCAGATCGTCTATGAGCATAATCTGCGCCCCATGGAAAAGCAGCATCAGCCCTGGCTCGATCGGGTTCACGGTCAGCTTGCGGCGGCATATCGCTTGCTGGAGGCAGAGATGCCGCAGGCCGGTTCCTGGCTTTTTGGTACACGGCCGCTCCAGGCAGATATCACCAGTGCCGTCGCGCTTCGCTTCACCCGCGAGATGTTGCCTGATGTCCTCGATGTGAATGCCTGTCCGCGCCTTCATGTGCTCTCGGCCCGCGCCGAGGAGAGGGATGAGTTTCGCGCCTTTCCTTTCAGCTGAGGCATGTCGCGCAAAAGCGCTGCGATCTTGCCACAGAGCGGCGCTCAATCTGGCTCCGGCTGTGTTCAGGCAGAGTTCATGCGAATCGGCGTATCTCTATCCCCGTCTAAAAGACAGGAAATGGGGGTAAGGGAAATGCTTGAAGGTTTGGTACGGATTTCGCGTGTTGCCGTGGTCGGATTGGCCGCGTTGCAACTGATGACGTCTGTCGCTTCGGCGCAGTATTACGGCGGCGATGACGGCGATGCACCGCCGCCGCCCTGGCAGCGCGACCAGGGTCGGGACTGGAGAGGTCCGCCGCGCGGCTGGGACCGTGATCGTGACAGGGGCTGGGATCGTGATCGCGGCTGCGACAGACGCGATCTCATGCGCGCCGCGCGGGCGGAAGGCTTCCGTCGCATCGATTCTATCGACAGCAACGGCCGGCGCATCGTTGTCCGCGGCTGGAACGATGGCGGTCCAGACCGCATGGTCTTCGGCAATCGGCGCGGCTGCCCGGTTATCGACTGACGCTCAAAATAGAGCACAAGCGGAAGCCGAGTGTGGATCGGCCTCCGCCTACATCACGGCAGCGCATGCTTTCGACTGGCTGAAAGCTATGCGTTTGCCGCGACCTTCGAATTTTGCGATAGTTTTGTCGCGCGCTTTTAAGCGGCGGCGAATTTCTTCTTTGCAGCCGTGACGCTGCTGACTTGCTCAGATGTGGCGGATATTTTGGTGTCGGCGCTCTGCTGCTTGACCAGAAACTGCCAACATATGCCCCACGGATCTCTCACAAGGCCACGATCGTCTGGACGGCTTTTCCCTAGCGCATAACGCAAACGGTCCGCCTCGTCCTGTGACGCACACTCGACGGTGATGGAAGAACTATGCTCTGAGCGGTCGAATGGCCCTGCCTCGAAACCCATATAGGCGCGATTTCCAAGTGTGAAACCTGCAAACTTTACGCTGCCGGCTGGTCCATTCAGATTGTCGGTGAGAATATTTGAGACCCATCCTGCTGCCGAACCCGGGATAAGCGACGTGTAAAGTTCTATCGCTGTTTCCATGTCATGCTGAAACCAGAGATGTTGCCTGATCTTCATCGTGACCCGCTTTCTACAAATCTTGCCTAGATGGGGCAGGGCATGAAGGAAGCATGCTGACTGCTTGTCGAGTAAAATTCATGCCGCCGGTGAACCGCCTTCTTGTTGTTGTTAGCGGTGTCACCGACGGCATGCTGAAGAGCTGCTTCCAACCGTTCGTGCTCACCCCTGCGGAGCGCGGACGGACGCGGAATACTATTTCTCAGCAACTCTACCAGCGAGAGCCATCACATAGTCATCGGCAATATCGGCCAAGGTCAAAGCGACTTCCGGCTCGTTCCAACCTGCGGTAAGCGCCATTTGAACGAAGTCGCGGAAGGCCACTTCAAGAACCTCTTCGCGCTCGACCGCGCGGTATGAGTCATTGACGGGATGCTGAGGCTTGCTGATCTCTATTGTCTGGCGAGTAGATACCATTGCTGTTTTTCCCTAAGACTTGCTCCGGTGGACGCAGGGTACATTTACCAAACACCAGAGCTTTGGTGCCCAAACGACTATTATGCTTCTTTTTTAATGGGTTACGCACCATATGTCGTTAGCCGTACATCCTGAAACTTGCAGCAGCGTCCATTTTCGCGATTGCTGAAGTGCGGTTTTGGGGCTGATGCGGGGATTGGCGGCAAGACGCGCTCCGCCTGCGCGCGCCCTCCGCTCCCGCGCATGCCTCGAAGCGTCAATTCGCTGTCTAGTGATAATAGCCGAGGGTTTTCAGCCATTCATCGAAGGAGTGACTGCTGTCGGACGATGCCGGCGAGACGATCTGCCCTAGATAGCGGGGTATGGTGAGGTTTCTGGCTTCACGGGGACTGTACCCGAATTCCTTGCCGAAGGCCCGGCTGAAGTGCGCAGCCGAGGAAAAGCCGACGGCAAAGGCGATATCGACGATCTGCTCCCGATTGGCGGGATCGCTGAGGGCGGCATGAGCAGACAGGAGACGACGGCGCTGAATATAGTGATGCACGCCACCATATTGTTCGAATATCTGATAGAGCCTGGTGCGGGATATGCCGAGCTCGCGACATATGTGCTCGACCGTCAGGTCGCCTGACGTGAGGTTGCCTTCCACGAACCGCCGCACGCGCTCCGTCACGGCGAGGGTGCTGTGTTGCTCCATGCCGGTCGATTGCGCCGCCGAAGTCGAAACGGAAGCCACAATCATATTGCGCACCGTCTGGACAACGTGCGGCAGATCGGTCGCTGCAAAGCGTGGAAGATTGTTTTCGACACTATCGAGGAATTCGATCAACATGTTGGTGAACACGCCGGAGAGGGCGATATTGTTCTCGATCTCCACCGGTGTCGGAACGTCGAACAGCAATGCCCTCGGCAGAAAGAGCGAGAGGGCCGTTGCCTCGGTCGAGCGCCCTCGAAATGGCTGTCCCAGCGATCGCAGTTCCACCTTGCCGGGCTTGCCTTCCAAAACACGGCCATCGACCTCTGTCCAGGTCCGGCCGTTGCTCAGCAAGGAAATGTGCCAGTGATCGATGTGGTTGGTTTTCGCCTTCGCTTGCGAGCGCATATAGCTGTGGGGCGGCGTATCTTGCTGAACGATGAGCATGCCGCCAAGATTCCACGCGATATGGTCGGCCGGAAAGCCGGCTTCCGGCGAGACATTGTCCG
Source organism: Martinezella hainanensis (assembly GCF_900094555.1). GTDB lineage: Bacteria > Pseudomonadota > Alphaproteobacteria > Rhizobiales > Rhizobiaceae > Rhizobium > Rhizobium hainanense. The sequence continues at coordinate 615,183 of NZ_FMAC01000003.1, forward strand.
GCAGTCGCACGTCGGCCACGGGAGCAACATAGGCTTGCCAGGCGGCAAATTGCGCAGCCGGCTCGATGTCACGTGTCGAGAATTTCAACGGCTGCAAGGCCGGCGGTGGTAGGGCTTCCTCCGTCGCTGCCGTCTCCGGTCGCGGAAAACGCCGCCGCTCTGACTGCAAAGACTTTCTGTCCTTGCGCCTTGGCTGATCCTCCGCCTCGTCTGACGCAGATTCGGATCGTTCTTCGCGCCGAAAATCAGACAATCCGTCCTCCTCGAATACGGCCAGGACAGAACATGAGCGCCGCCATCAACTCTTTATCCATCATTCAAGCAGGCGGCTGTCTCCGCTTCGAGCCGCCTTCTTCAACGAGCCGATATGCTGCTGTAATTCCTGCCGTATTCCTAGCTCTTTCACCATATCAAGACTTTCATTTGCTGCGCCTTTTCGAAAAGGCAAGTCTTGCGGGTCGCCAAACCTATATTCCCGCTGCAATTGTCGCAAAATATGGCCGCTGTCCGAACCGATCTGTCTCCTGCCGGTACATTTTCCAAGTCAAACGCTGCATAGGGGTCGGCATCCTCTGTGCAAGCACATCCAGGTGCAAACGAAAATTTGCTCCATACAGGTGCTTTGCAAAATCGTTCCGAAACTATTCCGCTTTTGCCTCATCCTGCTTGGCACCGCTCGGTTACTATCGTATTTCCCGAAGGCTTTGACGGGGATGCCTTGCGAACGACCAATTCCGTTTTCACAGCCCCTATGCGTAGTTTGCAGTTGCCCATCCTGCCAAGCTTGCCTAGGCAGATATCAACTGCAATTTTTGGAATGAGACATGACCGAATCCTCGATAATCCCCGTCTTCGATGGCCATAATGACGTGCTGCTTCGGCTGCGCCGCGGTGGCTTGAATTCCGTCAACGCTTTCCTGAATGGCGAAGCTGCCGGGCATATCGATCTGCCTCGCGCTCGCCGTGGTGGCCTCGCGGGTGGCCTTTGCGCCATATTCATTCCGTCGCCGGATCAGCCGAAGGCTGAAAATGCCGATTTCGCGACACCTGCCCAGCCCGACGCACTGAACGAAACTCTGGCGATGGCGCGGCTTCTGCTTGCGATCGAAGCACGCTCCGAGGGAGCTGTGAAGGTCTGCCGCTCGGCCGCTGATATCAAGGGTTCGATTGCCGAAGGCCAGTTCGCCGCGGTGTTCCACATCGAAGGTGCGGAAGCGGTCGCGGCCGATCTCGATGCGCTTTACGTCCTGCATCAGGCCGGCCTGCGGACGCTTGGACCTGTCTGGAGCCGCCCCAATGTCTTTGCTTATGGTGTGCCTTTCCGTTTCCCTTCGACGCCGGATATCGGCCCCGGGCTCACCGATGCGGGCAAGGATCTGATCCGTGCCTGCAACGAGCTCAGGATTATGATCGATCTCTCGCACATGAACGAGCAGGGATTCTGGGATATCGCCAAACTCTCGAATGCGCCGCTGGTAGCCTCGCATTCGAATGCGCATGCCATCAGCCCGCATAGCCGCAATCTGACCGACAAGCAGCTCGACGCGATCCGCGATACCGGCGGGTTGGTCGGGATCAATTTCGGCGTGCTCTTCCTGCGTGACGACGGCGTGAGGAACACGGATACGCCGCTCGACATTCTTGTTCGCCACGTCGCTTATATTGCCGAGCGCATCGGCATCGAGCATGTCGCGCTCGGTTCCGATTTCGACGGTACGACCATTCCGGCGGCGCTCGGCGATGCAAGCGGCCTGCCGAAGCTGATCGACGCCCTGCGTGTGCATGGGTTCGACGATCAGTCGCTTGCCAAGATCGCCCATCAGAACTGGATCCGGGTCCTCGAACAGACATGGGGCGGCTGAGACGCCCTTTCGTGCCTGTCCGGGCAGGCGGCCCGCTCGACTATCGCTCGATGAGGTTGATCGACAGCGGATGCATGGGCCGCAACGTGACCTTCATGACCGGCTTGGGCGAAGGCTCGTTCGAGCCGGCTACGCGGAATTTCTGCAGGAGCACGGCGAGGATTGCGACGGCCTCGATCATCGCAAAGCCATTGCCGATGCAGACGCGCGGACCGGCGCCGAAGGGCATGAAGGCGTAGCGATGGCGGTTTCTTGCCACCTCCGGCTCAAAGCGGTCGGGATCGAAAACCTGCGGATCTTCCCAAAGGTCTGCATGATGGTGCACTGCGTAGATTGGCACATAGATAATGGTGCCGGCCGGGATCGTATGTGCACCGATGGTAAATTCGCTGGTTACCGCGCGCGAAACGATTGGCGCCGGCGGATAAAGCCGCATGGCTTCGGAGAAGACCTGTCGGGCATAGGTGAGCTTGCCGAGATGTTCGGCCGTCAGCGGGCCGCCCTCGGTCACGGTGGCGATCTCTTCGAAGAGCCTCGCCTGGCAGTCCGGATGGCGGGCAAGAAGATGAAAGGTCCAGGCAAGACCGAGCGCCGTCGTCTCATGTCCGGCGGTAATGAAGGTCATCAGATTGTCGATCACCTCTTCGTCCGTCATCATGCGGCCGGTTTCGGGATCGGCCGCGTCGAGCAGCATGGACACGAGATCGCTGCGCTCCTTGCCGCTGCGTCGTCGTTCGGCAATCACCGCGCCAAGGGTAGTTCGCAAGAAGGCGACGGCTGATCGCGCCTTTTCCTTGCCGGGATGTGGCATCCAGTCGGGCAGGCCAAGCAGGCCGAACGCGAATTTCCAGCCTGTCGGCTTGAGGTAGTTGGTAATATTGCACTCGACCTTGTCGACATCGATGCCATCGCCGCCCGACATCATCGTATCGACGATAATATCGAAGGTGGTGCGCATCATTTCCTGACACAGGTCGATGGAGCTGTTCTTGTAGGTGAGCCAGAGGTCGCGCCTGCGGCTTGCGGCCGCGATCATGGCTGGCTGCAATTCCAGCAATTTCTCGTGACGAAAGGCGCCGGCCACCGATTGACGCTGCCATTTCCAATGGGCGCCATCGGAGGTGAGAATGCCGTTGCCGAGAGCTGGTCCCAACACGCGACGCACGTCCTCGCCTTTGCCGAGCGAATCGGAATTGCGCACCAGCGTCTGATAGATGAGTTCTGGATCCGTGAGATAGATCCGCAGCTTGCCGCCCAATTGAGTAAAGACCATGGGCTCGATGAAGACTTCCGGCGGCAGCGCATCAAGTGGATTGCGGATCAGCGAAAGCAGGACATGTGGCATGGAGCGCGGAGTAAGGGGAAATGTCATCTCTGAAAGATCGGCGGCGTTCACGCTTGCATTCATCCTTCTATCTCCTTGTTCGCCCCGGCGGATGCCTGTAGATCAGGATTAAGGTATTTGCCTTAGAGAGAATAAGGTGGATACCTTAGGGCTTCAAGGGGGGATCAAAATGGCGCCCAAGAAAAACAAGAGCGTGGACGCCACAGCGCGACCCGACACACGTGAGCGGATTCTTATCTCGACTTTGTCTCTCTTCAATCAGAGGGGGCCGGAAGCGGTGACCACGGCCGAGATCGCCAAATCCGTGCACATCAATCAGGGCAACCTCTATTATCATTTCCGCACCAAGGAATCGCTTGTGCTAGCCCTGTTTTCCCGCTTCGAAGCGGACGCCTTGGCGCTGGTCGGGCAGGCCGATGCCGTTCAGGGAACGGACTCTAAGGCCTATGCCGGCTTTCTGCGTAAGTGGTTCTCGCTCATTTGGACCCATCGCTTCCTATTTCGTGACATTCCACGCCTTTTGGCGATTGCCCCCGGCTTGAAAGCGCCGATCCTGATGGTCAGCTCCGGCATGCGCCTCTCCGTCGATGTCATTTTTCAGCGGATGGAAGATGCGGGCCTGATCAGCGTCGCCTTGAGCGACCGCAAGCCGCTGATGACCAATATGTGGATCGTGTCGACCTATTGGGCCGTCTATCTCGGTCTTCAGGAAGGAGTCAGCGATCTTGCACCCCAACATGTGCATTGGGGACTCGGCCAGGTCGCGAGCCTGTTGCGCCCCTATCTTTCGCCGCAGGCACGAGCGGATCTGGAAGAGATGCTCGCGGAGCCCTTCGCGTAAGGCCTTTCTGCTGGGTAAGTCCTTGCCGCCAATCCTTGGGCAAACGAACAAAGAATCTCCGAAGCCAGCCAAAATCGGATGATTTAATCTACTAAAAACATAGGGTTTATATCTAATAATTGCATGCGTCGCAGGGTCACTGTTCCGTCAGACGACGCTTGTGATGGATCGTGAGGATCGCGACGATGAGACTTATCACACGGCTTGCCCTGTCGGCCGTCACTCCGCTTTTTCTTGCGCAGGCCGCGCTGGCTGGCGGTGTGAATGGCGCTCCTGCGCCCTTTGACAAGGGGGGCGTTAAGATCGCTTTGGTCAGCTATATCTCCGCAGGCGATTTCTTCCAGGCTTATCAGGCCGGCGCTGAGGCCCAGGCCAAGGCGCTCGATATCGATTTGCGCGTCTTCCCCGGTCGTCAGGATGCGGCCGCCCAGCGCGAACAGATTCTTCAGGCGATCAATCTCGGCGTATCCGCCATCGTCATTGATCATGGCCTGCCGGAATCGCTTGGCGATGTCGTCCAGCAGGCGCTCGACAAGGGTATCAAGGTCGTCGCTTTCGACGTCAATCTCAACAATCCGAAGATCCCGCAGGTCGAGCAGAGCGATCACGAGCTTGCCGATCTTGCTCTGAAGCAGGTTGTCAAGGAGAACGGCGACAGCTTCAAGGCGGGCTATGTCTATGTCGCCGGCTTCGCGCCGCTCGACCGTCGCAACGAGGTTTGGGACGCGTTCAAGAAGCAGAATGCCGGTGTCGTCGAAAAAGCCCGTTTCGGCAATGTCAGCGATACGACGGCGACCTCGACGGCCGATCAGGCCAAGGCGGCGCTCGCGGCCAATCCCGACATCACCGTCATCTTCGCGCCCTATGACGAATTTGCGCGCGGCGTGAAGCTTGCCGCGACGGATCTCGGCATCGCGAACAAACTGAAGATCTATTCGGCCGACGTTTCGACAGCCGACATTCAGGAGATCACGGAGCCGGGCAGCCCATGGGTTGCGACGGTTGCGACCAATCCCGCCGTCGTCGGTGCCGTCTCCATCCGAGCTGCCGCGTTGCAGGTCGCCGGACAGGAGGTTCCGCACCAGATCACCGTCAAGCCGACGCTGCTGACGCAGGAGGGGCTTCGCGCCGCCAACGTCCAGACGATTGAGGAACTGGCCAAGAAAGTTCCGGCCTTCAGCGCCAGCGATGCAGTGACCGCCAGCTGGATCCCGGACAAGCTTTTCTAAGCAGTCATTCCCGATATGCTGGCGGGACTTTCCGATCCCGCCGGACTTACGTCCATGAACCGGAGTTCATATCATGAGCCAGTCCAACGTCGTCTTTGCGAGCAATCGAAACGCCACGCGGGAGGACCTCTTTACCAGAGCCGAAGAGATTTCCGCTGACCTTTCCAAGCGTGCAGCGGAGCTCGATCGCGAAGGTCGGCCGCCGCTTGGCGAAATCGTCAAACTGAAAAATGCCGGATTGTTGAACGCGCTGCATGAGCCACAGATCGGCGGCGGCGGCCTCGATTGGGTGGATGGCTTGCGGCTGGTACGCACCCTTGCGCGCGGCGAAAGCTCTATCGGCCAGCTTCTCGGTTATCACTACGTCAACAGTCAATATATTTATTGGGCCTTCGACGAGGCGCGCGCCCAGGAACTCGGCGGCAAGACGGTCGCCAACAGCCTTTACTGGGGTGCCGCGGTCAACCCGCGCGATCCGGGCCTCGTGCTTACCCGCCGCGGCAACGGCTATGTTCTGAACGGCCGCAAATCCTTTTCCACGGCTGCTCACGTATCCGATTACATCAACGCCAACGCCGCGCTTGAAGACAAGATCATCGGCTTTGCCGTACCGACCAATCGGGCGGGTTACAAAGCCAATGACGATTGGGACAATTTCGGCCAGCGCCTGTCGGACAGCGGCAGCGTCGAGTTTCACGATTTTCCCGTCTATGAGGAGGATCTGGACAGAGCGGCATTGACGGACGGAGAAGCCCCGGTGCTCGCGACGTTCAACACGCCCCTCATCCAGCTCGTTTTCGTGAACTTCTATCTTGGTACGGCTGAAGGCGCATTGCGCGAGGCCGTCGATTATGTCCGCACCACGACACGGCCCTGGATCAGCTCGGGCGTCGAGCGCGCATCGGACGATCCCTATATTCTCGAGCGCATCGGCGAGTTCACGGCTGCTCTCAAGGCTTCGGCTGCGCTGGCCGATAGTGCTGCCGCGGCAGTTCAAGAGGCTCTGGCAAGAGGCGGCAAGGCGACCGCGCGGGAACGAGGCGAGGCGGCAGCGGAGGCCTATGCCGCGAAGGTGCATGCAACCCATGTTTCGCTTGATATCACCTCACGCGTCTTCGAGTTGACCGGTGCAAGGTCGACGGCGGAGAAATACCGCTTCGATCGTTTCTGGCGCAATGTGCGGACACATACCCTGCACGATCCGGTTTTCTACAAGGCCAAGGAAGTCGGCGAATTTGTGCTGAACGACAAGATCCCCGAGGTCAGCCTCTATAGTTGAATACCGGGGTGATGAGCGGTGCAGTCCAAAAACTAGGTAGGCTCGTGTCTGCTCCGGCGGTGAATTCACCCGTACCCAAAATCGGTCAGCGTCGTTGATATCTGCTGTGGTGTGGACAGGGGTTAGAACACGCCGCAGCCTTAAGCGTGCGCTTACGGCTGTGGTTTTCGCACAATGCCGGATGGCTCTTGCTTTAATATCCGGCTCACAAATTCTGTGCTCAACTCATTATTCTGTGGAGGGTTGCCGGCACATGCCGTAATGCGCACATGTTCCTCGCTAGGATTTCCTCTCTCGCGAATCGCTGCAACACCCGCTTCCGCAAGGGCAGGCGATCGCGATTGAGAGTGAAATTGATCCAATGGAGTCCTTCATGGCTGACATCCGCGCACCACTTTCCGGGGTGATACCGAAGATTTCCGTCGTCGGTGTCGGCGGTGGCGGCGGCAACGCGATCAACAATATGATCACGCAACAACTTCAGGGCGTTGAATTCATCGCGGCAAATACGGATGCGCAGGCGCTTGCGACGTCCAAAGCCACCAGGCGCATTCAACTTGGCGCGCAGGTGACGGAAGGTCTCGGCGCAGGCTCCCTGCCGGAAATCGGACGAGCCGCCGCTGAGGAATCCATTGATGAAATCATGGACCATCTCCAGGGCACGCACATGTGCTTCGTCACGGCCGGAATGGGTGGCGGCACCGGCACGGGCGCTGCCCCGATCATCGCGCAGGTCGCGCGACAAGCGGGTATCCTCACGGTCGGCGTTGTCACCAAGCCCTTTACGTTCGAAGGCAACCGGCGCATGCGCACGGCCGATGAGGGCATCGAGCAACTCCGCCAAAGTGCCGATACTGTCATCGTCATTCCCAATCAGAATCTGTTCCGCATTGCGGATGCGACGACCACCTTCGCAAACGCCTTCGTGACTGCGGACCGAGTCCTCTATGCGGGCGTCAGCTGCATCACCGATCTGATCATCAAGGAAGGTCTCATCAACCTCGACTTCGCCGACGTCAAATCCGTAATGCGGGGAATGGGACGTGCGATGATGGGAACGGGCGAGGCTTCGGGGCCAGGCCGCGCATTGAAAGCGGCAGATGCCGCCGTCTCCAACCCGCTTCTGGACGACATGAGCATGAAGGGCGCGCGTGGCGTGCTGATCTCCATTTCCGGCGGAACGGACATGACGCTGTTCGAGGTCGATGAGGCCGCCAGCCGCATCCGAGACGAAGTGTTTGCCGATGCCGATATCGTCGTCGGTGCGATCTTTGACAAGAATCTCGACGGGGTGTTCAGGGTATCGGTCGTTGCGACCGGTCTGGAAAGTCTCGCGGCGTCCGCCGGTCAGCCGATGGAAATCAATATGGATCGGCACTAGCTGGCTTCGGCGTGCCGCTCCTGATCTATACTTGATTGTATGAAAGCCCTGGCGCTTATGACGGGGCTTTTGTATATCCGTCAAAGCGCGCCGTTCTTCGGCGGGATGACGTCGTTGAGGTGATAATTGCCGACGACGTGATATTTCCAGCGAACGGGGTCATGAAGCGTATGCGTGCGGGCATTGCGCCAGTGCCGATCGAGATTGAGGTCGAGCTTGACCGAAGCCGTCCCGGCAAGCTCGAACAGGGTGTTCGTCGCTTCGATGGCGATCTCCGTCGTCAACACCTTGGCCGCAGCAACGGCGAGCGTGGCCTCGATCACTCTCTTTTCGGTCGTCTCGACCTGCGCGGCATCGACCTTGCGGCCAGCGCGCTCGACGGTCGCGGCGGCGGCTTCAAGCCGGATGGCGATCTGGCCGACCTTGGCGATCGTCAGCGGATCGTCGCCCGCGCGTTCGACGCCGCTGTCCATCCAGGGACGGGAGCGGGTCCTCACGAAATCCAGAGTCTCGGCGAAGGCGGCCCGCGCAATGCCGAGATCGACGCCTGCATGGATGATCTGGCCGACTGAGCCGATCGTCGTCGGCCGCTCGAAGCCTTTGTGGTGCAGGACGACATGGTCGGCGTTCACATAGACATTGTTGAGTGCCGTGGTGCCGCTGCCGGTCGTGCGCTGTCCAAAGCCATCCCAATCGTCGATGATTTCGACGCCTTCCGTGCCTTTCGGAACGAAAGCCATGACCAGCTTGTCGGCCTCATCGAGCGCAAAGACGGTGATCCAATCGGCAAAGAGAACGCCCGTCGAATAGAACTTGCGACCATTGATACGATAGCCGGGGCCGTCACGGGTGATGCGGGTATTATAGTGTCCGACTGTTTTCGTGCCTCGTTCGGAGAGCGCGTTGCCAAAACGATCACCTGCCAATGCGCGACCGAAGAAGTATCGCTTTTGATCCTCGGAGCCATCGACGCGCAAAGCCTCGAGGATATAGAAATGGTTCTGCGGGATCTGTCCGATCGAGCCATCGGCCTCAGCAAGGATCGACGTGATCTCGGCCAGCGTCGCATTCGAAACATCCAGGCCGCCATATTCCTCGGGGACCGTAATTGCCAGCAGTCCGGATTGTGCCAGGGCATCCATCTCGGCAAAAGGGAGCAACCTTTCGCTATCGCGCTCCGAAGCGGTGGCAGCAAAGCGCTCGGCCAGCGCCTGCGCGACTGCCAGCGCCTGTTGTTCGGTCTCCAGTACCGTGGCCTCCGGGTGCGTGGCGTTGATATGGTGCAGTTGCGCGTTCATGGGCAGGCTCCGATTTCATTCGGCGCCACGATGCCGCATTCAAAGCCGGGCTTCGAGAAAAGGCATTTCATTTTTGGCGACGCCGCCGGCTCTTCATTCCTTTCTCTATAGAATTGATGGTCAATTACTGCTTGGGCTGTGCCGGTGCTAATAAAGATTGATCTTACGACCGGCTATCGGCACCCAGCTCGCCAGTCTTCGAAGCGCGCATGCGCCAGGGCAAGCGAAGCGACGATCGGCGTGAAGCCATGAAATGGCAAGGCCTGACCGGATTGGAGTGGGATCGGCAGAGAATCCACCGTCTCGCCGAGCGCCAGTCTCGCCAGTGTCCGGCCGAGTTGCGCCGTCATGGCGATGCCGCGGCCGTTGCAGCCGATCCCTCCGAAGAAGCCGTCGCCGAAGCGGTAGAGTCGCGGCAGGAAATCGGGCGTCATGATCGCCGTTCCGGTCCAGACGATCTCCACGCCGGGATGGCGCGGCAGGCGGAGCTCGGATGCGAGCCGGTTGACGACGGCGCGGCCGACACGCTCGAAAGCGCCGATCGGATTGATCGCCATGCCACCGCTGATCAGCCTGTTGTCACGATCGAGCCGATAGGTGAACAGGTTGGAGCGCGTGTCTCCGACGGGGCGGCGATGCGGGGCGATCCGCGCAATGGTTTCAGCGTCGACCGGCTTCGTTGCCACCTGATAGACTTTCAGCGGCACGCCGGTTCGGCCCATGCGCGAAGCTATGCCATCGGTAAACGCATTGGTGGCGAGGATGACGACATCCGTTTCGATCTCGTGACCGGCGAGGCCGACGCGCCAAGTGCCGCCATGTCGTTCGACGCGCTCGACCCTGCTGCTCTCACGGATCATGCCGCCGCGCCGGATCACCGCATGTGCAAGCCCATAGAGATAATTCAACGGATGGATGGTGCCGCCGGAATGATCGAGTAGTCCGCCGGAATAGATCTCCATGCCTGTTTCGTTCTGTATGGCGCGCGCTCCGAGAAATTCGACCGGACGGCCAAGCTCCGTCCAATCCTTCGCTCGTTGACGCAAGATCGCAGCCATATCGTCGCCATAGGCTGGCTGCAGCCAGCCGGTCTGCGCCGCATCGCAGGAAATCTTTTCGTCTGCAATCGTCGCAAAGACCTCGTCGGCGCCGGCGCCGACCAGCGACAATAGGGCATCCGCCTTGTCGAGTGGCAGCTTCTGGCGGACGGTTGCCGGATCCGCCTTGGCGAAATTCGGTACGACGAAGCCGGCATTCATGCCGCTTGCTCCGGCGCCCAACAGCCCCGCCTCAAGGACGATGACGGATCGGCCAGCGCGGACAAGGTGAAGGGCTGCAGTCAGGCCGGTGAAGCCGCCGCCGATTACGACAACATCCGAGCGAGGCGGCAAATCGCGGGAAAGTTCGGGGGCTGGGCCTGCCGTCAAAGTCCACAAGGTTGGATTGGTCGGGCGAACAAGGGGGCTGGGCATCAGCGGACGATCTCTCAATAACTATGCCAGATGGCTGTCACGACAGGTGAGCGCCGAAGGGTGTGCAGGAATGTTGTGCGTGAGGCGCGCCGGATAGCGCGCCTCGTCATTTGCGGAAAGGCTGGCCTACTTGAGCTTGTCCTTGAGGGCGGCGACGTCTTCCATCGATAGCTGGCCATCGGTGGCGACCTTGCCGTCGGCAATCTTCCAGAGGCGGAAGGGGCCGGTGATGTCGCCATACTGATCGAAGGAGACCGGGCCGATGACGCCTTCGTAACGGATCGGCTTGCCTTCCTTGATAAGGCCGAGCGCCTTGGCGAACTCGTCCTTGCCGGCATAGATCGGCGTGCCCTTGGGGTCGACGACCTTGTAGATATCATCCTTCAGCTTGGATGTGTCATCGCCGGCAATCGCAAGCGCGAGACCGACGATCGCACCGGCATCATAGGCGCGGTCAGCGGCTGGATTGGTCGGATCGATGCCCGAAAAGTCCTTGTAGTTCTTGTTGAAGTAATCGGTCGATGGGGTCGGGTTCGTACCCGAGGAGGTGCCGTAGGCTTCCTTCAGATAATCGGCGCCGACGGAGTCAATAAAATCAGGGCTGTTCATGCCGTCATTGAGCAGGAACTTCTGCGGGCCACCCTGCGAGATCCAGGTGCGGGCGATGGTCGCGCCGTCGACTGGCGTGCTGACGAGATAGAGGCCGTCGGGATCGCCGCCCATGCCGGCTGTGACTTCGGAGGCATAGCTCGACTGCTTCTCGTTATAGGGCGTCGTCGAGACGATGGTCCCGCCGAGCGCCTTGTAGGCTTTTGAAAACTCCGCGACCATGTTCACGCCGAAATCGTTGTTGACGTGGATGATCGCGAGCTTCTTGAAGCCCTTGTCGATCGCATATTTGGCGGCCGCGATGCCCTGCAGCGAATCCGAGGTGATGGTGCGGAAGAAGATGCCGTTGGTCTTGCCGTCGCGGCCAAGTGCCGTCAGCGTCGGCGAGGAGGCGGCGGGCGACACCTGTACGATCTTCGCCGGCGCAGTCACGGAGGTCAGGATCGGGATCGTCACCGAAGAGATGATGCCGCCGATGATGGCCGGCACCTTCTTGACCTGCACCAGCTGGGTCGCCGCATCGACCGCGACATTGCCCTGGCTCTGGCTGTCGCGCGTATCGGTCACCAGATCGCAGCCGTGTGCGCCGCCGGCGGCGTTGATATCGCGGAAGGCCATTTCGACGGACTTTGCGCCCGCCTGGCCGTATTCGCCGGCCGGACCGGTGAGCTCCATCACGAGGCCGACCGTTACCTTGCAGTCTGCGGCATTGGCGACGCCGGCTGCGGTTAAGAGGGCCAGAGCCGTGGTGATTTGAAATATCGTCTTCTTCATCTTTGTTCCCCTTGTTCGGTCAACGATTTTCATTTCTGTTTTTTCAGAACCTGTCAGGTCTCCGGCATCTGCAGCCAGGTTTCATGCAGATGCTGCCATTCGACGCCGTTGGGTGCCGATGAACTTGTGGTGAAAAGAGCGCTTGCTTGCCGACGGCTGTATTTGCCGGCGCGCATCTGTGCTTCGACATAGGTGAGAACGATCGTGTCCTCCGTCTCGAAGCTGGCGCGGATATCCGAAATCTCGATGCTGAAATCGCCATGAAAGCTTGCCCGGTTTGTCCGGATCAGCTCGATGGTCTGAGCGCGATCGAAGAGGCGGCCGGTTGGCGGGATCATGTGAAAAGCTTGACCGAAGGTGCGCTCGCAGCGGCCAAAATCCGTATTGTCGGCCGTTGTCGCATCATACCAGGCTTCGAAGAAACGATGGAAATCGAGAACTTCGGCGCTGGCTTTCTGAAAGAGGGGCGATTGCTGGCTCATACTTTCCCCGCATTGAGATTATAGTGCATGATCGAGCCGTGCCTGCCGGCGCGGTCGCGCTCCAGCGTATAGACGTCGCCTTCGAGGCCGGGGCTTCGGGTGATGATGGCGGCGATCTGCTGGCGGTCGTCGTCCGAAAGGGCGATATCCATGATCTTGGCGTTGGCAAGCGCATGTGCCTGGTTGCGCGCGCCGACGATGACGGCCGCTACCTGCGGCTGCTCCAGCACCCAGGCGCTGGCGATCGTGGCGATATCGACCCCATGGCGATCACCGATGGCCTTCAGCGCAGCAAGCAAGGATTGGAACAGCTCCCAGCCACCGAAATCGTCGATGATTAGCTTGTACTTGACGAGAGACCGGTTCTCGAGCGGCATCTCTGGCTCCGGCTGCCCGAGCCATTTGTCGCTCAAAAAGCCGCCGGCCACCGAACCGTAGCAGAGAAATTTCACGTCATTCCCGGCAGCCAGCTTGGCGAGGCTGTGCGACGGGCGCTGATCGAGAACCGAATATTGTAGCTGCTGGCTGACCAGCGGAATGCCGGCTTTGAGGATTTCAGCGATATGTGGCGTGTCGAAATTCGTCGTGCCGACATTGCGCACCTTGCCTTCGCGGCGCATTTCATCCAGCCAGCTCAGCGCTTCAAGATAACCGGGCAGGGCGTAATCCCACCAGTGAAACTGCACCAGATCGAGCTGCTCGGTTTTCAGCTTGCTCAGCGACTTGTCGACGATCCCCTGGATATAGTCGCGGCTGATCGTTGCCAGTTTCTCGAGATCTGGCACCAGCTTCGTGTGCACCTTCATGGCGCCTGCGGCTTCCACGCCGCGCTCGTTTTGGAGCCGCTGTCGCGCTTCGCCGATCAGCTCCTCGACGCCGGTATAAATGTCGGCGCAGTCATAGGTGCGGATGCCGACGTCGAAGGCGGCGATCAGGTCGGTGACGGCCTGGGCGCGATCGATGGCGCCATGCCCTCCGGCAAGCTGCCAGCCGCCGCGGATGACGCGGGAGATTGAATATCCGGGGCTGAGCTCAAAAGCCTTGGCGGTCATGCGGTTCATTCTCCTTCGGGCAACGGCACGGCCGTTGTCTCGGCATGGCTGAACCGCCGCTTGCCCGTTCTGACGATCCGCAGCCGGCTCGCGCAGTTGGGGTCGGGGCAGGCGATGTCCGCGTCCGAGGTCATCCAGTCATTCTTGTGGGTCGGCCGCTGCTTGGCTGCCAGCAACGGCAACACGGCGGAGATGGAGTAGATCGAGAAGCCCTGTCCCGGCGGCAGGGACAGCATCTCGCCCTTCAGTTCGAAATAGTCGCCCGGCTTGGCACCGCAATAGATCGGCTTGCCCTCGGGGATGACGGCCTCGACCCTCAGGTCGAACAGCTCGAAACTGTCGTCGCTTGCCGCGGTCATGTCAGATCTCCGCACGCTCGAAGGTGACGTCACAGGCGCCGTTGCGGCGGATGACGCCGCAGGCCGCAGCGAACCGCTCGCGTTCTTCCGCGCGCACCTGTGCGACAACACTGCCGGCAAGCCAGCCGATCGGGAAGAGCAGGCGAGCGCCGGGTCCATAGAACAGTCCGATATCGAAGATTGCATCGGCATTGCCGCCCCACATGCGCGGCGGCACATAGCTGAGCACGATATCGCCGGGCTGCGGCGTCAGTGTTGCATTCTCGGCGGGCAGGGCGTTCGCGTAGGACGCACCTTTCAGATGCGCCGGCGGGATTGGGCAGGAAATTTCCGGCCCGGTCCACATGGCATGAATACCGCCGACGACGCGCGGTTCGCTGAGGTAATGCCAGAAAAAGACGGCATTGTCGGGCGCCTTCGTCTCCAGCAGCGGCGCGAGGGCGCTGAGGCCGGAGCGGGGTTCGGTGATCTTGATGGCGCGCTGGCTCATGCGGATTGGCCCTTCTTGGCTTCGGCTTCCAGTTTGTTGCGCAGGAAGGTGAATGGCCGGCTGATGTCTGCGACCAGCGCATCGCGGGCTTCTTTTGCATCCTGCGCGGCGATCGCCTTGACGATCGTGCGGTGATAATGGGCCGTATCGATCTCGCCGGCATCCGAGAAGGCATAGATGGCGACGCGGATACAGGGGCCGGACTGCAGCCACAGGCTTTCGATCATCGGGATCAGGACGGCGGAGCCGCAGGCACGATAAATCTCGAAGTGAAAGGCCTGGTTGAGCGTCACCTCGCGGTCGACGTCCTTCTTGTGCTTCAGCGCGCGCATCTCGTCCCATTCGCCGAGCATGCTTTCGATGGTCGCTATCTGGCGCGGCGTCATGCGGGTTGCCGCAAGCGCGATCGCCTCGCCCTCGATGAGGATACGGGCGCGCAGAAGATCATCCATGCGCTCCAGCGTGATCGGCGGTACGCGAACGGATCGATTGGGGAGGGCTTCCAGCGCTTTCTCGGTGATCAATCGACCGAGAGCCTCGCGCACCGGCATGGTGCTGGTCATCAGCGCGTCGGCAAGGCCGCGGATCGTCAGCACCTGGCTCGGCTCGAAAAGGCCGCCGATCAGCGCACGGCGCAGCTCCAGATAGACTCTGTCTTGAACGGTTTCTCGCCCCACTGGCGCAAGCTGTGCGGCAATCGGATCGCTCTTTTCGGCGGTGGCCTTTTGCATTCGAAATCCCTTTTTCGGCTTGCGAAGAGGATTAAAGCTGATTAGCGTGATCAATGCAAGTGTGATCACAAATCAAATAATCAGGGAAGCGGCAGCGAACGCTTTCCGGCCAGAGGGATCTCATGAGTACGACAACTGAACGGCATGGGGAGGAAGCCCGGCCTGTTCTGACGGCAAGAAACGTGATGCGGCGTTTCGGCGGCCTTGTGGCCGTCAACGACGTTTCCTTCGAGGTGCGCCAGGGCGAGATCCTCGGTTTGATCGGCCCGAACGGCGCCGGCAAGACGACGATGTTCGATCTTCTCGCCGGCAGCGTTGCGCCAAGCAGCGGCGAGATCGTACTGAACGGCGCTGCGGTGGCGGGCGAGGCGGCTCATCGTCGCATCGGTCGCGGCCTTGGCCGCACTTTTCAGATCCCGCGGCCTTTTCCCAATCTGACGCTTCTCGACAATGTGATGCTGGCTGCCCAGGATCAGGCGGGCGAGCGGCTGCTGTCGAATTTCCTGCGGCCGTGGAAAGTCGCCGCGCAGGAGAAGGCTGCCCATGCCAAGGCGATGGACCTGCTCGAGCTCGTTCATCTGACGCGCCTGGCGCATGAACCGGCACGCGTCCTATCCGGTGGTCAGCGCAAGCTTCTGGAGCTTGCCCGCGTCATGATGGCCGATCCTGCCCTCATCCTGCTCGATGAGCCGGCGGCCGGCGTCAACGCGACGCTTCTGGAAACGATCATCGACCGCATCCGCGATATCAATCAGCGCGGCGTCACCTTTCTCCTGATCGAGCACAATATCGATATGGTGACGCGCTTGTGTCACCGCGTACTCGTCATGGCGAGTGGCCAGCTTCTTTGCGAGGGAACGCCGGAGGAGGTTGCCCGCGATCCGCGCGTCATCGAAGCCTATCTGGGAGGCGCGGCATGAGTGAAGCGGTCTTGAGCGTTCGCAACCTCGTTGCCGGTTACGAGCCGGGAGTTCCAATCGTTCGCGGAGCTTCGATTACGGTGGCGGAGAAGGAAATCGTCGTCGTTCTCGGTCCCAATGGTGCCGGCAAATCGAGTTTCATCAAGGCCATTGCGGGCCTCGTTCCGGTCGAGAGCGGTACGGTGGAGCTGGCCGGCAGGGATATCACGGGTGCGCCCGCGCACACGATGGTGCGGCTTGGCCTTGCCTTCGTGCCACAGACGGAAAATGTCTTTCCGCTGATGTCCGTCGAAGACAATTTGAAGGTGGCCGGCGGTATTCTGAAGCCGAAGGACGTGCCTGTTCGTATCGAAGAAATGTATGCGATCTTTCCGGATCTTGCCCGCCATCGTCGCATCGCGGCCGGCAATCTCTCGGGAGGGCAACGGCAGATGCTGGCGGTTGCGCGTGCCCTTATCGTTCATCCAAAGCTTCTCGTGCTGGATGAGCCTTCGGCGGGCCTCTCGCCGAAGTTCGTCTCGATGGTCTTCGACATGCTGACCGAAATCCGCAAATCCGGTGTCACCATTCTGCTGGTCGAGCAGAATGCCAGGGCAGCGCTTGCCATTGGCGACCGCGCCTATGTTCTTGTCGAGGGTAAGGACAGACACGAAGGCGTTGCCTCGGAGCTCTGGAACGATCCTGTCGTTGCCGAACTTTATCTTGGCCAGCGACCGGCACCGTCAGTAAAGGGAGGCGCGGCATGAACCTGCAATTTATCGTTGACGGATTGCTGACAGGCTCGATGATCGGCCTTGGCGCTATCGGCGTGACGCTGACCTACTCGATCCTGCGCTTTTCGAATTTCGCCCACGGCGATTTCATGGCGTGGGGCACCTATGCGACGCTTGCGGTTGTCAGCGCCATCGGCGCGGTCTTCGGTAAGGTTGCACCCATTGGCCCGCTCTCCTTCGGCTGGCCGCTGATCGTGGCGGTGATCGTGGCAATGGGCTTTACTGGCGTCCTTGCCCTTGCGCTCGATAAGGTGCTGTTTGCGAGACTGCGCACCAAGGGACAGTCGATCATCGTCGTCATGGCAAGCTTCGGCGCTTCCATGGCGCTGCGCAGCCTGCTCGAATTCCTCTTCACCTCGCGCCCGACCTATTTCAGCCGCGCGATCCAGATCGCCATGCCCATCGGTTTCGGCATTCGCATCACGCCCGATCAGATTGCCCTTCTGATCGTCACCGCGCTTCTGGTCTTTGGCGTGCATATACTGATGACCAGAACGCAGACGGGTCGCTCCATGCAGGCGCTCAGCCAGAACCCGGCCCTTGCCCGCGTCGTCGGCATCGATGTCGCCGGGGTCGTCCGTGTCACCTGGCTGATCGGCGGGGGGCTGGCCTGCGTCGCCGGCGTCATGATCGGCATTCTCGTGCAAATCCGTCCGCTGATGGGCTTCGATATGCTGTTGCCGATGTTTGCCGCCGCCATTCTCGGCGGTATCGGCAGCGTGCCGGGCGCGGTTCTCGGCGGCTTGATCATCGGTCTTGCTGAGGCGGCGGCAGTTCAGCTTGTCGGTGCGGAATGGCGCGCCGCCATCTCCTTCATCATCCTGATGGCCGTCTTGTTCATCCGGCCGATCGGCCTTTTCGGAGTAAGAGAGCGATGATGGATATTGTTGGCTATGGCGCTTTCTTCCTGACCACGGCGCTGATTTTTTCCTTCATCACGCTTGGGCTGAACCTGCAATGGGGCCTGACCGGCCTCTTCAATGTCGGGCTGGCCGGCTTCGTCGCCATCGGCGCCTATACCTCGGCCCTGCTGACGACGCCGGATACAGCCGGGCGATTCGGCGGGTTCGATCTGCCGATCCTTGTCGGCTGGCTCGGGGCCATGGTCATCGCCGGTCTCGCTGCGGCGATCATCGGCATTGCGACGCTCCGGCTGAAATCGGACTATCTGGCGATCACCACCTTCGGCGTTGCCGTGGTCGTTCAGCTTGTGGCGCTGAACGCGCAGAAGCTGACTGGCGGTCCCTTCGGCATCGGCTTCATTCCCCGCCCTTTCTCCAGCCTTGCTGAAACGCCTCTGCTCTTCAATCTTGCCAATCTCGGCGTCGTCGTCGTCATGATGCTGATCGTCTATTTTGCGCTCGAGCATCTGGCGAAAAGCCCCTGGGGGCGTGTCCTCAAGGCGCTGCGCGAGGACGAGCGCGCTGCCATTTCGCTCGGCAAGAGTGCTCGTTTCTACCGTGTGCAGGCCTTCGCAGTCGGCGGCGGCATCATGGGGCTTGCCGGTGCCATACAGGCGCATTTCATCGGTTTCATCGCTCCTGACAACTATCTTCCGATCCTGACCTTCCAGGTCTGGGTCATGCTGATCGTCGGTGGTTCGGGAAGCAACAAGGGAGCTGTTATCGGCAGCATTCTCGTCTGGGGGATATGGGCCGGATCAGGTGCGCTGACGAGCATCCTGTTTTCGCCGGAGCAGCAGGCACGCGCCGCCTCGCTGCAGATCGTCGCGATCGGCGTCATGCTCTGCATCATTCTGTTGGTGCGCCCCGGCGGCCTGTTCGGCGACATGCCGAAGCGTCGGCCGGCGGTCGCGCAGCAACCGAAGCCGGTCGCAGATGAGGGCAGCGCCGCTTCATAGGACAGCGTCGATATTGCTCCAACATCGTCTATGTCTTCAAAGAGCGGATCCCGGCAGCGTCGCCGGCGGCAGGACCTGCGGACCCTAGCCTTTAACTGCACCTGCAGTCATCGAGCCGGATAGCTGTCGATACATTATGAGGCCAAGGAGAGCCGGCGGCAGAGCGCCGAGGATCATGACGGCGGATGCCAGACCCCATTGCACGCCGCCGCCGCTGGCCGCAAAGAAGAACGAGGCGCCGACCGTCATCGGCACGGCGCGGTTGGTCGTCAGCATCAATCCGAACAGGAATTCGTTCCAGGCTGTGATGAAGCCGAAGATGAAGGTGGTGACGAGCGCGGGGCGGATCACCGGACGAATGACGCTGATCATGATCTGGAAAACGCTTGCCCCGTCGACCGTGGCGGCCTCGTCGAGTTCGATTGGTATGTCGGATATGGCATTGACCAGCATGACCAGCGCCAGCGGAATGTTGACGATCGTCAGGATGAGCCCGAGGCCGATCCGTGTGTCGAGGAGACCGAGCCACTGATACATCATGTAAAGCGGGATCGCGAAGACAACCAGCGGCACAGCCCGAAGGTTGATGACGAGCGGAAGCAGGATCTTCTGCCCGGTTTCGCTGCGGGCGATCACATAGGCGGCCGGGAAGGAGAGCAGGATCGCCAGCAGCGTGCCAATGAGCGCTACCACCGTGCTGTTTGCGAGATAGAGGAAAATGTTGAAGCGCTCGGTTTCTGTCAGCACCTTCAAATAGTTGTCGAAGGTCGGTTGCTCGATCCACAGGCCGGGGTTGCTGGAAATCTCGCGCGTTGTCTTGAACGAAGTGATAAGGGTGACGAGGATCGGGAAGTTCGTGGCCAGGACCACGATGCCGTAGACGATCCAGCGCAGAGGCTTCAGCATCTCATTTCTTCCTTCTCGTACCCAGCCAGTTCAGGCCGTAGAGAACCAGCAGCGATGTGATGAACAGCACGACGGAGGCTGCAACTGCCTTGCCGATGGCGCCTTCCTTGAAAAAGGCCTGATAGATGTAGATCGATAGCGATGTCGTCGATCCGCCTGCGCCGCTGCCGGTGAGAGCATAGATATTGTCGAACACGCGGAAACCGTCGATGAAGCGGATGAAGAAGGCGACGGTCAGCGTTGGCAGCATCAGGGGCAGTTCGATGCGCCATAGCCGCTGAAAGCCGGTTGCGCCATCCAGAGCGGCCGCCTCGCGTACATCTTCGGGAATGGCGATATAGGCGACGTAAAAGAGCAGAAAGGCAAACGGCGTCCATTGCAGGACTTCGACGACGACGAGCGTGCGAAAGGCGTTGTTATAGTCGAGGAAGGCCGGGCTGTCTCCGAACCACTCGAAAAGATAATAGGGCACGGGTCCGGCGAATTCATGCAGCACGAGGCGGTACATCAGACCGACCATGGCGGGCGCGACCATCAATGGCAGCATCAACGGCGCCATCAGGACCGGCCGCGCCGACAGCAGCGGCTTGAGAAAGATCGCCAGGAAAAGGCCGAGCAGGCACTCCGAGATAGCCGTGATAATGCCAAAGCGGAAGGAGAACCAGACCGATTGCCAGAAGGCCCCATCCGTCAGTGCCGCGACATAGTTACCAAAGCCGCTGATCTCAGGGCTGCGCAAGGTCTCGAACGAAACGGTCGAGACGGAATAAAGAAGATTGAGAAGAGCGGGAAAGCCAAGAAACAGCAGCAGAAACCCGACAAGCGGTGCCAGGTAGAGCCTGCCTTCGGCGCGTTTTACAAGAGCCATGGGGTTCGATCGCAGTGGCCGGATGCCGTCAGAGCCTTTTCGCTTTTCGTCGAATCGCGAAAAGGCTCTATTCTTCTGTTTTTACGCAATTTCGGACGGAAAACCGCAATACACTTTTCCTGGAATTGCTCCAAAGCCGGCACCCGGCCCTTGTCCTTATTTCTTCAAAAGATCCTGCATGCCTGCCTTGGTATGGGCAAGCGCATCCTCAAGGCTCTGCTGGCCGGACCAATAGCCGGTGAACTCCTTGGCCTGCAGCTCGTAGACCGAAAGTGCCTTGGCGGAGGTGGCGCCGGTCATGACATAGCCGTACTTGCTGGCGAACTCGCCGAGTTTCACGAGATCGGGACGCTCCTTGGCCACCTTGGCGACGACATCCGGCGTCAGGGCAGGCGAGCCGCCGGCGCGCGCATAGGCAAGGGCCGCATCCTCGGAGGACAGCCACTTGAGGAACTTGATCGCACCCTCCTTGTTCTGCGCGTTCTTGTTCAGGCCAAGGCCTAGGCCGTGAATGTGGTCGGTGCGCCCATTCGGCCCGGCCGGTGGCGCAACGATGCCGGTGACATCTGCGACGGCGGGGGACTTCTTCGCATCGGTGAGTTCGGCCGCCGCGGCGTTCCATTGCAGGGCGGTTGCTGCCTGCCCAGAGCTGAAGGCGGCATTGGTTTCGGCATATTCGTAGCTCAGCGAATCCTTCGGCGAGGCGCCGGCGTCGTAAAGCGTCTTGTAGAGCTTCAATGCTGTCTTATAGGCATCCGAGTCGATCGTGACGTTGCCACTGGCATCCATCCAGTCGCCGCCATAGGAGCGCGGCAGGGATTGGAACACCATCATGTTGAAGAGAAGGTTCTTCATCTGCAACACGGTGCCATAGCGAACCGGGCTCTGGCGATTGACCTGTTTGCTGAAATAGAGCGAGGTCGCCGCCCAGTCGTCCCAGGTCCAGTCATCGGGCTGCTTGGGTGCCATCTCCTTGCCGAGATATTTCTTGGCGATCTCGGCATATTTGGCTTTTGCATCGGGATTGGCAATGAGCGCGTCGACGAGATCCTTGCGGTAGTACATGAAATGCAGCGACAGGTCTGTCGGCACGCCATATTGCTTGCCGTCGAACTGCATCGTCTTCAGCACCGCATCGCCGAATACCTTCGAGGCATCGGCACTGAGCTCGATCGGCTCCATATAGGGTGCGTAACGCCCGATCGAATAGGTTGCGACCAGGTTGACGTCGAAGGCATTGGAGCCGGCCGCCATGTCGGCCTGCAGCTTGTCGAAAAAGCCGTCACGGTTGAAAAACAGGAGCTCGACCCTGTCGGCGTCAGAGGCCGTCTTGTTGTAGAGATCGGCGGTGGCCCGCAGCGCCGTTTCCTCCGAACCTCCCGGCCAGCCGAGGACGACGACCTTCGCGTTTGCCAGCCCCGGCAGCGCGGTGGCAGATAGCATCAGGGCGAGCATTGCGGACGATATGTGCTTGAATTTCATTTCTGTTCCCTTTCCTTATCATTATTGGTCGGGCTAGGCAGGTCTGTTTATCGATGGCGTCCGGCAAGGTCTGCCGCGCCGATGATGCCGGCATGGGGACCGAGGCTTGCGGCAACCAGGCGCGGCGCCAAATGCGACGGAAGCCCGGCAAGCTGCACGCCGATGGCTTCGAGATAGCCGGCCGCCAGACCTATGCCGCCGCCGATGACGATGCGTTTCGGTGCAAACATCATCTGGATGTCACGGCATAGAAGTGCGACGCGCGATGCGGACTGCGTGACGATCGCCTCGGCCCAGCCGGTGCCCTCGCGCGCCTTTCGAAAGATCTCGGGGGCTTCGGCTGGATGCCCGGCGCGGGCGGCTTCGGCCGCCATCCATCGACCTGAAACGACGTCCTCCAGTGGCGACTGGCCGTGCGTCGGTCCACGGAGCAGGCCGAAATGGCCGGCTACACCCAATAGCGGCCGCCCATTGACCACGACGCCACCGCCGATCCCTGTCGATATGGTCAGGAAGACGGTATCCTCGTTGGCGCCGGCGCCGAACCTGTGTTCGCCCCAGGCTGCTGCCTGAGCATCGTTGAAGGCGAAAGACGGTTTGCCGAAAAGCTTGCTGGCCTGCGCCACCAGCGGGTAGCCGTCCGGGATTGCAAGCGTTGCGGGATTGAGCGCCGACCAGCGCCCGTCGTCTATAAAGCCGGTTGCGGCGATGCCAACACGTCCGTATTGGCCGATCCAGGACTTTGTGTGCTCTGCAATGGCTGCAAGCCAGGCGTCTGGACCTGCCTCGCGGCGGGTTGCGATGGTCGTTTTCCCAAGCACTTGCGCGCCCCGAACCAACGCCGCGAGGGTCTTCGTGCCGCCGATATCGATTGCGAGCGTTGCGCCATCACGCTCGGAGAACGCTGCCGAAACGGCAGCGTCGAACCAGGATGTGACGTGCTCGGTCCGCGTGATCGCGGAGCCGACGACGACGGCGCCGGCGCCGGCCCGCACGGCATCCGCCGCGTGTTCGGGGGTGCGGATGCGTCCCTCCGCGATCACATGGGGCGTGAGCTCCCGCATGGCGGCAATCAGTGCGATATCCGGCTCGACAGGCTCGGGGCCACCGACATAGCCTGACATGGTGGTGCCGACGAAGTCGACGCCGGCGCCGAGCGCGCGTTTCGCATCCTCCAGGCATGAGCAATCGGCCATGGACAAGAGACCGCGCGCCTTGATGGCGGCAAGCAGCGCCTCGATCGTTGCCGGCCGCGGCCGGTCAGTGGCGTCGAAGGCGATGATGTCGGCGCCGGCATCAGCCAACGCCTCGACGTCGGCGATAAAGGGGGTGATGCGCACCGGGCTGTCATCAAGGTCACGCTTGATGATACCGATGATCGGCGCGTCGACGGCCGCCCTGACGGCTGCGACATAGGCTGCCGACTCGATGCGGAGCGCCCGGGCGCCGGCGGCCAGCGCAGCACGCGCAAAGCCGCTGACGAAAATAGCCTCATCCATCGCCCCGCCCGGAACGGGCTGGCATGAGACGATGAGGCTCAGATTGAGATCTTCCTTGCGCATTCCGCACCCCTTTTGGAGCGCAACGATAGAGAATGATCACCAGAAAGCAACCGGTTTTAAACTGGTATTACCTTTGCAGTTCGAAAACGAAGTCATAGACCTCGCCCTTGTAGCGAGTCTCGCAATATTCGACGATCTCTCCATCGGCGAGAAAACACCGCCGTTCGGTCGTCAGAATTGGCGCGCCAGGCTCGCAGCGCAGATGCTGCGCATCTTCTGGCGTGGCGGCACGCGCCCGCATGCGCTGAACGGCACGCCTTGGAAGGACGCCGCGCTCGGCAAGCGCTTCGTAGAGGGAATCGCCGACAAGCGAAGGTGAGGGGAGGAAGCGTACCGGCACGGCGGCATGTTCGACGGCGATCGGGGCGCCGTCGGCCGTCCGCACCCGACGCATTCGCAGGACCTGCGCATTGGCGGAGATGCCGAGCGCCATCATTTCGGTCGGCGAAGGGCGGGTTAACTGCTTGGAAATCCAGACGCAACCCGGTTCCATTCCACGGGCACGCAGGTCCTCGGAGAAACTGGTAAGGGTGGAAAGGGATTTTTCGACGCGGGAGCCGATCTCGCTGCGCGCGCCCTGCCGTCGGCTCAACATGCCTTCCTCTTCCAGCATGGCGAGTGCTTTTCGAACTGTGACGCGCGACAGGGAGAGGGTTTCGGCAAGCGATCGCTCGCCCGGCAATACCGAGCCGGATTTGAAGGCATGGCTGCGAATGGCCGCTTCGATCGCGCTCTTGAGTTGTTTGTAGAGCGGCATCCCCTGAGCGCCGGAAGCCAGCTCTTTCCTCACCAGTTCGATAATATCAGTTGCCAAGGCAAACTTCCTTTGATGGCACGATGACGAAAATCTCGTCTCGTTCGAGAACTGGTATTATACTGTACAGGTTTTTGCGATCTGTCGAGGCGGACAAAGGGCATACCGGTCCGCTGATACGGGCCGGTATGCAGTTCGTATTAGGAGGCTAGAGCACGACGTTCGGTCTGTGCCGGCATGGCTTTGCCGGGAACCCGCAGAGGGGCCTTCGCGACGACGGGAGAGACGGCAGGTGAAATGCGGGCCGTATTGGCCTTCGCAGCTCCCAGCCAGCGAAGAATCGCGTCGAAGCCGGGCTGGGCAGCCCGCTTGAATTCCGGGCTCATTTCCTCATCCATGCCGCAGAGCGAGGCAATTTCCTGGAAATCCACACGTCCTGCCCGAAGAGGGGGACGCGACTGGAAAACGATCAGGCCGATCATGAAGCCTTTGATATTCTCGAAGCTACGCGGCTGAAGCAGCGGCTTGAGCCGCATATCGCAAAAATCCGAGATCTTGCGCTGGAAAACGTCAGAGGCAGAGCTTTTCTTTATGGGCATTATTCATTCCTTGCAGGCGACATCATCCAATAGTCGGGGTGTGGCCCGCTAAAGCACGCAGGTTAACGAAGCGCAAACAACCGACCGATTGGCCGCTTTCAAATCTACGATGCGTCGCCATTTGGCAAGCGAAAGATCGATCACGCTTCGGTCAGCACCGTCTCCGGCATGAGGTGGCGGCAAAAGGCCAGAAGTCTTGTCGCCAGGCCATCAAGACCATGAAAAAACTGTAACTTGCCTCCCGCGCCATTGAGAGCGACATTTGCCTCGCGCCGGAATTATGAGGTGAAAGACATGTCAGTCTTGGAAATGCTAGTCAGACGCCGGATGCAGGAAGAATATGCCAAGGGTACATCGCCAGAGCGCATATCGCGTCTCCTGCAGGAATTCTTCAACGGAGCAGAAGCTTCCCAAGCTGATGTCTCCCGTTCAATGGATAGTGCCAATGAATTCAAGATTGCAGATGGTTAGGCTGTGATCTTTGCATGAAACAAAGCGCTGTTTCACGGGAAGTTTTACGACGCTTTGTTCATTTATAGTGCTCTTTCGATCTGGCCTGCCCATGTTGGCAGGCCTCATTCAGCAGGCGAATGGCTTCGCGCGTAGCGGAGCTGCGGCGGACATGGCGCTGAATGATCTTGTCACCTGCTCCTCTCTCGGCGTGGTCGTTTCCGCCATGACGCAAATTGAGAGGCCAGCAGTTTAGAACCCGGTCACCGCGATTTCTCTCAGTCAAATGATGACTGCTTTCGGCCCTGCCCGGCAGCCCTGGCTGCGATCAGAGCACGACGACCTTTGTTCCCACGCCGACCCGGCCATAGAGATCCATGACATCCGGATTTGCCATGCGGATGCAGCCGGAAGACACCGCCTTGCCGATCGAGTTCGGCTCGTTGGTGCCGTGGATGCGATAGAGGGTGGAACCGAGATAGAGCGCTCTTGCTCCGAGGGGGTTATTGAGGCCACCCTCCATGTGGTCAGGCAATTCTGGGCGGCGAGCGATCATTTCCTTGGGCGGCGTCCAACCGGGCCACTCCGCCTTGCGGCTGATCGTCTCCGTGCCCTTCCAGGAGAAACCTTGCTTGCCGACACCGATGCCGTATTTGAGGGCAGTTCCGTCGTCGAGCACGAGATAGAGGCGCTTTTCCTTGGTGGAGATGACGATGGTGCCGGGGTCGTAGCCAGAGAAGCGCACGACCGTACGCGGGATCGGCGACTGCGCCAGACTGGCCCGCTTGTCATCCTTGAGGCCCGGACTGAACTGGGGAGACACCGCATTCCGATCGATCGAAGCCTGCCGCCGCGGACGAGGAGCTGGCGGGAAATCGCCGTCTTCATCGTCGTTATAGTTATAGGGGTCACCCCGATAGTAATAGCCATCGTCGAGATGCGGATCGTCGCGATAGCGTGGCGGCGCCTCTCGCAAATAGCGTGGAGCAACATAGCCGCCGTCCAGGTCATCGCCGTAATCCGGCAGATATCTCCATTCCTGCGCATGCGCAGCAGTGCTTGCCATCAGTAAAGCCAGAGCGGGCAAAAGAACAAATTTCGTAGTCTTCATGTGATAACCATACTTCCCGAAGAACGCATCGGATTGCGCCCCGTGTCGACGGGGTATGCGTGCCGCAGACAATTCCGGAAACGGCGGGCGTAATTGTGGCAGCGGCGATCGAAAGTCGTGTTTTTCCGACCTGTTTTTGAGGTGCTGCTACCGATACGCGATGCGTAAACGGGAGGCC
Source organism: Martinezella hainanensis (assembly GCF_900094555.1). Lineage (GTDB taxonomy): Bacteria > Pseudomonadota > Alphaproteobacteria > Rhizobiales > Rhizobiaceae > Rhizobium > Rhizobium hainanense. The sequence continues at coordinate 641,851 of NZ_FMAC01000003.1, forward strand.
GCACGGAGCGTTTCTGTCATCGGCCCGAAAAGATCCTCGCAGCTGGCGTCTACCGAAGACGGCCTGACCGGTTATCGAGCGGGACACTGTTCGTTGGAATAACCTCCTCGACCAGTTTGTCGAACCTGCCTGGATCTGGCCGAACGAAACGGCACCGGATGATTACTTGGTGGATATTGCCAGTTTCGACCAAGCGGGATCACTGGAAGGATCCGTCGACCAGAACTGGATATCTGCGAAGTCGATTGACTGCACGATATCGGGCAAAGTGTCCCTGTAGATCCCAAAGCGCGGTTGAACGTCGATGAATGGGCGGCCGTCTTGATGGCGCATACCGTGATCGAGAAAGCCGAGGCGCCCCGTATAGGAAGTGTCGCAGGCGCGTCCGTTGAGATAGACCTGCAGAGAGCTTGCTCCCTCCCGCAAGCTTGGCTTCAGCATCACATTCACATCGTTCCAGTCACCCACATTCAGGTGCCAGGGACCGCAGATTATCTTGGACTCACCGGCGTTGCAGTCGGCGCTTCCGCGCACCTTGGCAACGAAGTTCGCCCCTGTTTCCGTCGGTATGGCCTCGATTTTGAAGAGCGGATTTGCCGCCTGGCAAGCTCCAAGAGGTTTCGTCTCTTCCGTTGGGATGTTTTGCTTTACCTGATGGATGACGGTGCGGTTGCCAAGCCCCCGCCAGGGGGCTTCGAGCCGAAAGGCAAAATGGTACCAAGTCGGCTCATCGAATTTGATGACCTCTTTCCTGATCTGGATTTCTACCCGTTCCGTCGGCGCATCGCCGACACTCTGGTCCGGGGCGTCACCTGGATGCACCGTGATACGCAATATCGGCCTGGAAGGGGAGGAGAGATCGCAAACGATACGCGATCTCCATGAGGCAGGATCCAGCCTGCTGCTGATCCGCCAGAGCTTCGATGGATGCTCGCTGTCGGCGGCGCATAAGTCGGCAAAGCTGCCCGCCAGGGGAGACACGGCTTCCTGTGCCATGGCGTGCGATCCGTTCAAAGCACCCAGGCATAGTAAAACGAAGACAAGCTGCAGAATTCTCGAGGTCATCATCGTCGGTCTTTTCTGAAAGACAGGATAGGGTCTGGGAAGCGGCGGCTCCAGCCAGCTTTCTTGACCAACGATATTGGTTGCAAAGCCTCAGTTCATTTCTATCGGTCGAAAATTGTGGGTCAAGCGCGTTTCGATCGGCAACGTCATGCTGGGCACTGCAGGGGTGAATGGACGCCAGTCAATCATCCCGTTTACCGTCGGCGGACAGTTTCCAGCCTTCCTCATCGATACGGCTGATATTGAGCTTGTCACCGTTGAACGACAGGACATATTTGATCTGCGTGCCGTATCCAATGTCTTGCATGTCGATCACGAATGTATGCCCATCCGACCACCTCCCTTTGGCGGCGGGGATGTGGCCCGGGTAGTGGCCGGAAAGCGCGGGCTGGCCTTTGCGATAGAGCCCGTCAAGTCCGATCGGTACGTCTTGCGCGATTGAAGAGCCCGCCGGATAACGCAAATACTGTTCATATTCGAGATGCGGATGAGGGCCGGTCAGAAATAGGGTAAGTGACCTTAATTCCAGATCGTTGTCGGGAAATTTGTAGGTCTTTCCGGAACTGGTGGAGGCCATCTCCGGGGTTGGGCCAACGGCCGTTGGTTTCTCAACCGCAGCATCCTTGATCGTATTGGCAAGCTGCTCGGCCGCGTTCGGGTTTGGCGGAAGCGCCGATTCGGATTTGACCGCCGAGGAAACATTATCAGCCAGATTGCGGAGCGGGACATATTTTCTGGCGGTGGTCACTACCACGATATCCAGATCGGGAAACACCGCTATATTCTGACCATCCTTGCCGTTCGCCATGTAAACGTGCCGTTCGGGCAATATCCAGAAGAAGTTCGAGTAGCTCTGGCTGGGATCGTATGATGCATGCGTATTTACGATCCTGTGGCTCAAAACATCCGCCCAGCCGGCTGGAAGAAGTTGCCTTCCCTCCCACTCGCCATGATGCAAATACAGATAGCCGAATTTTGCCATGTCGCGCGGCAGCAAGAACAGCATCCCGTCTCCGATTGTCAGACCTTGGGGATCGCGGTCCCAATGCAAATCGGTAATGCCTAGGGGAGCGAAGAGCTTTTCGCGCGCATAATCCTCCTCGGGCTTGCCGGTAAGCCGGGTGATGATCGCGGAAACGAGATCCGGGTTGCCGTTGCTATAGTTGAAAACTTCTCCTGGCGGATGGGCCATGGGGCGATCAAGAATGAATTGGGTCAAATTGGACGCCCGGTACATATCCTGCATTGTTTGCTGCGTACCGCCCTCAAACCCCTGATCCCAATCGAGGCCGGACGTCATGTCCAGAAGGTTTTGAATCGTGATCGCCTTCTTTCTGTCGTCCACATTGGCAATGTGCCGGTCGGCGAAGAAGTCGAGTACGGGATGATCGAGACGGTCGAGCAGGCCGTCCTTATAGGCCATGCCGAGAAGCGTGCCGGTAATCGCCTTTGTGGAGGAAAATATCTCGTGCGGAACATCCCCAGTATAGGGCGCATAATAGGCTTCAGTGACAATGTGCCCGTGACGCACGACGAGGAGGCTGTCAAAATTGTGACTTTCCCCATAGGCGACAAGCTTGGCGAGTGCGGCGGAATCCATGCCCTGCTCTTCCGGCGTTGATGTTAGCCATTCTTTGGTCGGCCATACCGAATTATTCGTGTCCTGCGCCCGAGCAGGCTTGATGTGAGCGAAGGCGAGCAGAGCGCACAGGCTCAACATCGCACTCAAGACGAAACGTTCTTTGATTGGTACGTTCATGGCGGTCTCCTATCTTATGGAGACTATGCCGCGCGGAGCCCGCGCATTCTCGCCGAAAATTGGAAAATGACTTGCCGATTTCTCACCGCGGCTTGCCGATTATAACATTCCTTGCTGCATCCGGCTGTTTCGCCGTCGGCTGGGTGAGGATTTGACGGCGAAATTCGGTCGGCGTCAGGCCTGTTTCTGCCTTGAAGGCTCGGTTGAACGGGCCGAGCGACTGGAAGCCGGCATCCATAGCGATCGTCAGGATCGACACGTCCTTTTGGCTGGGATCGGCCAGAGCCACCTTGGCTTCATCGATCCGATACCGGTTGAGAAAGGCGTTGAAATTGCGGTAGCCAAGACCTTCGTTGATAATTTGACGCAAGCGATATTCCGGCAGGCTCATAAATGCGGCAAGAGAGCCGATGGTCAGCCCTTCGCGACGATATATGCGCTCGGTCGTCATCAGGCGCTCCAGGCGAGCGAGAAGTGCCGGTTCAATTCCTGGACTGCCTTCCGTTTCGATCGGAGCAGAAGAGAGACTGTCGACGGATGTAGCTGCCCGTTCGGGGGTAACGGCTTGATCGGGTGAGGCCGTGCGGAACACGCTCCAGCCGGCAAGCGCCGCCAACAAGCAAAGACTAATCCCGTTGGCGAGGTTTCGCGCCGAGGCGGACCATGTCAGGATGGCGACAGAGGAGAGATTGGCGATCGCATTGAACGCGATATAGGTCAGCGTTCCCATCAGCACGGCGACGCGCAACCGTCGTCGCCCGGCAACCAAATCCATTCGCCAGCTCGCAATCGTCTGCATCATTGCGAGCACCCCGAAGCTGAGATTGGCGACCGTAAGAACCCGATTGATCGCCGAGGCTGCAGAAGCCGATACGATGCCATAGGAAGTAATCAGCGTCAGGCCGACCAGGGCGATCCAGACGTTGCGATGCCAGGGCCGGAAGACAAAATCGTCGTCGAAAACCACCCGTGCCCAGAGCCAGAAGGCGATCGAGCCGCTCGATGACAGTGCGATGAGTGGCAGCCTTGCCCAATGCCACTCCGACGGCAAGCCCGGTGCGTCGATAATCGCAGAGGCGGAACCGGCCGCAGCCAGGGCGGGGCGAATGAATTCTACGGGGCGATGGCGCAGAAAAACGGCGGTCATCATCAGCAGCAAACCTGCGGCCGCACCACGACAACCGTTATCGAGAGCAATGAGGCCAGCGCTGCTCATGCCCCAAGGGTCTCCACCGCGACACAGTTCAAGAATGCACGGCGGCGAGTGGCCTGAGCATGTTGGCACCGAGCCAGATGCTTGAGGGTTACGGCGTCATCGTCAGCCGATAACGTTGCCAGCTGATGGCGCTTCCCGAATTCATTCGCGAGATCGGGACTTCGTGGCAGGTTGGAAGGCATGTGGGAACCGCCTAAACAGTTACAATCCGTCCGAGGATATGTCCGGCAACCATTTTCTGCCCCAAGGGATAGGATGACCTCGTGCGATCGTCAATTCAGCTTGGCGAGCGATTTTCCCTCATCGTCGAAGAGATGACACATGCCCGGATCGATATGGAGTGAGATCGGTGTATGGAGTGGGGTGGTGTCGGCGCCTTCTGTCTGGACGACAAGCGAATGACCCGATGCGGTAGCGACGTGAAAGATCGTCAGGCCCCCAAGCCGCTCTGCAAGCACGACCTGTCCTGTAAACTGGTCGCCTTGGCCGATACGGATATGTTCGGGGCGGATTCCAAGCGTCAGTTTTGAACCTACCTTCACCTTTTCGGAAAAGACTGGAACGGTCATGGTGCTTCCGCCGCCCAATGCCACGGATATGCCATCTGGGCCGATGGTCTCAGCCGTTGCCGGCAGCAAATTCATCTTCGGCGAACCGATGAAGCCGGCCACGAAGATGTTTGCGGGGGTATTGTAAAGCGCCAGCGGCGAGCCGACCTGCTCGATCCGGCCGCCATTCAAGACGACAATCTTGTCGGCCATGGTCATTGCCTCGATCTGGTCGTGGGTGACGTAGATCATGGTTGCGGCCAGTTCGTCGTGCAGGCGCATCAGCTCCAGCCGCATGTTGACGCGCAGCGCTGCGTCGAGATTGGAAAGCGGTTCGTCGAACAGGAATATCTTCGGATTTCGAACGATCGCACGGCCGATGGCAACGCGTTGCCGCTGGCCGCCCGACAGATCTTTCGGCCGGCGGTCGAGCAGATGCGTCAATTCCAGAATCTTTGCCGCTTCTTTGACCTTCTGATCGCGCTCGTCTGTCGAGACGCCGGCGATTCTGAGTGCAAAACCCATGTTGTCGGCGACAGTCATATGCGGGTAGAGCGCGTAGGATTGGAACACCATTGCCAGCCCGCGTTGCGACGGATCGATATCGTTCGAGCGCTTGCCGTCGATCATCAGATCGCCACCCGTTATTTTCTCGAGACCGGCGATCATGCGCAGAAGCGTGGACTTGCCGCAGCCGGAGGGGCCGACGAAAACGACGAATTCACGGTCGTCGACATCTAGATCGATGCCCTTGATCACCTCAAGGGCGCCGTAGGACTTACGGGCGTCGCGGAGTTTGAGATTAGCCATTGCTGGCCTCCTTTTTACCGGCAGATACAGACGTACCAGGTTTGTCCGTGCTTTTAGGGCTCATCGGCTCGAAGTCAGCTTTGCCGTAGCCATCGAAGATGAGGCTGGCGGCCCCGATCAGCCCGGCATGGCGCCCGAGCTGTGCGGCAACGATCGGCACGTTGCGATAGGCGGGCATGGCGCGCTCGCGAACCGTCGCCACCATTTGATCATGCAGAAGATCGAAGCCATGCGAAATTCCGCCGCCCATGACAAGCACGTCGGGGGAATAGAGGTGGAGCAGATTTGTAAAGCCGATCCCGAGCCACCGCGCCTCGGCATCCAGCAGCTCCAGCGCATCGGCGTCGCCCTTTCGTGCGGCTTCGACGACATGTCGTCCGGTGACGTCGGCGTCGGCGGCGAGCGAGCGCAGTACCGATCCGTCTGACGGTCTGGTGCGGGCGGTTGCACGCCTGCCGAGCGCCGTGCCGGAGGCGACTGCCTCAAAGCAGCCGACTGCCCCGCAAAAACAACGTTCGCCCTCGCTCGTGATCGTCATGTGGCCGATCTCGGCAGCGAGGCCACGTCTGCCGTGCAGAATCCGGCCGTCGGCAATCACGCCACCGCCGATACCAGTCGATACTGTGACGAACACCATCGATCCCGCCCCACGGCCGGCGCCATATCGCCATTCGCCAAGCGCTGCCGCGTTTGCATCGTTTTCAAGCCGTACGGGCAGCTGGAAGTGGCTGTGGAGAATGTCCGCCAGCGGAACTTCATGCCATCCGACCAGGGTCGGAGCGGCAATGACAACACCGGCGTCCGGATCGAGCGGGCCAGGCGCGCCGATCCCGATCCCGATTGGAGAAAGATCGGGCGTTTCCGTCAGCACCGTTTCGGCCAGCAGTTCGATCTGCCGGATGACGGCGGCCGGGCCTCCGGCCGCGTCCGTCGACAGCGACGAGAACGCCAGAAGGCATCCGGCATCATCGATAAGCGCAGCGCGAAGCTCCGTTCCACCGAGATCGAATGCAAGAGCGACCTTTTTCACGAAATTCGGCTCTCCAACCCATGCAGCCAGGCAATACGGTCGCCAAGGTTCTTGTCGCCGAATGCCAGCGACCCGAGAACCACCGTCTGTGCTCCGGCCTGGCGCAGAAGCGGCACCGTCTGCTCGCGAATGCCTCCATCGGCGGCGAGTATGATCTGATCCTCGCGGCCGGCTTTTCTCAGGAGGGAGCGCGCTTCGATCAATCGGTCGCATGCCTTTTCGGAAAGGCTTTGTCCTTTGACGCCGATCGAGGTTCCAAGCAGCGTGACGAAGGCGACATGATCGATGAAAGGCTCGATCGCCGATACGGGCGTCTCCAGTCGTAGCACCACGCCAGCTTCGGCACCCAGCTCCTTGGCAAGTGCGATTGCGCGCAAGCCCGCATCGCCGTTTTCAGCATGAACGCTGATCAAATCCGCGCCCGCCTCTATGAATTGGCGTGTCTGTTCCTCGACGATTTCGGCCTCGACCATGAGATGGACATGGATGGGCTTGGCGGTCGACTTGGCAATGCGCGCGACAAAATCCGGAAAGAATAGGAAACCCGGGGTAAAGCGCGCATCGGCAACATCGATGTGATGCAGATCGACATAGGCTTCGATGCGCTTGAGGTCGGTTTCCATATTGGCAAGGTCGGCCGACCAGAGCGAGAATTCGCCGAGAAGCCTGTTGCGGGGAAGCGCTGCGATGGCCGCCGGGCCGGAAAGGGGTTTGGACGTCATGATGGAACAAAGCTCCGGATTGTTTTGGATGCTAGAAAATGCGCAATGGCGTCTTGGACTTCGGTAAAATGCCTGATCTTGTCGACAGCCTTGGCGGTGACTTCGACAAGGCTTGCGTCTGGAATGATATCGGTGAGTGTCTGCGCGCAGGAGAGCGGATGGATCGCGTCCTGCCGGTTGCCGATGATCAGGGTGGGCACGGCAAGGACGGCGGCAGCTGCCTGCGGAACATCTGGCCCGTCTGCGGCGATATCAGCCAGAACAGAGGCAAAGGCGACGGCATCCGGCCTGTCGAAATAGCCGAGCAGGGAAGAGAAGTTGTCCGGTGCCTCCGAAGCGATCCGTCGCCCTATTTCGGAGGCGACAAAACGCCTTTTGGCCTCCTCGATCGGGTGCGAACGGATCAGGGCGGCGACGGTGCGAATCGGCTCGAGATTGTCTGGCGATGCCTCGAAGGTCCAGGCGGGGCGCACGAGAACGAGCCCGGCGACCCGGTGGGGGTGATGATGGGCAAGATGCAGGGCAATGGCCGCGCCCATTGAAATACCGCCTACGACGAAGCGGTCAAAACCGCATTCAGTCGCCGCGGCCAGAACGTCCTCGGCAAACATACGGATCGAAAAGGACCGCGCATTGCCGAGCGAGGATGCGCCATGTCCACGGCACTCCAGCGTCAGCCGGCGAATATTTGCGGCAGGGACATTCTGCGCCACCTGCATCTCATCGCCGCCAAGACCATGCTGAAAGACGACCGGAAGCCCCTGACTATTCTCATAGACGGCAAGTTCCGCATCGCCGCGCTTGAACGTTTTCTTTTCCATCAGATCAACGCCTTGAGGAAGCCGGCGACGCCGGACGCTTCCGAAGCCGAAAGGCCATGCGTCACGAGCGGTCCGTCGAAATTCACGGCGCGCAGCCGTGCGATGAAGTCGGCAAAATCCACCACACCTTGCCCGGCGGTTGCGAAGCGGCCGTCGGCATGACGATCCTTGGCATGGGCCAAGGCGATGTGACCGGCCGAGGTTTCGATCGCCTCTGCGACGATCGCCCTTGCTTGCGCCGGCGTCGCCTGTTCGAAGAGATTGGCAGGATCGAGCACGATGCGCAGCCGTCGCGATCCCATCTCGCCGATCAGCCGGCGGGCATCGCCTGCCGAGGTGACGATATTGGCCTGCTCCGGCTCGATGCCGAGATCGACGCCGTGCCGCTCAGCCAGCTCCAGAGCCTCCGACATTTCCGCCGCCATGTCGGCCCAGGCCGAAGGATCGCCATTGTCGGGATGATGAGCCCATTGATCATTCGGATCGCGCGTTCCTGTGCAAAGCGTCACCAGCGGAATGGCGAGTGCTGCTGCCGCTTCGATGACGACGGCGAGCTGGGCAAGGCCTGCCCGGCGCACGGCGATCTCGGGGTGAGCCATGTTGTAGGTACCCGACAGGGCGGCAAGCGAGATGCCCGTCGCGTCTACGGCCGAACGAACCGCTGCGATCGTCGTTTCCGAAACGGCATCGGGCATGGACGGGAGGCCGCAGCAGGCAAGATTGAACTGTGCGCATGCATAACCGCTGTCGCGTACTGCCGAGAGAACGCCGAGCGGCTCCGTTCCGGGAAAGGTCTTGGCGAAGATCCCGATCTGCATCAGACCGCTCCCGAAACCGATGCGAGTTCGACGCGCTCGCCCCGTTCGACCGATCGGGCGATCGCTACCATTGCGCGGATGGAGGCAAGGCCGTCCTCGACATTGGCGCCGCGCATCGGCGCGCCGTTCAGCGCAGTATCGGCAAGCCCCTCCAGTTGCCGGCGGAAGAAATGGCCGTCCGCACCGAGCGGCTTTCTGCTCGTCGCATCCTTTTCATGGAAGATTTCCACTTCACTCGAGCGGAAGTACCAGGGATTGAAGGTCTTTGCGAGAACCGAGCCGTTCTCGCCGTAAAGCTGGAAACCTTCGTGCCAATCCATACGCACGGCAACCGTCAGGTCCAGATGCCCGAGGGCACCATTGGCAAACTCGGTCTCCACGAACCAGCAATAGGCGCCGGCACGTTCGAGAAGCCGCGCGCGAACCGCGACGATCTCGCCGCAGAAGAAGCGCGCGGTGTCGACCAGATGCGAGCCATGCGCCAGCATGAAATATTGCCTGAGATCGGCCTTCGGATTGCCTGATGGTTTGCGCGCAAGCTTGCTGGTGACGGGCAGGGGCTGCACCGCATCCGTATTGGTGTAGCGGTGGGTGGAATCGCAATACCAAGCCTTCATTGCAAAGATCTGGCCTATGTCGTCGCGCACGAAATCGCGCGCCGCCTCAAGCGCCGGGTCGAAGCGCTTCATGTGCCCGACCTGCAGGATCTTGGCCGATCGACGTACCGCCTCGGCCAGCTGCTGCCCTTCCTCGACGGATACGCCGATCGGCTTTTCGCAGAGCACATGCTTTCCAGCCTCGAGTGCCTTTATGGACATCGGCACGTGATAGGCGTCAGATGTCGCGACGATCACGGCCTCCAGATCCGGATCGGCAAGCATGGCATCGTAATCGTCGTACATCTTCTGCGGCTCATAGGTCGCGCCCATGCGGGCGAGAAGATCGGGCGCCGCATCGCAGATCGCGTAGAGATCGGCGTTCCGCGCCTTGACGCAGGATTCCAGATGCGCGAATTGCGCGATCGGCCCGCAGCCGAGCACTCCGACGCGAAGACGGCGACTTTCCTTTTCGATCATGGTTCTCTTCCTTATGCGCCGTAGCCGCGCATTGTTTGGCGATTGGCTTTGACCGCAGCGGCAGGATCGGCGCCGGCCGTCTCGGATTCTTCTTCCAGCACCAGCCAGCCATTGAAGCGTGGGGCTGCCGAGACGAGATCGATCACGGCTGGCGTATCGAGAACGCCCTTGCCCAGCATCGCCCATCGGTCATGCGCATCGACATCCTTCAGATGCAGGTAGCGGATACGGTCCTGATAGGTGCGCATCGTGTCAAGCATGTCGGCATGTCCCCGCAGGATATGGCCGGTGTCCGGCACCCAGCCGACCAGGCTCGGGTCGAGCAAGGCGAAGATGCGGTCGTAATCGGCGCGGTCGAACAATAGCGTATTGTGATGCGAGCTCGGATGCACGGCGATCTGGACACCGGCGGCCTTGCCCAGCTCTCCGGCGCGATTGTAGAACTCGCCGGCAATGGCGAACTTGCCGTCTCGCGGACCGTCGGACACGACTGTTGCCGAACCGATGGAAACGAGTGCTCCCGGAAAATGCGCGGCATAGTCGATCCAGCGCTTCGCCGTCGCCAGATCGTCCTTCATCGCGTCGGCCACCGTAAAGCCGCTCTTGGAACCGAAGGCGAAGGAGACGAGTGTCAGGCCGCAGTCCTTCAACGCATTTGCAAAGGCATGCGGGTCTGCGCCATAGCGGCCGATCATCGTGTCGGTGATTTCGATGCCCGAATAGCCGCCGGCGGAAATGGCCGAGAGCAGGTCGTCTGCCGTTCCCGCCCAGGCATTGCCGAGCATTTCCCATGTAAACGTCTGGCAGCCGACTTTTATGTCCTTGCGCATTCCCTTTATTCCTTGATTCCGCCTTGGGTGAGGCCTTCGATGATGTGTCGTTGGAAGAAGAGCACCAAGATGATGAGCGGCACGGTGACGACAGCCGATGCGGCGGCGATGTCTCCCCAGGGCACATAATATTGGTTGGTGAAGTTGGCGATGCCGACCGGGATCGTCTGGCTGTCGCTGTCCGAGGTGAAGGCCAGCGCGAACAGGAACTCGTTCCAGGCGGTGATGAAGGCAAGCAGGCCCGTCGTGACCAGGCTCGGCAACGACATCGGCAGGATGATATGCCAGAGCAGGCCGACCGGTCCGACGCCGTCCATGCGGGCTGCCTCGTCGATCTCGCGCGGGAGCGTTTCGAAATAGCCGAACAGGACCCAGGTCACCAGCGGCAATCCGAGGGCGAGATAGGTGATGATCAGCGCCGTATAGGTGTCGAGCAGCCCGAGATCGGAGGCGATGAGATAGAGTGGTCCGACAAGCGCGATCTGCGGAAACATCGATACCGAAAGGATGACCGTCAGGATGCCGAAACGGCCCTTCACATCGAGGCGCGACAGCGAAAAGGCCGCCAGCGAACCGACGATCAAGCAGAGTGCTGTGGTCGCAAGCGAAACGACGAGCGAATTCAGCACATAGTGATGCAGGCCCTTTTCGACGAAGGCGTTGTAGTAGTGCTCCAGCGTGAACGGGTTCGGTATGAGCGAGGGCGTTCCCTCGGTCAGAGCCTTGTCGAGTTGGAGCGACGTCGAAAACTGCCAGATGAACGGGCCGGCGGACCAGACGAGGATGAACAGGGCGCCGAGATAGATGAGGATGTTCTGGAAGACTGAGCGACCTTCGTTCATGTCGTCCTCCTGATCTGGCGCACGAGGAAGATGCAGAAGCCGACGGCGATCAGTCCCTCGGTGATAAACATGGCGGTCGATACCGCCGAGCCGTAGCCGAACTGAAGCGTCGAGAAGAGTACCTTGTAGGAAAGCGTCGAAAGCGTCTCCGTGGAATCGGCCGGGCCGCCGCCCGTCAGCACATAGACCAGGTCGAAGACGCGGAACGCATCGAGCGCACGGAAGAGGCCTGCAATCAGCAGCGTCGGCATCAGAAGCGGCAGGCGGATATGCCAGAAGATCGTCCAGGCTCTTGCCCCATCCATGCGGGCGGCCTCGATCAGCGATTTCGGAACGGTCTGCAGCCCCGTCAGCAACAGAAGCGCCATGAATGGCGTGGTCTTCCACACATCGGCAAGGATGATCGTGGTCAGCGCCGTATTGGGGGAACCGTACCAATTGATGTTCTGGTCGATCAATCCCGCGTGCAGAAGGATGAAATTGATGATGCCGTGTTGACCATCGAAGAGCCAGCCGAACATTTTGGACGTGACAACGGTCGGCATGGCCCAGGGCACGAGCATGGCGGCGCGGATCGTGCCCCGGCCGGCGAAGGTCTCGCAAAGGATCAGCGCCATCGCCAGGCCGATGAACGTCTCGAGCAAAGTCGAGATGAGGGTGAACCAGATCGTGTGCCACCAGGCATTCCAGAACGGTGGATCGGCCAGCAGCTGCGCATAATTGGCGATGCCGATGAAATCATTGTCCTGGGTGATCAGCGAGCGGTTGGTGAAGGACAGATAGATGCCATTGACGATCGGATAGAAGGATACCGATGCCAGCGAGAGAAATGCCGGCAACAGCAACAGCCAGGGCCAGAGGGCGCTTGACAGCGCCCTCGATTTGCCTGGGGTTTGCTCGGAAACGGCAACCGTCATCGTCATGGCCATTTCAGCCGACGATCTTGTTGATCTGGGCTGCGGCGGCCTGAAGTTCCGCCTTGACGTTGCCGCTGACCAGCGCCTTCGAAATGCTCGACTGCAATGCCAGCGTCACCTTGGCATATTGCGGCGTGATCGGCCGCGGCGTGGCCCCGGTGAAGACGTTCTGAAGGCTCGCCATGAACGGCTGTTCCGCCTTCAGCTTCGCATCCTGGAAGATGGCAGGCCGCGAAGGCGCGAGACCGAAGTTAAGCGCAAGCCGGGTCTGGGTTTCCGGCGAGGACATCCAGGTCAGGAATTCGATCGCCGCTTCCCGCTTCTTGGAGTTGGCATTGACGCCGAGCTGATAGCCGCCAAGGCACGCGGAGCTCTTGCCGCCGGCAAAATGCGGCAATGGCGCGACGGCGACCTTGTCGACGACGTGCGAGGCTTTCGGGTCCTGCGCGATCGGATAGACATAGGACCAGTTGCGCATGAACATGGCTTCGCCCGACGTAAACGGCTGGCGAGAGGGCTCCTCGTCCCAGGAAAGCACGTTCTGAGGGCTGATCTTCGTCTTGTTGATGGTGTCATACAGGAACTGGATCGCGGCAACGGCGGCATCGTCGCCGATGACAGAGGATTTTCCGTCGGCGGAAAGAATGGAGCCGCCGTTCGATGCGATGATTTCCACCGCATCGCAGACCAGAACTTCGGCCTGCTTGCCCTGCCAGAGATAACCGAACTTGGCGTCGCCGGCCTTCTGCGCCTCTGCGGCCATCGTCGCCATGTCGGCCCAGGTTTCCGGCACCTTGCCGCCACGCTTCTCCACCAGATCCTTGCGATAGTAGAACATGCCGGAATCGACGAACCATGGCAGTGCGGTCAGCTTGCCGCCATAGGTGCAGGCAGCCACCGTGCCCGGGAAATAATCGGCGCGCTTGTCTTTCGGGAAATATTCGTCAAGCGGGAGCGCCCAGCCGGCGGAGGCAAAGCCCGCAATCCAGATGACATCCTGGCTGAAGACGTCGGGCGTTCCGTTACGGCGGGCGAGCTGCTGGACGAGACCCTGATAAACTTCCGTCGACGAACTCGGCGGCGGCAGTTCGATGAACTTGACGGTGATGCGGCTTTGCGACTCGTTGAAAGCCTTGACGAGGTCGCCAAGGCCTTCCTTGCCGAAGAAGCTGGCGCTGGCAAAGCTGATTTCCGTTCGATCGGCAGCGCGTGCCGGGCGGATGCCGAGGCCTGAGGCAACTCCAAGCGTTGCCGTGCCGAAAGCGGCGCCGGCAGCACCCAATAGCAGCTGACGACGATCAAGCATTATCGATTGTCCGGCAATCTTGGAACCAGCCGGTGTCTTCTTGATATCTGTCATATTTCCCTCCCAGGAAGACTGGCGACCTCCAAACCTCCGCGCCAGTATTCGCATATGTTTTATAAAAATTTGTCGCGCGTCAAGAAATAAGATGCTTTAAATCAACCCGGGAGTCGTCGCTTGAACGCGCTGAAACGCGGCGAGCGGGCGTAGAGGATCAGGGAGGATCGGGAAATATGGCTGGTAATTCAAAAGCTAAACTCGGCATCGGCGTTATCGGTTGCGGTAACATCTCGATGACGTATCTGCGCAATGCGGCGCTGTTTTCAGGCGTCGAATTGCGGGCCTGCGCCGATATATCGGCCGATGCGGCCGTGCTGCGGGCTCGTGAATACGGCATTCGTGCGCTGAGTGTCGACCAATTGCTCGCCGATTCCGAAGTTGATCTCGTGCTGAACCTCACCGTTCCCGCCGTCCATTTCGACGTCACCAAGTCGGCCCTATCGGCCGGCAAGCACGTCTTCACGGAAAAGCCGCTAGCAACATCGGCGGCGGATGGTCGTGTTCTCGTGGCGGAAGCCAGGCGGCGCGGATTGCGGCTGGGTTCTGCTCCTGACACTTTCCTCGGTGCAGCGGGTCGCCGGGCGCGCCGCCTGATGGAAGAGGGTGCGATCGGCCGTCCGGTCAGCGGTACCGCCTTCATGATGGGGCGTGGCATGGAGCACTGGCACCCCAACCCGCAATTCTACTACCAGCCGGGCGGCGGCCCCGTCTTCGATATGGGTCCCTATTATCTGACGATGATGGTGAACCTGCTCGGCCCGGTCGTGCGGGTCATGGCAATGGCGACCAAAGGCCAGGAAGAGCGGGTGATCACCGCCGATGGCCCATTCAAGAATACCAGTTTCAAGGTCGGCACGCCCACAAACATCCTGTCGCTTCTGGAATTCCAGTCCGGCGCGACCGTGAATTTCGGTGCGTCCTGGGACGTTTTTCGCCACTCCAATCATCCAATCGAGCTGCACGGCACCGAAGGTTCGCTGCGCTTGCCCGACCCGGACACGTTCGGCGGAACGGTCTCACTGTCCGAGCGCGGCGCAGATTGGTACGACTTTGAAAGCGAGGGTGAACTTTACGGTGCGAAAAATTGGCCTTTTGCCGCACCGGATCGGGCCAATTACCGCATGCTCGGTGTTGCCGATCTTGCGCGAGGGCTTCAGGAGGACAGGCCGCCCCGAGCCTCGGGGGACCTCGCACTTCATGTCCTTGAAGTCATGGAGGCTATTCTTCAATCGGGCGAAAGCCGGCAGTCGATCGGCATCGGTGGGGAGTTCACTCCGCCGCCGCGTCTTGACGAGGATGAAGCACGCAGCCTTCTGGCTTGATCGCAGCGGAGGAGAAGCAGTCCAATGGAAAAGCTGGATGAAAGCGCCCGGCGTGTTCTCGCTATGACCAGCCGGTCGGATGGCCGGCCATTCGAAACCGGGACACCTCAAGAGGCGCGTATCGACTACGATGCGAATTGCCCGACACTCCAGGGTGCAAGGGAGGCCGTCACTTCGGTGGACGATCGGCGAATTGTCGGCCCGAATGGTCCGATCACCTTGCGCATCTATCGCGGTATCGGTGCGCCTTCGAAGGATGGTCCAGGTCTCATCTACCTGCACGGCGGCGGCTGGGTCATCGGCAATCTCGAATCGCACGACGAAATCTGCCGATGGTTCGCAAATACTGCCAAATGTACCGTAATCTGCCCCGAATACCGCCTAGCGCCGGAACACAAGTTCCCCGCCGGATTGACCGACTGCACTGCGACTTTGGCATTCGTGGCGAAATCGGCTGCGGATCTCGGCATCGATCCCAGCAGGATCGCGGTCGCCGGCGATAGCGCCGGCGGCAATCTTGCCGCCGTGCTGGCATTGATGTCGCGCGCTGGCGATGCCCCGCCGCTTGCGGCGCAATTGCTCATCTATCCCAATACCGATGCCGCCCAGACGGCCGATAGCTATCGCCGCTATGCCGAGGGCTTCGGCTTGACCGCTTCGACCATGAAATGGTTTCGCGATCACTATGTTCGCACTATAGCCGATATAGCAGACTGGAGGGTTTCGCCGCTGCAGGCCGAGACCCTGGCCGGAGTGGCGCCGGCCTTCGTCGCGACTGCCGGACACGACATTCTGGTCGATGAAGGCATAGCCTATGCCAGGCGGCTGCGGGAAGAAAGGGCGCGCATGGTGCATCGCCATTG
Source organism: Martinezella hainanensis (assembly GCF_900094555.1). Taxonomy (GTDB): domain Bacteria; phylum Pseudomonadota; class Alphaproteobacteria; order Rhizobiales; family Rhizobiaceae; genus Rhizobium; species Rhizobium hainanense. The sequence continues at coordinate 657,853 of NZ_FMAC01000003.1, forward strand.
GCCGGGGCAGATCCACGGCTTCGTGTCGATGGGGAGATATGTGGCAGAGGCCCGCCGGGCGGTGGAGGAGGCCGTCGCGGCGTGGCGCAGCTTCGAGGGCGCCTTGCTTTAGATGAATAGCGGGCGCCGCTTCAGGCTGACTGCCGCATGACCAGCGTTCCATCCAGGCTGACCTTGCGTGCGATCGGCTGAGTGGGCGTGGCTGTGTCCCCAAGCAGCGTCAGCAGTGTATTGACGCTATTGACAGTCATAGCGGCGAAATCCTGTGCCATCGTCGTCAGCGGCGGGCAGGTGTAGCGGCTCAAGGGGTGATCGTCATGGGCGGCGATACGCAAATTGTCCCCCTTTTTACGTCCTACCTTCAGCCGATGCGCGAAGGCGGCCGACATCACGCCGAAGGCGAGGCGATCATTGGCACAAAGGATGGTCTTGCGCGGAAGAGACTTCGTACGGAGCAGGCCGTCCATCTGCTCGTATCCGATGCGCTCGAACTCCCATGTGTAGGCGGCATTGGTGCTGATCACCAGCGGCTCGCAGCCTGCGGCTTCCATGGTGGCGATATAGCTTGCCAGCCTCTCCGGTGAGTTGTGATTGACATGCGGAATGTCGAGGTAGGCTGGCGCTTCTCCGGATCGGCAGAGATATTCGACGATCGTTGCAACGGTCTGGTAATTGTCGTTGCCGATGAACGGCGTGTCCCCTTCGATATAAGTGTCGAAATAGACGATGGGCAGGTTCTGCGTAAGCTTTTCAAAGGCGCGTGGATCGGATTTCTGTCCCAACGGTGCGACAAGCGCACCGGCTACCTTCAACGACAACATCGTGTTGACCGCTTCGGCTTCCAGTTCCGGCAATCCATGCGACGAGAATACGATCGGCCAATAGCCCTCATTGCGCAGGCGCAATTCCAGGCGATTGACCATTTCGGCATAAAAGGGGTCGGTAAGGGCGGGAACCAGGATGCCAATATTGCGTGTCCGCTTGCGATTGAGGTTCCGCGCATAAAGATTCGGCTGATAGTCCGACGAACGAAGTGCTGCCTCGATCAGCGCTCGGGTCGCCGGTTTCACGCTGGTCGGATCGTCAAAATACTTGGAAAGGGTAGGGCGGGAGACACCGCAGGACTTCGCGAAGTCCTCCATCGTCTTATGCGTCAGTTTTTCCATCGAAAGTCGACCATTTTTCCAGCTGCCGCCTCTAATCGTGGTCTTATGCGTCCACAGGGTCGGGAGCGCAACCAGGGACGTAAATTCCAGGTAAATTCTTTTGCGCTTTGCGTCACAATAAAAACTAACGCGCGAGAATTTTATTGTTTAACGCGTTAAAATTCAAGCTGCAGCATAGGTGGTCCGATTGAGCATGAGCGCATCAACGGAAATCCCCTGCTGAGATCCTTCGCCGAAGCTCATGTGAATGGCGATAAGGCGCGCCGATGAGCGGCTACGGCGACATTCAAACCGCAGCAGCGTGCGCAGTATTCCTATATTGAGGAGGGTGAAGCGGGAATGGGTGAAGCAGAGGGCGCAAGAACGGCTTGCTTGCCGTCGGCATGCGTATCCTCATGCCAATGGTAATTTCGTGCTGCTTTTCGCGATTGCCACGAACCGCGCCTGAGGCTCGATGTTTGGCTATTGTCGTCGCCTCGATTCGACCGTTTTTGCTGACGCAAATTTATTATCGAATCTTCGCGACAAGCCGGCGCAGGCTCTCAAATCCCCGACCCGTCGAGTTGCTGGGCGTTGTCGCCTTCCCAGGGGGAGGGCATTGAGGTGCGATTGAGATTAGCCGAGGGCATCGGCATCCAGCACTTCAGTTCCGGTTCGGCATATTCGATGATGTGCCCGGGCGAGGAATCGGAAGCGCGCCAGCCTTCCGTGCCGAACTGATCGCCATTCGACCAATATGCGAGGTCAACTTCTGCCGGCCCCTGCTCTGACGGGCGGATCGTGACAAGGATCCGACTGCCGTCTTTCGGTGCGCTTGCCATGTGCCGCCAGCGGTCTGGCTCATCCATCGTTTTTCCTCCTGCCTTGCTACAGGTTGCAAGTGTCGCCCCGCCATCGAAAACGGTCAACTCAAACTTTGCGCGACCCGTTCCCTATCGTTTCAGATGTTGGCGGCGGTATATATTTCAAAAGGAAGCATGTGCTGGAATACGGTCGGCGTTCTGTAGGTGTCCAGTGCCTCCGCCATCGCCCGCACCAGCGTATCCGCAAGCAGCCGCGCCGGATGTGAAAGAACAACCTTGATCACGCCCTCGGCCAGACCGGCGCGGGTCTCGTTCGTCAACTCGTGAGCCACCACCACCAGGCGCTTGGCAGCCGGGCCGCCATCCTCACGAAGCGCGCCGAGGTCTCCCACGAGACGATCTTGTTCCATAGTGGGTGCGGCCCCGCGCCTACAAGGAGCGTATCAGCGAGTTCGAGAAAGACTTCGGAATCATGGTGTGAAAGTCGCACCGCCATTTCCGATGTATCGTCAGGTAAGCCCGCGCGAAGACGAACGGCAGGCTGAGGGTTCTATTGGACGGAGGCGATTCAGCTCGCCGTCGATACGATATTCAGAGTTCGGGCACTGCCCTTCGCCGGATCGCGGTCATCGCTCCAACCGCTGCGGTGGTTCATATACGCACGCACGAACACAGCGAGGCAGTTTGGTGGTACTCCATTGAGGCGCTTGTGTCAGTCTTTGAGAAGGAAGAGGGCTGCCATTCATTTCCGAGCTAGTAGCATGGTCTTGGCGATCGGAAAGATTTCCAGCGATCTCATTCCGCCATGGCGCCGGCTGCCTATCCCTTTATCCCGGCTGAAAGCATGATCGCGCGCGTGATCTGCCTTTGGAAGACAAGGTAGAGAATGGCGACGGGGAGGCCGGCGAGGACCGCTGCGGCCATATCCTTGGCGAAACGCACGCCGAAAACATCCTTAACCTGGGTAATTCCGACGGGAATGGTGATCGTGCTGTCCGATGTCGCGACCAGGAATGGCCAGAGGAAATTGTTCCAAGCCGCGATGAAGGTGGTTATGCCGAGCGCTGTGATGACGCCCCAGTTCATCGGCACATAGATCTTCCAGAGCGTTCTCAAATGCCCGGCATTGTCGAGCATCGCCGCCTCGCGGAATTCTTTCGGAATCTGGTCGAAAAATTGTTTGAGGATGATGATGACCGATGGCACCACGAGCTGCGGCAGTACGATGCCGCCCCAGCTGTTGATGAGCCCGAACGTGTTCATCAGCACGAAATGGTTGATGATGAGCGCCTCCGCCGGCACCATTACTGAGGCAATCAGCGCCCCATAGATCACGCGGCGGCCGGGAAACTGGATTTGGCTGAGCGCATAGGCGCAGCCGACGCTCATCGCAAGCACCAGAACCGCAATGATCGCCGAGGTGCCGACCGAATTCACATACCATTGCACGATGCTCGATCGCTCGATCACATAGCGATAGGGCTCAAGCGTCGGTGCCTTCGGAAAAAGCCCGGGCGAGCGGCTTACCACTTCGGTGTCCGATTTGATCGACGTCATGACCGCCCAGTAGAGCGGAAAGAACCAGATGAGAGCGCCGAACGCCGTCAGGGCGGTCAACGCGTGCCCGCTCCAGCCTCGTGAGGCGACATGGCTCTTTGCCGTGGTCAATTCTGTTTGCGCGCCTGTGGTGAGACCGCTCATTTTTCGCCTCGCGCCCGCAGGAACTGATATTGGAGGACCGAGGCAATGAGAATGATGACGAACAGGATGGTGGCGACGGCCGCACCTTCGCCACCCTTGTTCTGCTTGAAGGCCAGATCGTAGATGACGGTCATGACCACCGTTTGCGCATCCGCCGGCGTATGGGCGAAATAGCCGAGCAGATAGGGCTGTGCGAAGATCTTGAACTGCGCAATCAGCTGCAGCGTCAGCACCAGCGCCGTGACCGGCCAGATCAGCGGCCAGGTTATTCTCGAAAACACCCGCCAGCGGTTGGCATTGTCGAGTGCGGCCGCTTCGTAGACGTCAGGTGAGATGCTACGCAGCGCCGCAAGGAACAGCAGGATGTTAAAGCCGATGGTCCACCAGATCGTGACCACTGCAACTGACGGCATGAAATAAGTTGGCGAACGCAGCACCGGAAGCGGCCGCCCGCCGGTAAACAGCCCAATGACAGTCTGGATGACGCCGTATTGCATGTTTGCAATCCAGGTCCAGATCTGGGTCACCACCGACACCGGCAGGATCGAGGGCAGGAAAAAACAGGCGAGAACCAACATCTGTATGCGCCCGCTCAGGCGGTTGATGCCCATGGCGATGGACAGCGCGAGAAACGTGCCGGGGACGACGGTCAGGACGATGAAATAGAGGGTGTTCAGAAGCGCCTTCTGAAATTGGGGGGAGGAGAGCTGGCGCGCATAATTGTCGAGGCCAACCCATTCGCCCGGTCCGATCAGTGGCGCATTGGTCAGGCTCATCGCCACCATCCGCCATGTCGGGTAGGCAAATATCACCAGAAACGCGATGACCGCCGGTGCGACCAGCAATGCTGCGACCGCATTATCCTGCTTCCTGTTGCTGACTGCGGCCATCCGTCACCTCTCTCGCTAATGCAGCCCCGGGACAGGGAGGAGCCCCGGAGCTGTTGAAGAAAACATCACTGAGAGTTCATGTGTTCGCGAAACTTCTCGAGTGTTTCCTTCACATCGCCTTCGCCATTCAGCGGCCCGGACGCCATATTCTGCCAATCGTCGTCAAATTTCGATGCCGCACCCGTCAGCGGCGTCTTCGGCATGTAGAAGGCGTTGAGCGCCATGGCTGCATAATCTGCCTGCGGCTTGAGCGCCTTGTAGGCGGCCGAAGTGCTGACCGGCAGATAGGCGGGGATATGGCCGGCGGCCGCCCATTCCAGCGAGTTGACATTCATCCAGCGGATGACTTCGAGAACCGCGGCGCGTTTTTCCGGCGTCATGGTCTTGCCGACATTGTTGGGGATCACGAAGGAATGAGAGTCAGACCAGTTGGCGGGTTTGCCCATCCAGGCCGGAATGTTGACCATGCCGTAATCGAAACCGTTGCCCTTGGCGACTTCCGTTTCCATGGTCGGCAGTTCCCAATTGCCATTCAGGAAGAAGGCGGATTGTCCGGCGATGAAGGTGGGTGTGATGGTTTCGGTGTCGATATAGGGCTGCGCCCAACCTTGTTTCACCCATTCGGCGACTTCGTTGTAGGCTTTTTCCATCTTGTCGAAATTGTCGCCCTGCAGGAACTTGCCGTCGGCGGTGAGCTGGCCGCCCTCCTGGCCGAACAGGGTGTAGATATCGCGCAGATCGCCGTTGGATGAGGAGATGACGACGCCGTTCTTGCCGGCCTCCTTGGCCTTGGCCAGCACCGCGCGCCAGCCTTCCAGGGTGTCGATGCCGGTCGGCTTGCCGTCGTTGCCCAGCGCACCCAGATCTTTCAGTACAGTCTTGTTGTAGTAGAGCACTTCGCCGTGCACATCGAAGGGGACGGCATAGCGGACGTTATCGACCGTCGAGGCGGCGATTGCATTCGGTGGATAGTCACCGTCCTTCAGCCCGACGGCCTCGAGCTCCTTCGGATCGATCGGCGAGATGGTCTTGGCCGCAACCGCGCCTGCCAGGCGAGACAGGTGGTAGGTGGCGATGTCCGGCCCCTGGCCGACTGCTGCGGATGTCTGCAGCTTGGTGTAGTAGGGGATGCCCCATTCGAGCGTCGTGCCCGTGATCTGGATCTTGTCCTTGTGCTCATCGTTGAAGCGCTGGATCAGCGCCTTCATTCGCACGCCATCGCCTCCGGACAGAAAGTCCCACCAGACGACATTTTCGACTGCGAATGCCGGAAAGGCGGTCATTAGGGCTAATGCCGCAATCGATGTTCTCAACAGGTTACGCATGTCTCTCCTCCAGGCTGTTTTGTTTTCCTCCCGGCCGCCCGTTGCGGGCTGGCCCTTATGCGCTGCGCCGCAGCTAACGAGCTGCGTGATATTCGTTGACGGCTTATCCGGCTGCCGTCTCGATGATGCAATCAAGCAAGGTCGCCGCGACCGGATCGACACCGGCCGCCTCGCGCATCAGGCCGAAGGTCGTGGCGACGATGCGGCCGGCGCCAACCTGCCGCTCGGCAATGGTTGCGCATGGCTTGTGGATCCAGCCAACCATCGTCCCGGCATGGACCAGGCCGTCAAAATGGATCGGCCGGAAGCCGGTGATGACGCGGTTCGGGTTGACGCCGACGAAGGAAAGGTCGGTCAGCGGGCCGCCCGGCAAGCGCTCGAATTTTCCCGAGCGCTTTACCCAGCTGAAGCCTGTGACCCAATTGCCTTTCCATATGGTGCCGTTGCGTTCGGTGACGCGCATCTGCGGCATGGATTGCCCGCGGTCGCCGCCGGTCGGGTAGTTCCAGTTCGGCTGGTCGTTGCGCAGGTTGCCGAAGGGCAGCGGCGCCACATCGGCGAGCGACACATACCGGGCGCCATGCTCCATGGCGTCGATATCAGCCTGGCTCAGGGAAGACGCAACCCGCACATCCGCCTTATTGGCCTCGACAACCGCGTAGCCGAGCGCGGTCAGATATTGGGCGATTTCGAGTTCTGCCGAGTAGACGGAAAGCATGGGCTTGGGGCGGCGTTCATAGACGCTGACGTCGAGGCTGTTGCGTGCAATCTCCTTGCCGCTGGTGATGATTGTAAACTGGACGCTGACCTGTCTGCCGGCCATGGCCGCGGTAAAGGGCAGAGATAGTGCGGGCAGATGATGCACCGACGTTGCGTTTATCGCCGGGATTGCCATCTTGCCGGCGGTTGCACCATCGATGCTCCAGCTCAGTTCGGCTGTGGGGATCGCCTTGCCGCCGGTCGAGATTTCAAGCTCGACGCTCGCCGTATCGCCTGCCCAGACCGCATGGTGCTGCATGCGCGGGACGATGACGACATCGGTGTTAATCTCATGGAAGCGATGGTGATAGGCGCGTGTATTGCGCTGCATGTCCATCAGGCCATTGGCTTCCCAATGCAGGTCAGTCAGCTCGGTGATGACATAGCCCTGGATCGAGGCGTGGCGGCGCATCTCCTCTATTTCAAACTTGAGGGCATTGAACTGATGCCACTGCGCGTCCTCGATGAAGGAGCCAAAGGATGGAAAGACCTTGTCGAACTGATAGGTACGGAAGCGCTGTTCGACCCCATGCGGATAGGTCGCACCGTCGCTATCCCATTCCAGGCCGTTGATGAACCAGAAGGGTTCCTTGCCGTCCTTCTTGAGCTTTTCGGGATGGGGCAGGCCCCAGACGCCGAACTCGGAGACGACGAGCGGCTCGTCGCCACGCCGCTTGGCATCGCCGTTCGGCGAATAGGACCAGTCGGGCCGTCCGGCGAAGGCCGATACCCAGTCGGTCCATTCGCGCGCCATTTCCGGAACCGAGGCGTAATAGTGGTAGTCGTCGATGTCGGAGACGACATGGAAATTCGGAATGCAGGCGGAATTGTCGACGACCAGCCGCGTCGGGTCCTTCTTCTTCAGCCAGTGATAGGCGTTTTCCAGCCAGGCCCGCTGATCGGCGCTTTCGACGAGGCGCGTTCCCCAATCCTCGTTGATGATGGTCCAGATCACGATGGAGGGATGGTTGCCGTCGCGGCGCAGGATGCCTTCCATCGTATCGAGCAGGCGCTTCGCCGACTTGTCGGTGAAGGTCTGGATATTCGGAATTTCCGTCCAGACCAGCAGGCCGAACCGGTCCGCCACATCATAGTAGCGCGGGTCAGGAACCTTGATGTGGCAGCGCAGGAGGTTGAGGCCGAGCTCCTTCGACTTGCGTGCCTGATCCTCCAGGAATTCGAGCGACGGCGGCGTATAGATGCCCTCGGGATAATAATCCTGGTCCAGCGCGCCGCGCATGTAGAAGGGCTGCCCGTTCAGGAAGAACTTTCCATCCTTCGCCTCGAAAGTGCGAAAGCCGAAATTCTGCTCGGCGGCATCGATGACGGCGCCACCCTCGGACAGCTCGGCAACGGCCCGATAAAGCGCGGGATCATCGAGCGACCACGCCTCCACATCAGCGACTTTAAGCGCGACCGAAGCCCACGCTTCGTCGTCGAGCCCAAGTTCGGTCGAAGCTGCGACTGCACTGTTGCGGTCCAGAAGCGTGATCTTCAAGGCGCCGCTAAAGGCCGCTGCCAGCTCGACATCGATGGTGACATCGCCCGTGGCGAGATCAGCGCGAATGGCCTGGTGGGTGATATGCGCCTGGCTGCGGCATTCGAGCCAGACCGATTGCCAGATGCCGCCCAGCATTCCGTACCAGCTCTGCTTGCCGTGCGGGATCTCGTCGAACGGAAAATCCGGGAAGACCCGGGCATCGGCGCTCGGCAGCGTAACCTTCACGTCCAAACGCAATTCGCCGGTAAGCAGATCGGCGGGGATGACAAATTCAAACGGCAGATAGCCGCCTTCGTGGGAACCAAGCGCGCAGCCGTTGACCGACACTTCGGCGAAATAGTTCACGGCACCGAAATGCACGATGACCTGATGGTCGAGCCATTCCTGCGGCACTGTGAAGCCGCGGGAATAGGTTGCGATGCCAGCCGTTGCCCGCAGATCCGGAAAGTGGGCCTGCCAGGGCGCGGGCACGGCAATCGTCGTCGGCGTTTGGCCATCCAGCTGAAAATCCCAGGTTCCGTCGAGAGACCGCCGCGCGCGCGGCCCGGAATGAGTATCGGCGAAACCGCGGGAGGCAATGGTCATGGCCGCAAGCTTTCTGGTTGGATTAAGTTACAAAATAAGTTACAGAAAAGTTTCGTAACTTATAAACTTAACTTCCGCAAGGGCCGCAGCTTCACATTGCCCGTCAGATTTTCTAACGTGCATGCAGGCTGCCCTTGAGTCCGAGAAAGAAACTGAGTGAACGACAAGACGACGAAACGACCGACCATGTCCGACATCGCCTCGCAGGTCGGTGTTTCGCATGCGACGGTTTCACTCGTGCTGAACGAGGCACCCGGCAAGAGGGTTTCGGAGAAGGTGCGCGAGCGGGTGCTGGCTGTCGCGGAGGAACTTGGCTACCAGAAGACCGCGCCGGCCAATGACCCGATCGGCGGGATCATCGTTCTCCTGATCGACGATCTCATGGCCTCGCAGCATGCCGCGCCGCTGATCGAAGGTGTTCGGAGCGCGGCGGAAGAGCAGGGCTTAGCGGCACTCACCGTCGTGACCGGCGGACAGGTCGAATTCGCTGAATCCATCCTTGACTATCTCGGACGACGCCAGATCGTCGGCGTAATCTATGCAACGCTCATCACCCAGCTGGCGCCGGTGCTGCCCTCCAAGCTTGGCAACTATCCGGCCGTCCTTCTGAATTGCCACCAGCAGCGGGCCGAGTTTTCGTCGATCATTCCCGGCGATCACGCCGGTGGTTATGCGGCGACGGAAGCCCTGATCAAGGCCGGCCATCGCCGCATCGCCATGATCGATGCCGGCAGACAGCGGCTTGAAGCGGCTCGCGATCGTCTGAGCGGTTATCGCCAGGCGCTGACGACTTACGATATTGCCGTCGATCCGGAACTGATCCTTTCGGAAGCCTGGTCGCTTGATCTCGGTCGGGAAAAGATGCTGCAACTGCTCGACCTGCCGTCGCCGCCGACGGCTGTGTTCTGCTTTTCCGACCGGGTGGCGATGGGTGCTTATGATGCGATCAGGATGCGCGGGTTGAGGATTCCCGACGATATTTCCGTCATCGGTTTCGACGATGAAAGCCTTGCCCGAAAAATTCTGCCGCCGCTCACAACGTTGAAGCTGCCGCACGAGGATATGGGCCGTTGGGCGGTCACCGAACTCCTGGAAAAGGTGATGCAGCCAAAGAAGCCGCCGGTGCGGCTGAAAATGGAGTGCCAGCTGATCCTTCGAGCGTCCGTCGCGCCACCGCCTTGAATGCAATGAAGGGACGGGCGGCCAATCATATGGGCTGCGGCCCGGACATATCCATTAGGGAAGACGGGATACGTCTATGATAATTCGCCCGTGATTGTCGGGATCGACCAGGACCGGCAGTATAGTTCCCGCTGCAGTGCGCTTTAGGCGGCGTTCGGAACTGCTGAATGACATGCGCGTCACTGCGTCCCAATCCGGGCCGCCATTCGGGTGGATCACGCGGACTGTGATGTCCCATGTTCCGCCTGGCGCACTGCTCGGCCTGACTTCGTCGGCGGTCAATACCTTTGCGATAGAGGGCTCAAGCCCGACCGCAGCGCTTGCGCCGGCAAGCGCGAGTTCAGTTTGCTGTGCGGTGAGACCATTGAGCTGCTCCGGCGACGTCGCCCCGTCCGTCGCCTCGCGCCAAACGCGGGGAAAGGCCGGGTGGTCAATCTCGTCGATCCGCTGCTCGTCCTGCTTCTGGGCGCGCAATCTCGCGGCGAGGGTTTCGGCCGCCTGCTGCCCCGTCGGAACTTTTTCCCATTCGACCCTATAATGTCTGGGGTCGGCAAGATCCACGACGACCGGAAGCATCATGCCCGGATGAGGCCATTTCAGCTTCGGCACATCGCGGCCGCTGAAATGGACTGCGGTCGGCGCCATGCGCGCGGCGATGATCACGCCATCGATGTCGCATTTCGGAAAGAGCGTCACCTCGCCGGCAATGTCCGATGGCGGCGAGCACGCCACGACTTTCAGCCAGCCGCTCACTGGGTTCATGATCTCAGTTCGTTTGACTTTACCGAACAAGCTCATGCGCGGTACCTGTTCAATCCGCTTCCGATACGATGATATTGAATCATGCCGAAGTCGAGTATTCAAGGCCTGTCGGCACCGCATCCAGAAACGTGCCGACATCTACGGACGGGATAACGGGACGTTTTCCTGGGGGAGCCGATGATTCGGCATGTCAATTTCTCAATGCTGAAGCGGCCGCTTCCGCTTTGCTCCAGATTTGCGCGCCCTTTTCCTATCGGAACCGTTGCATCTACCAGAACCTATCATAACGGTATTGTCGATCGCATAGGTGCGGTGCTTTTCCGCATCTTGAGTTCCGGCTTGATCTCAACCGAAGTTAGTAGGCGGTGCCCTTCCGCTATGGCTTGCGGAAGGGCTGCTGCAGCATGGCTTCCGATTTCCTGGTTGTCGATCATCATCGTGGTAAGTACCGGATGAAATCGTGACGATATCGTAGGGTTGTTGAAGCTGGTTATCGAGAAATCAGTGGGCGCGGGCAGGGGGGCCGGAAGGGACTTTGCGGTCGTTGAGCAGGAAGTGCGCGATCTTGCCCAACGGTCCGCAGAAGCTGGGTGGCAGATAAAGCAACTCATCGGGCGCTCACGGACTGAAATTGCATCCGGAGCGCGGGTGGTTCTGGAGATCATTTCGACCCGAGTGGTGAGTGCCTCTCGGCAAATGGAAGTCATAGCCCGTTCAAGCAAGGAGCAGTAGAGCGCTCTCCATGAGGTGAACTCCTCCGTCAACAGGATGGATAGATGACACAGCAGAATGCGGCTATGGTTGAAGAAACAAATGCGACAACACGCGAACTCGGCGAGGAGACAAAAGCGCTCCTCGTGCTGGTTGATCAATTTCAGCTGCCGGCGACAAGCGAGCTCGATTGAGCCGTGGCCTAAGCGCCTCTTTCGGTCAGAATCTCGGCGGCTTTCTGCCAGCTGAGCGATGGGCAGCGCTGACGGTATTGGCCATCAGCATGGCGATGGTCATCGGACCGACACCGCCCGGAACCGGCGTGATGGCTGCGGCAATGTCTGAGGCCTCAGCATAGGCGACATCGCCCACCAGACGGCTCTTGCCCTCGCCCCGCTCCGGTGCATCGATGCGGTTGATGCCGACATCGATGACGGTGGCACCTAGCTTCACCCAGTCCGCCTTCACCATCTCCGGACGTCCCACAGCCGCCACCAGGATATCGGCGCCCCTTGCCACGGAGGCGAGATCCTTCGTGCGCGAATGCGCCGTCGTGACAGTCGCATTGGCATTGAGCAGCAATTGCGCCATCGGCTTGCCGAACAGGTTGGA